>CAYTZR010000001.1:0-108395 GCA_964442605.1 uncultured Oscillospiraceae bacterium
GCTTCCTTGATTAATTGCAAAGCAATTTTGACCAAGAGCTTCCTTAAAAGAGCGTTAGCGAACACGTGAGGCGCGCAGACGACTGCCCTATAGGGGCAAGATGTAATTAATGAATAGACTTATACTTTCTTTTATTCCAAAATCCATTTACTTTAAGCGTAGCCGCTTACTGCTTCCGTGCCAGACCCGGCATACATCACCATGTTAATGGTTTGTGACCTCGTTTATCCGATAAGAGGGACTGCTTTATAAGCACGAACCTGCTGCGCGGCAAAGCTTTCGCGTCTTTGCCTTTTTACTGCCGCTTCTTAAGCGGCAATGCAAGCTTCGGTAGGTGAGCGCAGCGAACACGTGAGGCGCGCAGGCGACTGCCCTGTAAGGGCAAGAAGATGTTAATAGCTGATTACTCACTTTCTTTATATCCTTATTCCTGATTTTTTTGTCCTGACGGACTGCCGTTTCCGTGCCAGACCCAGCATACATCACCATGTTAATGATTTGTGACCTCGTTTATCCGATAAGAGGGACTACTTTTAAAGGCACGAACCTGCTGCGCAGCTCCGGTCACTCCCGCTCGCCGAACCCGGGCGGGGTGCCAAACCTTGCATAGTGGCTTACTCCTGCTACTTTTTATAAAACATATACACCTTGACAGGTGTGGTCACTCGCCCTCGCCGGATCCGAGCGGGGAAAAAGTTTCTAACGGTTTGTTGACACGCAAAAAACACACTTCGACAAATGTGTTTGAAGTGTGTTTTTCAATTTTGGTGGAGATGAGGAGAATCGAAGCGTTTTACTCGCTTTTTGGCTATTTCATTAATTATCTCAAACGGCGCTCGCAATAACGCTTCACGATGCTTACGCATCGAACTATTGCCTGCGGCGCATGGGAGTTCGATTCTCCGCTTAATTACGCAAAAAACACACTTCGACAAATGTGTTTGAAGTGTGTTTTGTTATATTTGGTGGAGATGAGGAGAATCGAACTCCTGTCCAAAGAAGTATCCTCAAGAGGCGCTACGAGTGTAGTCAATGGTTAAAATTCCCTTATGCGCAGGTCCGTTGACAAACCGACACACTCGGTAGCTTCATAATTGCATGGACGGGTCAAAGCTTTCCCGCCTCACGTTCACCGCATCGTTGATGCCCGGAATTAAGCCTGCGGTAAGCCTAAGCGGACAAGCTGCGATTAGGCAGCTAAAGCTACTCTATTATTGTTAGCGTTTAATTTTAAGTTGGGCTTTTAACGTGGTTCCCGCCACGACTCGCTCCTCAAGCCTCTACAACCCTGTCGAAACCTTTACATCCCCATGTTTGTCTGACTGTACAGCCACCTTATGGATAAATCCATCCATTCGGCCGCCGCAGGTTCCAAATGCTTAGGCTCACACGCTGTCAGCATATTCCCCAGCGCAAGACCGTGCTTTCCCTTTGGAAAGATATGCAGCTCATACTCAACCTCATTTTCAAGCAAAGCGGACGCAAACCGCATTGAACTTAAAACCGGTACCGAGCTATCCTCAAAGGTATGCCATATGAAGCATTTTGGCGTATTCTTATTAACAAATCTGTCGAGTCCAAAATATTGCAGATTTTTCGGATTTCCACCCACAAAATTTTGCTTTGTACCCTCATGTGTTTTTCCCTCGTCATCAATTATAACCGGATAACACAGGATTAAACCGTCGGGTCTGTTTTCCCCGTTTTCGGTACCTGATCCGTCACATATTATCGGATTATCATAATGTACGCCCAGCGATGCCGCGAGGTGTCCTCCGGCTGAAAAACCGCATACATAAACATTGTTTTTATCAATCAGGTACTCATCCGCTATTTCCCTGACGGTAATTACCGCCTTTGAGAGCTGGCGCTGCGGAATAGGCCACTCCGCCGGGTTTACCGAATAATCAAGCAAAAACGCGTGAAAACCGGCTGCACAATATCTGAGCGCGATAGCTTCCGACTCTCTGACAGACCGAGACTTATACCCGCCTCCCGGGCATACAATCACAGCCGGTCGCTTTTTAACATAGGTTCTCCCTACAAGCTCATTATCTAAAATATATGATGTAAGCTTTGGCTTTTCCGCAGTATCGGAAAGACCGTCCACACTCATGTCAAAGGTTTTTATTATCATAATATAACCTACCCGCAAAGCTGAGCGACAATCTTATTTATCAGCTTGCCGTCCGCCTTGCCCTTAAGCTCTCCCATAACATTTTTCATGATTAAGCCCTTGTTCTTCGTGGCAACAACATCTGCGAATTTTTCGATTATAACAGCCTTGATTTCCTCCTCGCTAAGCTGCTTCGGTGCAAACTCGCTTATAATCTCGACTCTTTCTTTATACTCTTCCAGCAGCTCTGTTCTGTCCGCCGGACAGGTTTCCACCTGTTCCTTCGCGGTTTTAAGCTCTTTAAGCACAACCGCGTCAACCATTGAGTCGGGAATATCATCACGGCAGCCCTGATCGATTGCCGCCTTCTTAACCGCCGCGATAAGGCCTGAAATCGTGTCCTTTCTTGTCTTTTCCTTAGCCTTCATCGCCGCAATCATTGCTGATTGAAGTTCCTTTATCGTCATTATAAATCAACCTCCCGATAATCTATCTGTAATTTTTTATTGCTCTTTCCATATTACGCTGAGCATCACGCTTTGCCATCTGCTCCCGCTTATCATAATTTTTCTTACCTCGGCACAACCCAACAGTCACCTTTACCAGCTGACCCTTAAAATAAACCTTGAGCGGTATCAGGGTATAGCCCTGCTGCTGAGTCAGTCCGATAAGCCTATTAATCTCGCGTCTGTGGAGCAGCAAACGCCTTGAGCGTTCGGGGTCACGGTTAAAAATATTGCCGTGCTCATACGGGCTGATATGAACACCTATTAAAATCGCCTCACCGGTTTTAAGGGAAACATAGCTGTCCTTTAAGTTTATCTTGCCCATTCTGACGGACTTTACCTCCGTACCGAAAAGCTCAATACCCGCCTCATATTCCTCATCAACAAAATAGTCGTGAAATGCCTTTCTGTTCTGAGCCACAACCCTTTCATTTTTCTCCTTGTCCGCCACAATTTCACCCCGCAATCATCAGCTTTAGTAATTATACTCATATTTACAAAAAAAGTCAAGCATTGTATGTCGGCAAATAATGATAATTTTATTGGTTGACTTTTTGGACAGAGCGTGGTAAAATGGTAGCATAGTATGGGTGTTTGTACCCAAATTTGTTTATATTCGGAGGCTGCTTATGTTTTTATCTGACCGCTGGAAGGATTATGAGCTTATAGATGCGTCCAAAGGCGAAAAGTTAGAACGCTGGGGAAACGTCATACTGGTCAGGCCTGACCCGCAAGTTGTGTGGACAGTGGATGAAAACGATAAATCAGAGCTTTGGAAGGCAGCCGATGCAAAATATATACGCAGCAATGCAGGAGGCGGAAAATGGCGGAGCTTTAAAAAGCTGCCCCCCTCTTGGACAATTGGCTATCGTGAGCTTAAGTTCGGCATAAAGCCCATGGGTTTCAAGCATACCGGACTGTTTCCGGAGCAGGCTGCAAACTGGGACTGGTTTTCCTATATTATCAAATCAAGCGGCAGAAATCGGAACGAGGTCAATGTTCTTAATCTCTTTGCTTACACCGGCGGCGCAAGCATTGCCGCATCAAGCGCGGGCGCATGCGTTTGCCATGTGGACGCGGCAAAGGGTATGGTGGCATGGGCAAAGGAAAACGCCGTACTTTCGGGTCTTGCGGATCGTCCTATACGTTATATTGTTGACGATGTTAAAAAATTTGTCGAACGGGAAATCCGCCGCGGCAGAAAGTATGACGGAATTATTATGGATCCCCCCTCCTACGGGAGAGGTCCCGGCGGGGAGGTTTGGAAAATTGAAAACGAGCTTTTCGGTTTGATTTCGCTCTGTATGGATGTGCTCTCGGATGATCCCCTTTTCTTTCTGGTAAACTCCTACACTACCGGACTTTCGGGCAGTGTTATGAATAACATTTATAATCTTACAATATGCAAAAAATTTGGCGGTCGTGTGGATGTCGGCGAGGTGGGTTTGCCCATTACAAACGGCGGACTTGTGTTGCCCTGCGGCTACTCGGCACGGTGGCAGAAGGATTAGTTTTTTTGGAGAAGCTGAATAAATGGATAATATTATTACTGCCGACAATTTGGTATTCGAATATATTGACGGGGAAACAAAAGAGCGAACGAGAGTTCTTGATAACATAAGCCTCCGTGTTAAGCGCGGTGAGTTTTTGGCGGTTCTGGGACGCAACGGTTCGGGTAAATCCACCCTCGCAAAGCACTTTAACGCTATTTTGACTCCAACCGAAGGATGTGTAGAGGTTGATGGGATTGACACGAGTAATGCGGATAGTCTGCTAAACATACGGCGCAAAGTCGGAATGGTATTTCAGAACCCCGACAACCAGATGGTTGCCACGATAGTTGAAGAGGATGTCGCATTTGCTCCTGAGAACCTCGGCATCCCCGAAAAGGAAATACGTCGCAGAGTTGATGACGCACTTGAGACCGTGGGAATGACGGCGTTTAAACGTCACGCGCCGCATATGCTGAGCGGCGGTCAAAAGCAGAGGGTTGCTATTGCCGGTGTGCTTGCAATGGAGCCTGAAATACTGGTGCTGGACGAGCCCACGGCAATGCTTGACCCAAAGGGCAGAGGAGAGGTCATTGAAACAATTAAAAAATTGAACCGTGAGAAAGGAATAACGGTCATACTTATCACCCATTATATGGATGAGGCTGTAGAAGCGGACAGAGTTGTTGTAATGAGCGGCGGCAAAATCGCAATTGAAGGAACACCGAGAGAAATATTTCCGCAGGTTGACAGATTGGCAAAGCTGGGACTTGACACACCACAGTCCACCTATCTTGCTTACATGCTGAACAAGCGTGGCTTTGACATAAACACACGGATTTTAAACGACAAAGAATGTGCGGTGGAGCTGCTTCGAAAAATCAAACGGCACACGGAGGTCGATGATTATGATCAGACTTGAAAATGTAAGCTATACATACATGCAGGGCGGTCCGTTTGAGAAAAAGGCTCTCGATAACGTAAGCCTTAGCATAGGCGCCGGAGAGTTTATCGGCATTATCGGACACACCGGATCCGGCAAGTCTACAATGATACAAATGATGAACGGTCTCTTGAAGCCGACAGACGGAAGGGTCTTTATTGATGGGCAGGACATTTCGGACAAAAGTACAAATATACGCGATATACGCTTTAAGGTCGGGCTTGTGATGCAGTATCCCGAATATCAGTTATTTGAAGAAACGGTCTTAAAGGATATATGCTTCGGATCGCTTAACATGGGACTTTCCGAAAGAGAGGCAAAAGAGAGAGCATGCTTTGCCGCAAACATGGTAGGTCTTCCGGAAAATCTTTTGGAAAAATCGCCCTTTGACCTGTCCGGAGGACAAAAACGGCGTGCGGCAATTGCGGGTGTTCTGGCAATGAACCCAAAGGTTCTTATACTTGACGAGCCGACAGCCGGTCTTGATCCGGCGGGACGGGATGAGATATTGTTTAAGATAGCGGATATGCATAAAAGACTTGACCTTACCGTTTTGCTTGTATCGCACAGCATGGAGGATGTTGCAAAGGCGGCAGACAAAATTCTTGTCATGAACAGCGGTAAAATAGAGATGCTTGACACCCCCGATAAAATATTCAGCCAAAGTAAAAGATTACAGGAAATCGGGCTTAACGTTCCTCAAATCACAAAGGTGATGGACAGGCTCAGAGACTCGGGTCTTGATATACCAAGGGGAATTTATACCACTGAGGACGCATACCGTGTTCTGATCCCGCTTTTATCATAAATAATTTTTGAAAGGCAGATTTGATGCTTAAAGATATAACTCTGGGTCAGTACTTTCCGGGAAATTCATTTATACATCGGCTTGATCCCCGAACAAAAATTCTGATAATAATAGCATACGTCATAATGGTGTTCCTTGTACGGAACTTCATCGGGTACGCGGCGCTCGCTTTATTCCTGTGCTTGTGCGTGCTTGTATCAAGGCTGTCTCCAAAATACTTGATAAGAGGTCTGAGACCTATTTTGCTGTTTATTATATTCACGGGTTTGTTCAACCTGTTTCTGTCCTCAGGTACCCCGGTATGGAGCTTTTGGATATTTACAATAACCAAAGAGGGCATAAGATCGGCGGCGTTTATGGTGCTGCGCTTGATTTTTCTTATACTGGGAGCTTCGCTGCTTACGCTGACAACCTCGCCTATCGCTCTTACGGACGGAATAGAATATCTGCTGAAGCCGTTTAAGAAAATTCATGTACCCGCCCACGAAATAGCAATGATGATGACGATAGCGCTTAGGTTTATTCCGACGCTGCTTGAAGAAACCGATAAAATAATGAAAGCGCAGACCGCAAGAGGCGCGTCTATCGACAGCGGAAATATATTCAGCCGTGCCAAAGCAATGGTTCCCATACTGATACCGCTGTTTATAAGCGCATTCCGCAGAGCGGATGAGCTTGCCACAGCTATGGAATGCAGATGCTACCACGGCGGCGAAGGCAGGACAAGGCTGTACGAGCTGAAGCTTACCCGTGTTGATTTTCTTGGCTGGCTGTATACGGCGGTTTTGCTCGTTATAATTATTACATTAAATTTTATATTCGGAAGTTTTTGATTATGAAGAATTATGCAATGCGAATTACATACGATGGCACCAACTATCACGGATGGCAGTATCAGAAAAACGCCGTCACCGTTCAGGAAACGATTGAAAACGCTCTTTCCGAGGCATGCGGCGAAAGGATAAGGGTAACGGGATGCAGCAGAACCGACGCGGGGGTTCATGCTCTCGACTATATTTTGAACTTTAAATCAAGTTCTAAAATTCCTCCCGAAAGACTTCCATACGCCGTCAACTACCGTCTTGGCTCCGACATTTCCGCTTTGGAGGCATGGGAGGTCAATGAGGATTTTAACGCTCGTTTTTCCGTTAAGGGAAAGCAATATATTTACAAAATACAGAACGGAGTTTTTAAAAATCCTTTTCTTAACAGGTATAGCTGGCATTATCCATATCGACTCAATTTTGAAAGTATGAGGTCTGCCGCGGAGTATTTTGTGGGAACTCATGACTTTAAGGGGTTCATGGCAAGCGGCGGACAACAAAACACAACCGTTCGCACAGTAAGGATATGCGATGTAGAGCAAGACGCGAAAAACCCGTCGCTGATTACCGTAACGATTGAGGCAGACGCGTTCTTATATAATATGGTTCGCATAATAGTAGGCACGCTGACCGATGTGGGCTGTGGAAAGATAGCAGCGGATGAAATTCCCGCTATAATACAAAGCGGCGACAGAAAATTAGGCGGTTTAACCGCTCCGCCGCAGGGACTGTTTTTGAAAAAAGTATATTTATAATAGGGTGACCCAATATGAAATTTGATATAAATAAGGAATTCAGTTTTTCTCAAGTGTTTGAGTTTGTTAAGAACAAGCTTGCCGCTTTGCTGAATTTTATCAAAAAGCTGGACAAATCCAATATTAAAACCTTTAAATACAAGGGCAGGAATATACGCGTTAACGCCATGCGTTTGTGCTTTATCGTAGCTGTATTCGCGATACTCCTTGCCTTGTTTGTGAATATTGTGGTCATACCAAACACCACATATCGCTCGTATTCGGATATTGAATTTGACACAGGCGGGCAATACATACATTATGCCTTTGGAAACGATATACTGCTGCTTAACAACAACGGTATTAAGCTGGTAAATAATAAGGGCAGCGAGAAGTGGTCCCGACAGATGACGCTCACAAACCCCTCCGTCAGTATTTCGGGAAAATATATGCTGCTTGCGGATCTTGACGGAAGCAACAG
This sequence comes from uncultured Oscillospiraceae bacterium, assembly GCA_964442605.1. GTDB lineage: Bacteria > Bacillota > Clostridia > Monoglobales > Monoglobaceae > Monoglobus. The sequence continues at coordinate 7,903 of CAYTZR010000001.1, forward strand.
TCTTAACCTGTATAACCTAAAGGGCAAAAACATAATAACATATCCCATAACCACGGATATTCTATCGGCAAAGGTTAGCAAAAACGGAATTGTTGCTGCCGCGATAGCGGAGGAGGGCTACAAGGGCTCTGTGGTGGTTTATAACAAAAAAGGCGACGAGCTGTTTAAATGGAACAGCGGTGAAGGATATATAATCGATATTGATATATCGAGCGATGGCAAATCGGTCGCGGCGGCGCAGATGATGAGTGATGGAGACGAAACATATTCAAAAATACATATCATTAATATTTCAAACGGAAAGGAAACCGGCTGTTATGTATGCGAGGACTCTCTTGTAGCAAAGGTCACATTTGATAATAGAGACAATATTATTGCCGTAGCTCAAAATAAAGTGTATGGAATAAACAAGAAAGGAAATTGCGGCTATGAAATAGATTTGGCGGGCAAATCGCCGGTATCGTACTATGTCGAAAACTGCGACTACCTTGTTTTCCACTGCAAGGACAGCAGAGGAAATTCGGTTCTTGAAATATACAATAACAGGGGAAAGCTATTGGGAAGCTACACAAGCAGCGACAGCATAACGCAGGTTTCCTGCAATGATGATATGATTGTTGCCTCTACATCCAGAAGTGTAATGCATATAAGCTGTAAAGGCAGGCTTAAAAAACGTGTTGAGATTACGCATGATATAATGAGCATAGGTATATACGGAAACAACCGCAATGTCTTGGTTCTCGGCGGTAACAAGGCTGACATTGTACGGGTAAGATAGATATTAAAATATTTAGGGAGGTCAGATTTTGATTGACATATTGACGGCTGCTATATTTATAATATTTATATGGCGCGGTTACAAAAACGGATTTTTAAAGTCCGCATATCGTGTTGCTGCATTTATTCTCAGCATAATACTCGCATATGCGCTTTATCCTTATATTAAGAATATCATAATGTACAGCTCGATCGGCAGCGCCATAGGTTCTGTGATACAAACAAAATATGTGGAGCCGGGACTTGCGGGCAATTTGCTTTCTGAGTCATCTCTGCCCGGATATATGCAAAGCATGGTGGCAAACGGGCAAATCGTTGTTGAAGACGCGCTGACCGGATTTATAAGCAATCTTGTAATAAATATTATTTCTTTTATCAGCGTGTTTATTGTCGTAAGGCTTCTGATTTTTATAATCGGAAAGCTGTTCGATATTATGTCAAGGCTTCCGGTAATAAGATTTTTTAACCGCGGTATGGGCGTTATCTTCGGGATTTGCGAAAGCATACTGATAATTTACCTGATTTTGGCGCTTGTATACGCCGTAACGCCACTCAGACAAAACCCGCTGACACAAAAATATATTTCCGAATCAACACTTACCAAAAATATGTATGAAAACAATCCGATTGTAACCCTGGTATCACCCACGGATTATGACAATCTGAGTTTAGGAGGAGAATAATGAATACAAAGGCAACAAGCAAACAGGAATTAAACAAAATAGACTCAATGAAGATTTCCGAACTTAGGGAATACGCCAAATCCTTGGGCATAAAGGGTATTTTTAAACTAAAGAAAAAGGAGCTTGCGGAAGAGGTTAGAAATCACCTGAATAATCAAACGCAGACAGAGCACTCCAAACCCGAAGAAAAAGCGGTTCCCGTCAAAGTGTCTCCCGCCGAAGCAGCTTCCGCCGAAACGAACTCCGATAAAAGCGTGAATAAACACGAAAAAAATCACACACCGCACGGCAAAACGCAAAGCACAGAATACAGTGACCCGGTTCGTAGAACAAACATTAAGGAAGGCATATTGGAGGTTCTGGAGGACGGCTACGGCTTCTTAAGATCCGACAATTACCAGTCGGGAGCGGATGATGTATATGTTCCGCAGGCTCAGATAAGAAGATTTCGCCTGAAAACCGGCGACCACATTAAGGGAAACACCCGCATGCAGCACGAGGGGGAAAAATACGAAGCCTTGCTGTATGTCCAGTCTGTAAACGGCGATAAGGTTGACGCTTCAATACGCAGAAAGGCGTTTGAGGATCTGACACCTATTTATCCCACGGAAAGGCTCAGGCTTGAGACGGGCAGAACAGACTATTCAATGCGCATCATAGATATTATCGCACCTGTAGGAAAAGGTCAGAGAGGCATAATAGTTGCTCCGCCGAAGGCGGGCAAAACAACGCTGCTGAAAAATATAGCGAACAGCATAACTACCAACAATCCCGATGTTAAGCTTATCGTTCTGCTCATCGACGAACGTCCCGAGGAGGTTACCGATATGCAGAGAAGCATAAACGGTGATGTTATATTTTCAACGTTTGACGAAGAACCTCAAAACCACACAAAGGTTGCGGAAATTGTTCTGGAGCGTGCCAAAAGGCTCGTGGAACACAAAAAAGACGTTGTAATCCTGCTTGACAGTATCACAAGACTCGCGAGAGCCTACAACCTGACAATAGCTCCGACAGGCAGAACCCTGTCCGGCGGGCTTGACCCCGGCTCTCTTTACAAGCCCAAAAGATTTTTCGGCGCGGCAAGAAATATCGAAGAGGGCGGCAGTCTGACAATTCTTGCGACAGCTCTTATCGAGACGGGAAGCCGTATGGATGATATGATTTATGAAGAATTTAAGGGCACGGGAAACATGGAGGTTCATCTTGACAGAAAGCTGCAGGAACGCCGAATATTTCCGGCGATAGACATAGCGAAGTCAGGAACCAGAAAAGAGGAGCTTTTGCTCACTCAGCGCGAAAAAGAGGCAGTATGGCGCATACGGCGCGCGCTTATGGGTCAAAACACCTCCGAGGTCACCGAAACATTGCTTAGGTACATCATCGGCTCGCAGAACAATGATGAGTTTATAAGCGTCATAGAAAGAACCTTAAAATAAAAGTATATTTAATAAAAAGACTTTAATAAAAAAGATTTTTGAACAAATACTATATATCGGGGGATGAATTATGAAGAAATCAGCTTTGATTATAATAGGTACAGTTATACTGACCGCCTTTACATTTTGTTTTGGCGGTATAGCCATGGCGGATAATTACGGATACAATAACAATAAAAATACGACTTTCGGAACAGCCGCAAGTACATCCGAAAAAGAAAGCGGTACTGCCGACAGCTCATCCTCGGGCGCACCGGCATGGGTAAACGAGCTTTACTCGACGCCTTCCCCGGCGCCCACGACAGCGCCCACGGCAGACCCCAACGCCACACCTGAGCCAACACTTGATCCCAACAGCACGCCCGAGCCAACCGCAAAACCAACCGAAACACCGGCGCCTTCCGCTGTGCCGAGTGAAATAAAGGCGGGTACGCCGGAAGCGGAAACAGTAAAGGTGCCTATACTGCTTTATCACCACATATCAGACGAATTTGACATGACAAACGCGATTTCCATTATATCGCCGAGGGACTTCAGGCTGCATATGACAGCGATAAAAACACAATATACACCCATAAGTCTCAGAGATTACGTTGAATTTGTCAACTGTACGGATGGTTCTGAGGTCATACCCCAAAATCCTATAATTGTCACGTTTGATGACGGCTATCTATCCAACTATGAAGTGGCGTATCCGATTCTTAAGGAGCTGAATATTCCCGCTACAATATTTGTTGTCACCGACACGGTAGGCGAGATTGCCGGAGAGGGAAAGGTTAACTACAGCCACTTTACATGGGAGCAGGCAAAGGAAATGTATAACAGCGGGCTTATTGATATTCAGTCACACACAAACGACCATGTAATGCTTGGAAATCTGGACAGCGATACCGTGAGCTATGAGCTCAGAAAATCTAAATATCTTATAGAAAAAAATGTCGGAAACACCTGTGATATGATAGCCTATCCCTATGGCTCGTACTCCGCTTCGAATATCGAATCCGCCAAAAAGGCGGGCTATACGGCTCAATGCCTTGTAGGCGATGACACGAGTGATATAGATTACGAGGTTAATATTCCCCGCGATGGAGTGATGAATATGACAAGAATAACCGTAAGCGGAACCATGGGTAATGTAAATATTATAGAGCTTGTAAGAAAAGCCGCGGCAAATAAAATAATAGAATAATAAAACAAAGGAGTCGATAAAATGTCTGTAATCATATTAACCAATGAAAATTTTGAACAAGAGGTTATAAATTCGGAAAAACCTGTGCTGGTTGACTTTTGGGCATCATGGTGCGGACCATGCCGAATGGTTTCGCCTATTGTTGACGAAATCGCGGAGGAGGTCTCAGGCATTAAGGTTGGCAAGGTGAACGTGGACGAGCAGCAGAGTATAGCAGCGAAATATGAAGTTATGTCCATCCCCACGCTGATTTTGTTTAATGGCGGAGCGCCTGTTAAAAAGACTGTCGGAGCAATGCCTAAGCAGCAGCTGCTTGATTTTATTAAGTAATATGACATACGACACAGTAATCATAGGAGCCGGAACCGCCGGAATGACTGCCGGTATTTATCTTGCGCGCCGCGGCAAAAATGCCGTTATCTTAGAGAGCGGAACATACGGCGGACAAATAATAAATTCGGGGCGTGTGGAAAATTATCCCGGGATAAAAAGTATTTCCGGGTTTGACTTTGCCACACAGGTGTATGAGCAGCTTCTTGAACACGGAGGAAAAGTAGAATACGGCAAGGTCACGGATATTAATATACATGGGAACCGCAAAACGGTTGTGACAACCGACAGGGAATATAACTGCAAACAAATAATCATCGCGTCGGGCGCAAGAAACAGACCCATGGATATTGACGGCGAGGAAGCTCTTATAGGACATGGTATCTCATACTGTGCAAATTGTGACGGAGCCTTTTACAAAAATAAAGTTACAGCTGTTTACGGCGGCGGAAACACCGCTCTTGATGACGCGGAATTTTTGTCGGGCTTGTGTAGCCGTGTCTATCTTATACATCGCCGCTCGGAATTCAGGGGTGATGTTGCAGCCGTCAAGCGTCTTAAGCAAATGGATAACGTACAATTCGTGCTTGATTCTACGGTTGAAGGACTGATAAAAAACGACAGCGGAATGCTGTCCGGGATAGTTATAAAAAATAAAATAACCGGCGAATGTTCAGAGCTTGCGGTTAACGGTCTTTTCGTCGCGATAGGACAAATACCGAATACGGAATTCCTGAAAGGAAAGGTTGAACTTGACAAATACGGTTATGTAATAGCCGGCGAGGACTGTAAAACCGCTGTAGACGGGGTTTACGCGGCGGGAGACTGCCGGACAAAGCTCCTGCGCCAGCTTGCCACCGCCGCAGCAGACGGTGCGGTGGCGGCACAGGGCTGTTAAATTAAAGTATCATGACTTGCGCAGATGCTTTCAATATTATACACAACAATCAAGCACAACATAATTACTATTTTTCGTCAGCTTTCTCCTATATCCTTCATACTGAGGCTTATACGTTTCTTTTTGGAGTCTACCGATAATATTCTTACTTTTACAACATCCCCGATTGACACAGCGTCAGTCGGGTGCTTTATATACTTATTTGAGAGCTGTGAAATATGAACCAAACCGTCTTGATGCACGCCGATATCCACAAATGCGCCGAAATCGATAACGTTCCTAACGGTTCCGGTCATAATCATGTCAGGCTTTAGGTCATCTATACTCATGACATCCTGCCTTAAAATGGGCTGTTGAATATCATCTCTTGGATCGCGACCGGGCTTTTGAAGCTCCTTTATAATATCCTTTAGAGTGGGTACTCCCACGCCAATTCTTTCCGCAAGACTCTTAATTCCGATGCCCTTTGCCTTTTCATTGAGCTCGCTCAAGCCGTCTCCTATACTGTCATATCCGCACTCATTAAGCAGCTTTTCTGCAGCCTCATAGCTCTCGGGGTGAACCGATGTGTTGTCCAAAATATTTTTGCCGTCCGTAATACGCAAAAATCCCGCACATTGTTCAAACGCCTTAGGTCCCAGCTTACTGACCTTGAGCAGCTGTTTCCTATCGGTAAACCGCCCGTTTTCCTCCCGGTATGTGACAATATTCTTCGCGATAGCTCCGCTTATTCCCGACACATAGCCCAGCAAGGGCGCAGAGGCTGTGTTAAGGTCGATACCTACGCTGTTTACAACATCCTCTACAACACCGCTGAGAGCCTCAGACAAACGTTTCTGATTCATATCATGCTGATACTGCCCAACTCCTATCGCCTTTGGCTCTATTTTCACCAGCTCCGCAAGAGGGTCTTGTATGCGTCTCGCTATGGAAACAGCGCTTCTTTGTGTTACGTCAAAATCGGGAAATTCTTCTGCCGCCAGCTTTGAAGCGGAGTATACAGAGGCTCCCGCCTCATTTGTAATCAGATATTTAACCTTGCAGTTTGGAATGGATTTTATAAGCTCCGCTGTAAAAATTTCAGTCTCCTTAGACGCGGTTCCGTTTCCGATTGAAATCAGATCAACGCCGTACTTCGCAATAAGCTGTTTCATAAAATCAGCCGCCGCCTTTTTTTGGCTTTCCGAATGTGTGATATAAATGACACCGGTATCAAGAACCTTTCCCGTGCCGTCAACAACACCGACCTTGCAGCCGGTACGATAGCCGGGATCAAGCCCTATTACCACCTTATCCTTTATTAGAGGCTGCATAAGCAGATTGCGCAAATTTGTCTTAAACAGCTTTATCGCCTGCTCTTGGGCGTTCTCCGTGAGTTCGCCGCGGATCTCACGCTCTATTGACGGAGCAATCAGCCTCTTATACGAGTCCTCGATTGCCGCCTCAAGATACTTATGCCCGTCGCTCTGCTCCCTGCGCTTTAAAAAGCTTAAAATTCTGTCGGTATCGGGAGCTATCCCCACGCTTAAAAATTTTTCCTTCTCGCCTCTGTCTATCGCAAGAACGCGGTGAGGAGCAATTTTTGACACTCCCTCGCTGAAATCATAGTACATTTCATATACCGACTCCTCTTCCGAATTTACAGCTCTTGAATTAATAACGCCGGTCTTAAAAGTAATATCTCTTATCCTCTTTCTGTAGCCGGCGTCATCGGAAATCGCCTCGGCTATTATATCCATAGCTCCGCTTATCGCATCATCCGCCGTTAATACCTCATTTTCTTCGTTTATATATTCCGCCGCCTTTTTTTCAATTTCCAAATCTGGAAAAAGTCCCGAATGCATAAACTCTGACAGCGGCTCAAGCCCTCTTGCCTTTGCAATTGTGGCTCTTGTTTTTCGTTTGGGCCTGTAAGGGCGGTATAAATCCTCAATCTCATTCAGCTTCTCAGCCTTGTCTATCGCAGCCGCAAGCTCAGGTGTAAGCTTGCCCTGTTCATCGATTATTCGCTTTACATCCGCCTTTCGTTCCATCATATTCCTAAGATACGCAAGCCTTTCGTTAAAGCCGCGCAGGACTTCATCATTCAGCTCTCCCGTGGCCTCTTTTCTGTATCTGGAAATAAAAGGGATGGTATTGCCCTCATCAATTAGCTTTATTGTGTTTTCCGCCTGCCACAATTGAATTTTAAATTCTGCGGCAATGCTTTTAATTATGTCCATATTATTCTCCTAAACTATGAATTTATTTTGTGACCGTAACAAGGTTCTTTTGTTCATCCCATGCAACGGAAAAATTAAACATTTCGCTCAAAAATCTAATCGGCAGCAAATCATCCGATACGGTTATTCCGCTTGCGTATGCAACGGGAACCGCAGTCATAATTATACACACAATCAATATTAACCCAATTATTTTCCTCATATTTCGATTACCTCCTTAAAATGAAATCTGTGAATATTTGAGTGTAATACTATTGCCATAAATCTTCATATTTCTACCACTTCCTTAAAATGAAATCTGTGAGCTTTCGGGAAGCTCGCTCAGCACCCCGTTTTCAGAAAGAATATCTATAACCGTCTTGGTAACGCCGGATCTTGTCTTTAAATCTTCAACCGACATAAAGTCTCCGTCCTTCCGCGCCTCGGCTATTGCCTCAGCCGCGCTTGTTCCCACTCCCGAAAACGCGTTAAGAGGCGGTATTATCTTGCCGTTTTCCTTGCTGAACTTATACGGATGGCTTTTATACAGACTCACGGAACCAAAATCAATGCCACGCTCATACATTTCATGGCATATTTCCAAAATTGTAAACAGGTTTTTCTCGTTGGCTGTGGCAGAGTTTCCCTTTACCTTTATCTTTTTCATCTCCTGAATAACCTTTTCTTCACCGTTTGCCATAATTGCCGCGTCAAAAAGATCCGCTCTTACGGTAAAGTACGCCATATAAAATTCTGTGGGGTAATGCACCTTAAAGTACGCAATTCTGAACGCCATCATCACATAGGCGGCAGCGTGCGCCTTAGGAAACATATACTTTATTTTTTTGCAGGATTCTATATACCATTCCGGAATATCTTTTTCCCTCATCGCATTTTCAAATTCCGCGGGCATACCTTCTTTGGCTGCTCTGCCCTTTCTGACAAACTCCATTATCTTAAACGCTATATCAGGCTTTAAGCCGTGCAAGATGAGATAAGTCATAATATCATCACGAAGTCCTATAACCTCTGAAAGCGTCGCGATATTATTTTTTACCAAATCCTGAGCATTATTAAGCCAAACATCGGTTCCATGGGATAGACCGGATATAATAAGCAATTCAACAAAGCTGTGCGGCATTGTATCAACAAGCATACCGCGTACAAAGTTTGTTCCGAACTCAGGCACTCCGAAGGTTCCAACCTTACTGTCTATCTGCTCGGGAGTTACGCCAAGAGCCGCAGTACTGCTGAAAATACTCATGGTTTCAGGATCATCAAGAGGTATTTCAAGAGCGTTAACACCCGTTAAATCCTCCAACATTCTGATTGTTGACGGGTCGTCATGCCCGAGAATATCCAACTTAAGCAGGTTATCATGTATTGAGTGGAAGTCAAAATGTGTTGTAATTATATCCGACTCCTTTTTGTCAGCCGGGTGCTGAATCGGTGTGAAATCATGAATATCCATGCTTTTCGGGCACACTATAATTCCGCCGGGATGCTGACCGGTGGTTCGCTTTACATCAACAATACCTTTTGAAATGCGTTTAAGCTCCGCCTCGGGAGGAGACATTTCTTTTTTCTCATAATATTTGCGAGCAAACATTATTGCGGTTTTGTCCGCGATTGTGCTGATTGTACCCGCTTTAAAGACATATTCCTCTCCAAACAGCTCCCCTACATACTTGTGCGCTGTCGCCTGATACTCGCCTGAAAAGTTAAGATCAATATCCGGAACCTTGTCACCCTTAAATCCCAAAAATGTTTCAAACGGAATTGTCAAACCGTCCTTTTTAAGAGGCGTTCCGCACTTTGGACAATTTTTGTTCGGCATATCCACACCTGTTGGATACTCGCCGTTTTCATAAAACTTGCTGTATTTGCATTTCGGACAAACGTAGTGCGGACACAGCGCGTTAACCTCGGTTATCCCCGACAAAAACGCCACGAATGATGAGCCGACACTTCCGCGGCTTCCTACAAGGTAGCCCGCCTCGTTTGACTTTTTAACCAGCTTATGAGCTATCATATACATTACCGAATATCCGTATTTAACTATGCAATCAAGCTCTCTTTCCATCCGTTCCTCGACTATCGGCGGCAAAATGTCTCCGTATATATCATGTGCTTTTTTGTGGCACATATCAATCAAATCCTGCTCGCAGTTTTCGATTGTAGGTGGGTATGAGCCATCCTTTACGGGCTGTATATCATCAATCATATCGGCAATTTCCAATGTGTTGTCAATCACTATTTCCTCGCACCTGTCGCCTAAATAGCTGAACTCATCCATCATCTCCGAGGTAGTTCTCAGATAAAGCGGAGCCTGATTATCCGCGTCCTCAAAGCCCTGTGCTCCCATAAGCACACGGCGATACATCTCATCCTTAGGATCTAAAAAGTGTACATCGCAGGTAGCAACAGTCTTGCGTCCCACGCTATCGCCTATGGCGACAATTTTTTTATTTATTTCAATCAGTTCATCATCGTCCTTGACCTGACCGTTTCTCTTCATAAACGCATTGTTTCCAAGCGGCTGAATTTCCAAATAGTCATAAAATTTCGCAATCTCTCTTAGCTCTTCATCCGATTTCTTGTTTATAATCGCACGGTAAAGCTCACCGGATTCGCAGGCGGAGCCTATAATTATACCCTCATGATATTTATGGAGCAAGCTCTTTGGTATACCCGGACGTCTGTAAAAATAATCAAGATTTGACATTGAAATCAGCTTGTACAAATTTTTAAGACCGACATAATTCCTAGCGAGCAAAATTATATGGTATTTTCTGTCCTTTACCCTCGGGTCGTCCTTTGGGAGCGCCGGAATTTGGGCATCTAATTCAGCAGCGGTCTTCCACTCCGTCATTTCCATCATTTTTATAAAACAATACGCAGTGGCGGTAGAGTCAGCGACAGCCCTGTGATGGTTATTAAGCTCAACTCCCAAACGCCGGCACATAATATCAAGCTTATGCTCCCTTTCGTTCGGAAAAAGCTCTCTTGACATTTTCAATGTGTCAACCGTCTTATTGGGAAAGTATAAACCCAAACGCCTCGCATTGGCATATATAAAGCTCATATCAAATCTCGCGTTGTGCGCCACCATTACCGCATCGCCGCAAAATTTTTTAAACCTCGGCAAAACCTCGCCTATATTAGGCATATCCTTTACCATCTCATTGGTTATTCCCGTAAGATTGGTTATATCCTCGGATATTTCACAACCGGGATTTACAAGCTGCGAAAAGTTATCTATAATCAAGCCGTCCTTAATCTTTGTGGCTCCTATTTCCGTTATCATATCATTGTCGGCGCTGAGTCCGGTTGTTTCCAAGTCGAACACAACATATTCGCCCTTTTTCATTTCACGGACAGCGTTGATTTTTGCGGAGTTGATATCATCCAGCAAATATCCCTCCATACCGTAAATCATTTTAACGTCATTATGCTCCTGCACCGCTTTCCTCGCGTCGGGGAAACCCTGAGCAACCCCGTGGTCGGTTATGGCTATGGCAGGATGCCCCCAATATGAAGCTCTTTCCACCAAATCATAAATCGACGAAACACCGTCCATGGCGCTCATTTTGGTATGCATATGAAGCTCAACGCGCTTTCTGGGATAATCATCTGTTCTGACCGGAGGCTTTTCCTTATAAAGGGCGGCGCTCACTTTTATAACGTAAGTATGTAAGTAGTCATCAAACTCATAATTTCCGGCAACCTTCAGCAGGTTCCCTTCCTTTAACATATCGCACAGCGGCTTCATCTTGTCCGCGCTTCCAAACGCGCTGCAGGTTGCCGCCCACTCATCGTCACCTAACGAGAACTTGACTGATATATTCTTTCTGTTGCCACGCATAATATCGCGGCTCTCAAAATCAATTATCTCACCCTCAACCACGCAGCGCCCCGTATTTTCGGTGAGCATGATTATAGGTGTCGGATCCTCGTCTATATATTTTCCGAATTGCTTAGTTTTAGACTGCTCGGAAGCCTTTTGAGGCGCTGTCTTTACGGTCTTCTCATATTCGGCAGCAATGCTCCGCTCTATCTCTGCTTGACGTTTTAGGTATTCCTCTAAATCTCTGTCCTCAAAATTCAACCTTACGGCCACATTTATGCCAAGTCCAAATGCGATATGCTCGCGCATAAACTTTTCGAACCCTATATTTTTAAGCATGCTTTCGGTCCCCGTAATGTTGCTGACAATCAAGACATTCTCCGATAGAGCGCCTGCCGCTTCAGACAAAAAGGCTCTGCCCGAATCGTGCATACTCAAAAAAGAGTCAAGCAAATATGAGAAATAATCCTCGGAAAAAACACATTCGGGATATTTTACAAATATTTCGAACTCGTTCAAGCCATAGGATTTTTTCGTCATATCTATAAACTGCTTCGTGTCCGCGACAGGCAACAGCTTGTCACCCTCAAGATATAAAGTAATCTGATTACTTGACGTATCTATATTGCAGGACAAAATTTTGCAGCTTGAAAGCCTTACGGCATAGTTTTCCATAACTGTGACTTTATCAAATATATCAAGAACACTCGGCGTCATTTATTCATCCTCTTTCATTTTATTAATCTCCGCCAGCAGGCACGACACAATATCGTCCTCTCTGACCTTTTTGATTATTCTGCCATGTTTAAACAACACGCCGCAGCCATCGCCGCCCGCAATTCCTATATCGGCATCCTTCGCCTCTCCGGGTCCGTTTACAACACAGCCCATAACGGCTACCTTTAACTTCTTGTTTATGCTTCCAACTGCATCGTTTACAGCATTGGCTATCGGTATTAAATCAATCTTTGTTCTGGCGCAGGTGGGACACGACACTACTTCAACACAGTCGCCGCCCATATTAAGAGATTGCAAAATCAGCTTTGCTGCTTTCACCTCTTCAATCGGATCATCTGTCAAAGACACTCTTACAGTATCGCCGATACCATCCAGCAGCAGCGCACCAATTCCAATTGAGGATTTAACTATCCCCTGTCTTGCGGTTCCCGCCTCGGTGACACCCAAATGCAGAGGGTAATCAAAGGCTTCACTCGCCAGACGATACGCCTTAACGGTATTTATCACATTTGATGATTTCATCGACAAAACTATGTTGTCAAAATCAAAACGGTTTAGTATCTCAACATGGTGCCTTGCGCTTTCCACCATTGCCCGCGTCAAATCGCCGCCGCACTTTTCAAGCAGTCCCTTTTCCAGAGAACCACCGTTTACTCCTATTCTAATGGGAATGTTTTTGTCTCTCGCCGCTTTCGCAACCGCCCGCGCTTTATCATCGCCTCCAATGTTTCCGGGGTTTATCCTGACCTTATCAATGCCGCGTTCTATACACATAATCGCCAAACGATAATCAAAGTGTATGTCCGCAACCAGCGGTATATCGGTTCGTGCCTTTATTATTTCAACAGCCCTTGCGCTTTCTTCGTCAGGCACCGAAAATCTTACAATCTCACACCCTGTGGCATGAAGCGCGTTTATCTGCCCTACAACCGCGTCTATGTCGGTTGTGGGGGTATTGGTCATGGACTGAATTGCGACTCTGTTTCCACCGCCGATTGTAACATTGCCTATTTTAACAGTCTTTGTTTTCAAAATAAACACCTCGCGAGTTAGTATTAACCAATTAAAACATGCTTTATTTTTATAGCTTTAGACAAATATTTTGTTCAGAATAATATTTTATCATAATAAAATTACATATTCAAGACATAAATTATGAACAAAACCAATTAAATAGGAGGCAACCACATGACAGAGCTTATAACAGTTACCGGAAACGGCACATATCTGTTAACTCTATATAAAAAAGTAAACGGCTTATTTAAGAAAAAGCTGAGTGCAACGTGCTATATCGGCAAAAACGGTATGACAAAAAACAAGACGGAAGGCGATATGTCAACCCCACTCGGGAAATTTGATATAACCCGAGCCTTCGGTATTTTTGATAATCCCGGCACTGCGCTGAAATATATAATGATAACACCGAACACTTACCTAATTGATGATACACATTCAAAATATTACGGTAAGATAATCGAAACAGACAAAATAACACCGGATTTTTCCGGCGGCGAGCACATGATAGAAAACGAAAAAGAATATCGCTACGGTGCGGTGATAGGGTATAATAAAAGCTGTGTTCCGGGGCTGGGATCGGGAATTTTTCTCCACTGCTCAGATAATGATTACACTCACGGCTGTATTTCCGTTGAAGAAAAAATAATGATTGAGATATTAAAAGAGCTTCATCCCGGAGCTGTTATATGGATAAAAAGCGGTCAGACCGAAATCTGACCGCTAAAATTAAGCTCTTATTAATTATTAGTGAGCGATAATATTTTCTGTGTCCTTATCAAACAAATGGATTTTGTTAGAATCAAGGAATACGGTAATATCATCGTTGTGCTTTGCTGTTGAACGAGGATCAACTCTTGCGGTAAAGTCCTTACCGGCGATCTCAAAATACAGATATGTCTCCGCGCCCATCATTTCAGCCAAGTCAATGTGAACCTTAGAGCAGCATGCGGGATCGCTCGTAATATGAGCCTGATCATCATATATATCCTCAGGTCTGATACCCATAACAACTTCCTTGCCGTTGTACTTCTTAATTTCTGCTCTGTTACCCTTACCCTCAGGAAGCTTAATCGAGAAGTTACCTGACTTTAAGTATGTACCTTTGTCTGAACAATCAACAGTAACGTTCAGGAAGTTCATCTGAGGCGAACCGATAAATCCGGCAACGAATGTATTGCAAGGGTACATATAGAGGTTCTGCGGTGAATCAACCTGCTGAATAATACCGTCCTTCATAACAACAATTCTTGTACCCATTGTCATAGCTTCTGTCTGGTCATGGGTTACATAAATAAATGTTGTCTGCAGCTTCTTGTGGAGCTTACCGATTTCTGTTCTCATCTGAACTCTCAACTTAGCATCGAGGTTTGAAAGAGGCTCATCCATCAAGAATACCTTAGGTGTACGAACGATAGCACGACCAAGAGCAACACGCTGTCTCTGACCGCCTGACAAAGCCTTAGGCTTTCTGTCAAGAAGATGCTCAATACCCAAAATCTGAGCCGCTTCGATAACCTTCTTTTTGATTTCGTCCTTAGGAACTTTCCTGAGCTTTAAACCAAACGCCATATTTTCGTATACCGTCATATGCGGATAAAGAGCATAGTTCTGGAAAACCATTGCTATATCTCTGTCCTTAGGTACAACATCGTTCATCAGCTTGTCGCCTATGTACAACTCACCCTCGGTAATTTCCTCAAGACCGGCAATCATTCTCAGTGTTGTTGACTTACCACAGCCGGAAGGACCAACAAAGATTATGAATTCCTTGTCTTCAATCTCCAGATTGAAATCCTTAACAGCTGTGAAACCACCCGCATATGTTTTGTAAATTCCTCTAAGACTTAAATTTGCCATTTTAAACATGACCTCCTAATTATATTTTTCTATACCAATAATAGTCAAATTGAACTACAAGTATATTCTAACATAAATATTTAAAGAAAAAAAGAGATTATTTAACCAAAATTAGAATTAAGATTTTAGGCAATTTGCATAGCAAATTTTTACACTCAAAATTTTTTAGGCAATAATATACAAATTTTATCCTTTAGCTTGATATATTTTGTCTTTGATAGTATAATAGTCTGTGTTTAATATTAAAAAATTAAAATGGGGTTGATATAATGATTAGGGTTGGAGTATTGGGCGCGACGGGTTACGCGGGTATTGAGGTTGTAAGATTGCTCACATCTCACCCGAATGCCAAGCTTGTCCGCGTTGTTTCACAGAGTTTTGTCGGACGTAAAATTTCGGATGTCTACCAAAATCTTAAAGGTATATGCGACCTTGAATGTTGCTCTCTTGATATTGATGATATTGCGCAAAGCTGCGATATAGTGTTTACCGCACTGCCTCACGGCGCTTCAAAAACCGTTATTCCCTCTCTTTTTGAAAAGGGTATCAAAATAATAGATTTAAGCGGAGATTTCAGATATAACGACCCAAAGGTTTATGAGGAATGGTACGGTGAACCTCATTCCGCGCCGGAAATCCTTGAACAATCGGTATACGGCTTGTGCGAGCTGCACAGAGATGAAATTTCAAAGCACAGACTTGTTGGTAACCCCGGCTGCTACACAACCTGTTCGATACTTGGACTGGCACCACTTGTCGCTTCAAAATCCGTTAATTTAAAAAGTCTGATTGTGGACGCGAAATCCGGTGTTACCGGAGCCGGCAGAAGCGCATCCCTGCCAAATATATACTGTGAAGTAAACGAATCTGTCAAAGCGTACAAGATTGCGACTCACAGACACACCTCGGAAATTGAACAAGAGCTGTCATTGCTTGCGGGCGAGGATATTAAATTATCCTTTACGCCGCATCTTATTCCGATGCAGAGAGGAATTTTGGCAACCTGCTACGCTGATTTGAATAAATCAATGTCAACTGATGAGGCTGTTTCGTTATATAAGGAATTTTATAAGGGAGAACATTTTATAAGAGTATACGATGTAGGCGCTCTTCCTGAAATTAAGCACGTTGCCGGTTCAAACTACGCGGGTATCGGCATTGTTATAGATGAAAGGCTGGGACGCGCGGTTGTTGTTTCATGCATTGACAATCTTGTTAAGGGTGCGGCGGGACAGGCCATACAAAACATGAATTTACTCTTTGCTTTGGACGAAAAAACCGGACTTGACAACGCGGGACTGTATTTGTAAACGCGCAAAATGGGCTTTCAGCCCTATTAATTAGCCATATTAAATCGAAAGGAACTGATTTACAATGCATAAAATGCAGAATCTCATAGAACGCGCGGGTATATTAATCGAGGCCCTGCCGTATATGCAAAAATTCGAAGGAAAGACTATAGTTATAAAATACGGCGGGAACGCCATGATAAACGAAGAATTGAAAAATTCTGTTATGGATGATATTATTTTGCTTAAATATATCGGATTGAAGCCTATAGTTGTTCACGGAGGCGGTCCCGATATTTCAGCTGCTCTTACCAAATCAGGTATACAGAGTGAATTTATTAACGGTCTTAGATACACCGACAAGCAAACTATGGATATTGCGCAGCAAGTTCTTATCGGAAAGACAAATAAAGAGATAGTTTCACTGCTTAATGTAAAAGGCGGAAGAGCAGTCGGCATAAGCGGTATTGACGCGAGCTTTATCGAATGTAAAAAGCATTATACAACCGTAGACGGCAAAGAAATGGAGCTTGGATATGTGGGAGATATTGTACACGTAAAAAATTGTATTATCGACTTACTGTCATCAGACCAATATATTCCGGTTATAGCGCCGATAGGTACGGACGATGAAGGAAACAGCTATAACATTAACGCTGACACGGTGGCAGCGGCGGTTGCTATGGCAGTTGAGGCGGAAAAGCTTGTCCTTCTCACCGATGTTGACGGACTTAAGGATAACGATGATAATGTTATTTACGAGGCTCACAAAAACGAAATATACGAAATGATTGACAACGGAATAATAAGCGGCGGCATGATACCGAAGGTCTTGGGCTGCTGTGACGCGATAGATGCCGGTGTTTCCGGCGTACATATTATAGACGGGCGCATTCCTCACTGTCTGCTTCTTGAAATATTCACCAAAACAGGAATAGGAACCCTTATAAAGGGCGATAAATATTGATTAAAGGGCTGTAAATATTATACAGCCCTTTTTCTACAAATCAAGCTTATCAAACGCGGCGGCAAAAGGATTATTTGCTTCCTCGTTTTTATTTTGCTTGCGCAGATAATTTTGCACATCGCGTTTTGAGGCACCGCCTTGATTTTTCCGCTCCTTAAACGCGGAATATTTTTCACGATAGCCGCATGAGCAGTAAAAGCTCTTTTTTTCTCCCTCTCCCCGCAGTTCCATTTTTTTATGACATTCGGGACAACGCGCGTTTGTTATTATACTGACTGAACGCCTGTAGCCGCACTCTCTGTTCCTACACACCAGCATTTTGCCCTTTTTACCGTTGACTTCAAGCAAAAAATCTCCACATTCAGGGCAAATCTTTTTTGTCATATTATCATGTCTGTAGTTTGCGTCGCTGTTTTTGACCATTTTAACTAAATCGGACGTGTATTTTTCTATATCCGATATAAATTTGTTTTTGTCCGCAGCGCCGCTTGCTATCAGCTCAAGCTCACGTTCCCACCTTGCTGTAATCAGCGGTTCCTTCAAATCCGCCGGAACCAAATCTATAAGCTGAATTCCTTTTGAAGTGGGAACCATGCTGTTTCCCTGTTTTTCAATATAGAACGAAGAATACAACTTTTCTATAATGTCCGCTCTGGTAGCGGGAGTACCAAGTCCGCCACCCAAATACTCTTTCATATTTTTGTCGCTCAGAAACCGAGACGGGTTTTCCATTGCCGAAAGAAGCGTTGCTTCCGTATAGCGTGAGGGCGGTTTTGTTTTTCCCGTTTTGATATAAACATTTTTACAGCTAAGCTCATCTCCTACTTTAAGTACGGGAATTGTCTGCTTTCTTTGTTCAGATTGTTCAAATTGTTCAGATTGTTCATCTTGCTCGTCGTCAAATGAATAATCGGCAGTATAAAGTGATTTCCATCCTGCTTGCCGTTCTTCTTTTCCTCTCGCGGTAAAGGTATAATCACTACACTCAAACTCCGCATTAATCTGTTTATATTTATAAGGCGGCATAAAGCACGCTAAAAATCTTTTTACCACCAAAGAATATATATGCTTTTCCTCAGCTGACAGACTTATCATCGGCACTCTCTGCTCTGTCGGAATTATGGCATGATGATCGGAAACCTTTTTATTATTAACACATGATTTATTTATTTTATAGCCTTTACCAAGTATCTCATTTGCCGATTCCTCAATTCTTGTTACCGCCCTTATGCGTTCGGTCAGTGTCGGTACAATATCATCTGTCAAATACCTTGAATCCGTTCTGGGATATGTCAACGCCTTATGCTGTTCATACAGCTTTTGCATAATATTAAGCGTTTGCTTTGGTGAGTAGCCGTAAAGCTTGTTGGCATCCCTCTGAAGTTCGGTTAAATCATAAAGCATGGGCGCATATTTTTGCTTATCAGAGCTTTTCAGCTTTGTCAGTTTAAATTTTTTATTCTTTATAGTATTTGATATATTTTCCGCATATTCACGATTAAATGTTGAAGCGCCACTTTCATCATGCCACGAAACAAAAAGCTTGCCCAAATCTGCCTCTATTGTATAATATTCCTTAGGCATGAATTTTTTTATTTCATTTTCACGCCGCACGATCATTGCCAATGTGGGCGTTTGAACACGTCCGGCGGAAAGCTGCGCGTTAAATTTGCAGGTCAGAGCGCGCGTAACATTAAGACCCACAAGCCAGTCAGCCTCCGCTCTTGCCTGAGCAGCCATATACAAATTCTGATAATCCCTGCCATCCTTTAGATTTTGGAGTCCATCTTTTATCGCTCTGTCAGTCTGTGACGAAATCCATAGACGCTTTATCGGCTTTTTGGCTCCCGACTTGGCAATTATCCATCTCGCAACCAATTCACCCTCCCGTCCGGCATCGGTTGCAATAATTATCGAACCCGTTTCACTGCCGCGCAGCAGCCGTTTAACAGAATTATACTGCTTTGAGGTTTGCTTTATCACCTCAAGCTTCATAGGCTTCGGAAGCATAGGCAGAGTTTCAAGACTCCATTTCTTATATTCGTCACCATAAGCCTCGGGATCGGCAAGAGTAACCAAATGACCGAGAGCCCATGTAACAATATATTTTTCTCCTATTAAACAGCCATCACCCTTTTTACCGCATTTTAAAACCCGTGCAAGCTCGCGTCCGACCGACGGCTTTTCAGCAAGTACAAGTGTTTTTAGCATAAAATTCACCGCTTTTTAATTTATTGTAAAACCGAAAGAACGTTTGTATCGTCAACAGAAGAGTTGCCGACAGCTGTTACATAAGCAACACCTGAACTCGGGCTTGCAGCAATATCTGTGTTATAAAGAACCAGAACATCGATGTCGCCTGTTGAACTGCAGTTTGTATAAGCAACCGCACTTGAACCGCTCATTGTGCTGAGCGCCGCACCCGAAGAAACAAAACAATTTTTTGTATCATATGATGATACCGGGGAAGTATTCGGAGCAAATGTGTCGTTAGGGCCGCCTACAAAGAATACTAATGTATCATCTGTGATGTACTGCTTTGAGTTAGCTATTGCGATTACCTTTGTATCCTCATCATAAGACCAAGCTCCTGCCTTAACCTCGTAAAGAGTTGTGAGAGGATCAACAGATGAATATTTCTGACAAGGCAGTGTGATCACATTAATCAATTTGTCAGTGGTTTCTATCGCAACAATCTGCCCTATAAAATCATCAACAACCTCATCAAGCTTAGATTCATCATAATCATCATACTTGAATATCGCATAGTCATCAAGTGTCGGAGAAATCGACTTCGGCGGGTTGTAAACCGTTACTGTAGAATCAAGCGAAAAATATTGGATTGTGCCGTCCTTACAAAGAAGCTGCAATATAACATCAATTTTTCCAAATGTTTGATATACAGCGGTAGCATTTAAAATATATGCGTAATTATCCTCTTTTATTTTAATATAAGCGGCAATTTTACCGTACTTATCAATATAAAAAGAACCATAAGCATTTTCTCTGAGAGATCCGTTCAGGTAAGCGCCCTCTGCGAGGTCATAGTCGATACCGTCTATTGTGTAATAAAGACCGTCTGAAGATGTGTCGGAATAAGCCGTACCTGAAACTGTACCGATAATCTTTGAGCTGTCACCGCTCAGTACTTCAACATCATAGTAACCCGCGGTGTTGGCTACGATAGAAAGAACATCCCACTCTGTAAGAGCTGTATAATCATAGGGCTCACCGTCCTTTGTTATGTTAATGTAAGAAGCCTCATCTGTGAAGTCGAGTACTGTAACTACGTTGTTAGCAAGTCTGTTGCCAACAGCATTCTTAAATGTTACAACGCCTCTTGTTGTAAGCTCATCAACAACAGCCGAAGCCGCAACGTTAATAAATACTACATCATAGCCTAAAACATCGTCGTTATCAACGAGTGTAACATCGCCGCTGTAGGTAGAGTCTGCCATAACAATCTTGTCAAATACATCGCTTAACGCGTAGCCGCCTATTCCATTATATACAACACTGCAATCAGATTCAAAGCAAAGCTCCGTATCTGAGCCATCCGCATCACCTTTAAAATGAATAATTGAATTTTCTTTATCAAGCGAAATATATTTATCCAGAGTATAGTATACTGTCTTATTAACATCGGTAAGAGCTGCCGAAACAATATTATCATTATCGATAACAGCATCTATTTCATAACCCAAATAATCTTTAATGTCAATATTATCACAATATAATTTTACAATATCGCCGGTTTTATATTTTTCATCAGCTTCTGAATAATCCGTTATATATAAATTAATTGTTTTTTCAGCTGAATTATTAATATTAATACCGTTATCGAGATTTGTAATATTATTTTCTACAACAATTCCCGTAAGTATCGTAGAACCGTTACATACTTTAATTTGAACCGGATCACAAACAGACTGTAGTGTATCACTCCATATAAATGTTTTAAATATATATAAATTGTTCGAAAGCAAATTATCAAAATAGCCATCAAGTTTATTTATCTCAACACCGCAAAGGTTTTGTGAGCTATCATAAACAGCAGCATAGATATTTCCTTCAAAACCATCATTTTTTTCTATATTGTAGTATAAACGATCATCGGAAAAGTAAACCGAAACATTTTTTAAAGCATTATTTGATGCCTCATAAGCTTGAGCAAACGTCACATTCTTTGAAACATCAACAGTACAAAAAATCAATAAAAATAACAAAAATACAACAACAGATAAAAATAAATTTTTAGTTTTCATATAAATCCCTCACTTTTTATATATTCTTTTTATAAATATACCATATTTAATTATTTTTGTTAATAATATATAAAAAACAATCAGCCGCTGCTTTACACAGCGGCTGTGTTATGACTTAAATTACTTAAGCTCAACCTGAGCTCCAACTTCTTCAAGCTTTGTCTTGATTTCTTCCGCTTCATCTTTAGAAACGGCTTCCTTAACTGCCTTCGGAGCGCCATCAACAAGAGCCTTAGCATCGGCAAGACCAAGTCCCGTGATCTCACGAACAACCTTGATAACCTTAATCTTCTGTGCGCCTACGCCGGCAAGAATTACATCAAATTCTGTCTGCTCTGCCTCAGCAGCGCCGCCATCAGCAGCGCCGCCCGCAACCATAACGGGAGCAGCCGCGCTTACGCCGAATTCTTCCTCTAAAGCCTTTACCAGATCATTTACTTCAACAAGTGTAAGTTCTTTGATTTCATCAAGAATTTTTGTTATATCAGCCATTTTAATATCCTCCATTTTATAAAATTTTAAATCTTAATTTTAAACAATCATTTATTCAGCAGCGGATGTTTCTTCCGCAGGAGCCGTCTCCGCGGCTTCTACCGCTTCTGTTGTCTCTGCCGGAGTATCCTCCTCCGCAGGAGCTGTTTCCTCAGCGGGAGCAGTTTCTTCTTTCTTCGCACCCGGCGTAGCTTCTTCATCAACAATAGCCTGAAGAGTACGAGCAAGAGCGCTGATAGGTGATTGCAGCGAACCGAGCATTTTTGAAATGAGTACTTCCTTTGAAGGGATAGAAGCGTACTTTTTAACCTCATCAACCGAAATTACTTCACCATCTACAAATCCACCCTTAATCTCGAGCAATTCATTCTGTTTAGCAAAGCTGCATAGAACTTTCGCCGGAGAAACAACATCATCTGTACTTGTCGCGATAGCGGTAGGACCCTCCAATATATCATTAAGACCGTCAAGACCAACCTCTTTAGCAGCAAAACGGATAATACTGTTCTTTAAAACAGTATATTCAACATTGGCTTCACGCAGCTTGCATCTAAGTTCTGTATCCTGCTCAACCGTGAGACCTCTGTAATCAGCAAGTACACCGGCTTGAGCTCCGTTTAGTCTTTCCGCGAGCTTTGCAACCAACGCTTTTTTGTTTTCCAAAACTTTTGCACTTGGCATTTTATATCCTCCTTCCTTTAAATCAGTAAAATCAATAAATAATCCCTCGCAAACATACGAGGGACATCATTATACAATAATAAATATCATCCTCGGCAGGAATTACGGCATCGCCACCTGCTGTCTGCGGAATTAAATTAAACCAACAATCGGTATTTTATCATAAAAATAATTGATTGTCAATATTTTTAATTTTCTAACTTATTTGCAGCAATCTTAACACCGGGACCCATTGTTGAAGCAATGGTTACGGATCTTAAATAAGTACCCTTTGCTGCCGCCGGTTTAGCCTTTATAATCGCTCCTATCAAAACCTTAAAGTTTTCACCGAGCTTTTCAGGACCGAATGAAGCCTTTCCTATAGGACAATGGATAATATTCGCCTTGTCCAGCCTATACTCAATTTTACCTGCTTTAGCTTCTTCAACCGCTTTTGCTACATCAGGGGTAACCGTTCCGGCTTTTGGATTAGGCATAAGACCCTTAGGACCGAGAATCCTTCCTATTCTACCTACAACACCCATCATATCGGGACTCGCGATAGCTACATCAAAATCAAACCAATTTTCGGTTTGAATTTTCTGTGTCATATCCTCAGCGCCTACATAATCAGCTCCGGCAGCCTTTGCGGCCTCAGCCTTATCATCACGCGCAAAAACAAGAACCTTTACATCCTTACCTGTACCGTTAGGAAGCACAACCGCTCCTCTTACCTGCTGATCAGCGTGTCTTGAGTCAACACCGAGTTTTACATGAAGCTCAATAGTTTCGTCAAACTTAGCTGTTGCTGTTTTACAAACTAAAGCAAGAGCGTCAGCCGGGTCATATAATTTACCCCTTTCAACAAGCTTTGCGGCTTCCTGATACTTTTTGCCTTTCTTCATAATATATCCTCCTACTGTGGTTATACAGAATTTAAAATTCCTCCCACTTTACTTTACCTGATTTACTTTATATGATAAATTAAATCAGGATTTTTAAAACTACTCCTCAACCGTAATACCCATTGAACGGGCAGTTCCGGCAATCATTGACATTGCGCTTTCAAGTGATGCTGCGTTAAGATCCTGCATCTTCTTTTCAGCTATAGCCTGAAGATCAGCTTTCTTAAGCTGAGCAACCTTTTGTTTATTAGGAACTCCGGAAGCCTTATCAATTCCGCAAGCCTTCTTAATAAGAACCGGAGCCGGCGGAGTTTTTGTGACAAATGTGAATGATCTGTCCTGATATACCGTTATAACAACAGGAATTATCGTACCCATATCATTCTTTGTTTTTTCATTAAACTGCTTTGTAAAATCCATAATGTTTACACCGTGCTGACCAAGAGCCGGACCTACCGGTGGTGCAGGTGTTGCCTTACCTGCCGGAATTTGCAGCTTAATATAACCTGTGATTTTCTGTGCCATTGTGATTTACACCTCCTTGTACACATTAGTGGTATTATCGGGTAAGTACCCTCCCACAGCCGAAAAATTCGGTATATATAAACGGATTTATCCGTGTGGGTAACAAATAATTATGCAATTGATTCAATTTGATTAAACTCAAGTTCAACATCGGTATCTCTGCCAAACATTGAAATCTTAACCTTAACCTTTTTCTTGTCTAAGTTAATATCTGTAATAACACCTAAGAAACCTTCCAATGCGCCGTATTTAACTCTTATATTATCACCGACGCTGTAATCAATCTTGATAGTAGTATGTTCAAGACCCATATTTTCAATTTCTTCCTTAGTGAGTGCGACCGGCTTAGAACCCGGACCGACAAATCCTGTAACACCGCGGCAGTTTCTGACAATATACCAGCTTTCATCATTCATAATCATCTTGATCATAACGTAGCTGGGAAAAATTTTACGATCGTAAACCTTTTTCTTATTGTCTTTGATTTCAACAACTTCTTCCATAGGAATTTTAACATCCTGAATAATGTCTTCCATTCCGCGATTTTCTACAGTCTTTAAAATATCGTCCATAACCTTATTTTCATAACCGGAATAAGTATGGGCAACATACCATTTTGCTTCTTTCTTGTCTGACATAAAAAATCACCTTACTATCTGTTAATGATAAGTGACATACCCTTCGTAAACAGCGCGTCAAGAACCCAAATCACTATACCTACTACAAAAACGTAAAGTATAACAATAAGAGTATTCTGTTTAACCTTCTTAAAAGTAGGCCAAACCACCTTTTTCATTTCAGACTTTACTTCTCTTACGTACTTTAAAATTCTTTGAAAAAAATTAGATTTTGTTTGTTCCATTTTTTACACCTCAATTATTTTGTTTCCCTATGCACAGTGTGCTTTCTGCAAAATCTGCAATATTTCTTAAGCTCAAGTCTGTCAGGGCAGTTCTGTTTATTTTTTGTAGTATCATAATTTCTCTGCTTACATTCAGTACAAGCCAATGTAATTTTTGTTTGCATAACTTTCACCTCAAATTCATAACACAAATAAAGCCTCTTCACCGAGGCAGTAATTATAATATCACATTTTAAAACGCTTGTCAATCTTTTTTTTAAAAAAATTTTTAAAAAATGAACATAAAAATACTTGTCCTCAATATATAGTTATAACATACATTTAAATTACAAAATATTGTTGGTGATAATATGAACTACCTTAAAATAATTTTTATTTACATAGGTCTTATTATAGGCGCCGGATTTGCATCCGGCAGAGAAATCTGCGTATATTTTAATTTTTGTTCCAATAATGATTTTACAGGAATAGCTATTGCAACAATTCTTTTTATATTTGTATGCTTTATTATATTAAAAAAATCGGTTAAATATGAACTTTATAATATTTCCGATTATATAAAACAAATATTTTCATTTTCAAAGCTGCTTCAGGGATTTTTCATGTGTCTTATTTTTTTTGATTTGGTATGCGGTCTTATTGTTATGCTCTCTTCCTGCGGAGAATTGATACAAAATTTATTAAATACCCCGAAAATAATAGGAACGATAATACTCGCTGTCAGCTGCTTTATTGTTATTATATTCGATGTAAAAGGAATTGCTGTTATAAATATAATACTTGTTCCTATAATTACACTAATTATTACATTTATATGCATATTTTCAATATTAACCAAAATATACTCCCCAACATTTTCAAATATTATTATCGGAACTGACAGAAATATAATCTTTTTGTCAATATGTTATGTAAGCTACAATACATTAACCGCCGCATCGGTTTTGTCTCCTATAGCAAAAACAATTCATGATAAACGAACAATTTTATTAAGCTCATTTGCTGCCGGTACAATTATAGGCATACTTATTTTCTTGGTTTGGTTCGCAATAGGTCAAAGCTTCGGTTCATTATGGTACGAAAGCTTTCCTCTTCAAAAGCTTGCCGCAAACATAAATAATAATTTTAAATATATATATTCACTATGTCTGATATTTTCAATATTTACAACGACCGTCTCCGAAGGTTACGGAATACTGTCATATTTTAAAATAAATAATATTTATAAAAGAGCAGCGGCTTCAATAATCATGTTTATATTAATCATTCCGTTTTCGATGATAAGCTTTTCTTATTTGATTAAAAACCTGTATTTTATTTTAGGTTCGCTCGGTATGCTTTGGATGTTAATACTTTTAATTGATTATTTAAGAGAAATTAAAGTTTAATAATTATACACATTTATAATATTTGTAAACTGTGTGTAACTTGTGTATAAAATTTTTAATAAAATTGAAAAGTATAAAATGTTAATATTTCAAAACATTTACAAACACATTATTAACACCTTAAAAATAAGTTAAAATAATGTTTTAAAAGGGTTATATACATTTCCCACCATATCAACAACAACATCACCAATAATAATATATATATTTATAATTATTAATAATAATTATAAATAAGTATTAATAAAACCCTGTAACCGCCTTGGCTACAGGGTTTTTAAAATGGTTGCGGGGGCCGGATTTGAACCAACGACCTTCGGGTTATGAGCCCGACGAGCTACCAAACTGCTCCACCCCGCGATATATGCTTTGCCGTATGGTGCCGGAGACCGGAATCGAACCGGTACGGGAAATTAATCCCACGGGATTTTAAGTCCCGGGCGTCTGCCAGTTCCGCCACTCCGGCGTAATCTTCACACAGCTTTTTTATTATAGCACCACATTTATTTATTGTCAAGCATTTTTTCCAAATTTATAAATTTATATAGTAAATTTATTTTTTAATTTAAATTATTTATATTGTATCTTATAATTTTTTATGATATAATCATAAAAAATATTGATGAGGTATTATTCTATGAATTTATCCAATAAATCGGAATTAATGCATATTCTTTCCGAATTTAACTTTTCCTTTTCAAAAAATCTCGGGCAGAATTTTCTTATAGATAAAAATATTTTAGAAAAAATAGTTAAAAATTCTAAAATTAATGAAAATTCAAATATTTTAGAAATTGGTCCCGGCGCCGGTACACTTACACATGAATTGTGTAAAGTTGCAAAAAATGTAGTCGCAGTGGAAATTGATAAGAGAATTATACCTGTCTTAAATTATGTAATGAGTGGTTTTGATAATTTTACTCTTATAAATCAGGATATTATGAAGGCTGATTTAAAGGAATTGATTGCCTCAAGCTTTGACAATGAAAGCTTTACGGTAGTTGCCAATCTTCCGTATTATATAACCACACCTATTATTATGAATCTTTTTGAAAATGATTTTAATGTCAATTCGATGACATTGATGATTCAAAAAGAGGTAGCTTCGCGTATGATCGCAAATGCAGGTTCAAAGGATTACGGAGCTTTGACAGTAGCTGTTAAATATTATTCAAAGCCTGAAATTATATGTACTGTACCGCCTCATTGTTTTGTGCCGCAGCCTAAGGTTACATCAACAGTTATTAAGCTTGATGTTTATGAAAATTCTCCTTATTGTGTAAATAATAAAGAAAAATTTTTTAAAATAGTTAAATCAATTTTTTCACAAAGAAGAAAAACCTTAGTAAATTCCTTATCGCAAAGTCCTTTTATAAATTATGATAAAGGCAGAATTATAGATGTTTTAAATAAAATGGGTTTAAACGAAAAAATACGCGGTGAAAAGCTTGAAATTGATATAATAGCGGAATTAGCGAATAATTTGGAATAGGGAGATTTTTATGAAAACATATATTTTGGCAAGTAAAAATAAACATAAGGCAGAAGAAATAAAACAAATACTGGGAGAAGATTATGAAATAAAAACAATGAGCGAGGTTGGGCTTGAAAATTTTGAAATAAAAGAAGATGGAAAAACATTTGAAGAAAACGCCGCAAAAAAGGCAATTCAGGTTTATAATTTAATTAAAATGCCCACTATTGCCGATGATAGCGGATTATGTGTTGATTATTTAGACGGTGCGCCCGGAATATATACCGCGAGATTTGCCGGAAAAAACGCGAGCGATAATGATAATATAAATAAATTGTTAAAGGAACTTGACGGAGTAAGCTTTGAAAAAAGAAAAGCTAAATTTGTTTGCGTTATAGCATTTATTGAAAGTAATGAAAAGCCAAAATTTTTCAGGGGTGAATGTTCCGGATTTATTACAGATAAAAGATTTGGCAAATCGGGATTTGGTTATGATCCGATTTTTTATTATCCGGAATTTAATTGTACCCTGGCAGGGCTAGAAATAGAAGAAAAAAATAAAATAAGTCACAGATATAAAGCATTGAAAAAATTTTCCGACAGTATAAATAAAAAAATATAATAAATTATTTTTTATATAAATGTTTCATGTGAAACATTTTTAAAACGACATTATTTTTAAATAAAAACTATTGAAAAAGTCAATAAATATGTTATAATTATATTAGAAAAAAAGGACGGTACATATTTATGGGAAAAGTAATAGCTATAGCAAATCAAAAGGGCGGTGTGGGAAAGACAACTACTGCAATAAATATAAGCGCCTGTTTGGGAACTAAAAATAAAAAAGTTTTGCTTATTGATACAGATCCTCAGGCTAATGCTACCGGCGGCGTTGGAATAAATTATGAAGAAGCGGAATATACGAGCTATGATTTTATTGTTGGTGATACAGATATTACCGATGTTATAATAAAAACCAAATTTAAAAATCTTTATTTATGTTCCGGAGATTTAAATTTAGCTGGTGCCGATTTGGAATTAAGTAATGAGGATAATCGGGAATTTAAGCTAAAAAATCAAATTTATAAAATTAAAGATGATTTTGATTTCATTATAATTGATTGTCCGCCGTCC
Organism: uncultured Oscillospiraceae bacterium; assembly: GCA_964442605.1. Classification (GTDB taxonomy): domain Bacteria; phylum Bacillota; class Clostridia; order Monoglobales; family Monoglobaceae; genus Monoglobus. The sequence continues at coordinate 36,843 of CAYTZR010000001.1, forward strand.
TTGGGACTGATTACTTTGAATGCTTTTTCCGCCTGTGACAGTGTTATAATGCCTATTCAATGTGAATATTATGCCTTGGAGGGATTATCTCAGCTTACAAAAACCATAAAACGAGTAAAGAAAAGTCTTAATAAAAATTTAAGTATCGAAGGTGTTTTATTGACGATGTTTGACAGCAGAACAAATTTATCTGTTCAGGTGGTTGAGGAAGTAAAAAAATATTTTTCATCAACTGTTTTTAAAACCATTATACCCAGAAATGTACGTTTGTCCGAAGCTCCAAGCTATGGAATGCCTATAATATATTACGATAAAAATTCAAAAGGTGCTGAATGTTATAAAAAGCTTGCAGGTGAAATAATAAGAAAAAATAAATAATGTTTCATATGAAACATTTTAAAGGATGTGAAAAGATGGCTTCAAGAAGTAAAAAAGCTTTGGGAAAAGGTATAAACGCTCTGTTTTCGAATATTGACGAAAATATTGAAAATGATGATTTTGATTTATTAAGTGAAATTAATGATGAAAATTCAAATAATGATAATATAAAGCTTATAAAAATAAGAGATATTGAACCAAATAAAAATCAGCCCAGAAAGAGCTTTGATAAAGAAAAGCTTGAAATACTCAGCAATTCGATTAAGAAACATGGTATTGTGCAGCCTATTTTGGTGAAGCAAAATTTGAACGGTACATACTTGATTGTAGCCGGTGAAAGACGCTGGAGAGCCGCAAAAATGGCAGGTTTGAAGGAAGTACCTTGCATAGTTAAGCAGCTTGAAAACAATTCGGTATTGGAGATAGCTTTAATCGAAAATTTGCAGCGTGAAAATTTAAATCCCATAGAGGAAGCCGAGGGTTATAAAAATCTTATGGATACCTTTAGCTTGACCCAGGAAGAGGTTGCCGAGCGTGTTGGAAAAAGCCGCAGCGCTGTAGCCAATTCTCTGCGTCTGAATAATTTGAGCGAGTCTGTTAAAAAGCTTGTAATAGACAGTAAGCTAAGCCAGGGACATGCCAGAACAATATTGGGAATAACAAATCCGGAAAAACAGCTGGAAATTGCGGAATTAATTATAAAAAACGGCTTAAATGTAAGACAGGCTGAAAAGATAGTTTCTGATTTATCAAAGCCTAAGCAGCCGATAAAAAAGGTGTCGGGAATGATGAAAAAATATTTTTCAGAGGTTGAAAATGATTTGACATCACGTTTTGGAACAAAGGTTAAAATAACCGAGGGTGCAAACAAGGGCAAAATTGAGATTGAGTATTATTCAAAGGATGACTTGGAAAGAATATTATTTGAATTAAAAAAATAAATATATTCAAAATATCGTATTTTTAAAAAAAGAGAACACCTAAAAAAACAGGTATAATTTCAATATTTCAGTATGTATTAATAGAAAAATATTAAAAAAGAATAAAATTGATTTTAGACCTATTTTTTTAAGTTTTAAATAATTTTTTAATTTTTCAGGGAAGGTGTAAATTTTGAGTGAAAAGAGCTCAACACAAAATTCAAAACAAATTTCTAAGCAAAATAAGAAAAAAAGCAACATATTAAATTATGGATTGATAATGATTATATGTGTGATAATTCTGATAATTTTTGCGGCTTTGGCTGATAATCGTGAGGAAGAAATAGATAACAGAATAATTGAAACAGAACGTACAAATGAAAGTATACAAAATGAGCTTGTAAATTTAAAAGAAGAAAATTATAAGTTAACAAAGGAAAAAGAGACGAATGATGAAACAATTAATGAATATAACGAATATTTGGAAGATTTAAGCAGTATGACAGAGGCATGGAATTTGATAGTATCCAATGATTTGGAAGGAGCCTCAAAAATACTGCGTAACATGGACATATCGGGATTTGATGAAAATAAAACAGCATATTTCGGAGCTTTATGCAAGCTTGCCGGAATAGAATAAGCTTAAATATTAAGACATAAGATAATTTTTGGAGGATTTTAAAATGTTGGACATTAAATTGATAAGAAATGAAACTGAAAGAGTAAAAAAGGCTTTATCACGTAGAAAAGAGAATGTAGATATTGACGGTCTTTTGGAACTTGATAATGAAAGGCGCGGACTTTTATTTGAAGCGGAGCAAAAAAAGGCGCAGCAAAATGCTGTGTCAAAGCAGATACCGCAATTTAAAAAAGAAGGTAAGGACACAACAGAAATATTTGCTCAGATGAAAGAGCTTTCCGATAGTATAAAAGAAGCGGATGAAAAGGTAAGGGAATTGGATGAGAAAATACAAAGCATTATGTATACTATTCCAAATATTCCGAACGAAACCGTTCCGGACGGTGATACAGATGAAGATAATGTTGAAATCAGACATTTCATGGAGCCGACAAAATTTAATTTTGAGCCTAAGGCGCATTGGGATATAGGTAAAAATTTAGGTATACTCGATCCGGAAACTGCCGCAAAAATAACCGGTGCAAGATTTCATGTGTACAAAAAAGCGGGTGCAAGGCTTGAAAGAGCTATTACTAATTTTTTTCTTGATACTCATACAAGCAATGGATATGAGGAAATTTTTCCTCCATTTATGGTTCACAGAAACAGTATGATTGGAACAGGACAGCTTCCTAAATTTGAGGAGGACGCATTTAAGGTAGCAAATACCGACTATTTTTTGGTTCCCACTGCTGAGGTACCGGTTACAAACATGCACAGAGATGAGATATTAAATGGTGATGATCTTCCTATTAAATATTGCGCTTATACCGCTTGCTTTAGGGCGGAAGCGGGCAGCGCCGGACGAGATACCAGAGGTCTTATAAGACAGCACCAATTCAATAAGGTTGAACTCGTAAAATTTACAAAGCCCGAAAATTCATACCGTGAACTTGAGGATCTTACAGCAGAGGCGGAGCTTGTACTTCAAAAATTAAATTTACCGTACAGAGTTGTTAAAATTTGTATAGGTGATTTAGGCTTTACGGCGGCAATGAAATATGATATTGAAGTTTGGATGCCAAGCTATGACAGGTATGTTGAAATTTCTTCATGCTCAAATTTTGAAGACTTTCAAGCGAGACGCGCAAATATAAAATATAAAAATTCACCAAAAGAAAAAGCACAGTTTGTCCATACATTAAACGGCAGCGGAGTAGCTATCGGCAGGACAACCGCGGCAATACTTGAAAATTATCAGAACGAGGATGGAAGCGTAACTATACCTGAAATACTTCGTCCTTATATGGGCGGTGAATCAATTATAAAATCCGAATAAAATTAAATAAAATATTAAGACCGCATGTGTCATAAAGACCATGCGGTCGTTTTATGTCTTATTTTGTTTCATATGAAACGTTATTGTATGAAACTCTTAAAACGTAGTTTTATGAAAAAGTATTTTTGGAATATATACAGCCGCAGTAATTTTGCCTATATAAATTATATATTTTTGATAACTCAATTGACTGTTTAAAGCCTTCTCTTTTTTTAAAATCGGACGGAAGAAATTTAACAGAATATTTTTCCGCAAGCATATTGCCGATTTTATTTATTTGTTCCGCATTTTTAAGAGGACTTATTGTAAGCGTTGTACAAAAATAATCAAAATTATTTTCTTTTGCCAGAAAAGCGGTTTTATTAAGGCGCAGCTCATAGCATTTAAAGCATCTTATACCTCCCTCTTTACAATTTTCAAGTCCCTTAGAAATTTCAAAAAACTTATCAGGTTCATAGTCGCAGTCCATTACACCGATTGAATTTTTTGCGGGCATTTCTTTTATAAGACGTAACTGTTCATTCTTGCGTTTTAAATATTCATTTTTATCGGTTATATTAGGGTTATAATATAACACAGTAATATCAAAATATTCACTTAAATATTTTAAAACATAGCTGCTGCAAGGAGCGCAGCAGCTATGTAGCAATAATGTAGTTTTTTTATTTAAATTATTTATTATACTATCAAGTTCTTTTTGATAATTAATCTTATTCACGTTAATCTCCAACTAATATTTTTATATAAAATTAATAATTATTTATCTGATTAAAAATTTGATTTGCATCTTTTACGGAAATTTCATTATTGTCAATCAATGTTTGCAGCTTTAAAGCAATATTTTTCTTTAAAAATAAATTAAATTCATCATACTTTCCATAATATTTAGCAACTTCAGCAGGTCTTGTACCGTTCATTAACATTTTTTCAATTTCCGATTGCTCTGCGCCTGTTAAAATTGTAAGCAATAAAGTAATATTACCGCTTTCTACGTTACATGGCATAAAACACACTCCTTTCATAAAAAATTATATTCGTAGTTGCTTATCCTTATTATGAAAAGCTGTTTTCATAATACAATTTCTTGTACAATGGTATGATAACACTTTTTTGTTAATAATTAATGAACATTAGGTTAATTTTAAATAAATAATTGTGTAAAATTTAAAATTAAAAATTTATATAAAAAACTTGATTTATATGATAAAAAATGATATAATTAACAAGTTCGAGATTAGGTATGCGCCAGTAGCTCAGCTGGATAGAGTGAACGGCTACGAACCGTTAGGTCGGGGGTTCGAATCCCTCCTGGCGCGCCATATTGAGTGCCATTACAGAATCTTAGTGGTGTAATAGGTACTTGATTTTTTTATTAAAGAATATTTTAATTAAAAACACCGGTCACGCCGGTGTTTTTGTATTAAAATTTATTTGTGCTTATATAAAATTCGCAGCCGAGAGGTTTAAGGTTTATTTCAACCGTATTATTTTCGCACGATATTATATCGGGATCTTTAATACCATGTAAAAACAATGAGAACTCTCCAAGTTCCGATAAATCAATATTTATATGATTTGGTTCAAAGCTTCGGTTTATTGCACATACTGCCAGTTTGTTTTCTGCTTTATTTCCAAATGAATCGGTACCATCGCATGTATATCTTGTGTAGACAAACAGATCTCCTGAGGCGTACAAAGTTTTGTAGCGTCCGGTTTTAAGACATACATTATTGTTTCTGAGTGTTCCCAAATCAACGTACCACTGCCTTAAATCCGGATCAACGGCTCTCCATGGGTATGTTCCTCTGTTAAAAGGATCCTTGCTCCCCTGCATACCTACCTCATCACCGTAATATATACATGGAACACCTACAAATGTCATTTGTACAAATGATAAAAGCTTTAATCTATAGGTTGCAAGCTCTTCATATCCCGAGGTAAGCTTTTGGGTTCCGCAATCGCTTGAAAGACCGCCAAGCACCGTCTTTATACGCATTGTATCATGAGTACCGACAATATTCATCAGTGAATGAACAGTCTCTTTGGGATAATTTTCGAATATAGACATAAACTGAGCATTAAGTCTTTGCGCATCAATGCCTCCGAGCAAAAATGAAATCATATTATCCTTAAAGGGATAGTTCATTACGGAATCCAATTCTTTACCGAATAAATATTTACGCGGTATGTCGTATGAAATCTTATTTGAGGCATCCTCCCATACTTCACCTATTACAACGGCATCTGAATTTTGTTTCTTTGCTTCTTTTCTCAATATTTGTATAAATTCATCCGGTAGTTCATCCGCTACATCCAATCTCCAACCGTAAGCGCCGCGCTTTAACCATGTTTTTATAACAGAATTTTCATTCCTTAAAATATAATCAAGATATGACGGTGTCATTTCATTTACATTAGGAAGATTTGTACTGCCCCACCAGCTATTATATTTGGGATAATCCGTAAATTGGTACCATTCCCTGTACTCACTGTTTGGATTTTTATATGCGCCGACATTGTCGCCGTAACTTCCGTATTTATTAAAATATATGCTGTCCGCTCCGGTATGACTGAAAACACCGTCTAAAATTATTCTTATATCTCTTTTTTCGGCTTCCTCACAAAGCTGTGTAAAGTCCTCATTGGTTCCGAACATCGGATCGGCATTCATGTAGTCGGCTGTGTCATATTTATGATTTGAGTATGCATCGAATATGGGATTTAAATAAATAACGCCTACTCCCAAACTTTTTAAATAATCAAGTTTTTTAATTATTCCCTTAAAGTTTCCGCCGTAGAAATCATTACAAGCGGGTCCCATTTCATATGGATGTGAATTAAACGAAATCGGCTCGTACCAATCATTGTGTATAATATATTCATTACGTTTTTTTGGAATTTCACCGTTCGTATCGCTGTGGTCGCCAAAAAATCTGTCGGTGAAGATTTGATACATTATTCTGCCCTTAAACCAGTCGGGAGTTTTATAATCCTTATCATATACAGTTATCTGATAGCTGAGATTTTTAGGCTCTGTAAGAGTTTGACCGACTCCTCCCAAGCTCTCGTTATTATTTGTGTAGTATACAATATTTTCATCGGTTTCGACAATAAAGTAATACCATATCAGCTGTCCTGTCTTGGGAGTCGGAATTTCGGCGGTATATATTATATTATTATCATTATATCTATCAAGGCTTATATCGGGGGAGGGTGATAATTTATCTGATTTTATCTTTTGGGTCATATCGTAAATAACCTCTTTATCATCTATCCAAAGCCTTGCCTTAACACTGTCGGGCTTTTTGTCAGATATTACTTTAAGGCTAAGTAATACACGGCTGTCCGTTGGAACAGCGCCGAACGGCATTCTGTAAGCTGTATCATGTGAATTATGAAAAAGCTGCATCTTCATTCCTCCAAAAGAAAATGTAATTCCGTCTAAACATTATACACTATTTTACAATAAATTTCAAATACAAAAGTATTACAATTTAATACTAAATTATAACCCCCTAAATTAATAATAAAAAATTTCTTTATTATTTATATAATATATGTTAAAATAATATTATATTATTATTTGTATTTGGCGGGTGATATTATGGATATAAACGCACGTATAAGAAAAAATATATTAGCCGCTGTAAAAATAGCGGTTGGCAGCTGTGCAGCAATGTACATCGCAACTTTGCTCAATTTGGAATTTGCCTCATCGGCAGGTTCTGTCGCAATGCTTACAATACTTACCACAAAGTGGGAAACACTGAAGCTTTCCGTTGTCAGAATTATCACATTTTTTATAACAGTAGCGCTTTCATATGTATTCTTTGAACATATACCTATAGGAGATTGGGCGGCATACGGATTATTTATGGGTGTTATGTGTATCATGCTTGAGGTTTTCGGCTGGCGCGCCGCGTTATCCGTAAATGCCGTAATATGTACACATTTTCTCACAACCGACAATTTTACTCCGCAATTTATTTTAAATGAGTTTTCGATTGTTATACTTGGCATTTCAATTGCGGTAATATTAAATCTATTTCATGATAACAGCAACCAAAAACGGGTTATAATTAATTTGGTGGCTTCAACAGAGGCGGCTCTTACCGGAATTTTGGGAAAAATCGCCTGTTATTTACAGGATACGCCTGTAAACGGAAATGTTTGGGATGATATAAAGCAGCTGGAAAATGAGCTTGAGGAGGGTGTGAGCTTGGCTCATGAATATCAGAATAACACGTTTAGCTCGCAGCCCGGATATTATATAGATTATTTTGAAATGAGAATAAAACAGCTTGATGTTCTGCACAATCTGCATTATGAATTGAAGAGTATACGTGAGATGCCCAAGCAGGCTGAGATAGTGGCGGATTATATTTTATATCTTAAAAATTTTGTTACCGAAATGAATGATCCGATAAAGCAGATGGAACGGTTAAAAATGATTTTTGACGGTATGAAGAGGGAGGAACTTCCTAAAACTCGCGAGGAATTCGAGAATAGAGCAAAGCTGTATCACTTATTAATGGATTTAGAGGAATTTCTTGTTTTCAAGCGTCGTTTTATAGTGTCGGCACAAAAGGGAGAGCTTAAAAATACCGCGGGGTTTCTTGAAAAAAATTTACCCTTTAAAACTAAAAAGAATAAAAGGAAAAATATAAAATAACAGGCTGCCGCATACGCGACAGCCTAATGTACAAAAGCTAAATTACGCGGATGGAGCGTCAACCGGACAGACATTTGCACAGTTACCGCACTCTATGCATTCATCAGCATTTATTACATAGGTTGCATCACCCTCAGAAATGCAGGAAACAGGACATTCGCTTGCGCAAAGACCACACTTGATGCAATCTTCACTGATATGATAAGCCATTGTATTCACCTCTCTATTATAAAATTAATCAATTTGAACTACACTTGCATTATAAAGCAAATATGTATTTTTGTCAAGGTGTATTTTATATTTAACATATTTTTAAGGTGTAAATTATATTTTTTTAATCATAGGTTTTTAATTGCGCTCTCGATACTCTTTTCCTTGGATTGTTTACTGAACTTATCCACCTCGATTTTATTTTTAAGGCTGTGCGTCAAGCATCCGGCTCCGCCTATACATCCGCCGACACATGCCATGCCCTCAATAAAATTAATATTTCCGATACCTCTTGATGCTTTAAGTAAAGCCGTTTTACATTCCTCAATACCGTCACAGGATACCGCGTTAAGCTCAAAGTCTTCTCTGCCCTGTTCTTTTAACGCTTCTTTAACGGCTTCGGCAAGACCGCCGCAGCGCGCAAATATTCTGCCGAAATATGAAGCTCCTCCGTATATAGACGCATTGTCAACCTCGGTTTCTTCAAGTTCGCTCAGTTCAATCTCACGCGCATCAAACAACGCCTGCAGTTCCTCAAAGGTTAATGCGCTGTCAACATAAGGTTTAATTGTCTCTTTTTTGATTTCATTTTTCTTTGCGGTGCATGGACCTATAAACACCACAATTGCGGTTGGATCCTTTTCCTTTATAAGCTTTGAAATCGCCGCCATTGGTGATGGATTGTGAGATATATTGTCTTTAAGCGTGGGAAAGTTCTTTTCTACGAAAGAAACGAAAGCGGGACAACATGAGCTTGTAAGAAAGCCTTTTTCAGCCAGCTCCTTTGCCTCGTTATACGCAACTATATCCGCACCCAACGCTGCCTCAACGACCTCGTCAAAGCCCAGCTTTTTTATTCCGGTGACAACCTGACCCAGCTTTATATTTGTATACGAAAACTGACCCGAAATTGAGGGGGCAATTACCGCATACAGCTTTCTTTCGGAATTGTTTGCATATTGTTTCAGCAGCTTTACGACCTCGGTTATGTAAGACTTATCGGTTATCGCGCCCCAAGGGCATTGATATACACACGCTCCGCAGTTTATACACTTGTTTATATCAATCTGCGCGGCGTGTTCTTCGTTCATACTGATTGCCTTAACCTTACAAGCCTTTACGCACGGACGTTCAAAATTTATTATTGCGCTGTAGGGGCAAACCTTCGCGCACATACCGCAGTTTACACATTTATCTTTATCTATATGCGCCTTCTGATTTTCATCAAAGCTGATTGCTCCGCGTTTACAAACATCCTCACACCTATGCGCGAGACAACCGCGGCACATGTGTGTTACTTCATATCCGTCCATAGGACACTCGTCGCAGGCAATATCCATAACCTCGATTATGTTGTCAATATTCTTATGTCCGCCGCCTGCCATACCTATACGCTCGCCGACAATTGCTCTTTCCTTGTAAATACAGCATCTCATTGTTGCTTTATCCTTTACGATTTGCTTTGCAATATCGTTAAAGCTGCCGGTTAATGTATCTTCATATGTATGTCTTGCGACCTCACGCAGTACTTTATATTTTAAATACTGAACCTTTGTATCAAATTTTTTTAAAACAGGTTTGTTTTCCGTATTCATAAGATCCTCCATATGTTAATAATAATTTATTGTTACTGTTTTACCCATCTCTTCGAGGCACTGTTTTAATTCCTCTATAATTTTTTCTTTTATAAAAAACGCAATATCCGGTGATACATCCTGATGCGCCGTGTTACGCGCTCTTCCGAAAAATATATTTATATCGGTTGCCTCGCGGAACAAAAGCTTGGCTGTCTCGCTGGCGCCATCGGTTTGCTTTCCCCATTTTTCAAAGAGAGAGTTGTCCTGTAAATAATTTTTTGCGTACTCAAGCACTTTTCCGACAGTAATAACTCCCTCTGTCACTAAATCCACACCATCTATTTTTGAGGTAGGCGGAACCGAAAGGCAGTCACAGCTTGCAATAGATGTCTCAATTTCTTTGCCCAAGAAACGCGCTGCTATTTTTGAGGTTGTTCCCCCGCATACTATATGTCTTCCCTCTTTTGAGAAAAACTGCGACATCATTTCATCATCGTACTCCGGATTTTCGGGAGGTCCGAAGCACAGGTTACAGCTTTTTCGTTTTCGTATTTGCACCGCGCAGACGGTTGTATCATCACCCGGCTTAAAATCATACAGCCGATTGCATTCATCGGCTATGTCCGCAGCAATTATTTTTGCCGTCTGCCTATAGTTATAACGCGACTCGGCGTATGCAATTATGTCATCCCTTTGCCATCCGTAATTTAACACGGTTTCCGCGCCGGCATATATTGCGCCGTCGCTCATGGCTATAAAAACATCATCGAGTTCAAGCGTAATTTTAGACTCATAAATCCTTTTGCCGTCTATTATGCGTTCGGTTATCGGATAGTCGTAATGCTTACCGCCGCGCAGAAGAATTACCATAGGGTTATCAAATTGTATAATTTCCGCTTCGGTGTTGTTTATAAATCTCATTATCGTAAATGTGGAATAAGCAACTCCGCGAACCTTGCATACAGGCAATGTAGCCGCTATGGTTTTAACACAATCATCTACGCTCATGTTTTCCGTTATCATTGTAGAAATTATCTTTGAAGTCAATGTAGATAGAATATTCGCCTTAACTCCGCTGCCCATACCGTCCGCCAACACCACGGTAAGCTCGCCGCTTTTGCGTACTGTTTCCACCATATCTCCGCAAAGCTCCTCGCCGTCATGATTTAAACTTATATATCCCACATCGGCAAAAAGGTTATTCATTGCTTAAACTCTCCTTCAGTTTGGTTAACGCTATTTTTGTTTCGGCAGTAGTTTCACCGAGAAGCGAGGCGATTTCCTGTACGACACGCATTTGTTTTTCCACAACCTTGTCGGTAATTTCAATTGCGTTCTTACTCTGTTCGGCTTTTTCGCTACGTATTTTTTCCTCCTCTGTTACGTCCTTAATTATACTCATAATTATGTTATACTCGGGGTCATAAATTATAATCTCATCCACATACTTCTTATATTCGGCAAGATATTTGCGCTTTGGTTCCGGGTTCTTCCGATTTTCGGTTTTTGCCAGCATATAGTCTGTTGGGTTTAATATGCATACTATAGGTTCGCCTATAATTTCATTCACGTTTTTTATATTCATAATTTGACAGGCGGATTTATTCAGTTGCTGAATTTCCAGCTGTTCATTTAACACAATAATTCCGTTTGGCGTATTGTTTATTATGGTGTCCGAGAATGATTCCGCTTTTTCTTTAAGGAACGGCAGGCACATATTCATATCTGCCTTTCCGCTCAGCACGGCGACTGCCTTTTCACGGCAGGTCGGATATCCGCAGCTGCCGCAGTTAAGCTCCTGATCCTCGGTTTTTTTACCCATCTGCCTCAGTATTTCCTTTACTGCCGCGCTGCCCGGCATTGTACGCCTTATAAACTCAGCGTCAAAGGTCTTTTTAAGCTTTTCGCTGTCCGGCTGTTCAACGTCAAAGTCCTTTTTGCCCGCCGTTTTGCCTATGGTAAGACAACTGCTGACATGGAACACTTTGTCATGCAGCATAACAGGTCCGCCTATACAGCTGCTGTTGCAGGCGCTCATTTCAACAAAGCAGTTCTCTATGTTTCCGTCCCTAATATCCTCAAGCGCGTTCATACAGTCTTCAAGTCCGTCAACACTGAAATATGAAAAGCTGTCATCCAAGTCCATGCTTTCGATTATTCCGCCCTTTGTGGGAAACCATCTTGCTCTGCCGCCGTCATCGTCACTCTTTATGGAATAATCAAACTCCGTATTTTCCTCGATCATCCAATTTCTCAGTTCCTCAAAGGTCAGTGCACAGTCGATATAGCCTGCGTATTTGTCAACCTCGTCTTTTTTTGAAATACACGGGCCGATAAAAACCACGCGGCTGCCCGGTTTTTTGCTTTTCAAAAACCGACCGTGCGCCTGCATCGGTGAAAGAGTCTTTGCAAGGTATGGCAAAACGTCCGGATAATGCTTTTGAATAAGCGTGTTTACACTGTGACAGCAAGATGAGATAATAACACTTTGTGCGCGGTTTTTTATAAGACGCTCATATTCACGCTTAACGATTGTCGCGCCCACGGCTGTTTCCTGCGCGTCGGCAAAGCCCAGCTTTTTCAAGGTATCCCGCATAATCGCAAAGTTCATTCCCTTACGGTTTGCAATGTAAGACGGTGCAACCGAAGCGTAAACCTCGGCTCCGCTGTTTATAAGCTCCTTCGCGACGGCGGTATCATCACGCAAACGTTTTGCGTTTTGCGGACAGTATACGTAGCATCTGCCGCACAATATACACTCCGACGGAATGATTTCAGCATGCCCATCTACAACCTTTATTGATTTCATCGGACAGTGTCTTACGCATTTATAACAATTTTTACAATTGGATTCTTTAAGCTGTATACAATAATTTGAATGCATAAATTCACTCCCGTTACACGTAATAACACACCATAATTATATAAAATTTTCCTCATATTGTCAACGAATTAACAGAGATATTTTACATAAAATTTTATGTAAAATATCTTGACAAAAGAAACAAAAGAATATATAATATTGAAGTTGTATCGGGGTTTGGCGCAGTTTGGTAGCGCACTTGGTTTGGGACCAAGGGGCCGCAGGTTCGAATCCTGTAACCCCGACCACATAAGATAATCGGAGCAAAACGAGACCGGCGCCGATTATCTTTTTTATTTCCCCGTATTGCATATACCGCTGTAGTTACAGTATTCGCAGGGATTAAAGCTGAATTTTATATAAGGATTTACCGATATTTCTCCCGAGAGTATACCCTCTGCCGACTGCGCTATTTTATCCTCAGCCATTTTCAGTCGCCGCTTCATTTCATCAATGGGTATAGCGTTCTTGGGATTTATATATGGCTGCCTTGAACCGTGGTTTTTGTCAAATGCGTTCAGAGCCGCTTCATCGTCAATTATCCAGCCGTCAACCTTGACCTTTTTGTGTATTTCATTTTCCAGCTTTTGCTCTGAATTTTCATTATTACTTTTTATTATAGGATCGTTCATCTGTTGGTACAGCATTGCGGCAGGCTCCGCAAAATCGGAATCGCATACGGCGTTTGTATATACCAGCGGTTGGAACCTGACACCCGCCTCGGCAAGATTATAGTCAAGAGTTTTTTCCGATGATTTGTAGTCCACAACACTGATATAGCGTTTACCGTTAACGATTGCGCTGTCAACTCTGTCGATAAAGCCTTCAAGTGACGCGCTGCCGTACTTTGTTTCAATACGCATCGGCGGAAAGCTGCCGTTATTTCCTATTTTAATTTCAAAGCCGTAGGGTCTGAAATCGGAATTCTTAAAAAACTTTATCATTTCCCAAGCGGTGGTTGAGGCAATTCCGCTCATACGCATTATCAAATATTTATAGTAGGAGGAGCTTTGGTACATTACTTCATCCGCTCCTTTTGCGATTTCTCTGACTATGCTGTCCATTTCATTTCGGCACTGCGCCTTTGTTATATTATCGTAATCATTCTTATTGTAATTCTTTTTATCGGAAAAATACCGTTCCAGTGACGCATGCAGGATATTTCCCAAGTTAAGCGGATTAAATTCGGCGACATCTCTCGGCATTGCGTAAAGTCCGTATTGCATAAAATATGAAAAGGCACAGGCGTTGAATTTTTCCAGCTTAGACGCACTGAGCATAATATCCTTGCCGTACAACGCGGCAACGGACTCCTTTGACAGCTGTTTATATCCGTTTTCGGAATTAATTACACGATCTATAAAGCCGCTCAAATCATTATCATCCTTGAAATACTCATAGATGAGCTTATTTTCACCGTCTAAGCTTTCTGTATCGCCGTCGAGCTTTGAAATTTCTGTTTTCAGCATACGCAGTGCGGAAAGCCTGTTTTCGGGAGTGTGTTCCTCATCCTCGTATTCTATATCAAAAATTTCGTTTTTAAGCTTTGTGATAATTTCCGACGGCAAAAGCTCCTCGTCGCCGGAGGATTTGGGAGACAAGAGATAAAGCTCTTCCGACGCGGAGGAAAGGACGCTGTATACCAAGAAATTTTCGTCAAATGATTTCTCTTCTGCGGTCATTGCGAGTTCTATTCCGTATGAGCGCAGAGCCAAGCGCTCCGCATCGGAAATAATTCCCTCGGCGCCATATCCTCCGGGAAATACACCGTCTGTTACTCCGAGTACAATCACAACCCTTGAGCCGGTGTTGCGGAATAAGTCAATTCTGCTGAACACCGCTCCGTCTACGGTTTGAGGCGAAACACTAATCTTTATTCCACGGCATGCGGCAGTAAACAGTTCATAGAATTTTTCATAGCTCAGGTATGTGTCTTCCATTATCTCGGCTATACGATTGAGTATTGATACAATGCTGTTCCACGCCAGTCGGTATTCTTCCGCAAGATATACCATTCCGTTTTCCGAATATTCACGGCATCGTTCTTTAACAATAGTCTCGTGATTACATTCTTCCATATATCTGTATATGGCGGAGATGATTTCGGCGGCGGTCTTTCTGCCCTTTAATGAGCGCTTAAGATTAAATATCGGACCCAACAGTCTGCGCTTTGTGTCATTTATTCCGTTCATGTCATAGTTCTTTGGATTAAAGCTCCAGTCGCTTTCGTTATTCCACATGGAGTGGCTCGGATTTACCGCCAGAAGATAGTTTTCAAATATATCCGTGTCCTCATCGCTCAGTTCCGCGCAAAATCCGCTGCGTGCCATAGTCATCACTCGCTCATATGAAAATCCGTATGCCAAAATTTCCAGCATAGCCGAAAGATTGCGTGAATACGGGTTTTCATTAAGGCAGCGTCTCTTGTCCAAAAATACATTTATCCCATAATCCTCAAACACAGCAGGCATTATACCGCCATATGTTTCGGTATCGCGAGCTAAAATGAGAAAGTCGCTTTGTCTGTAATTTCTTGTTCGGCACAATTTATGAATTATTTGCGCCGCCGCCTCTATTTCATTAAAGTAGCTTTCAGGTCTTATAAGGTGGATATGCTCAGGTTTGCTTCTGTATTTCTTCGGGTTTATTTTGAAGTAGTTCCTGATAATATAATTCAAGTCATCCGCTCTATGCTTTTCGTATGTCAGCGGTATCGGCTCCGCGATTTTTTCACCTATATCTTTTGCTGCTTCGCACAGACTCAGATAGGTTGCGGAGGCAGAGCGGAATAAATCATTCGGTTTTTCCAAATTATCACAGCAGAGAATAAGACAGACATCCTCAAGCTTTTTCATAAGCTCGGTTATAATATCCGTTTCAAGAGGTGTAAAGCTTTTAAATTCGGTGATAAACAGACAAGCCGAACGCGGCATCTCAAAATCCTTGATTTTGGGCAGGATCAGCGTCAGGTTATCCTCCGCATCCGAATTCTTTTGGTTTATAAGCTTGCAGTATGTATCATAAAACAGCGTTAAATCGGTTATCTTACGCCGCAGCTCATCGTTTTCAATCATTCCTGACACTGCTCTGAGCGTCTCAGGTGTGTGTCCATATCTTTTAAATTCGGACATAAGACCGACCAAGAGTCCTGAAAATCCCTGCTGATGAACGTTTGGTTTAAAGTAATCAAGCCTATTTTCAATAAGCTGCATCGTTCGTGATGCCAATATCTCTCGTCCCGCTCCGTCAATATATTTCAGACGCAAAGGACCCAGACTGCCAAGCACCATGTTCGCCAGTCTTGAGAAAGTCAGTACTTCAACCTTTGTCTGTGCTCTGACACCAAGTTTTTTAATAACCATTCGCTCTGTAAATACCGAAAATTGCTCAGGCGCCAAAACATATGATTTTATATTATTTTTAATATTCTTTTTTAATTCGGTAAAAAGATATTCACCGCTGTCATAGTCGGCAGTGCCGTATACAGCTCTAAGCATATTATCACCTTTGCTTCAAAAAATCCAAAATCTTTATAATATCATTCGTAATATAATCAGCCCCTGCATCGTCCAGTTTTTCGGCGGGAAAGGAGGTTGTAACAGCGGCACAGGTCATTCCGGCGCTTTTGGCTGATTTAACGCCGCTGATTGCGTCCTCTACGACAAGACAGTCGCGCGGATCCGCATTAAGTCTCTCTGCCGCCAGCAAATATGGCACGGGTGACGGCTTTTTTTCGGTAACGTCAGATCCCGACAAAATAACCGCAAAGCTGTGCGGGTCAATATCCGCGGCTTTAAGCGATGTCATAAGCTTCCGTTTTGCCGCGCTGCTGACAAGAGCTATGGTATAGCCCGAATTTTTAAGCCTTTCGATTAGCGGCTTTGCCAATGGAAAGACCTCCATATCCGCAATCGCGTCTTCAAAGTTCTGAAACATACGCTCCGTCAGAGTGTCAGTCAAATCTTGCCGTCCCGCTCTTTCGCAGGGTTCGGTTATGAAGTTTTCCTCCCCCGCGCCGATAAATTGTATGAAATCATCCTTAGACGCGGGTATACCTCCCGAATTAAGCGCGTCCAGCGCTGCCTGCATAATAACCGGTTCAGAGTTTACTATAACTCCGTCCATATCAAATATAACGTACTTCATAAAATTCTCCCATTTAAAAATTATACAGATATAATAACATAAACAAGCTGAAAGGTCAATTTTTAAATCAAAAAAGGGTTCGGATTTTATTTTCCGATCCCCTTTTAGGTTTAATCTTTTAAATTAATATCTTGTTACAACCACTGTCAGATTGTATTTTTCGTTCCATACAACTGTTCCCATGTGCCAGAACTCATCTATTGAAATCGCGCCTTTGCCATTTATATCAAAAGCTTGCTTTGCATACACACCGGGATCGTCATAGCCGTTTTTCAGTAAAATCTTTGCCGGCTCCCAATCGCTCAGAGTAAGCATCTCGTCCTCGCCATACTGTATCTGTTCTCCGTAGTTGGGACCTGCCGTCAAATCCTTATCTGTATTGTTTATAACAGTAACCGTGTCTGTTTCCAAATCATAAGTCACATCAAAACCGTAATCCCGCAAATCGTCCAGCATTACAACCGCACAATCATTATATTCTGTTTCCTCGGTTCCGTAATGAATAAACGTAGGTATCTCCCAGTCGTTGATAAAGCATCTCAAATCGGTTGCGACAATATAATCCTTTGGCGTGTCGTCTGTGTAGGTATTATCCGAGCCTTCTCTCTGAGAAAGTAAATCCCAAGAATAGTCCATCATTTTTATAGTGTCGGTAAAACGCATATTTGTTGAGCTTTCACCCATAACTACCGAGATAAGGCGTTTCCCGTTCCTTACGGCGGTTCCTGTAAAGCAGCAGCCGGCGGCGGAGGTCGTACCGGTCTTCAGTCCGTCCGCTCCGTCATAAGCATACGCGCCGCCCGGAAGCAGCTTGTTTGTCGGATAGTATGTTTGTCCTCTGAAGTTTAAAAAAGTCAGCGAGGTATAATTCAAAACATCGGGATAATCGGTAATAAGCCTGTTTGCCACAGTTGCCATACCTCTTGGAGAAATTTTGTTGCCGCTTGATACTCCGGTACAGTCTACAAAATATCCGTTGACGCCCCATGTTGATATCTGATTGTTCATTTCCGCGACAAAGCCCGCCTCGCTCCCGCTAACATAGTCTCCGATCGCCATTACGGCGGCATTGGCGGAAACAACGCATATTGCTTTTAAAAGCTCATCTACGCTGTAGGATGCTCCGGCGGTCAAGTATACGTTTGAATATCCCGGGTCTCTTGAGTATGCCGCAAGCGCGCTGCTTATCGGAATTTGTGTGTCCTTTGAAAGGCTGCCGTCGGCAATGTGACTGTAAATAACATACAGTGACAAAAGCTTTGTCATGCTCGCGGGTACCATAGTAGTATCCGCATTATGTACAAACAGAGCTTCCCCTGTTCCGGAGTCCATAACAAACGCTCCCTTTGCGGAAATACTGATAGCGTATGCCGAAAATGAACCGACTGTCATGCATATGACTATAAGTATGACCGTAAGCATTCTGACGGCACGAAATGTTTTTTTATTATGTATTTTGCTATTATGTCTTTTGCAGCTCAATATTACATACACTCCTCAAATTGTAATAATTATGTAACACAATTGTAACATAACTGCGTTAAAGTATACAGCAAAACAAGATTTTTGTCAAGCGGATAATATACAAAAAGGATATTTTTGACAATTTTTATTAATGACATAATCAAAAAACGCCTGTAAATTTAGGCGTTTTTTGATTATATGAACATTTTGTAAATATTTAAGTCAATATTTTTTAAGCAACTATTAATCCAGATATAAATGTCTCGGCAAGCCGTCAACCATGAACGGAATGAGTTCGCCAATAATAAGCGGACGGCAGTATGCGATAAATTCATCGGATACATACGTTCCGTCATTGATTATCCATTCGTCCGGTATAACCTTCTCTATATTAGCGATTTTGTTTACATCGTATGTAGAGGTTGTTATATTATACGGCTCGTTAGAGGTTCTGTTAAAGATTATCATCTTGCCGGTTTCACCGTTAAGCGCAGCCTGAACAGCCTCGCTGCCCGCCATAAACGCCTCTGTTATATCACGTCTTGAAACTATGTGTGACGCGCAGCGCTGGAGGGTGCTGAATACTATACCTCTTGATTTTATGCCCAATTGCGCACCTACATAGTCCGCTAAGTAAAGAGCGGTACCGCCGAGGGACTTATGACCGAATGAATCCTCAAATGTTGCCTGTTTGTTCGCCTCGCAGACATATTCGCCGTTTGCCAGCTTGATACCCTCTGAAACAGCGATAACCACCGCGTTTTTATTTGCCTTTACTTCCTTTACCTTTTCGAGGAATTTGTCATAGTCGAAAACCACCTCAGGCATATAAATGAGATCGGGTCCCGAGCAATCCTCGGCTTTGGAAAGCGCTGACGCTGCGGTGAGCCAGCCTGCGTTTCTGCCCATAATTTCAACAATAGTAACCGATTCGGACGGATATGTGTTAACATCGCGTATAATTTCCTTCATAGCGGAGGCTATATACTTTGCCGCGCTGCCATATCCGGGGGTATGGTCTGTTACGGCAAGATCGTTGTCTATGGTTTTCGGAACACCCATGAACCTAATATCGCTGCCGATTTCCTTGGCATAGTTCGAAAGCTTCTTTATTGTATCCATGGAGTCGTTACCGCCGATATAAAAGAAGTATTTTATATTAAGCTCATTCATATTATTAAACAACAGTTTGTACGTAGGCTCGCTTTCCTCCACGCTGGGCAGCTTAAAACGGCAAGTACCCAGAAACGATGACGGAGTACGCTTTAAAAGCTCAATATCCAAATCGTTCTTTACATAATCCGATAGGTCAACTACGTTCTTATTTAAAAAGCCTTCAATACCGTTACGCATTCCATATACTTTTTCAACTCCGGCATCCTTTGCCGCCTTAAACACACCAACCAAGCTTGAGTTAATAACGGAGGTGGGACCTCCGGACTGACCTACAACTACATTTCCTTTAATCAAAATAAATCGCTCCTTTCAATATATACCGAAGCTTTTGGACACGCAACAGCCCGACCTCGGTAATTTAGACTAAATGAATAAAATTTTTAAAAAAATATTTAAATTTTTATACAATTTATTATAGCAAATCAAAAAAGATTTTTCAAGGTTATATTGGTAAAAATTTTTGTATTATATTTGGTAAAAAACACAATAAAATTTAAGAATGAAAACTTTTCACTGTTTAAAAACAAATATTTTTGCCGAAAATATATGTTGACAAATTAAATATAAGAACAGGAGAGAATATGAATGGAGAAAAATATAAAAAAGTCAGGGCATAAAAAGCTTGAGGATACAGAGGATAAATTTGACTTAGGCAACGCGGGAAGCTGCAATGACTGTACAGGTCTTATACAGCGCGAACCGCTTAATAATTACGAGATGGACTCATATTGTGAAGTATATGATTTCGGTCCGCCTGACTTAGGATACACTGAATAAGCGGACAATAAGCAGACGGGTTTGACATGAACGGGAGCGTAAGAACAACGGAATTTATTTCTATGTTTAACAAAGGGCGGGTACCGCCCGCCCCGCGCTCAATAATACCTATATTTTCAGTCCGTTATCGTCATCCAGTATTACGGTAAAAGGACCGTCATTTGTCAGACTGACCTGCATATCCGCGCCAAATATCCCATGTTCAACTTTTTTGAAATAATTTTTGGAATAATCAATAAAGTATTCGTAAAGCTCATTTGCGTGGCGTGGTGTTCCGGCATTCGCAAAGCCGGGTCTGTTTCCTTTTCGGCAGTCCGCATACAGCGTAAATTGCGAGACAACCAATATCTCGCCGTCTACATCGCTTATCGAAAGATTTGTTTTGCCGTTCTCATCCGAAAAAATCCGCATTTTGGCGATTTTCATTACCGCCTTTTCTATTTTCTTCTTTGTATCATCATCGGAAATCCCCAAAAGTATCAGGTATCCCTTGCCTATGCTGCCGATGAGATGCCCGTCCGCTCTGACTGACGCATCCGTTACTCTCTGTATTACAATTTTCATTACAGTCCTCCACTGTCCTCCACTTCCAAAAAACGGTCTGTAAAATGGGTATTCGTCCAATTTTCATCCTATCCGATTTTCAGTTCTTTAATCATCACATACAATCATCATATACATTGTATCATGACGCGGCAGCCATGTCAATTCTCATAAAAAAGCAAATTCTAAAGCAAATTCTCACAAAAATCAAATTCTCATAAAAAGCAAATTCTAAGCAAATTCTCACAAAACTGTTACTGTTTTTACAGGTGTATTGACAGCTGTAATGATACGTGGTATACTGATTAAAATATTTGGGAGATGAACTTTTCATGAATGAATTGATAAATCAAATAGAAGCATTAAAAAAGGAAAAAAACGCGGTAATACTGGCGCATTACTATGTAGATGAAGACGTGCAGAAGATTGCCGACTATATAGGCGACTCTTACTATCTCGCAAAGATTGCGAGGAGTGTTGATACGGATACAATAGTTTTCTGCGGCGTATCATTCATGGGCGAGAGCGCAAAGGCGCTTAATCCCGAAAAGACTATTCTTATGCCCGACAGAATGGCGGATTGTCCGATGGCGCACATGGCTGAAATTGATATAATTGAGGAAATGCGTGAAAGATACGATGACCTTGCCGTGGTTTGCTACATAAATTCAACAGCAGAGCTAAAATGCTATTCGGATGTATGTGTTACTTCATCAAATGCGGTCAAAATTGTTAAATCACTGCCCAACAAAAACATATTTTTTATTCCGGATGAAAATTTAGGCAGGTATGTCGCGGAGCAGGTACCCGAAAAGAATTTTATCTTAAACGATGGTTTCTGTCATGTTCATGCGACAATGAAAGCGGAAGAGGTGAAAATATTAAAGAAAAATCATCCCGGAGCGCTCGTTCTTGCTCACCCGGAATGCAGACAGGATGTTCTTGATTTGGCAGACTATATAGGCAGCACATCGGGAATAATTGACTACGCGACGGACAGTGAAGGTACGGAATTTATTATATGCACCGAAATCGGGGTAGGTTATAAGCTGAGGACCCAAAATCCCGATAAAAAGTTTTATTTTACAAATGCGTACCGCTTTTGTCCGAATATGAAGCTCAATACTCTTGAAAAGGTGCTGCATGTGCTTAAAACGGGCGAAAACGCGGTTGAGATAAGCGATGAAACACGCGTAAAATCTCTTATTCCTCTCAACAGAATGCTTGAAATAGCTAAATAAGGAGACTGAAATGAAAACTGACATAGTCATTGCGGGGACGGGAGTCAGCGGACTTTACTGCGCTCTTAATCTGCCCCGAGACAAAAAAATATTAATGGTCACCAAGGAGGCGGCCGACAAAAGTGATTCATACCTTGCGCAGGGTGGTATTTGCGTTCTGAAAGACGAGAAGGATTACGACAGTTATTTTGAGGACACTATGCGTGCAGGACACTACGAAAACAATAAGCAGTCGGTTGATATTATGATTAGGTCCTCAAGAGATATTATAAATGACTTAGTCGGCTGCGGAGTAGACTTTGAAAAAAAAGACGGTGAATTTGTGTATACAAAGGAGGGAGCCCACTCAACCCCGAGGATTTTGTTTCATGAAGACATAACGGGCAGGGAAATAACCTCGCACCTTCTGGAGGCAGTACGTTGTTTGCCAAACGTCAGCATTTTAGAAAATTTCACAGTGGTTGATATAATGGAAAAGGATAATGAGTGCTTCGGAATAATCGGACACGACGCAAGCGGAAAATATATTGATATTTATGCCGATTATACGGTGCTTGCCACAGGCGGCATCGGAGGTCTGTTCAAGCATTCCACCAACTACAGACACCTGACGGGCGACTCTCTGGCCATTGCCTTAAACCACAATATCAAGCTGAAAAATGTTGACTACATACAGATACACCCCACAACGCTCTACTCCCCGAAAAAGGGCAGGCGATTTCTTATATCCGAGTCTGTCCGCGGCGAGGGAGCAGTGCTTCTGAATTCAAAGATGAAGCGGTTTGTTGATGAGCTTCTGCCGAGAGATGTGTTGGCTCATGCCATATATGAAGAAATGAAAAAGGAGAATATGCCGTATGTTTGGCTCTCGATGAAGCCGATTTCGACTGAAAAGATAAAAAAACATTTCCCCAATATATACAGACACTGCATGGAGGAGGGCTATGATTTAACAGAGGAATGTATTCCTGTTGTTCCGGCGCAGCATTACTTTATGGGAGGAATAGATGTTGATGAGTACAGCAAAACATCAGCGGAACGGTTGTACGCGGTGGGCGAAACCGCCTGTAACGGAGTTCACGGCAAAAACCGTCTCGCCAGCAACTCGCTGCTGGAGAGCCTTGTGTTTGCAAAAAGAGCGGCACACAGAATTACAGAAACTTATGTTAAAGCCGAGCCTGATATTCCTGATATTATTCAAATAAATAAAAATACATATAAGAATTATAAGGACAGATATAAAACCGCTGTTCTTGACGAGATAGAAAAGGAGCGAAAGGAACATGAATAACATAACTATGACGCTTAACGCGGACGAGCTTATCTTAAGCGCACTTAGGGAGGATATAACAAGCGAGGATATAACCACAAGCTCCGTAATGCATGAATATAAGTGCGGCGAGGTTGAGCTCATATGTAAGCAGGACGGAGTCATTGCCGGTCTTGACGTATTTAAACGGGTTTTTACACTTCTCGACTCTGACACGGAGGCGGCATTTAATCGCAAAGACGGTGACTTTGTAAAAAACGGCGATAAAATAGGCGTAGTAAGGGGCGATATACGAGTTCTGCTGTCAGGCGAGCGTACAGCGCTTAACTATCTCCAGAGAATGAGCGGTATCGCCACATATACACGTTCAATTGCCGATCTGTTAAAGGGCAGCGGAACAAGGCTGCTTGACACGAGAAAGACAACACCGAATATGCGTATATTTGAGAAATACGCGGTTAAGGTGGGCGGAGGTTATAACCACAGATATAACCTTAGCGACGGAATACTTCTTAAAGACAACCATATCGCCGCGGCGGGAGGAGTTAAAGAGGCGGTTAAAGCGGCAAGGGAGTATGCGCCGTTTGTAAGGAAAATTGAGATAGAGGTTGAAGACCTTGATATGCTGAAAGAGGCGCTTGAGGCGGGCGCGGATATAATAATGCTTGATAATATGAGCGTTGAGGATATGAAGGAAGCCGTAAAACTAACGGCGGGGAAGGCAGAAACCGAGTGCAGCGGAAACGTTACGCGCGAAAATGTCGCGAAGCTTGTCGATATAGGGGTTGACTATATCTCCAGCGGTGCGCTGACACATTCCGCGCCGATTTTGGATTTGTCGCTTAAAAATCTTCATGCGATTTAAGTATTTTAAATGAGGTTGATAATATGAACGCAGTCGAAAGACAACAGGAAATTGTGCAGCTGATTAAAGCGGGCGATGAGGCCGTGTCCGGCAGTGTGCTCTCAAAACAGCTTAATGTTTCAAGACAGGTCATAGTTCGGGATATTGCCATTTTAAAGGCAGCGGGATATAACATTATTTCTACAAACAGAGGATACATAATTAACGATGTACCCGAATGTACGAGGGTACTTAAGGTCTATCACACAGACGAGCAAACCGAGGACGAGCTTAATACAATAGTCGATATTGGCGGAACCGTAGTAGATGTGTTTGTATGGCATAGAGTATACGGTAAGATTGAAGCCAAGCTTAATATCTCCTCAAGACGCAATGTGCGGCAATGTATTGAGGGTTTAAACAGCGGCAAGTCCGCACCTTTAATGAACGTAACCTCCGGATACCATTACCATACAATAAAAGCGGACAGCGAGGAAACGTTGGATTTAATTGAAAAGGCATTGGATAATAAAAATTTTCTCGCGCCGGAAATATGAAATTTACACTGGATAAAAATTTGTTTATATGTTATAATTATTTGTGACAATAAGCAATCTCTTATCATTTCTTGCTCCGCAGATAAGAGAAATTTAATTACTATTTATGCCGGCGCGGAGCGGCATAATGGAGATTTTTATGAAAATTACCGAACTCAAACCGGAAAAAGTGTTTTTCTATTTTTCCGAGATTGCAAAAATTCCTCGCGGCTCCGGTAATACCGAAAAGATAGCCGAATATTGCATAAGCTTTGCAAAAAAACGCGGTCTTGAATCGTTTCAGGACTCATACGGCAATGTAATATTGTTTAAGGAAGGTACTGCGGGATATGAACAAAGCGAGCCTGTTATTATACAAGGACACCTCGATATGGTGTGCGAGAAGCTGCCTGATTGCCCGCGGGATATGGAGCATGAGGGTATTGATATTGTAACAGACGGAGAATATATTTGGGCTGATGGAACAACCCTCGGGGGCGATGATGGAATTGCCGTGGCGTATATTCTTGCGCTGCTTGATTTCGATGATGTACCTCACCCGCCCATTGAAGCGCTCTTAACAACCGATGAGGAAATCGGTCTGCGCGGCGCGGGACAGCTTGATACCTCAAAAATCAAGGGGCGCAGACTTATAAATATTGACTCGGAGTCGGAAGGTATTTTTACGGTAAGCTGCGCGGGCGGTGTACGCACTGAGTGCCGAATTCCGGTTTCGTTTACAAAAAACGATAATGATAAAAAAGATAATATTTGCGCAGAAAGGATTAAAATAGGAGGACTCATCGGAGGACATTCGGGTATTGACATAAATAAGCGCCGCAGAAACGCGGTAAAGGTACTCGCCGAGCTGTTATACGAAATAAGCAGCCGGATTAACATATATATTGCGGACTTTTTTTCGGGCGGCAGATTGAATGTTATTCCGCAGACCGCCGAGGCTGTTATATGCTTTAAAGGCAGCGAGTCTGAGAAGCTTGATATTATACTGAACGAATTTAACGATACATTAAAAAAGGATTGCGCAACCGTGGAGCCCGAGGCATACGCGGCGGCTGAAAATACGGAAAAGCCAAGGCAATATGCCGACAGAGAAAGCACGGAAAGACTTATATTTACGCTTATGCAGATATTTGACGGTGTGTATGCTATGAGTCCCGACATTTCCGAGCTTGTGCTGGCATCCTCCAATATAGGGAGTGTACACGTTGAGGACGGTTTCATGAAAATCGGACTTATGATACGCTCCAACACCGCATCGGGTAAGCAAGCCGTTTTGAGAAGACTTAAGTCTCTGGTTGAATATATTGGCGGAACAGTTAATTCAGACGGTGATTATCCGGCATGGGAATACAGACAGCATTCGCCGCTCAGAGATACCATGGTGGAGGTTTACCGTGAAATGTATGGAAAAGCTCCGCGTATATGCGCCATTCACGCCGGTCTTGAGTGCGGTATTCTATCTGAAAAGCTCGGCGATACGGATATGGTGTCAATCGGACCTGATATGGAAAACGTTCATACTCCGGGGGAAAGACTGTCGGTTAAGTCTGCCGAGAGGTGTTGGCAATACCTTTTGCGGCTGCTTGAAGCTCTCAAATAAATAATAAAAAATAAAAATTTAAAATAAGAAGACTAAAAAGGAGATTTTTATGATTAAAAACGGATTTTTTTATATCGCGGCGCTCATATTTATTGCTGCGATACTGGTATGCCTGCCCAAAATATTTAAGGGCAAGACTGCGTCAAATATTTTCAAGTTTGCGCCGCCCATTGTTCTTATATATCTCGGACTTATGATTTTGTGTACGCTGAAGCTGTGGGATCTTGAGGCAACCTCGGAGGCTTATAGTGCGCTGAAAAACCCTATATTATACGCAATGCTGTTCCTTATGCTGCTGCGCTGCGATCTTAAAAAGATTATTAAGCTGGGTCCCAAGATGCTTATAGGTTTTTTTGCCGCTACGGTTTCAATCGGGCTTGGATTTTTCATATCTTATGCTATAATGCACGGAGCGCTCGGCGAAGGCGCGTGGAAAGCACTCGGCGCTCTCTGCGGAAGCTGGATGGGCGGAGGCGGAAACATGCTTGCTATACAGGCCGCGCTTGACGTTGACGAATCGACAATGGCATACGCGCTTGTTATGGACTCAATATGCGCGACGCTTTATGTAATGTTTCTGCTTTGGGCAATCGGGTTTTCAAAAAAGTTCAACGCATGGACAGGAGCGGATACAAGGGTTATTGATGAGGTAGGACGCTCTCTTGAGGCGGAAGCAAAGGCTAATACCGATCCCGTCACATGGCAGAACATTATTCTGCTGGTAGGCTCAGGTCTGTTGGTATCCGCGCTTTCGCAAAAAGCGGGAACCGCTATAAATTCGGTAATTCCGTTTTTTGACAGCGCGACATGGACGGTGCTTGTAGTAACCGTTCTCGGTGTAGGACTTGCTCTCACGCCGTTTGGAAAAATAAAAGGTACCGAAGAAATTTCAAATGTGATGCTGTATACGGTAATAGCGCTTATTGCCTCGCGTGCGGATTTGGCGAGCATGGGCAACGCTCCGATGTGGCTGCTTTCGGGCTTTATAATCCTTGTAATCCATGTACTTATTATGCTTATACTCGCGAAGCTTCTGAAGCTTGATATATTTACCTGCGCAGTGGCATCTCTCGCAAACATAGGAGGTACGGCAACCGCACCGGTGCTCGCGGGAACATACAGCAGCGCTCTTGTGCCGGTAGGAATAATTATGGCTCTGCTCGGATATGTAGTCGGAACCGGCGGCGGTCTTTTGGTTGCAAGACTGATGAGTATGCTCGGTTAGAAAATCGGTTTACGGTGATTTACGGAAAGCTGTGTATCACAAAATACGAGATAAGGCTCCCTGCGCGGGAGCCTTATTTACGGTTATTTGGCTAAAACATTAATTTTTGTCAATTAACGCAAAAGAAATTTCGCCCTTGGCGGCAACGGCATCGTCTACGTAAGCGCATACGTCCGCTTTGCCCATAACACTGCGGAATTTTGTAAGCTCAACCTCAAGGCGCAGGGTTTCGCCGGGAACCACCTGATGCTTAAACTTAAAGTTATTTATTCCCGTGAACACTGCCAGCTTGTCCTTGAATTCCGGCTTGCTCAGTATAACAACCGCGCCGACCTGAGCGAGAGCTTCGCAGATAAGCACACCCGGCATTATGGGGTTGCCCGGAAAGTGACCTTGGAAAAACGGTTCGTTCATGGTAACGTTTTTCAGACCTACCGCCCTTTTTCCCTCTTCAAACTCCACAATTTTGTCAATAAGCAGGAAAGGGTATCTGTGGGGAATGATATTCATTATCTCTTTAGTATTAAGCTCCATTTTATTACCTCCGATTTCAATTATAAAATAATATTACCATAGCGCAATGATTTTGGCAAGGAATAATTTTATGAAAAATTCAAAATAAAAATTGCAAAAAAGGCTTGACAAGCCGCTATAAATGTGGTATTATAGTCAAGTCGTCGGCGCGACGACGTTATTTAAACAGCTTCGGAGGGGTTCCCGAGTGGCCAAAGGGGGCAGACTGTAAATCTGTTGTCTACGACTTCGATGGTTCGAATCCATCTCCCTCCACCAAAATTCCAAATCTCGATGAGGTTTGGAATTTTTCTTTACTCTTCCGACAAAATAATTATTTTGTTTAATTATTTTATCGGAGGCAAATTTGACACCTGCCGCAGCAATAAGTGCAAATTTCGCGCTTACGGACTTTATAAGGAATAACAATTTTGCGGTTTTTGAAGCGCTTGATTTTATATGGGTTTGGTGGTATAATCATAATACATTATATATTAATCGAATATTAACACAAAATTTATACTTTCGATAAATAAGACTGTTGTATTTTATCCGGCTGTATAATATAATAGAAATGATTGATATACACTAAGGAGTGAACATGTTGGGGAATACAAAAAACGGTGAAAAGTCAGGAGGCAGCTTTGTTAAGGGCGCTCTTGTGCTTGGCATAGCGAGTCTTATTGTAAAAATCATAGGAGCCTGCTTTAAGATACCCATGACCAATCTTATAGGTGATAAGGGAATGGGTTTGTTTAACGGCGGATACCAAATATATACATTTATGTTTATAGTGGCGACAGCCGGATTTCCTGTCGCTATTTCCAAAATGGTAGCCGAAAGTCTGGCGAGAAACGATGAGAGAGACGCAAGGCGTGTGTTCAGGACGGCATTTATGCTGTTGTTCGTCATAGGTATAGTGGGCAGCGTTGTTCTTTTCGCCTTTGCGGAGCAGCTTGCCAACGCGGTGGGACTGCCGGACGCGAAGCTTGGAATAAAATTCATATCGCCGGCAATTTTCTTTGTGTCGATGGCTTCATCTCTCAGAGGATATTTTCAGGGCAGACAGAATATGTTTCCCACGGCTTTTTCCGAGGTAATAGAGTCTACCGGAAAAATGGCAATCGGCTTATTGCTGGCAGGTATGTTCATGAGTATGACAGTAGACCCCAATGTCCAAAATATTGTGGACTTCGGGGCAAGGGTTATACAGTCAACGCATATAAGGGAAATATACGCATCCGCGGGAGCTATATTCGGTGTAACCACCGGCACATTCTTGTCGGCGGCTCTCTTGATTTGCATATATGTCGTTATGGCAATTTCAGCCAAGCGGCATGCTGTAAGGATTGCGCCGATGACGGCGGCGGCGCAGAAGCTGCGCCCCGGAAAAGCTATATTAAAGGAGCTTGTGCTCATTGCGATACCGATAACAATAGGCGCGTCGGTTTCCAGTCTTACAACCCTGATTGATATGGCGACTATAAGCCGCCGCCTGGTGGTGAACCCTGCGGTTTTTGATAAGTATTCTTTTATGTTCGGGCAGGGGACCGAGTTTGCGAAAAGCGTCGCGGAGGAGGGATGGTCGGCAGCCGAAATAAACGTTCAGAAGGCGACAACTCTTTACGGCATGTACACAGGAAAGGCGCTTACCATGTTTAACCTGCCCCTGACCCTGGTGGTTGCGTTGGGAACAAGTATAGTTCCGGCGATTTCAGCCGCCATCGCGAAGGGAAACAAAATTCAGGCAAGGGGAATAACCGAAAGCGCTATCAGGCTTGCTCTGCTCTTCGGGATGCCTTGCGCGATAGGTATGTCCGTTCTTTCAAGCGGTGTGCTTAATCTTCTGTTCAGCACGGATAACGCCAAAACGGTTTTAAGCATTTTGTCCATTGCGATTATTCCGGTTGCGGTTGTACAGGTTACCAACGCGATACTTCAATCCTACGGCAAGATGTACTACCCGGTTATAAATATGCTGATTGGCGGAGCGGCAAAGGTTATATTCAACTATTTTGCCATTCCCGTTTTGGGTATAGACGGCGCTCCCGTAGGTACATTTATATGCTATACTGTAATCGCGGTTATAAACACCGTTCAGATTATCAGAATTGCGGGGATAAACTTTAGCGTTATCAACATAATTGTAAAACCGCTTATTGCGGCGGGAGTTATGGGAGTCTGCGGTTGGCTTCTGGCGGGTGTTCTGGGCACGTCAAGAATTATGACTCTGCTTGAAATAGCGGTATGCGGCGTAGTCTACGTAATAATGATTTTCGCGGTTCGCGCCGTAAAACGCGAGGATGTGCTGAACCTGCCCAAGGGTGAAAAAATAGCCGGATTGCTGGAGAGATTTAAACTGATTAATTAGTTTAATTAAGTAACAAAAATCGGAGGAAAAAATGGATTTTAAATTTAAAGACGCTGATGAGAAATATGATTTTGATGATTTGCTTGAGATTGTGAGACTGTTGCGTGCCCCCGGCGGATGCCCGTGGGACAGAGAGCAAACGCACGATAGCATAAAAAGAAATCTTATCGAGGAGGGCTATGAGCTTATCGAGGCAATCGATGGCGGCAGTCCCGAAAAAATAGCTGACGAGAGCGGGGATTTGTTGCTTCAGGTTGTGTTTCACGCGGTTATTGCCGAAGATGGTAACGAGTATGAAATGAACGATGTGACCGACGCAATCTGCCGAAAGCTTATACACAGACATCCGCATGTATTCGGTGATGTAAGCGTGTCGGGCAGCGGAGAGGTGTTAAACAACTGGGACGCGATAAAACGGGGTGACAGAAACCAGACAAGTATAACAGAGGAGCTAAGAGGAGTATCCAAGTACCTGCCCGCAACCGTAAGAGCTGAAAAAATTCAGAAAAAGGCGGAAAAGGCGGGATACACGCTGCCGTGTACAGAGGGAACGAAAGACAGTGCAAGCGATGCGGAGCAGTGCGGACAGATATTGTTTGATGCCGTTCGGAAGTGTCGCAGGTCAGGCGTGGATCCGGAGTTGGCTCTTTCGGCATATACGGAAAGGTTTATAAATGATTTTGAAGAGTTTGAAAACAGTAAGGAGAACAAATGAGACTTGATAAATTCTTAAAGGTTTCCAGAATAATCAAACGCCGTACCGTTGCCAACGAGGCGTGCGATGCCGGCAGAGTTTCAGTCGGCGGACGTACCGTCAAGGCGTCGTATGATGTTAAACCCGGTGATGAGATACGGATTTTATTCGGAGAAAAGCCGCTTAACATTCGTGTGCTGTCCGTAAAGGAAACGGTAAAAAAGGATGAGGCCCGTGATTTATATGAAGTTATACTGTAATATTACGGGAGCTGTGTTTTGTAAAATAAACGTTAAATTTGACAAAAGACAGCATTGTTTATCCGATTGCTTTCGTTTAGTATGCTAAAAAAAGCATAACATTTCAAAAATGACTTGACAAAAAATTATATGAGGAGTATAATTCACAGTATAGACAGCAAAGGCGCTGTGAGTATATTGCTCGCAGCGCCTGTTTTTTTAGTGGTTTTAGTATTAAATTATTTACTTTAAATAAATATGAAAGGATGTTTTGTAATGGATCACATGAATGAGTTGTTCGGCAGCGCGGTGTTTGAAGATTCCGTTCAGAAGGTAAGGCTTCCGGACGCGATTTACAAGCAGCTGAGAAAGACAAAAGAGGAGGGCACGCCTCTTACACGTGAGGTAGCCGATGTTGTCGCGAACGCAATGAAGGACTGGGCGGTTGAAAACGGAGTTACTCACTTTACACATTGGTTCCAGCCTATGACCGGTGTTACCGCAGAGAAGCATGATAGCTTTATCCAACCTGACGGAATTGACAGTGTTATCATGGAGTTCAGCGGTAAAGAGCTTATTAAGGGAGAGCCGGATGCCTCCAGTTTTCCATCGGGCGGTTTACGTTCAACATTTGAGGCAAGAGGTTATACAGCTTGGGATCCTACATCAAACGCTTTCATTAAGGACGGTATTCTCTGTATACCCACGGTGTTCTGCTCATATACGGGCGAGGCGCTTGATAAAAAGACGCCGCTTATGCGTTCCATGGAGGTTTTGAGCCAGTCTGCCGTAAATATCTTGCATATTATCGGCGAAACCGATGTTAACCGTGTTATCACAACAGTCGGACCGGAGCAGGAATACTTTTTGATTGACAGAAAGGTAGCGCTCAAGAGAAAAGATATTACATATACAGGCAGAACTCTGTTCGGCACACCGGCGCCTAAGGGACAGGAGCTTGATGACCACTACTTCGGTGTTGTCAAGAGAAGAGTTTCCGAATATATGAAGGATCTTGACGAGGAGCTTTGGAAGCTGGGAATTTTGGCGAAAACGAAGCATAATGAGGTTGCTCCGGCTCAGCATGAGCTTGCGCCTATTTTCACACAATCCAATGTGGCGACAGATCACAACCAGCTTACTATGGAAATCATGAAGAAGGTTGCTGAAAAGCACGGTATGAAGTGCTTGCTCCACGAAAAGCCGTTTGAGGGTATAAACGGAAGCGGTAAGCATAACAACTGGTCAATCTCCACAGACAAGGGGGAAAACCTCTTAAAACCCGGCAAGACACCGCACGACAATCCGAGATTTCTGTTGTTCCTAAGCGCGGTTATCGAAGCTGTTGACGAGTATCAGGATTTGCTCAGAAGCTCCGTCGCAACCGCAGGTAACGATCACAGACTGGGTGCGAACGAGGCGCCTCCGGCGATTATTTCGATGTTCTTGGGCGATGACCTTAAGGACGTTCTTGACTCCATCGAGGGTGACAGCGACTTTGAGAACAAGAAGAAAGAGGTTATGAATTCCGGTATCGACGCTATTCTCGACTTTGCAAAGGATACAACCGACAGAAACAGGACATCGCCATTTGCCTTTACCGGCAATAAGTTTGAGTTCAGAATGCCGGGATCGGCGTTGTCGATTTCAGGTCCGAACTTTATTTTAAACACAGCGGTTGCCGATGTTCTTGACAAATTTGCCGCAAGACTCGAAAAGGCGGATGATAAGACGGCTGAGATTTACAGTATTGTCAAAGACACGATGAAGTATCACAAGAGGATTATATTCAACGGCAATAACTATGATGAAAGCTGGGTTGATGAGGCGGAAAAGAGAGGTCTTTGCAACCTAAAGAACACACCGGAAGCCCTTAAGGCATTTATCGCAGATAAGAATATTGACCTGTTTGTTAGGAATGGAATTCTCACAAAGGATGAGATGCTCTCGCGTTACGAGATTAATCTTGAAAACTACAGCAAGGCAATCAATATAGAAGCGAAAACCACTATTGAAATGGCAAAGCGTGACATTGCTCCCGCTGTAGCGAAGTACGTTAAGGAGCTGAGTGACACTGTTGTTTCAAAGAACCAAATAAGCGAAAGTATTACAACCGAGTTTGAAGAGGCGCTTATTAATAAGCTGTCCGATTTGGAACTCAAGCTGTATAATGCGGTTGCTGTTTTGGAGGCAGACAACGAAAAGGCGTTAGCTATGCCGGAAGGACAAGAGCAGGCAGAGTTCTACGCGGACGTAATCCTCAAGGATATGGGTGAGGTAAGAGCTGTTGCCGATGAGATGGAGAAGGATACAGCCGAGGAATATTGGCCGTTCCCGACATACGGAGATTTGTTGTTCTCAATTCAGGAGTAAGGCGATTTTAACGCCAGCTATTCTGCTTGATAATTAAAATAAGTAAATATATTATTAAGTAAATATATTAAGTAAATATATTATGATAAAAGACAAAGGAGTCTGAAGTTTATTCAGGCTCCTTTTATTTTATCAATATTAAATTTTATGTATATTTTAGGAGGAAAAGGTTATGCAAGAAGTATTAGAGCTTATAAATGGGGAATTGTTCGGCGTCTGGTTTTTGATTGGCGCGGCATTGGTATTCTTTATGCAGGCGGGCTTTGCCATGGTAGAGGCGGGCTTTACCAGAGCGAAGAATGCAGGTAACATCATTATGAAGAACCTTATGGACTTCTGTATAGGTACTGTAATGTTCATAATTATCGGTTTCGGACTTTTGTGCGGCGAGGACGCTTTGGGCGGATTTTTGGGACTTCCCACATTGGGAATATTTACCAATTACGCTGAGTTCGATTGGTCGAGTTTCGTTTTCAATTTGGTATTCTGCGCAACCACAGCAACAATCGTTTCGGGCGCTATGGCAGAGAGAACCAAGTTTTCGGCATACTGTCTGTATTCGGCGATTATTTCCGCGGTTGTGTATCCGATTGAGGCGCACTGGATTTGGGGCGGCGGCTGGCTTTCGCAGATCGGATTTCACGATTATGCCGGTTCCTGCGCGATACATATGGTAGGCGGTTTGTCGGCGTTGATCGGCGCGGCAATTCTCGGAGCGCGTATAGGCAAGTTCACAAAGGGCAAGGATGGTAAGGTAAAGCCTCACGCTTTTCCCGGTCATAATATTGTCATTGGTGCGCTGGGATGCTTTATTCTTTGGTTCGGCTGGTACGGATTTAATGGTGCCGCTGCAACAAACATTTCGGAGCTGGGTTCTATTTTCCTCACAACAACCGTATCGCCGGGCGTTGCGACTGTTGTATGTATGCTGTTTACATGGATTAAGTACGGAAAGCCTGATGTTTCGATGTGTCTGAACGCTTCGCTTGCGGGTCTGGTTGCCATCACGGCTCCCTGTGATGTTGTCACGGGCGGAGCAGCGATTGTTATCGGCGCTGTTTCGGGTCTGCTTGTTGTGTTCGGTGTATGGCTTCTTGACAATGTACTTCATGTTGATGACCCTGTCGGCGCGGTTGCAGTACATTTCTTAAACGGTGTTTGGGGAACACTCGCGGTTGGTCTGTTCGCAAATCCTTCGGCTCCCGGTTTTGAAACCGCGGGCATTATACCGGGACTTACGGCAGGCGGCGGCTTTACATTGTTTGGTATTCAATTACTCGGTGTTATTACCGTTTGCGCTTGGACAGCGGTAACAATTACGATTGCGTTTCTTATCATAAAGAAGACGGTTGGTTTACGTGTAACGGCCGAAGAAGAAATCGAAGGTCTGGACGTACACGAACACGGTATGTCATCGGCATATGCGGACTTTATGCCGTCAAGACTGGCTGTTTCGGAGGGTACTGTTGAGAATGCGGGTGTTGCTTCCGCTCCGGTGTCGGTGCCTATTATAAAGGTTCCGTCAAGCGTGCAAGATCCGAAGGACAGCGATGGTCATCCGATTACAAAGGTTACTGTTGTTTGTAAGGAATCCATGTTTGAACGGCTCAAGAACGAGCTTAACGAGATTGGCGTAACGGGTATGACGGTATCACATGTTCTCGGCTGCGGTATGCAGAAGGGCAAGGGCGAATATTACCGCGGCGTAGCGGTAGAAGCAACGCTGCTGCCTAAGATTAAGGTTGATATTGTGGTTTGCAGAATACCGGTTCAAGAGGTAATCAGCGCTGCTACCAAGGCGCTCTATACGGGTCATATCGGCGATGGCAAGATTTTTGTATACGGTGTTCAGGACGTAGTAAAGGTTCGTACAGGCGAAACAGGCTACGATGCTATGACGGAAGACGGCGAAAACTGCTAAAATTAAAATATACGGAGTCGGAGTGGGCGTTTCGCCCACTCCCCTTTTTGGCGTTTAAATCTGTGAAATAAAAAATATGTAAATTATGTAAAGGTTAATTTACACAAAGCGCAAAGGTTATTGTTGGGCATTTTGCATAAATAATCTGTTAAACTTTTGTACATTATTAACTTAGGTGTAGATATTGTGAATTTTAAAACAAAGTTTTTAAATTGTATTTGACACTTGAGGGTATTTGAGGTAAAATTATTATAGAATAAACTAAAGAAGTTTTATTTCTTGACATAAATATTAGGAGGTTATTATGGCTGAATTTACAAAATGCGATAATGAAAAGGTAAACGTATGGCTTCAGGAGCAAATAGCTCTGTGTAATCCGGACACCGTTGTTTGGATTGACGGCAGCGAGGAACAGTTGGAAGCCCTGCGCGCTGAAGCTGTTGCGAGCGGTGAGATTATTAAGCTTAATGAAGAAAAGCTTCCCGGCTGTTACTACCACAGAACAGCGGAGAATGATGTTGCCCGTGTTGAGGACAGAACATTTATCTGTACTCCCACAGAGGAGGAAGCCGGCCCTATAAACAACTGGATGGCTCCCGATGAGATGTACGCAAAACTCAACGCTCTCTATAAGAACTCAATGGAGGGCAGAACAATGTATATCATCCCTTATTCTATGGGTCCTGTCGGCTCACCGTTCTCAAAGATCGGTATTGAGCTTACAGACAGTATTTATGTTGTTCTCAATATGAATATTATGACGAGAATAGGTCAGCCTGTTATAGACGCTCTCGGCGCGGAAGGCGATTTTATTAAGTGTCTGCACGCAAAGAAGGATGTTAACCCTGAG
This sequence comes from uncultured Oscillospiraceae bacterium, assembly GCA_964442605.1. GTDB lineage: Bacteria > Bacillota > Clostridia > Monoglobales > Monoglobaceae > Monoglobus. The sequence goes on from CAYTZR010000001.1 coordinate 73,225, forward strand.
GAAAGATATATTGTCCATTTCCCGCAGGATGACACAATTATGTCTGTAAACTCCGCATACGGCGGCAACGTTCTTCTCGGCAAAAAGTGCTTCGCTTTGAGAATTGCTTCATATCTTGGCAGAAACGAGGGATGGATGGCTGAGCATATGCTTATCTTGGGTCTTGAAAATCCCCAAGGAGAGGTCAAGTATGTTGCTGCGGCATTCCCCAGCGCTTGCGGCAAGACAAACTTGGCTATGCTTATTCCGCCGGAATATCTTAAGAAAAAGGGCTACAAGGTTTGGACAGTGGGCGATGACATTGCATGGCTGAGAATTAATCCCGAGGACGGACAGCTTTACGCTATCAATCCTGAGGCGGGCTTCTTCGGTGTTGCTCCCGGAACAAGCGTAAAGACAAACTTTAACGCTCTGGAATCAACAAAGAAGAATACAATCTTTACAAACGTTGCTATTAACAATGATGATATGACAGTTTGGTGGGAAGGACTTGACAAGAACCCGCCCAAGAATTGTACAAACTGGCTCGGCGAAAAGGTTGACGGAACAACATACGAAGGTAATCTGGCTCATCCTAACTCAAGGTTTACAGCTCCGGCTGTCAACTGCCCGTGTATATCACCTGAGTTTGAAAATCCCCAAGGCGTTCCGATTTCCGCTATTATATTCGGCGGTCGCCGTGCAAAAACGGCTCCTCTGGTATATCAGGCGCGCGATTGGAAGCACGGTGTATTTGTTGGCGCTACAATGGCATCCGAAACAACAGCAGCGGCAGCGGGCGCAGTTGGTGTTGTAAGACGTGACCCGATGGCTATGAAGCCTTTTGTCGGCTACAATATGGCTGATTACTTCGGACACTGGCTGGAAATGGGTGAAAAGCTCGGAGACAAGGCTCCTAAGATCTTCCATGTTAACTGGTTTAAGAAGGATGACGAAGGCAATTTCCTGTGGCCCGGCTTTGGCGATAACATGAGAGTTCTCCTTTGGATTCTTGACCGTGTTGCCGGCAAGGCTGATGCGCATGACAGCGAAATAGGTCTGCTACCGACAGCATCGGATATCGACACAACAGGTCTGGGAATGACGGATGAAGAGCTCGATGCTCTGCTCAGTGTTGACATAGACGCTTGGAAAGAGGATGTTGAGAATATTAAGGAATACTTTGCACAGTTCGGCGACAGACTTCCCGCTGAAATCAGTAGACAGCTTGATATTCTGGATGCCAACCTAAATAAATAAAATCTAAATAAATTTGATATTTACGCCTTAAAATATTATTAAAAAAGAAAAACTGTTTGCACTGACGCAGACAGTTTCTTTTTTTAATTTTTCAATGCCGGTACCGAGGTCCCGATTTAACCGTTTCCCCGAAAATCAGGCGGTACCGATACTTTTATTTTCCCGCTCTGATGCGGAATGCCGTATGTCCGTGCGGGTTATCTCCGCTTCAGAAGCTTCGGATGATCCATAGCCTTACCGAGACCCAACGCGACACAGGTTTCCGGCTCCTTTGCCACAGCGGATTTCATATCAAGCTCACGGCGTATCAGGCTTGTCATTCCGTAAATTTGCGAACAGCCGCCCGTAAGTATTATTCCGTTTCTGCATATGTCGCCGATAAGCTCAGGCGGTGTTTTCTCAAGCAAAGTTCTGATTGCGTCCACCACAGATCCCGCGGGTTCTTTAAGGGCATCCAGCACCTCATCGCCGGAAATCTGAATAGTTTTCGGCAGTCCCGTCACAAGACTTCTGCCACGTGCTTCCATAGCAAGAAGCTTGTCCCGCCGGTAAACACAACCGATTTTGATTTTAAGCTGTTCCGCCGTTCTTTCGCCGATAAGCACATTGTACTTTTTTCTTATATATCTTATTATTGCGTCGTCAAAGCTGTCTCCCGCTATCTTTATCGAGTCGCTTATAACTATGCCGCCCAGTGAGATAACGGCTATATCGCAGGTTCCGCCGCCTATATCAACCACGACATTGCCGCGCGCCTCGTCCACGTTTATGCCAACGCCCAGCGCCGCCGCCAGAGGCTCCTCTATAAGACTTACCTTGCCTGCACCCGCTTGAATTCCCGCGTCTATCACCGCTCTTTCCTCAACTTCGGTGATATTACTGGGGACGCTGACGATTATTCTCGGCTTGATAAAAGCTCCTATAAGGCTGCCGCCTGTAGCCTTTTGAATAAAGTGTCTGAGCATTCTTTCGGCCGTGGAATAGTCTGATATAACGCCTTCCTTTAAGGGCTTGACCGCCGTAATGCTCCCCGGTGTGCGTCCAAGCATTTTCTGCGCCTCCGCACCGATGGCAATAAGCTTGTCTCCTGATGAGTCCACCGCGACAACAGACGGCTCTCTGTCGATTATACCCTTGCCCTTAATATATACGAGAACGGTAGATGTTCCCAAATCTATTCCTATATCCTGCCCAAACATAATTAGGAGTCTCCTTCCAAATTTTACAAGTATGTTACACATCTGCAACACAATGATTATTTTATCCTAAAATATACCTGTTGTCAATAAAATTTGACTTAAACCTTTTTACAAATTACGACACGGTCGGCAAGGCTCAAAATATCCCCAAAATATTTTACGTAAATTTTACAGATATGTGATTTTGGATTTTACAATTGTGTAATAGTATAGTATGTGAAGAGAATATTAAAAAATAAAAAACAAAAACATATTTTAAGAGGAGAACAAATGAAATGAAAGCGAAAAAGCTATTAAGAATTTTATTGCCGTGCGCTGCCGCCGCTGTATGTGCTTGTCTGGCTTCGTGCGGAGGCACGGCGGGCAATGCGGACGGAGCTGTAACGGGCGGCGGAGAAATAACAGTTATTTCCCGTGAGGACGGTTCGGGTACGAGAGGCGCGTTCGTCGAGTTGTTCGGTATAGAAGAAAACGATACGGACATGACGACGGATGCAGCCGACATTACAAACAGCACCTCGGTTATGATAACAAGCGTTTCCGGCAACAGAGACGCGATAGGATATATTTCCATGGGGTCGCTGAGCGGCTCTGTCAAGGCGGTTAAGATTGATGGCGCGGAGGCGTCGGTAGAAGCTGTCAAAAGCGGCGAATACAAAATCTCACGTCCGTTTAATATCGTAACAAGGAATGAAATTTCAGATGCGGACGGACTTTCAGATGCGGCGGCTGATTTTATCGCGTTTATTTTGAGCGATGAGGGTCAGGCGGTTGTTGAAGGAAACGGCTATATTTCAAGCGGGAGTACAGGAGTGTACTCAGGCACAAAGCCGGAGGGTAAAATAACGGTTTCCGGCTCATCCTCTGTTACGCCCGTAATGGAAAAGCTAAAGGAGGCATATGAGACAATCAATCCCGGAGCGACGATCGAGGTACAGCAGAGCGACTCGACAACGGGTGTAAACAATGCGATTGACGGCGTATGTGATATAGGCATGGCAAGCCGTGAGCTTAAAGACAGCGAGTCAGGCAAGGGTGTAACTTCAACCGTAATAGCTCTGGACGGTATCGCGGTAATAGTAAACAACGGCTCGTCAATCGATGACCTTACATCCGAGCAGGTAAAGAAAATTTACACGGGCGAAATTACCGACTGGAGCGAAATAGAATAATATAAACGGAGAATTGTTATGGTAATAAACGGAGAATTATTATGGTAAAATTTAAAGAAAGCTTTATGCACGGAGTATTTTTCATCTGTGCCTGTATATCTATACTTGCTGTCGCACTTATCTGTATATTTTTATTCGCCAACGGCATTCCGGCGATGAAGGAAATAGGGTTATTTGATTTTCTTTTGGGCAGACAATGGAAGCCCGGCAATGATATATACGGCATATTGCCCATGATTTTAGGCAGCATATATGTAACCGGTGGAGCAATAATTATCGGAGTCCCGATAGGGTTGCTTGCGGCGATATTTATGACGCGCTTTTGCGACAAGAGGCTATATAAGATACTAAAGCCGTCGGTTAACCTTCTTGCGGGTATTCCGTCGGTTGTCTACGGATTTTTCGGACTTATGGTAATAGCGCCGCTTATCAGAGGTCTTTTCGGCGGCAGCGGCACAAGCATGCTGGCGGCATCAATTGTCTTGGGTATAATGATTTTGCCGACAATCATATCGGTCAGCGAGTCCGCGCTCAGGGCAGTACCCGAAAGCTATTACGAGGGAGCCCGCGCACTCGGCGCGAGTCATGAAAGAGCGGTATTTAAGACGGTTTTCCCGGCGGCAAAATCGGGTGTCATGGCAGGCATAATACTTGGCATAGGACGAGCGATAGGCGAGACAATGGCGGTTATCATGGTAGCCGGAAATCAAACGGCAATGCCCTCCGGAATAACAAGGGGACTCAGAACCATGACGGCAAACATTGTTCTTGAAATGGGATACGCGGCAGATCTCCACAGAGAGGCCCTTATTGCCACAGCGGTAATACTGTTCGTTTTCATATTGATAATAAATATCAGCTTTTCACTTCTAAAAAGGAGGTCTGAAAACAAATGAGCGAAATTACAAACACAAACACGAGCGAATATACATCGCCTTACAAATTGGCATTGATGAGGAAAACAAGGATGAGCGGCGCGAGAATGCAGTCGTTTTTGTTAAGAGCTCTTGTATATATCGCGGCATTACTGACCTTCGGAGTACTCATATGCCTAATTCTATACATACTTATAAAGGGTGTGCCAAATCTTTCGGCGGACTTGTTCAATCCCGTGTACAATTCGGAAAACGTATCACTGTTTCCGGCGCTTGTAAACACTGTAACAATGACTCTGCTCTCACTTGTTATCGCTGTGCCGCTGGGAGTGTTTTCGGCGATATATTTGGTTGAATACGCGAAGCGCGGCAACAAAATCGTCGGTGTTGTAAGGCTTACCACCGAGACGCTTCAGGGTATTCCATCAATAGTGTACGGTTTGTTTGGCTTTTTGCTGTTTGTGACAACTTTCTCTTGGGGATATTCACTGCTTGCGGGCGCGTTCACCTTGGTTATTATGATACTTCCGGTCATAATGAGGACAACGGAGGAGGCGCTCAAGGCGGTTCCCGATTCGTACCGCGAGGGTAGCTTCGGCTTGGGTGCCGGAAAACTCAGGACAGTATTTAAAATAGTACTTCCGTCCGCTATTCCCGGCATACTGGCGGGAGTGGTTTTGGCGGTGGGCAGAATAGTGGGCGAAACCGCCGCGCTTATTTACACAGCCGGAACAGTCGCACAGATACCGAACAGTCTGCTTGGCTCGGGACGCACAATGGCAGTGCATATGTATGCACTCTGGAGTGAGGGACTCAACACAGAGCAATCATACGCGACCGCTGTTGTCCTTCTTGTTACCGTGGCGCTGCTTAATGCCGCGTCCTCGGCCTTAGCGAAAAAAATATCTAAAAATTAAATGCTTAAGAATTAATGTTGCAAAGAGGATTTTTATTATGGAAAGTATTATAAGCATAAAGAATTTAAACCTGTATTATGGAGATTTTCATGCGCTTAAAAATGTGAATATGGAAATCCCGAGAAAAGAAATCACCGCATACATAGGTCCATCGGGCTGCGGTAAATCGACTCTTATAAAGACACTCAACCGTATGAATGATTTTGTTGAGGGCTGCAAAATAGACGGTGAGGTAAAGCTTGAGGGAGCGGACATATACAAGGACATAGACACAAACGATCTGCGCAAGCGTGTCGGCATGGTGTTTCAGAAGCCAAACCCGTTTCCCATGAGTATTTATGACAACATAGCATACGGTCCCAGAACGCACGGCGTAAGATCGAAGGCAAAGCTTGATGAGATTGTTGAAAAATCTCTGACGGATGCCGCCATCTGGGACGAGGTAAAGGACAGACTTAAGAAAAGTGCGCTGGGTATGTCGGGAGGACAGCAGCAGAGGCTGTGCATTGCACGTGCTCTCGCGGTGGAACCGGAGGTTCTGCTTATGGACGAGCCGACCTCGGCGCTTGACCCTATTTCAACTTCTAAAATAGAAGACCTTGCGCTTGAGCTGAAAAAGAGGTATACTATAGTCATAGTGACTCACAGTATGCAGCAAGCGACAAGAATTTCCGACAGAACGGCATTTTTCCTTTTGGGTGAGGTTGTAGAGTTCGGAGATACCGGAGAGATGTTCTCAATGCCCAAGGATAAGAGGACAGAGGACTATATAACAGGAAGGTTTGGATAAAATACTATGAGAATAAAATTTGAAAAGCAGCTTGATTACCTGAACAGAGAATTAACAGAGATGGGTGCGCTGTGCGAAAACGCGATAGAGTGTGCCATCCGTGCCTTACTTGAGCGCGATACGGAAATGGCGGATGAAACAATGGGTATTGAGGACGAGATTAATCAGACAGAGCGTGACATAGAAAATCTCTGCCTTAAGCTTTTGCTGAAACAGCAGCCTGTGGCAGCCGATTTAAGATTTATATCTTCCGCTCTTAAAATGATAACCGATATGGAGCGTATAGGAGACCAAGCCGCCGATATAGCCGAGATAGTTCTGCATACTGATGCTGATTTAAGCCTCGGAAGTGCGCATATAAAACGTCTTACGAAGCGCGTGTCAAAAATGGTTACCGAGAGTGTGGACTCATATGTCGGCAAAAATTTAGAGCTTGCCCGTGATGTTATAGCTCGCGATGATGAGGTTGACAAGTTGTTCTGCGAGGTATGCTCCGATTTGATACAGGATATATCCGGCAACCCGCAAAGGGCGTCGGCAGCGCTTGATATACTAATGGCGGCAAAGTATCTTGAGAGTATAGGTGACCATGCCGTAAATATTGCCGAGTGGGTCAAATTCTCTGTTACGGGTGTACATTAAAAATATTGTTTTATGGTGATGAAAGTGATTTATTGTGTTGAGGATGACAGAGGTATACGCGAGCTTGTGGTTTACAGTCTGGAAAATACGGGATTCAGCGCCATGGGCTTTGAAGACGGAAAACAGCTTTTTGAAAGACTGGAGAGCGACGAACTTCCTGATTTGATTTTGCTTGATGTCATGCTGCCGGGCGAGGACGGAATAAGCATACTCAAAAAGCTGCGAAAATCCGCTAAAACTCGCGAGCTGCCTATAATACTGCTCACGGCAAGAGATACCGAGTTCGACAAGGTGAAGGGACTTGACGGCGGAGCGGATGATTATGTGACAAAGCCGTTTGGCATTATGGAGCTTGTTTCCAGAATAAAGGCGGTTCTCAGACGTACCTCAGGGGGCACATACGGAGGAGAAAAAGACGAATATTCGGCAGGAAGCGTTGTGCTTAACACAAAAAAGCACACAGTAACGGCGGACGGGAAGGATGTTTATCTTACGCTGAAGGAGTTCGAAGTGCTTCGGATGCTCCTTAAAAATCGCGGCACGGTTATAACCCGCGATGTTCTTCTTGAAAGAATATGGGGTTACGATTTTGACGGCGAAACCAGAACCATAGATGTGCACATCAGAACACTGCGTCAAAAGCTCGGAAGCGGCGGCGAGATAATAAAGACCGTCAGAGGAGTTGGCTACAGAATTGAGGAATAGAAAAATATATTTGTTGATTTATAATTATTTTTGTGCCGATGCGGAGCGGCGGAATGGAGTTTTTTATGAAGCTGAGCGGTAAGATTTTCGGCGGCATTGTTTTGGTGGCGATGGTAACGGTTATATTGACAACAGCGGTAGTGTCATGTTTGCTGTACGGCGCATTGTCAAACGAAATTAAAACCCAAATAAGGAATGAGGCTATATACATAAGCGAGCTGAAAAATTCATCCGAAGCCGAGCTTGATTTATCGGCGGCAGGCAGCATGGGCAAAAACCGTATAACTCTTATAGCTCCCGACGGAACGGTTAAATACGATAATATCAGTGATTTTTCGGATATGGAAAATCATCTTGACAGACCGGAGATAAAATCCGCCCTTGAGACCGGAACGGGCGAGAGCGCCAGAACATCGAATACCTTCGGCAAAAAGACATATTACTATGCGGTAAGGCTAAATGACGGCGATGTGTTGAGAATAGCGTGCGAGACCTCAAGTATGTTCGGCTCAATAGTCCGTGCTATGCCGGGGATTTTATTTTCGGTAATATTTTTCTTGGCGCTTGCGATGGCGGCGGCGGGGGCGCTTGCGAGGTCAATAATCAATCCGATAAACAAGATTGATCTGGACGAACCGCTCTCGTCCGATACTTATGACGAAATTTCTCCGCTTCTTGTCAGGATTGACGCGCAAAACAAGCAGTCGCTTGAGCAGATAAGCGCTATCTATGAGGCGCAGCGTGAAAACCAATATATAATTCGGCATATGAACGACGGTCTTATTATGATTGGCTCAAACGGCAGTCTGATTACCGTGAACAACGCCGCAGAGAAAATTTTTAACCTCACGCTTGACACGAGCGGCGGTCTTAACAGCGACTCGGATGATAACCTAAGCGCCGGAAAGGCTGTTAACAAATATACATATCTCAGCGTATGTCGGGATAAGAGTTTCAAAACGGCAGCGGAAAAAGCGCTTAAGGGAATATCCTCCGAGATAACAATAGAGCGCGGCGGCAGAACGTACAGGATAGCCATGTCCTCCGTTGCAAGGGATTTTTCCTCAAAGAGTAGCAGCGGCGGTGTGAATGCCGTGTTTATGTTTATTCATGATATAACCGAAGAAGAAACGTCGGAGAGAATAAGGAGAGAGTTTTCAGCCAATGTCTCCCACGAGCTTAAAACGCCTCTGACATCAATTATGGGATACAGTGAAATCCTGAAATCAGGAATAGCAAAGCCTGAGGACGCACCGAAGTTTTTGGAGCAAATAAATTCCGAGGCGAAGCGTCTTCTCGTCCTGATAGACGATATTATAAGCTTGTCGGGACTTGATGAGGACGGTATAAGAAACATAGAAATGTCCGATGTGAATATCTGTGAAGTAGCCGGAGTTGTGCTTGATGAATTAAAAATTAAAGCCGATGAGAATAAAATCAGCATGGAATTGGAGGGCGCAGACTGTATAATAAAGGGCAGTGCGCGTCTCCTGCATGAGATGATTTTTAACCTGTGCGACAATTCCATTCGATATAACAACGAAGGCGGCTATGTAAAAGTAAGAGTCGGAACGGATAATAACAATAATCCTTATATTTCCGTTAAGGATAACGGTATAGGTATACCTGCGGACTCAAGAGAGAGAATTTTTGAGCGTTTTTATCGCGTGGACAAGAGCCGTTCCAAGGAAACCGGCGGTACGGGCCTAGGGCTTTCCATAGTAAAACACGCCGCCGTTATTCACGGCGGCGAGATAACAGTTGACAGCGAGGCCGGCAGGGGAACCGAGATAATAATAACGTTTAAATGATTTAGGTTTAAAATAAAAATCTGATAAAATTAAAATCTAAAATCATAATCAGAGGCTTCCCTCAATAAATTTGACCTTGGGTTTGTGCGTCTTTGCCTCCTCGTAATCCATTGAGGCGTAGGCGATAATAATAACCGTGTCACCGACATTTGCCTTGTGCGCGGCTGCACCGTTAAGACAGACGACTCCGCTCCCTCTTTCTCCGGGAATAGCGTAGGTTACAAGTCTTTCGCCGTTGGTGACATTCACTATATGAACCTGCTGATTGGTGAGAATACCGACTTCATCCATCCAGTCCTCGTCTATAGTGACAGAACCTACATAGTTCAGATTTGCGTCTGTAACCTTGGCTCGGTGTATTTTTGAGTTCATTATTTCTATATTCATAGCAATCCTCCTATATTATCCGGATTATTCAGGCTCTACTATAATATTATCTATAAGGCGCGTTCCGCCGAAACGAACGGCGGCGGCGATAAGCGTTCTCTCGGAAAGGGTGCTTCCGCAGGGCAAAAGATTTGGAAATGTGTATGCTTCAAGATATTCAATATCTGCGGCAGGAGAGCTTGAAATCGTTTGTACAGCCTCCGCCTTTATTTTGTCAAGGTCTTTTTCTCCGTTCGCTATTTTTTGCCCGGCTTCCCTCAAAGCCTTGCTGATAACCAATGCCTCTATACGCTCCGTCGGCGACAGATACGTGTTTCTGGAACTCATGGCGAGTCCGTCTGGCTCTCTTACTATCGGACACGGCACGATTTCTATGTTCATATTGAGATCGGAAACCATCCGCATGATAACAGCCAGCTGCTGCGCGTCCTTCTGCCCGAAATACGCTCGGTCTGCGGCGGTGATGTTAAACAGCTTTGTAACAACCGTGGCAACGCCCCTGAAGTGTGTGGGTCTGCTTTTGCCGCACAGTATTTTTGTAATGTCGCTGTCCACACTGACATAGGTTCCGTATCCTTCGGGATACATATCGGAAGGTTCGGGGTGGAATATTACGTCCGCTCCGCTCTCCTCCGCTGCGGTCTTGTCACGCTCAATATCTCTCGGGTAGGAGTCCAGATCCTCATTTACGCCAAACTGAGTCGGGTTCACAAACACGCTTACTATTGTTACATCGTTTTGAGCTGCGCTCTTTTCTATGAGTGATTTGTGTCCGTCGTGGAGGTATCCCATTGTCGGAACGAGACCGATTGATTTGCCGGATTTTTTTATTTTTGTCGAATATTCATTTAATTCCTTCGGTGTTTTTATAATTTGCATATTTCTCTCCTCTTATTCGGCGGGGAACTTCCCGTTTTTAACCTCGTCTATATAGCCTTCAACTCCGTCCGTAATCGCTTTGCCGACTTCCGCAAACCGCTTTACAAACGAGGGCACATAGTCGTCAAACATTCCCAGCATATCATGGAGCACAAGAACTTGACCATCGCAGTCGGGCCCCGCGCCTATGCCGATTGTGGGTATTGATATTGTCTCGCTTACCGTTTTTGCCAGATCGTGCGGTATACATTCAAGCACGATGCCGAAAGCTCCCGCTTTCTCCACCGCCTTCGCATCGGAAATCAGCTTTTCGGCAGCCGTCTCTGTTTTTGCCTGAACGCCGTAACCGCCAAGCTGGTTTACACTTTGGGGAGTCAGTCCCAAATGTCCCATGACCGGAATTCCGGCGTCTGTGATAGCCTTTATCATATCGCAAACCTCAGCGCCGCCCTCTATCTTTACCGCGGATGCGTTTCCCTCCGCGATAAGCGCGCCTGCGTTGCGTACAGCCTCATAAACCCCCAGGTGGCACGACAAAAACGGCATATCCGAAATAACCATAGCACGCTCCGCTCCGCGTGCCACGCATTTGGTGTGATGTATCATATCAGACATCGTAACATGCGTGGTGTTCTCATAGCCCAGCATAACGTTGCCGAGAGAGTCCCCCACAAGTATCATGTCAATTCCCGCTCTGTCAACCAGCTTCGCCATAGAGTAGTCATAGGCGGTAAGCATGGAGATTTTCTCATTGCCCTTCATCGCTCTGACAGTTTTTGTAGTGACAGCTTTTCTTCCCTTTGTTAGTTTTGACATTTTATTCTCCTCCTCTACACTTTGCACGAGTTTCTACACTTTGCATGAGTTTCTACACTTTGCACGAGTTTCTATATTTTGCACGAGTTTCTTCATTATATTATGGTTTTTACAAATCCCAAATACATATTGTAGTGTATAAAAAAACAGGATACCCAACATACGGTATCCGGACAGAGAACACTACACCGTAAACGCGGAAGAAAACGCTCCCGAAAAGGCACGGTGTCAAAAAATTTTTTAAATTTTTCAGTCTCTGTTGGGAACCCAATCAAAGCTTTTGTCGTCATATAGGATAAAGGCGGTAATTAGCGCCAAGCCTTGCCGACACAAAGAGTATAGCACATAATTCAAATAAAAGCAACTACTTTTTTGTTACATAAAGTTTTCGACAGGTTACAAATTTTAAACAAATTAAATTAAACCCTTGACATATCGGCATTTTGGTATTAAAATACTATAGTTGATGTGTGCATGAGCTGATGTATGCATATTTGCGTAAATTTTAATAAGGGGGAACTGTTGTGGCTGTTAAGTATATTTTTGTAACCGGCGGTGTTGTTTCCGGCATAGGTAAGGGCATTACTGCCGCTTCGCTCGGACGACTGCTTAAAACAAGAGGTCTTAGGGTCACAATACAGAAGTTTGATCCTTATATAAATATTGATCCCGGTACAATGAGCCCGTACCAGCACGGTGAGGTTTATGTGACCGACGACGGTGCCGAGACGGATTTGGATTTGGGTCATTATGAAAGGTTCATTGACGAAAACCTTACCAAAAACAGCAACATTACAACCGGCAAGGTTTACAATTCGGTTATAACCAAGGAGAGACAGGGCGCGTACCTTGGCGGCACGGTTCAGGTTATCCCCCATATAACCGATGAGATCAAGCGCAAGATCTATGACGTTGGCAACGACGGCAACTCAGATGTGGTTATTACGGAAATCGGGGGCACGGTCGGCGATATTGAAAGCCAGCCGTTCCTTGAAGCTATAAGACAGGTTGCGGGAGACGCGGGCAGAGCGAATGTTATGTACATTCACGTAACGCTTGTTCCTTATCTGAAAACCTCGGGAGAGCTCAAATCAAAGCCGACACAGCACAGTGTTAAGGAGCTTTTGAGTATAGGCATCCAGCCCGATATGCTTGTTTGCAGAAGCGAGGTTCCTCTTGAGGAGTCACAGAAAGACAAAATCGCGTTATTCTGTAACGTTTCAAAGGACTGTGTGTTCGAAAACCTTAATTGTGACACAATATATGATGTTCCGATTATGCTTGAAAGCCAAAATCTTTCCGGCAAGGTTTGCGAAAGACTCGGTCTTGATACCAAGGCACCGGATTTGACCGAATGGAACGGTATTATCGAGAAGATTAGAAATCTTGATAAAAAGGTAAGAATTGCTCTGGTGGGCAAGTATGTTGCGCTGCATGACGCGTATCTCAGTGTTGCGGAGGCTCTCCGCCACGGAGGATTTGACGTTGGAGCCGAGGTGGAAATCGACTGGGTTGACGCCGAGGAGCTCACGGACGATAACGCGGAAGCTATGATTGGCGGCGCGGACGGTATTTTGGTTCCCGGCGGTTTTGGTGACAGAGGTATAGACGGCAAGATTTCCGCCATAAAATTTGCAAGAGAGAATAAAATTCCTTTCCTCGGAATATGTCTCGGAATGCAGCTGGCGGTTGTTGAGTACGCGAGAAACGCGGCGGGGCTTATCGGAGCGCACAGCTCGGAGCTTGACCCCGACACGCCGTATCCGGTAATCGACTTGATGCCGGAGCAGAAGGAAATTTCCGATTTGGGCGGCACCATGAGGCTGGGCGCGTATCCCTGTATGCTAACGGAGAGCGGCAGCTTTGCGAGGGAAGCCTACGGCGGAGCGGAGCAAATAAGCGAAAGACACAGACACAGATATGAGATGAATAATGAGTTCAGAGAGTATCTTGCGGACAAAGGGCTTATAATAGCGGGTACGTCACCGGATAACAGGCTGGCGGAGATAATCGAGATAGAAAATCACCCGTGGTTTGTGGGAGTGCAATTTCACCCTGAATTTAAATCAAGACCCAACAGACCGCACCCGCTGTTCAAGCAGTTTATATATAATTCGCTACTTTGTTCACAAAAAAACACGAAATAATTTGGTTATTTTGTTACAATTGTGTGAAATGATAAAATACTTATTGACAATTCGCCCTATTTGGTGTTATAATCTGTAGTAAGCTAAAGAAAAAGTATGATAGGATAAAATTGTTCTGTTTTCTTTTTCTTGGGTTTATATATAATTTTTTGTAAAAAAAATTAAATTTTAATATTTTAAGGAGGATTTGAGACATGAGAAATCTCAAAAAGGTGATTGCTTTAATAGCGGTATTTGCTATGATGGTAAGTACAGTTGCTTTTGCATCGGCATTTAATGATGTTGATGACACCAGTACTTATTCGGAAGCAATTCAAACATTAAACAAGCTTGGAATTTTAACAGGCGACGATGAAGACGGTGATGGCGTTATGAGTTTCCGTCCCGAAGATTCGATCACAAGAGCTGAGATTACAGTTATTGTTGCAAGAATCCAGGGTCAGACAGGCGCTGTTGCACAGACAAACACAATATTCACTGACGTTCCTTCTACATACTGGGCTTCAGGCTATATCGCAAGCGCTACAGCTACCGGTGTTATCAACGGTTATGGCGATGGCACTTTCGGGCCTGATGATAACGTTCAGTATCAGGATGTAATCAAGATGCTCATGGAGACACTTGGTTATAAGCTGTTCGCGGATGACAACGGCGGATATCCTACAGGTTACCTCCTCGCTGCTTCAAGACAGGGAGTTCTTGATGGAGTTATCGGCGGTAGCGAAGGCGTAGAGGCTACAAGAGGTCAGGTTGCTCAGATGACATACAATGCAATCTCGGCTCCTTTGATGGATAAGCTCGCTTACGGCAGCAGCGGCACCTATATCATCTATGATGGTACAAACGGTTATTCTAAGAGAACCTGCATGACCGACTACTTAGGTCTTGTTAAGTTCAGCGGTTATTTAACAGAGAATTCTGTTACAAGTCTTGACTCTTCAAAGTCAATCGACACATCTGTTAAGGAAACAGTTAGAATTACAGTTAACGACCTTTATGATGTAGATGACAGCAACTATGCTGAAGGTTATGCTTACTATCTGTATGTTGGCGACACAGACGCTGCTTCATATCTCGGTTATAATGTAACCGCGTTTGTACAGAAGAACGGCAGCAGCTATGGCACATTGCTTTCTCTCACACCTACACAGGGTCAGAACACAGTTACAGAGTTCACACTTGATCAGTATGACAGCTATGACGGCACATATGTTAACTACATGAAGAACGAAACCGACAGAAGCGCTACAAGACTGAAGATCCAGTCGGATGCTTATCTCGTATACAACGGTGTTGGCGGTTATGCGTTCAGCGATGTATTTGACAAGATCGTTATGGCAGACTCTACCTACAGCGGCGATGTTACACTCGTTGATAACGACGATGTTTCAGGCTATGATGTAGTATTCGTTAACGTTGCGGCTTCGGCTGTTGTTGATGAGCTTACATCAAGAGGCGTTGTAACATTTAAGAACGCTGTTGGTGATAGACTTGCTAACAACACAGTTACAAGACTCGACTTCACAGACGAGGCTTCTTACATCAACATCACAAAGGACGGTCAGCCCTATGATTACACAGCTCTTACAGAGTGGGATGTTCTTTCTATCGTAGCTAACACAGCAGGCTATTATGATGTTGAAGTACTGAGCGGTGACAGCTCAAAGATCATCGGTACAGTTTCACGTACAGCTTCTTCTGACACATCTTCAGACGGTCTTTCTTACACAATAGACGGTACTGATTATGACCTCGCAGAGGGCGCTTACCTGAACGGTTCACTGAGAGCAGGCGCTTACGGTGCGTTCTACATTGATAAGTATGGCAAGATTGCGGCTTACAACAGAGAAGGCGATACAGCAGCTACAAGCGATAACTATGCGTACATTTTGAATGTTACTCAGACAGAAGGAACATTCAATAAGACTCAGGTTTCATTGCAGCTCCTCTATAAGGACGGAACAATCCAGACTCCTTCGCTCGCTTCTACAGTAACGGTTTACAACCCGCCGAAGTCAATTTCTCCGACACTTGATGACTATGCAACATTCAAGTATGATGAAGCTACAAATCTCTCTGAAGTTATTGATGATTTGATTGGTCAGGTTGTTACTATAAACGCTACAAACGGCGAGATTAAGACAATCACATTGCCTTATCAGACAGGTTCATCTGTTGATCCGCTCACAACTCTTGACGTAGCTAAGGCAGGAGCTTGGTCTTATGATGAGGATACACAGGTAATCACAATAGCTAACTCAAAGCAGTACATTACAGATGATACATTAGTATTCTTTGTAGGCGGTCCTAACGACACATTTGCTCCGAATACTACACCGGGATCATCTTATGATACAGAGAACTGCAGTGTATCTTCGGGTGCGTCACTCAGCACAATGAGCGGCTCGAGCGCAGTTGCTTATACAAACTACAGCTCAACAGGCGACATCGATGTTCTGGTTCTTTATAACACAGATATTGCTGCAAGCCCGAGCTCAGGTGTTGCTTATGTAACAGCTGTCGGCAACTCTTCTGTTGACGGTACAAACGTTCTTTCGGTTTCATACTATCAGGACGGCGAGTATTACACAGCTTACACAGACAGCACAATAGTTGACGATTTGACAGTTAACACAGTTCCCGGTTCATTGTTCAAGTTCGGTAAGACAGGTGATACAATCACATCTGCTGTATCTTACTTGACATTTAACGGAACAGTTAGAGATAAGGTATCAGCTACCAACGATGGTACACCTAATGTTGTTACACTTCGCGGTACTTCAGGTGAAGAAGATATCACATTTGGCGCTGTAATAGCTAAGTCAGGCAGCAGACTTACAATCGCGACAAGCGCACCCGGTACATTACCGAGCCTTGACGAGACAGATGTAATTTCTCTGGCTAACTATGACGCTAACTACTATCTCTATGACACAGCAAGATCCGGCAACGGTAAGTTCCAGCTTGGTTCACTTGGTGATGTATATGTTGACTCTATCATCGCTGACGCGAACTATGATATAACCTATGGCGGTTACTCAGTACCGGCAGGCACAGTTGCTTGGGGCATGCTCGACTATGTATTCGTAAGAACATATGAGAGAACTGCTGATGTAGTTATCTATGCTGCATATGAGTATGACTACTCAATTAACTAATAGTTGATTACAATAGTTAATTAACAGGTCAATTAAAGAGGTTCCTTCGGGGACCTCTTTTTGTTACTCAAAATAGCGGTCGTGTATTGACAAATCGGAAAAAACTATGTAAAATAAGTATATTGATATGTTTCAATGAAAAGCGAAAGGTGATTGATAGAAAATGGTTGGTATACTGCTTTATGTGATATTTTTGGCTGTAGGCTTTGTCTACGCGGATATGTATTTCAAGGATAAGGACATATACTTCAGAGCATGGATGGGCGGTGTTTTCGGCAATGTCATTCTGATGTTCGGAATAATTATTCCGTCAGCCGTATTCGGTTTTACGGTTTTGAGCCATATTATATTGCTTATAATATCTGTTCTACCGTATGCGGTCATAAATTATCTAAAACGTGACAAAAAGCTCTATAAGGTAAATATCAAGAGCGGTGATAGGTATGTAGACCATAAGGTATTTCTTGCGCTGATTTTACCTATTTCGCTGGTTATTTGGGTTCTCCTTTTCAATCACATTCTTGTTCAGCTTTCAAACGGAGGTTATGCGTCGGGGCAGTGCACATACGGAGATTTGCAAATGCACTTGAGCTTTATTACCTCAATCGCGGAGCAAAAGGTATTTCCGCCGAACTATAGCCTTTTGTCTGGCACAACCATGAATTATCCTTTCTTTGTCGATATGCTTTCGTCGAGCCTCTACCTTTTCGGCACGCCGCTCAGATGGGCTGTTCTGATACCAAGCTTTGTGATATCAATGCTAATTGTGCTCGGCTTTTATATCCTCGCGTATTCGCTTACCAAAAGGCAGTCAGCGGCGGTATTAGCGACAGTGCTGTTTTTCATAGGCGGCGGTTTTGGGTTCGCGTACTTTTTTGAGGGCGCGAAGGCTGACCATACCGCTTTCACAAAAATATTTACCGACTACTATCATACGCCCACAAATTATAACGAGAATAACATACGCTGGTCCAACCCGATATGTGATATGATAATTCCACAGCGGACAACAATGGCGGGCTGGTGTACTGTGCTTCCGGCAATTTGGCTGCTTATTGACGCGCTTAAAACAAAAAAACGATCAAGGTTTATAGTCCTCGGCGTTCTTGCCGGAACTATGCCGATGATTCACACACATTCATTTTTAGCATTGGGTATAATTTCCTTCGCGCTGTTTTTCTGCTATCTGTTTAAAGAGGAAAACAAAAAGGAGTACATAATTAACTGGATTATATTCGGCGGAATAGTCGCCGTCATGGCATGCCCGCAGCTCTTTTATTGGACATTCAGACAGACAAGCGGTAACGAGTCGTTCTTAAACTATAATTTCAATTGGGTAAACACAGACGATCCATACCTCTGGTTCTATCTAAAGAATTTCGGGATTATAGCGATATTTGCTGTTCCTGCCATTTTATACACCTCTTGGGACAACAAAAAGCTGCTCGTCGGCTGCGCGCTGATAATGGTTCTGGCTGAGTTTATACAGTTTCAGCCAAATGTATACGACAACAATAAGTTGATATTTGTCGCTTATATGATATTGGTTATGCTCGTTGCCGAATGGCTCGTTGCGGCGTGGGACGCAATGAAAGGCTTAAAGGGCAGAGCTTTTCTGGCTGTTGTTATAATAATCGCGGGAAACCTCTCCGGTGCGCTGACAATCGGACGAGAATATGTCAGCGGCGGTCAGTATCAGACATTCTCAAAGGACGATATTGCAATGGCTGAATACATAAAGGAAAACACAGAATCGGACGCGGTATTTTTGACCGGCAACGGACACCTAAATCCCGTTTGTACCTTGGCAGGGCGTACTATATACTGCGGTTCGTCATTATATGTGTATTTCCACGGTATGGGTAATGAATACTACACACGCACCGATAATATCAAAAAAGCGTATGCCGGAACCTATAGCGAAATGGTGAAATTCTGTGATGAAAACAATATAGAGTATGTATATGTCGGCTCAAGTGAAATGAGCGAATTCAGTCCGAATACATCAATGCTTTCGCAGCTTGAAGAGGTTTATACAGTCGGCAGCAATACACTCTACAAAGTAAAATAAAAGTAAAATAACGGAGGTGGATAATATTGAATGGTCAGCTTAACCGTTTCAGGTCAAAAAAAGAGGAGTATCTGGGCATACTTACGGTAATTCTGTCTGTTTTTGTATGCTACTGCGTGATTTGGGCTTTCACGGATCAGAGCATTTTTGGCTCATCTCCATACTGTTCATATGTATTGCAGGCGAGAAGATGGTTGCAGGGGCATTTGGATCTGGGTCAGGATTATCAGTATCTCGAGCTTGCTATTTATGACGGCAAGTATTTTGTAAGCTTTCCGCCTGTGCCGTCTATGATTTTGCTCCCTTTTTGCCGGATGAAAAATGTCCCCGACAATTTAATCACAACAATCATCGGTATTATCGGTGCGGTATTTGCGTACAAAATGGTATATAATATTAATAAAAACAGTTTTGCTGCCGTATTTTTCGCGCTTCTCGCGACAATAGGCGGCAACTTCCTGCACATCGGGTTTAACGGCGGTGTCTGGTATATTGCGCAGGTTTGCGCTTTTACTTTTACAATACTCGCGTTTTATTTTGCGCTGAATATGTCAAAAAAAAGAGGCTGGCTGCCGCTGTTCTTTTTGGCGATTGCTTTTGGTTCAAGACCGCTTCAGATTGTATATACGCCTCTAATTATATGGCTTATGTATGATTATATACATAAAAATGATATTTCAATTGCGGAGGGCATAAAAAAGTTTTGGTGGTGGTTTGCTCCGGCTCTTGCGTTTGGAATTGTGCTCATGATTTTAAACGCCGCGAGGTTTGGCAATCCGTTTGAGTTCGGACATAATTATCTGCCTGAGTTTTCAACTCAGAACGAAACAGGACAGTTTAACGCTGTATACTTTGCCGATAATATCAAGCGTATGTTTGAACTGCCGAAGTGGAATGAAAACGGAATACTTGAATTTCCGGAGTTTAACGGCTGCGCTTTTTGGCTCATCAGTCCCATTTACCTCGCGCTTGTGATATATTTTGTCAGAGACATAAAAAGAAATGTTAAGTCGCCTGTTATATGGGCTGTTATAGTACTGATTGCGGTTCACATCGCTTTAACCTGCTTCCACAGGACTCTCGGCGGTTCCCAGTTCGGAAACAGATACACGGTAGACATGATACCGGCTGTGCTGCTTGGCATTGTGCTGATGATGAAAAACGAGAGGTATGATATTTCAAGATATTTATCACCGCTACTTTTATGGGGATTGGGTATAAACTTAGTCGGTACTGTACTGTATTTTTTGGATTGATATTGGATTGATAATAAAAGAAACGGAGGATTTTATTCCCCCGTTCTTTTTTTTCTATGCGTTCTTAACAGCGTCTTTTATACGTGCGGGCGCGTTTTTTATTCCCTTTCCTATGTTCTTAAAGTACCCGATAAGCCCATATTTGCTTATAGGCATCTCAATGAGATATGTAGAAGCTGTTGAAATCAGCAGAGACAGGACAATACTCAGGAATACAAATCCGTCCATAGCGTTTCTGTCAGAGGTAACGGGATTTTGTGTTGTGTACGGAACATTTATCTTTTTCAGCCATATGTGTATGTTCTGGTGCCACAGATAGAAACTGTAGGATATGGTCGAAAGATATACAAAAAACTTGTTCCCCAAAATCCGTCTGCTCCAGAGGTCGATTGAAAACGCGGAGGCGAATATAAATACGGCGAACAGCGCGCTTACGATATATCTGAAGAACCATCTGAAATATGTTGGACCGTCAATTCCGTTGACGGTGTTGGAACCCATCCATACCATAAAGTAGTAAACACCAAAGATACAGGCGATTGACAGAGCAGTCATAAACCATTTGAGCCGCTTCATATCAAGCCTGTTTCTTGCGTATACGACTAAGTACGCGCAAAGCATTCCCCAGCCGAATATATCTATGTAACCGAGCGGAAAGTTTGTTATAGCGACGTCGGTTCCCAATTTAAACGCGCAGTAAAATCTTGTTCCCTGACCGATAATTGTCATTAAAATAAATGTTAGCGCCGGCTTTTTCTTAAATGCCGTCGCCACTGCCGGAAACATAACATAGAAGGCAACCTCTATAGCCAGTGTCCATGCTGTTGATATAACGCTCCCCGCCGTCTGTGAATTGTATATATGACAGAATATGGCGTGCAGCCCAAAATGCTTAAACAGGTCGGATGCCGAGCTTGTGTCATATGTCACATACGAAAGAGCCGGGAAAATCAACAAGAGGATAAGCATAACATAGTAGCCCGGCAGTATTCTTCTTATTCTCTTTTTATAAAATTCCTTCCAGGATGTCTGCTTCGCTTCGCCAAATATCGCTCTGGCAATCGGATAGAACAGACAAAAACCGCTCAGTACAAAAAACGCGTCTATGGCGATATAACCGCATTGCTGAAAAATTGTCAAGTTCAGCAGGTTTTTCCCGTTCGGCAATGCTATTTTATAATAAATCCATGACTGCTGCCAGTTGTGGAACATAAATACCAGTATAAGCGAGACTGCGCGTAGTCCGTCAAGAGCGTATATATAGCCCGGAATGGAGTCCTTTCTCTTATCTGCCAACTTTTTTACCTCCGTTCGGTGTTTTATCGATCGTCACTTTGTAATAGATGATGCTTGCAACAATAAGCGCAATTACGACAATAAGAGATACCGCCATACCCTTAGGCATCCTTGTGTAGTTTTCTTTAAAAAATGTCCATCTTTCCGCTGCGGCATCCGGCATGACGGAATCCGCCGATACGGTAATAAGCTGTGTCACGCAGAGCATAACGGAGATTAAAAGGGAATATAGCTTTTTCATATTCTCACCTCAGTCAATTTTTTATTTTAGATGCTTCCTACGCAAGTCATCGGGAGCTGTAGTAATAATAGTGTATTCGCCGATAATTCTTGAAGTAAATCTTGAGCTGTATCGGTTTTCAAGGGCGGCAAGATCCAAGTTGGTGGATATTACCGTTGCCTTGTTCTTCATAAGCCGTGTGTTTATCAGGTCAAACAACGCGGCGGCGGTGAACTGCGTCAGGAACTCGGTACCCAGGTCGTCGATTATCAGCAGGTCGGAGTTTTCGGCGTATCTCTGTACACTTTGCGCCTGTTCGTATTCATCCGTTGAGTCATACTTGCCGAACTTTATATTCTCCAGAAGCTCACACAGCCTGTAGGCGGTTTGGTAATATACCGTTTTTCCCCTATCAAGAGCGCGATTTCCGATGCAGCTTGAAAGATAAGTTTTACCGCTCCCTACGTTGCCTTTGAGCAGTATACTGCCGCCGTTTTCAAAATTGTCCGCAAACCTTTCCGCTTTGTCAAATGCTGCTTTGGCAATATCAAGCTGCGCTATGCCGTTTGAGGCGGGAACAGGAGAAAACAGAGAAAAGTCGAAATTCTCAAAGGTCTGCGACTTCATAAGCTCGGTCATATTTGAATTATAATCAATATACTTCGCGGTAAGCTCCTTTAAGCAAAAGCACTTCTTTCCGTCCTCGTCAAAGCCGGTGTCATGGCAGTTTTGGCAATTATATATCTCGTCCAGATAATCCTCGGGCAATCCCAGCTGACACAGAATTCTTTGCTTATCTTTCTGCTTGTTTTGAATGTAGCTTTTAATTTTTTCAAAGTCCTTATTGCCGTACAGTACAGAACGCAGCAGAGAGTTTCCCGCCCTCATAAGGTCGGCTTCAATACCCGAATATTCATCGGATCTGTTTCGAACCTCGCCGCGTCTGCGTTCCAGCTCCGCGGCGTTATCACTGCGTATACGGTTAAGCTCGTTTAGAGCCAAGGCTTGCGCTGATTGCATTGTATCACTCCGTTCTTAGTCTCCGTTGTCCAGCATCATATCAAGCAGCTTTTCCTCCAGGGATGCATAGTCGGTTTTAACGGTATCGGTGTAGTTATAAAACTTGCTTTTGTTCTTGCTCACGCTGTTATTATCGGCTTTGTTATTGTTCGTTTTGCCGCCGTTCTTTTTGCTGAATATAATATCCTCGCGTTCCACACCTTCCTTGTCGGTTATTCCATTGTCGTGCCACGAGGTCAGGATCTTGTTCATGTATGCCCATGACAGCTTGCCTGTGTTCTCGATGGTTCTGTCATATGCCAGAGCAACAAGGTCGGGATTAACCTTAAGCTCCTCTGTCCATGCTTTGATATATTTTTTCTCGGTTTGAGTCAGAGCGCGGTCATAGATGCCCAAAACAGAGCGTATCTTATGCTCGTTGCTGTGCATTTCCTCAAGACGTGATATGTACTCCTCCGCTTTGTCAAAAGTGTCAATTCCTTTATCCGCCCAGTCAATTGCCACAGTTTCAAGGTATCGCTTACCGGTTTTGCCGTTTTTAGCCGCGTAGCTCAGCAGCATAACGATAACCTCGCACGGCAGGCCAAGCCAGTCGTAAAACGAGTATAAAAGCTCGGTTTCATTCCCTGAAAGCATGTGTCCCAAAATACTTTCCGCTTTGTAAAACATTCCGGACAGTATTTGATTTTTTTCCGCCGCCGCATCGATTTCATCGCTTTTGTACGATGGGCGCATATTCGCGCCCGTGCGCTTGCGGCTTTTGACGGGCTTCGTTTTTTTCGCGTGCTCGTTCTCGGAGGCGAACATATATTTCCCGTCTTCGTCCTGAATAATTTCGCCGAGACTGAGCCAGTAGCCCAGTATAAAATTAATTCTGTCAAGCGGAAGCGAAAGCTCGGTTGAGAGCTTTTCGGCATCCGGTATTTCGTCGTCTTTTTCAAACAGATATTTGGCGTATATGTATACCTGGATATATTGGGGATTGGCGAAACGAACGTATTTTTCAATAAATTCACTGTTAAGTTCTATATCAAACATAGATTATATACTTCCTCTCGGTTATTTGCCCACACAAAATCTGGAAAATACCTGTTCGATAATTTCCTCCTGCACAGTCATTCCGGTAACCTCTCCCAATGCAGACAGAGCATCCTCCAAATCCACATACAGCAGGTCAAACGGCATATCTACAGCATCAAGAGCCAGCTTTAGCGATTGTTTTGCTTTAATCAGCGAGTCGCGCTGCCGAACGTTTGAAAGATATACGTCGCCGCTTTTGACTGAGCCCAAGGCAAATTTCTCCGCAATGCGGTTTTCAAGTCTGTCAATTCCTATGGGCGACTGTCCTTGCGGGGTTGATGTTTCTATTATATCCTCCGGCTTGAGTCCGGTTTTGGCTGCCAGTGCATCACGCGTAATTCTCTGTATTCTGTCGGTTTTGTTTAATACACAGACGGTGTTTTTGTTTTTGATTGCCTCTATTATTTTTTCGTCCTGCTTGTCAAGCTCCTCGCTGCTGTCAACAACAAAAAGACATAAGTCGGCAGTTTCTATATTCCGTATGGCTCTGTCAATCCCAATCTGTTCCACCGTATCGGACGCGTCCGCATGTATGCCTGCCGTGTCGGAAAGCTTAAGAGCCGCGCCTTTAATATTAATGTATTCTTCTATTGTGTCGCGTGTTGTACCCGGAATATCGGTAACGATCGCGCGTTCGGAACGGACGAGCGCGTTAAGCAGCGAGGACTTTCCCACATTGGGTTTCCCCACTATAGCGGCGGAAATACCATCGCGTAATATTTTACCCGTTTCAAAGCTGTCAATCAGCGCGTCTGTCTCATGCATAGCGCGCTCCAACCTATCGGCGGTCTCATCGGCGGTAAGAGAGTCAACCTCATCGGGGTAGTCCGCCGCTGCGGAGATGTTGGACGTAATCTCCATTATCAGATCACGGATATGATTTATTTTCACGGAAAGAGCCCCGCTTAAGGATTTGGCGGCATTTCCAAGCCCCAATCCGGAGTCTGAATCTATAATATCCATAACGGCTTCCGCGCCTATCATATCGGTTTTTCCGTTTATAAACGCCCGGCGTGTAAACTCCCCGGGTTCGGCAAGGCGTGCGCCTGCGGTCAAAAGTTCCTTTAAAATTGTTCCCGCGACAAAATAACCGCCGTGACAGTTTATTTCCACCACGGTTTCGCCGGTATAAGAATGCGGCGCCCGCATAACGGCAACAAGAGCCTGATCCAGCAACGCGTCCTTATCATCCGCCCTGTGTATATCGGCGAGTGTAAGCTTGCGGTTCTCCAGCGCACTGACAGCCCTTCCGGATTTGGTTTGAACTACAGAAGCGGCAATATTTTCGGAGTCATCTCCGCTTATTCGAATAATCGCAATGCCGCCCGAGCCTATGGGCGTTGCGATTGCCGCTATTGTATCAAACATTTTCATACGCTCAGTCCCTCTTTATATTGCTTACAAGCTCTTTAATAATTTCCTGAAGTTCCGGATCCTCTGTCACCATTTTTTTAACCTTTTTAACTGCATTCATAACCGTGGAATGGTCAC
The DNA here is from genome assembly GCA_964442605.1 of uncultured Oscillospiraceae bacterium. GTDB lineage: Bacteria > Bacillota > Clostridia > Monoglobales > Monoglobaceae > Monoglobus. Next base: position 98,396 of record CAYTZR010000001.1, read on the forward strand.
GGTTAAAATCGTCTCCTATTTTGGAATATGACTCGTCAAGGATGACGCGAGATATGTACATAGCAATGTGGCGCGGGTACGCGATGTCGTTGGAACGCTTTTTGGTTATAAGCGAGCCATTTGGCAAATGATAATACTTCTCAACCTCGTCTATTATTACAGCGGTGGTAATGTTGCGCTGGGGAAGTGTGGACAGAATTTCTTTAAGAGCCTTCTGTGCCAGCTCCATTGATATAGTGTTTGTCCGCTCAATTCCGGCGTAAGCCAAAATCCGTTTCAGCGCACCCTCAAGGTCACGAACGTTTGAAGTGATATTATTCGCGACGTATTCCACAATTTCTTCATCAAACGTAAAGTATTCGTTTTCGATTTTGCTTTTCAGTATCGCGAGGCGCGTTTCATAATCGGGCGGCTGTATGTCAGCCAGCAAGCCCATCTGGAAACGCGTTTTAAGCCTGTCCGCCAGATGCGGTGTTTCGGACGGAAGACGATCCGATGTAAGAACTATCTGCTTGCCTGCCTCGTAGAGGGTGTTAAACGTATGGAAAAATTCCTCCTGCGCCAGCTCTTTTGTGGCAAGAAACTGGACATCATCCATAAGCAGCAGGTCAACGGTTCTGTGTCTGTTCCTGAAATCCTGATTTGTTTTTTCGCGTATGGCGCCTACAAGTTCATATGTAAACTTTTCACTTGTGGTATAAAGCACACGCTTGCCGGGGTTGTTTGCCAGGTAGTGGTTTCCGATGGCCTGTATAAGGTGGGTTTTTCCAAGGCCGCTGCCGCCGTATATGAACAGCGGATTATACTTATGAGCGGGATTTTCCACAACGGCAAGCGAAGCCGCTTGCGCCAGATTATTATTGTTGCCTACAATAAAGTTCTCAAAGGTATATTTGGGGTTAAGGGCGCTTTCCTGCTTTATCGGATCCTCGCCATACGCGGAGTCTGTGTTTTCGTCAAAGCATATGTCAAGCTCAAGCAGCCTGCCGGTGACGTTTTTCAAACTGCTTTCTATTAGGGAACGATACTTTGTCATAATCATGCTCTTGCTAAGACTGCCCTTTTGCTGCCCGCCCGGTACGCAGAGCTTTATTGAAGCCCTGTTAAGCTCAACCGGAACAATCGGTTTTATCCAAGTGTCAAAGGCAACCGTTGACATCTCGGTCTGAAGCAGCTGCTTTACATTGCTCCAAATATCAGTTACATTCATTATATTATCCAATGCTGTTTCTCCTCTTAATCTCAATAAATTATACACTCAAAACGTCCGTATTTTCGGCAAAATCGACACGGACGCATATGTCTGTTACAGTTCTGTAAATATATTTTAACAGAAAGATTTATATTTTTCAACACAAATTTGGCTAAAAAAATTCCCATAAAACAGCAAGAAAAATGTATTACACAAAATGTTGGTGAAGCCCAAAAAGAATATAACAACATATGCGAAAAAATTTGTAAAAAAACCGCAAAAAATTTTTTGTAAAAATTTATTTTTATATTTAGTGAAAATTGGGTATTGACAATAAAGTTAAGTCGTGGTAAAATATTATAGATTTTTTGTAGGCGGTAAAATTACCGTATTTTTCAATTAAATAATGATCTTATATGAGATCTTATATGATTTTATATGGTAGAATCTTATATGATAGATTTGAAGGAGGGATATAGATGCTTAGAACATATCAGCCTAAAAAGAGACACAGATCAAAGGTTCATGGCTTCAGAAAGAGAATGAGTACCAAAAACGGCCGCAAGGTTTTGGCGAGAAGAAGACTCAAGGGCAGAAAAAAGCTGTCTGCTTAGTGTAGGAATAGACGCCGTGTGTGGCGTCTTTTTGTTTATGAATGAGTTGGGAGAGATTTATGAGCAGTATCGTCAGTTTAAAGCGAAATGCGGATTTCAGGAGGCTGTACAGCCGCGGTAAATCGGCGGTGTCTCCTACCGTTGTGGTGTATGCCGCGGTGAACAGGTGCGGTGTAAACCGACTGGGACTGACCGCGGGCAAAAAGGTTGGAGGCGCCGTAAGGCGAAACCGTGCCAAGCGGCGTTTACGCGCACTTTACAGAGAGTATATTTTGAGCAGACAGATTTTGCCGCCGAATAACAATATGACCTTTGATTTTGTCGTTGTTGCCAGGGCGGCGGCTGTGGACAGAAGCTTTGAAGTCCTCAGCAAGGATTTCAGGGAAACAGCGGCAGCGGCGTTAAAACAAATTTGTGCTTATCGGTAAATTATTGGCAAAATCGGTTGCAAATTTTTTGAATTTATGTTATATTAGTAAAACAGGTTGTCTGTTTTTCGCCATGTAAAAACAGTATATTAAAAATATTATATAACTATGAAAATTTTATATAACTATGAAGAAATTACTTATAAAGCTAATAAAAGGTTATCAGGCATATTTATCGCCGCTTAAAACAAGACCGACGTGCAGGTTTTATCCGACCTGTTCTCAGTATGCCGTTATGGCTATCGAGAAGTACGGCGTTGTTCGCGGAGGCGCAAAGGCGTTCTGGCGTATACTCAGATGCAATCCGTTTAGCAAGGGCGGCATAGACTATCCCTAAACCTTTTTGTGATGAAATGTTTTTGTGAAGAATATATAGTTAGGAGTGCTATAATTGTCCTATATAATGTTGGCCCTGGGATGGGTTCTTAAATTTATGTATACCGTAACAAGCAACTACGGTCTTGCGATTATTTTGTTTACGGTAGTTGTAAAATTGATTTTGACTCCGCTGACAGTTAAACAGCAAAGGTCAATGCTTAAGACGCAAAAGCTCCAGCCGCTTTTGATGGAGCTTCAAAAAAAGTATGAAAACGATAAAGAAAAGCTTAATCAGGAAACGATGAAGCTTTATCAGAAATATCAAATCAACCCTATGAGCGGCTGTTTGCCATTGGTTATACAGATGCCTATACTTTTGGCTCTCTATTGGGTGGTAAAGCAACCTATAATTTATATTATGGGCGTTTCGAGCGAGGATATTTGGAGAATTACAAGCGCTATACAGGAATGGGGCGCGGCTAATCCCGACCCCGTAAATCAGCTTTTGTCAACTATGAATATAGATTCGTTTGATGTTTTTGTCGAAAACAGCTTCAAAAATTTCGGACAGTATGAGATAACAATTGCCAGATTTCTGCATGAGTATCCGGAAATAATGAACAGTCAGTTTATTTTGGAAACGGGCAAAAACTATACGTTGATTGACTTTAACCTGTTGGGTATAGATTTATCGGCAACTCCGGATCTCTGGGGACTTTTGGGCTTAATAACGGGCAAGGTTCCCGAGGGCGGAATTACATGGAATGTTATAGGGCTTTGGCTCATTCCTATTTTGACCGCCGGCAGTTCATACCTTACATCGAAGATTTCTCAGAGTATGCAACCGCCGCAGCCGGTGCAGAAGGATGAAAACGGTGTTGAAAAGCCGAACACCATGAAGACAATGATGATAATGATGCCGTTATTTTCCGCGTGGATAGCGTTTTCATTACCGGCGGCGATAGGTTTTTATTGGATAATAAACAGTCTTTTGCAGCTTTTGCAGCAGATATTGATAAACAAGATTATACATGTAGACGTAACGGACGAGGTTGTTAAGGAGGAAATGGAAAATGCCAAGAAGAATAGAAAAAAACGCAAAAAGTAAGGAAGAGGCCTTAAAGCTTGCTGCTGAGGAGTTCGGTGTTTCTGTTGAAGAATTATCATATACTGTCGAGAGGGAGATAGGCAAGGGGATTTTAGGCCGCCTTTTGGGCAAAGAGGTTATTATTTCCGCGTGGGTCACCAAAGAGGCTGAGGAAGAGGAACGTCTGCGCCGGACAAGAGAGCAGCGTCGTCAAAGGATGGAGGAGAAGACATCCGAAAAGCCGGCTGACGCATTTGCGGAAAAGAAGAGAGAAGAAAAAAAGGCTGTTCCAAAGCCGCAGCGAAAGCAGGAACCTAAGCCCGCTGCCGCGGTAGACAGCGCCGCAGAGAACACGGAAAAAGCCGCCGCAAGAAAAGAGACGGCTGATTCAAAAAAGCGTGAGGTAACCGACAAGGCGGTTGCGGACGCGCAGTATTTTGCGGAGAATGTTATACATCTTATGGGACTGTCCGACGCGAAGGTTGACGCGGTAAACGGCGGAAAGGCTGTTGATATTACCGTTTCGGGGGAACGTATGGGACTGCTTATAGGCAAAAGAGGCGATACTCTGGATGCCGTTCAGTATCTTACAAGCCTTTATGTAAATAAGGAAAAGAATTCATATATAAAGGTAAACCTTGATACCGAGGGCTACCGCGCAAAGCGTGAGGAAACACTTGTGAAGCTGGCGCACAGCCTGGAGCGTAAGGTGATCCGTGAAGGACAGCCTGTTACGCTTGAGCCTATGTCGCCGAACGAGAGAAGAATTATACATGCGGCGCTTCAGGGCAGTGATGAGATTAAAACCTACAGTGTCGGCGAGGAGCCGAACCGCAAGGTTGTCGTTGCGCTTCAGGATTAATATGGGATATAAGTTTTTCGAAAATAAGGATTGCGAATATTATCCTTGTCACAAAGCGGAACGGATAAATTGTCTGTTCTGCTTTTGTCCTTTATACAGGGACAGTGACTGCGGCGGGAGCTTTAAAATGACCCCCGGCGGCATAAAGGATTGTTCCGACTGCGTTCTTCCGCATTCGGATGTCGGATATGACTATATTATTGAAAGGTTAAAAGGGAAAAGAAAATGAGTGAGCATCTAACATTGGAGCAGGTGAGGGCTCTGGATAAAAAATACTATATGAACACCTTCGGCGACAGAATTCCCGTATGCTTTGTAAGCGGGAACGGAATTGAGCTTACCTCAACCGATGGAAAGGTCTATAAGGACTTTTTTGCGGGAATAGCCGTGTCATCGCTTGGATATAATTATGAGAGAATGACTCGAGAGCTTAAAGAACAGATTGGCAGTCTTATACACACCTCAAGCGTGTATTATATTGAAAATCAGGCTAAGCTGGCTCAGGTTTTGGTGGAAAACACCTGCGGCGACAGAGTGTTCTTCTGCAGCACCGGCGCTGAGGCAAACGAGGGAGCAATCAAGCTTGCCAAAAAGTATCAGGTTGAAAGAGTCAGAAAAAACAGGATAGAGTTTATTACATTAAAAAACTCGTTCCATGGCAGAACCCTTGCAACCGTTGCGGCAACGGGACAGCCAAAGTATCAGGAACCGTATGCGCCGCTTATCGAGAGATTTGTTCATGTTGAAAGAAATGACATCGAGGCGTTAAGATCCGCGGTGAACGAGAATACAGCGGGAATTATGCTGGAACTTATCCAAGGGGAAAGCGGTGTTAATCCGCTGACCCATGAATTTGTTGACGAGGCTGCAGAACTCTGCCGCGAAAATGATATTGCGCTTATAGCAGACGAGGTACAGACGGGAGTCGGCAGAACCGGCAAGCTGTTCGCATATGAGCATTATAACATAAAGCCCGATATATTTACTATGGCAAAAGGCTTGGGCGGCGGTGTTCCAATCGGAGCAATATGTGCGAGAGAGAGCTTTGCCTCAGCATTTAAAATCGGCGATCACGGAACGACCTTTGGCGGAAATCCGCTTTCTACAAGAGCGGGGCTTGTGGTGCTTGACGAGCTACTAAACAACGGCGTGCTCGAAAACGCAAATGAGTCCGGGAAATACCTGATGTCAAAGCTGAATGAGCTAAAGGCGGCAACATACAAGATTGCGGAGGTAAGGGGTATCGGACTTATCTGCGGCGTTGAATTTTCAAACCCGATAGCAAAGAGTGTCGGGCAAAGGCTGTTTGACAAAAACATTCTTGTCGGAGTTGTGGGAGACAGAGTTCTGCGGATAGTGCCGCCGCTTATAGTTTCAAAATCGGATATAGATGTTTTGGTAAATGCGCTTAGTGATGTATTGGCATCGGAATAAACACACGCCGAGAAAAAGCATTGGAAGAAGAGCATATTAACAGTTTTGTACGACTATCAGCCTGCGATAGGGGTATAAAAATAAAACTATATTTTGCAGGCGGAAAGGCTATGATATTTATGAAGCATTTTATAAGCATTCACGACATAACAAAGGAGGAGTTTTCACAGCTGCTGTCGCTGGCAGCAAAGCTGAAAAAGGAGACAAAGTCCGGGATAGAGCATCATATTTTAAAAGGAAAGACATTGGGTATGATTTTCACAAAGTCATCTACCAGAACCCGTGTATCATTTGAGGTGGGAATGTACCAGTTGGGCGGTCAGGCGTTGTTTTTGAGCGCGAATGATATTCAGCTCGGCAGAGGCGAAACCATATACGACACTGCCAATGTTATGAGCCGTTTTGTTGACGGTATTATGATAAGGACATTCGACCATCAGGATGTTTTGGATTTGGCAAGATTTGGAACAATACCTATTATAAACGGACTTACGGATTTGCTGCACCCCTGTCAAGCGCTTGCCGATCTACTGACCGTAAAGGAGCATAAGGGTAGGCTGCGCGGTCTGAAGCTTGCGTATATAGGCGATGGCAATAATGTTGCGCACTCGCTGTTGTATGCCTGCGCAAAGGCGGGCATGGATATAAGCGTTGGTTCTCCCAAGGGATATGAGTGCGATAAAGAAATTGTCGCAAACGCCACCGAGGACGCAAAGGCATTGGGAGGAAAGATTGTTTTGACAAACGATCCGGTTGAGGCCATAAAGGATGCGGATGTTGTGTATACAGATACATGGGCAAGCATGGGTCAGGAGGCAGAAAAAGCGGAGCGTGTAAAGATATTTAAGGATTATCAGGTTAATAAGGAACTGTTTTCATACTCAAAGCCTGACAGTATCTTTATGCATTGTCTGCCCGCATACCGCGGCTTTGAGGTAACAGAGGATGTTATTGACGGCGAACGCAGCGTGATATTTGACGAAGCGGAAAACAGACTGCATGCACAAAAGGCGGTTATGGCAATGCTTATGGTAGGTGACAATAATTGATGGATAAGCTATACGCATTTGAGGTTAAACGTGCGGGAGTTGATGATATTCCCGCTATAATAAAAATAACGAAGGATGCATTTTTAAAGTACTGTGAAATGGCGGAACTTAATTATGATATTGAGGCGCTTAACGAGTCCTTTGACGATGTCAAGCATGATATAGAAACCAAGGAAGTGTTTGTTGTGTTTATAGACGATGAACCGGTTGGGGCTGTCCGTATTGAGCTTCAGGACAATCATCAGGCATATCTCAGCCGTTTTGCGGTCAAGAGCAGCGAACGGAACAACGGTATAGGAAAAATTCTTATGAGCGTTGTTGATAAGGTAATGAGGGAAAATGACGTACATATACTGCGTCTGCATACCGGCTCTCATGTAACGCCGCTTATACGTTTTTACTACGGCAGAGGCTTCTACATAAGTTCGGTGGAAAACAGTCGCGGGTATCCCAGAGCTGAGCTTGTAAAGGATTATACAAAAAGGCGCAAGCATTTTTCGTTGGATTAGACATTTGCTTAACAGGAGTTTTTATTTTATGAAAATAAAAAGGCTTTTTGAACAAAATTATGACGGAGAAGCCATAAAGATAAGCGGCTGGGTGCGCACATTGCGTACCTCTAAAAGCTTTGGTTTTATGGAGATTAACGATGGCTCCTGCTTCAAAAATCTGCAAGTGGTTATTGAGGACAACCGTCTTGAAAATTACGAAAGAATTTCAAAGCTGAATGTAGGCACGGCGGTCACGGTGAGCGGCGTGCTGACCGAAACTCCGGATGCAAAGCAGCCCTTTGAGCTGAAGGCGGAGCAGGTGACCGTAGAGGGTATGAGCGGACCCGACTATCCGCTGCAGAAGAAGCGGCACTCGTTTGAGTTCTTAAGGACTATCCCGCATCTGCGTCCCAGAACCAATGCGCTGTCGGCAGTGTTCAGGGTTCGGTCTATGCTGGCGCAGGCAATACACATATATTTTGCCGACAGAGGATTTGTTTATGTTCATACTCCGATTATTACCGGAAGCGACTGCGAGGGAGCCGGAGAGATGTTCCGCGTAACAACCCTAAAACAAAACAGCGGACAAGAGGCATCGGAGGATTTTTTTGGACAACCTGCTTCTCTTACGGTAAGCGGTCAGCTGGAGGGAGAGGAGTTCGCCATGGCGTTCGGTGACATTTACACGTTCGGACCGACATTCAGAGCCGAGGACAGTAATACTACACGTCACGCGGCGGAGTTTTGGATGATTGAGCCTGAGATGGCGTTTGCGGATTTAAATGACGATATGGATTTGGCTGAGGATATGCTGAAATATCTTATCGGCTATATTTTGGACAATGCAAAGGACGAGCTTAACTTTTTTAACAGTTATACTGACAAAGGGCTTATCGAAAGATTGACCCATGTGGCGAAAAGCGATTTTGAACGGGTCACATATACAGAGGCAATAGAAAAGCTTGCTCAATCCGGCAAGAATTTTGAGTACCCTGCCAAGTGGGGAATGGATTTGCAGACCGAGCATGAGCGTTATCTTACGGAGGAAATATATAGATGTCCTGTTTTTGTGACTGACTATCCCAAGGATATAAAGGCGTTTTATATGAGACTCAATGATGACAAAAGGACAGTCGCGGCGGTTGACTGTTTGGTACCGGGTATAGGCGAGATAATAGGAGGCAGCCAGCGTGAGGAACGTTTGGATGTTTTGGAAAGCAGAATGAAGGAACTGGGGTTGTCGTTTGACGATTACAGCAGGTATCTGGATTTAAGACGCTACGGCGGCTGTATACATTCGGGCTTTGGTATGGGCTTTGAAAGGCTTGTTATGTATGTGACGGGCATGACAAATATCCGTGATGTTTTGCCATATCCCAGAACTGTGAATAATTTGGTATAATATCGGACTTTGTGCCGTGAAAAGAGGAGATTTTTATGATTTGGAAAATTTTGATTGTGATATTACTGGTCGTTATCATCATAAAGCGCGCCGGTATTGTCGCGCTGTTTGCAAAGCAAAAATATGCGAAGGGAAATTATGATGGTTCATTAAAAATCTTTCATATAGCGGACAAAATAGGCAATCTCGGAGCGGGGGACAAGATACTTTACGGTTATAACTGTTTGCGCTGCGGTCAGACAGTGATGGCAAAAAAGGTGTTCTCCGACGCGTATATGATTACGAAGCCAAAGTCTGCGGACAGATATAGAATAATGTCTCTCCAGGCGCTTGTTGATTGGAAGGACGGAGATCTTGAGTCCGCCGTTGAGCTTCTGGAGGAGATATATAACGATGGCTTCAAAAACACAAATTTATATCAGAATTTGGGGATAATGTATAATTTACAGGGCGAGTACGAAAAAGCGCTTGCGTTTAACAAAGAAGGCTATGAATATAACAGCGATGACAATATTATAGTGGATAATATAGCGGATACATACGCTTTAATGGGTAAGCTTGAGGAGTCCAAAAAGATATACGAGGATTTGGTAAACAGGGATCCGGAACCCAGATTTCCCGAAGCGTTTTACGGCTACGGTGAGGTTCTTATAAAGCTGGGCGAAAAGGAACGCGGTATTGAAATGATAGAAAAGTCGTTGACAAAGCCGTTTTCTTTCCTAAGTCTGCGCTCCAAGGAGGAAATAGAGAAAATGCTTGAGGACTACAAGCATAGCATATGACTGAATTTTTCAATGTTTTTCAAAAAATTCTCTTTACAAATTAAAACTGTTGTGATATAATGTGTCCTGTCGTTGTAACGTGGGGGTGTAGCTCAGCTGGGAGAGCACCTGCCTTGCAAGCAGGGGGTCAGGAGTTCGATTCTCCTCATCTCCACCAAAATTATTTAAAGACGAACCTTGATTATCAAGGCTCGTCTTTTTGTCTGCGATTTTTTGAATATCTTTAAAATCAACACATTTCTCGCCGTCTTTGTAATTGAATGTGACAAGGATTTTATCATCATAAACATATATCGCGTTTATAAATACATCTATAAGCTTCTGTTTTTGTTTTTGATTTG
>CAYTZR010000002.1:0-103758 GCA_964442605.1 uncultured Oscillospiraceae bacterium
CCTTGGTCGTAATAGCTATATTGATAGGACTTCTCGCAAGAGGCGAATTGCTGGGAGTCAGAGAAGGTACGGTTGCCGCGGCTTTGTTTGTAGGCTTGCTTTCCAAACAGTTTTGTAAGCCGTTGACGAAAATGATGAATAAGCTGTTAGGGGACAGTCTGCAATAAAAATTATTACGGTAAAAGGCTACAGAAATGAAAAAGCAAATTTTATCAATATGCCTTGCTGCGGCTTTGTTGCTCGGTATCAGCGGCTTTGCTTACGGTAATATTAAATAATTTTAATAAATAATTTAAGTTGAAACGGAGGAAATCGAAATGAGTAAAACATTGGTAGCGTACTTTTCGACAGGTGGAGTTACAAAAGGGCTTGCTCAAAAGGTGGCCGACGCAACGGGCGGAGATATGTACGAGATAACACCCGCTGTTCCCTATGTGAAAGCGGATCTTGACTGGAGAAACCCGAAAAGCCGATCAAGCATTGAAATGAAGGATAAATCATCAAGACCCGAAATCACAGGCAAGGTAGAAAATATGGCGGATTACGACACGATATATCTCGGCTTTCCTATCTGGTGGTACATCGCTCCGACTATTGTCAACACGTTTTTGGAGCAGTATGACCTCACTGGAAAAACGGTAATTCCGTTCGCAACGTCCGGCTCAAGCGGTATGGGAAACGCGAATGCAGGACTTGCCCCGTCGTGCAAGGGTGCGGTATTAAAGGACGGCAAACGCTTTGACAAAAACGCAGGCGAGGCTGAAATAAAGGCTTGGACAGCACAGTTCTAATCAGTATTTTTTCACAATTCGTATTTTTAACAACCCAAGGAGTGTTTCAATTTATTTTGCAGCTTTTCGGGCTGCCGCAGGCGAATTTTTATCTTAAAATCGGAATGGGCGGGAAGCTATTTTAGCTTACCCGCCTTGATTGTCCATCAGCACAGACGGACGGAACCGTCAAAAGTGCGTATTTGCACCGTTCATCTCGACACTAACGTTGCACAATTAGTGATTGACAAAGATGTAATATTGCATTATAATATTGATTGACGTAATTGCGGATATTTTATATTGCAATTTAGGTTTAGAAAATTTTTATTTTTTTGAAAAAAATGTTGTATTTTTCCGAAAATAGTGATAAAATATTATAATAGTTGTTTTAATTTGTAAATTAATTGATTTAGGGAGATAAATTGGTATGTTAAAAAAGAAGTGGATACTGAAAGAATTTGACAAGAACAGAGTTGTTGAGATTTCCAAAGCTTTTAATATTTCACCTCTTACCGCTATTATTTTATATAACCGCGGTCTCAGAGAGGATGCGGAAATCAGAGATTTTCTTGCAAGAGATCTGAACGCTATGCATGACCCGTTTCTTATGAAGGATATGGATAAGGCAACCGAGAGGATTCATCAGGCTAAAAGGAATAATGAGAAAATCACCATATACGGCGACTATGATGTTGACGGTATTACCTCTATCGCAATCCTTTATAAATACCTTGAAAAAATGGGGATTGAAGTCGGCTATTACGTGCCCGATCGTATGGTAGAAGGCTATGGCGTAAATCGGGAAGCTCTGGATAAAATCAAATCTGACGGTACAAGTCTTATTATAACTGTTGACACGGGTATAACCGCTGTTGAAGAAGCGGAATACGCAAAGGAGATCGGTCTTGATTTTATTATAACCGACCACCATGAGTGTAAAGAAAAGATACCTAATGTATACGCGGCAATTGACCCAAAGCGAAAGGACTGCCCTTATCCGTTCAAGAGTCTTGCGGGTGTTGGAGTTGTGTTTAAGCTTATCCAAGCTCTCGATGTTACAGCGCCTCTAAAAAGTCTTATGGACGCATATGCCGACTTGATGTGTCTGGGTACTGTTGCCGACATATCGCCTCTTATTGACGAAAACAGAGTTATTGTTACAGAGGGCTTAAAACGCTTTAAAACCACAAAGAACATAGGCCTAAAGGCTCTTATTGATGTTTCAACCAACGGTAAGACTATAACCACATCAACTATTGGTTACACCATTGCTCCCAGAATAAATGCCAGCGGCAGATTGGGCTGCGCTTCAACCAGTGTTGAATTGTTTTTAACAGAGGACAACGACAAGGCTCTGGAGCTTGCGAATTCACTTTGTCATGAGAATACGCTGCGTCAGCAAACCGAGCAGAAAATGTTTAAAGAGGCGCTGTCGTATATCGAAAAACATCCCGAAATCGAGAAAGATGATGTTTTGGTTATTCCGCATGAGAATTGGCATCACGGCATTGTCGGTATAGTTTCGTCTAAAATTACAGAAAAGTATTATAAGCCGTCAATTTTGTTTGCTGTTGACGGTGACTTTGCGAAGGGAAGCGGAAGAAGTGTGACCGGATTTAACTTATTTGGCGCACTTGAGGACAGCAGCAGTCTTTTGGAAAAGTTCGGCGGTCATGAGCTTGCGGCCGGTCTTACTATTAAATCTGAAAATATTGAGAGCTTCAGAAAGAGAATTAATGAGTATGCCAAGGGCAAGATAGACGACATGAGCCGTATACCTACCATATCTCTTGACGCACAGATAAAGGTTACTTACATCACAATTGAAACTGTTCACGATATAAATAAGCTGCAGCCCTTTGGCGTTAATAATCCGACACCGAGTTTCGCCGTGCGCAATATCAAAATTCACAGAATAAGCGTTATGAGTGAGGGCAAGCACCTGCGTATGACCCTTTATAAGGACGGCAAGTACCTTGATGCCGTAGGTTTTGGCATGGGCGACTATTACAGCATGTTTGAGGAAGGGGACTATATTGATGTCGCGTTTGCCCTTGATATTAACGATTACAAGGGTTTTCAAAATGTGCAGCTCATATTAAAGGATATGAGAAAAACAGAGGCGTAAGATTAAATAATCAATAGCTCAGTATATATGAACCGGTTCTATTACTTCGGATGTATCCGTTGGATTAAACCGGTTCAAACTTCTATATTGACCGGAGATTAACGTGAAAGTACCTTTTACGTTACGCCTTCGGCGGGTCTAATTGCGCGTTAAAATTCTCTTATCATTTCTTGCTCCGCAGATAAGAGAAATGTACTTCTATTTGTGCCGAAGCGGAGCGGCGGAACGGAGATTTTTATGAAAGGGAACGAGCTTTCATCATTGATTGAGCTAATCAGAAAATACAACAAAACCGGTGACCTGTCAATGGTTGAGAAGGCATATAATTATGCCGTAGCGCACCATGAGGGACAAAAACGCAGATCCGGTGAGCCTTTTGTTAATCATCCCATCCAGGTGGCATCGATTATTGCGGAAATGGAGTTCGATGTCGAGTCTATCTGCGCCGCACTGCTCCATGATGTGGTAGAAGATACAGACGCGACGAGCGAGGATTTGGCGCGCGAGTTCAACGATACAGTGGCAATGCTTGTTGACGGTGTAACAAAGCTGACGAAAATTCCTTATTCCTCAAAAGAGGAGCAGCAGATTGAGACTTTGAGAAAAATGTTTTTCGCCATGGCAAAGGACGTTAGGGTCATCATCATAAAGCTCGCCGACAGACTCCATAATATGCGAACTCTTAAATATATGAAAGAGGAGCGCCAGCGTGAGATTTCGCGGGAAACCTTAGAGGTATATGCCCCTTTGGCGCATCGTCTCGGTATGTCTAAGATAAAAATGGAGCTTGAAGATTTGGCTCTCAAATACATCGATCCAATAGGTTATTATGAGATAGTTGATAATATAGCCCAGAAGAGTGAGGAACGCGAAAAGTATATAAACGAGATAATTGATATTTTGAACAAGCGGCTAAAAGAGCTTAACATAAAGGCTTCAACCTATGGGAGGGCAAAGCATTTTTACAGTATATACCGCAAGATGTTTATGCAGAATAAGACTATAGACGAGATATATGACTTGTTTGCTGTACGTGTTATTGTAGATACCGTGTCTGACTGCTATGCGGTGCTCGGCATGGTTCATGAGCTGTACACGCCTATGCCGGGCAGATTTAAGGATTATATCGCGATGCCTAAGCCTAACATGTATCAGTCGCTCCACTCCACCCTTATCGGACCCGGAGGAACGCCGTTTGAAATTCAAATTCGCACCTGGGAAATGCATAGGATTGCCGAAAACGGTATTGCCGCGCATTGGAAGTATAAAGAGGGTAAAAATGGCGCGAGTGATATGGACGAAAAGCTTGAATGGATAAAAAATCTGCTTGAAATCCAGAAAGAAACAACCAATCCCGAGGACTTTATGCAGACGCTGAAAATTGATATGTTCAGCGATCAGGTATTTGTGTTTACGCCGAAAGGCGACGCGGTGAGCTTACCTGTCGGCTCAACACCCATTGACTTTGCGTATAAGATACACAGCGCCGTCGGAAACAAAATGACCGGAGCCAAGGTCAACGGTAAAATAGTACCGTTGTCGCATGAGCTTCAGAACGGTGATTTTGTCGATATAATAACAAGCACGGTGCCAAAGGGCCCGAAAATCGATTGGCTCAAGATATGCAAGACATCCGAGGCACGAAATAAGATAAATCAATGGTTTAAAAAGGTAAACCGTGAGGAAAACATTGAAACAGGTCGTGAAACGATAGAGAAGGAGCTTACAAAAAATAATATACCGCAAAAATATTTAAACGACAAGGATTTTATCAATCCTTTGCTTAAACGCTATGGATTTAACGGTATTATGGACTTATACGCCGCTGTTGGCTACGGAAGCGTGAACGCAACTCGTTTTGTAAATAGGTTTATTACCGAATGTAAGAGCAAGCAGCTTCTGGAGCAGGAGATTACACCGGCGGAGCTTGTTGTTCCGGTGAATGTTAAGACAGACAAAAAACCAAACACAAGCGGTGTCGCGGTAGAGGGAATAGAGAACTGTATGGTGCGTTTTTCTCATTGCTGTAATCCCGTCCCGGGTGATGATATTATCGGATATGTTACACGTGGCAGAGGCGTTGCAATTCACAGAGCGGATTGTCTTAATATGATAAACGCCCGTAATAATGAAAACGAGAGAAACAGACTTATTTCGGTGCATTGGGAGAGTGACACACCATCATCGGCATTTAGGTCAACCATTACAATAACCGCATCGGACAGAGTAAATCTTCTGGTTGATATTATGACGGTTATTAATGACACTAAGGCTCCGGTTACTAACGTAAACGCCAGAACAGGCAAAAATGACTTGGCGATTATTGAGGTGACCACAGAGATTGCCAATACAAGTCAGCTTGATAAAATTATGAAGAACCTCAAAAAGCTGAACGGTGTAATATCGGTTCAGAGAAGACGACATTAAGGTATATGTTAAATTGGCAGTATCAAGGATATTAAATTAAGTGTATTGCGGATATTAAATTAAGTGTATCGAGATATTAAATTAAGTAGTAACGCGAATGTTAAATAGTAGTATCGCGAATGTTACGGAGGTAATATGATGAATATAAAAAGATTAATATTGGGACCGGTCAGTACGAACTGCTATGTTTTTTGTGACACGGAGCGCGGAAAGGCACTTGTTATTGACCCTGCCGAAAGCGCGGACGTTATTGCGGATACCGCGAAGAATGATGGCTGTGAAATAGAGAAGGTAATTCTCACTCACGGACACTATGACCACACAGACGGACTTTCAGAGCTCTTGAAGCTGGCTCCCGGCGCGACTGTTTACGCCCACGAAAAAAGCTCTTATGTGCTTAATGACTCAAGTGTCAGCCGCAGTCGTAAAATCGGCGATGATTTTGAGGCTGTTGTGCCCGACAAAACTGTTGAGGATGGTGATATAATCCCGTTTGGCAGCTTTGAATTTAAAGTGATTTATACCCCGGGTCACACTATTGACAGTATGTGCTTGATGCTTGATGATATGATTTTCTGCGGAGATACGGTCTTCAGACACAGCATCGGAAGAACGGATATGCCTACCGGAAGCTTTGAACAGGAGATACAATCGATAAAGACAAAGCTTATGCCGCTTGACGATAATATAATGCTTTATCCCGGTCACGGCGAGTCCACATCCGTTGGTGAGGAGCGCAGAAATAATCCCTTTATAGCCTAAAGAGGGTATGAGTTTTATGAAATCCGATATAAAATCCGATATGAAATCCGATATGAAACCATGGGGAAAGCTTACGGGAATACGTCCGGCCAAGATAGCCACAAAGCTTCTTGACGAGGGCATGAGCGATGAAAATGTTATAGAATATTTTATGGTTGAGTGCGAAACCGCGTATGATAAAGCGGCTCTTGCGCTTGAGTGCGCAAAGGCACTTGTTCCTGTACGCGAAAATATGTATCAAAGCGGAGTAAGCCTGTATATCGGAATACCATTTTGTCCGAGCCGCTGTCTCTATTGCTCATTTGTGACTAACGCCGCAAGGAATTCTGCAAAGCTTATGCCCGATTATATACGGGCGCTTAAAGAAGAAATACGTTATACCGCCGATATTATCAAAGCAAACGGGAATATAATCGAAACCGTGTATATAGGCGGCGGAACCCCTACTACACTTCCGCCAAGTCTCCTTGCGGATTTGCTTGACTGCCTATGGAGCAGCTGTGACCTTTCAAAGATAAAGGAGTTTACCGTAGAAGCGGGACGTCCCGATACAATTGATGAGGCAAAGCTAAAGGTATTAAAGGAACATGGTGTTGACCGAATAAGCATTAATCCGCAATCCATGAATGACGAAACGCTGCGTATTATCGGACGCGCCCACTCTGCGCAGGATATCAGGAACGCTATGTCTCTCGCGAGAGAGTGCGGTTTTGAGGATGTTAATATGGATGTTATTGCGGGGCTTCCGGGAGAAAGTCTTGAAATGTTTAAGTATACCATGAATGAAGTCGAAAGACTAAATCCCACGGATACCACTGTTCATACTATGAGCATAAAGCGTTCGTCAAGGCTCAATGAGTATTTAAGTGATTATGACCTCACAGACGGCGGGACAGTCAGCCAAATGGTTGATTATGCAAGGGAGTTTTTAAGGGAAAGAGGAAAAAAGCCCTATTATATGTACAGACAAAAAAATCAGCTGGGAAATCTTGAAAATGTGGGCTACTCTTTATCCGGATTTGAATCACTCTATAATATTTACATTATGGAAGAAATCCAGACGATAATTTCACTTGGATGCGGCGGGGTTACTAAGACGGTTGACAGAAAAACAAACAGAATAGAGCGGATATTTAACGTAAAGGAACCCAAGGACTATATCGCAAGATTGGACGAAATGCTTCATCGCAAGGATGTTTTGAGGCAAGAGAAAACGGTATGAAAACGATAAAGGTTTCAAAAAGTGATAACGGAATTAGGCTTGATAAGTTTTTGTTTAAGATACTTACTCATGCGCCGGGGAGTGTTGTTTACAAGTCTCTGCGCAAAAAGCGTGTCAGGGTCAACGGCAAACGGGTAACAGATGGCGGCGTTGTGCTAAAAAACGGTGATATTCTTGAGCTTTATATCAACGATGAATTTTTCGGCAATGCGGCGGAGCCTTGGAAAAACAGTAAAATTGTACCTAAAATTTTGTATGAGGACGGAAATATTGCGGTAATATATAAGCCGTCCGGCCTTCCGTCTCAGGATATGCCGAATGGGGACGGTTATTCACTTGAGAGCGGGTTTAGGGCGTATCTTTTCAAAAAGGGTGAGTTAAGTGATAATGCCGCGTATATACCTTCCCTTTGTCATAGGATAGACAGAAACACTTCCGGGTTAATTATAGGTTCTAAAAATATTAATGCCCACAGAATTATAACCGAAAAGATAAAAAACAAGGAAATAAGAAAGCTGTACTTGTGCAGCGTTGAAGGCGAGCTTTTGCCGAAATCCTCTTATGTCAGGGGGTATATAGTTAAAGAAGGCAATAACAGAGTAAGCTTCACCGAAAGCAAAACCGATAACGGAAAAGAGGCGGCATTAAGCTATAGAGTTCTTGAATATAAAAACGGGTTTAGTAAAGCAGAGGTGGAACTCCACAGCGGACGAACTCATCAGATACGCGCAACAATGAGTTACTTAGGTCACCCGATTAAGGGAGATGTTAAATACGGCGCCAAAAGGCGAGGTGCGGAATATCAGGATTTGTGCGCGTATAAGCTGATTTTTGAATTCAAAACCGATGCGGGAGAGCTTAATTATCTAAGCGGAGAGGAATTTGTGTATGCCGAATATTGATGTATGCGGTCTTGTAACCCGAGAGGTCAAGTATGGTGAGAACAGCCGAATTTTAACCGTTTTGGCAAAGGATTTGGGTAAAATATCAATACTTGCCGGACGTGCGCGTACAAACCGTTCGGGATTGCTCACTGCCACACAACTGTTTTCATATTCAAATTTTGTGCTGTTCAAGGGCAGAGAGGGCAGCTTGCTAAAGCTTGACGAGGGTGAGGTTATAAACTCGTTTTCGGATATACGTATGTCGCTTGACAAAATGGCGTATGCTTCATACTTCTGCGATATAGCAAACCACATTTGCGCGGATGGAGCGGAGGAGAACGGTATGCTCAGACTGCTTCTTAATGTGTTGTATCGCTTGGCAGAGGACGATGGAACGGAGGCTTTAAAGCTTGAGACCGTGTTTTTGTTCAGGGCTCTCATGGAGGCGGGCTTTGCTCCTGATTGTGAAGGCTGCGCTTCATGCGGCAGCAGAGATAAGATAGCGCTGCTTCAGCCTTTAAACGGCATCTTTTTGTGCTCAAATTGTGTGGGTGCGGACACCGGTATGCAGGTCAATACTACGCTTTACCGTGCTATGGATTATATAATGAATTCAAGCCTTTCGCGTGCTTTTTCATTTTCTCTCGGTCAAAACAGTATGAAATATCTTGCGGAGCTTGGAGAGGAATATATGAAAATTCAGCTGGAAAAGGATTTAAAAACTTTGGATTATTTAAAAAAGGTCAGAGCTATGGAATAAAATTCTGCCTCCCGCAAAAATCAAAATATGAAATGACATTATTTTTACCAAGACATGATATGTCAGCGGTATCATAATATCGGTTATAGGCGAGGGCGCGCCCGTTTTATACAGACACGCCCTGCTTTTTTATTTTTTACCGCAATATATTTTGGGCATCGGTGTGTTTTGCAGCTGATCCAGAGCTTCGCCAAATCTCTGAAAATGAACAATCTCACGTTGTCTTAAAAACTTAATTGCGTCATTAACGTCCGGATCGTCAGACACCCTTAAAATATTGTCATATACCGCTCTTGCTTTTTGCTCCGCAGCCAAATCCTCAACTAAATCGGCAATCGGGTCTCCGGTTACGGCGATAGACATTGCGTTAAACGCTTCCCCGGAAGAATTGGCGGGATATACGCCTCTGCCGTGATTCATAAAATACGCGCCGAAGGGACTGTTTTTGATTTCCTCATCCGTCGCGTTTTTGGCAAGCTGCCTGACAATCGTTCCCACAATCTCCAAATGTGCCAATTCCTCTGTACCTATGTCGGTAAGCAGAGCTTTTGTCATTCCGTCCGGCATTGAGTATCTTTGTGATAAATATCTCAAAGAAGCGCCAAGCTCACCGTTAGGACCGCCATATTGACTTACAACGTATGCGGCAAGCGCCGGATTTGTATTTTTTATATTTACAGGGTACTGTAATTTCTTTTGATAACTCCACATATATTATTCCCTCCATATTTATGTTGCATTTACTTTATGTTGCATTTACTGATTTTCCCACGGCCAAGGCTCGCAAAGCCAATTGAAGCAGTTCTCGTCCGTTACTCCCATTGTTGTCAGCGGACCGTACATTCGTTCATATTCGTTTATTAATTCAGCCGCCTTATCCGCCATCTTTCTGTGTATTGCCAACCCCTCTTTATCCGTTGGGTGTGTATCCAGATATAAATTCCATTCTTTTTCGGCAAAGCTATATGCCGATATTTTGTTTAATAAAGCATTACGCTCGCTCATGTTACATTCCTCCGTTTTCAAAAATAATATCTCCTTTGACCTGTTTTCCGTAAACGCCTAAAGGCTTATTGAGAATAGGAAATATAGTTCCTTCATTAAGACCGTATTCAGGGTCAAAAAGATTTCTCATTTCTGCCTGCTGTATCGGTACATATGCGTAACCGACCATTGGCATTACAGGAGATACTGTTTCGTTTGCGTATGGCATAAAATCATTCCTTTCACATTTCTTTTTTATTAATATTTATTGCATGGCTTATTTTGTCAAAATATGACATAAGCCTGCTATATTATATGTCACTGTTTATAATTGGTGAATTTTACATATGCATAAAAAAGCAACCGGAAAACGAAACGCCCCAAAAGTCAAACACTTTTGGGGTGCGTATCGAAACCGATGGCTATTTATTATTAAGTGAGTTAATATATTCGGATATTGCGTTTTTTACCTCATTTACTTCTGATTTCAGTTCGGACGCGGTTATCCTAAGCGCGCCGTTGCCTAAAATAATAAGCTGCTCCGCGCCGTCAGATGTAGCAACTCTGACGATATTATTTCGCCCAAGCCTTTGCGAGGTTTTTTCAATATACGTATCCGCTGTTTCTCTTTCCTTTGTGTAAACAATGCTTATGTTGTGATATTTTTCAACAGTTCCGGGATTATTTTTGACTTTATATGCGTCAAAGACCAAAATTACTTCGCATTGCTTAAAGCCGCTATAGCTACACAATGTATCCGCAAGCATAGTTCTGGCTAAATTCAGGTTATCCTCAGCATACTGCTTTAAATCATCCCACGCGTAAATTATATTATAACCGTCAACCAACAAATATTCGGTTTTTGGCGTGACGGACGGTTTTCTTCGTTTTGGTGTTGACGGCGGCATACCGGTGCGTTTGATATGCTCTGTATACGGCTCGCGCTTTATAGGTCCGTATGTCTTTTCAAATATCCGCATAAGCTCTTTGTCGGAAACAACACTTTCGATATAAGACTTCGCCCGAGCGTTTTTTGCGATGTCTTCCCGCTCTGTTCTTAATTTAAGCTCACTTTCAAGGTGCATGTGATCGTACACCTCATCCCATCTTACGGAATATCCGGCTCCGTGAGCGCAAAAGATTGAATCCGCGGTATTATCCAAATCGCCATCGCAGTCATAGCCTATTTCAGCAATAACCCTTTCGGGATCGGAGCAGGGCTCATAGCCGCAGAGCATACAAGACATTCTGCCCTTGCCGCTTGTGTATGCCGAAAGCTCTGTATAATAATCGATCATTTCCGCAACCGGTGCGGAACCTGTTATGACAGTTGTTTCACCGTCTGTTTCCGGCGGGGAAATTCTGCCTCCCGCCTTTTGAATATCGGTCATCGCGCGTCCTGTGCACTCGTTTGGAACCTCAATTCTTAAGTTATACCACGGCTCCAGCAGAACGCTTTGCGCGTTTCTTAAGCCTTGCCTTACGGCGCGGTATGTAGCCTGTCTGAAATCACCGCCGTCCGTATGCTTTTTGTGCGCACGCCCGGATACCAATGTTATTTTCATATCGGTAATGGGTGAGCCGGTTAATACTCCGATATGCGTTTTCTCATGCAAATGGGTCATAATCAAACGCTGCCAATTTTTATCAAGCTTATCCTCACTGCATTTTATTTCAAATTTTAGACCGCTTCCGGGCTTACCCGGCTCAAGCAGGAGATGAACCTCCGCATAGTGGCGCAGCGGTTCATAGTGTCCGACACCTTCTACAATGTTGGATATCGTTTCTTTATACGCTATGCTGCCTCTGACAAAATCGACATTCATATTAAATCTGTCGAGGATTATCTGCTTCAGCACCTCAATCTGTATTTCACCCATAAGGCGAATATGAATTTCCCTGAGCTGCTCATTCCATATAATATTGAATTGAGGTTCCTCCTGCTCAAGTATTCTGAGATTTGTTATAGCTGTGTGGATATCCATACCGGGCGGAAGCTGAACTGTGTATGAAAGAACAGGACTAAGCGCCGTTTTTTCCGAATTTTGCTCATCGCCGAGTCCCTCGCCGGGGTAAGTATACGAAAGCCCCTTGATTGCGCATACAGTTCCCGCATCGGCAGACTCCGCAGTCTTGAACTTTTCTCCGGAATATATTCTGATTTGGTCAGCCTTTTCCGCCCATGACTTTTGTTCTCTGTCAATTCCGGATATAACATCCTTAACCTTAAGACTGCCGCCCGTTATTTTCATATGTGTCAGTCTGTTTCCTTGATCGTCCTCCGATATTTTGAATACACGCGCCGCAAAGTCTTTTTTATATTGCGGAGCGACAGTGTATAACGACAGCCCCTCCAAAAGTTCCTTTATACCGTCAAGCTTCAGCGCGGAACCAAAATAACAAGGGAAAATATGCCGCTTGGCAATGGCTCGGTTTATGAGATTGCTTTCGACTTTACCGCTTTCCAAAAAACAGTTTAAGATTTCCTCATCGCACATGGCGATACTTTCGTTAAATTGTGATTTATCAGACGTCTCATCACTGAAATCTATGCAACTGTCACTCAAATACTTGTGTATAGAGGCCATAAGCTCACCGCGTTCGGCGGCGGGTAAATCCATTTTATTGATAAAAATAAATGTTGGAATATTGTAGCGTTTAAGAAGCTTCCAAAGAGTTTCGGTATGACTTTGAATGCCATCGCTTCCGCTTATAACCAAAACCGCGTAGTCCAAAACATTGAGCGTTCTTTCGGTCTCCATTGAAAAGTCAACATGCCCGGGAGTGTCAAGCAAAGTGAATTCGGTATTATCTATACTGAAAACCGCTTGCTTTGAGAAGATTGTAATACCCCTGTCCCGCTCTATTGAGTGGGTATCCAGAAAAGCGTCACCGTGGTCGACTCTGCCGAGCTTTCTGAGCTTGCCGCTCAAATAGAGCATCCCTTCAGATAATGTAGTCTTACCGGAATCCACATGAGCCAATATTCCGAAAACAATTCTTTTCATTTTATGTTTTCTGCCCACTCAGCCTGCTTAAAGCCCACAACAACCTTATTTCCTTTTATAGCGATAGGACGTTTCACAAGCATACCGTCGGTTGACAGCAAATCAATCTGTTCGTTTTCACTCATGCTATCCAGTTTGTCCTTTAATCCCATTGAACGATAGAGCATACCGCTTGTATTAAAAAATTTCTTGATTGGAAGACCGCTCAGCTTATACCACTTTGTTAACTCATCGGCGCTCGGATTATCTTCTTTAATATTCCTGACTTCATATTCAATTCCGTTTTCTTGAAGCCATTTTTCAGCTTTCTTGCATGTTGTGCATTTTGGATAACAAATAAACTTAACCATTTAAATCTAAAACCTCCTATGAAATCTATTGAAATTTTCCGGGAATTATCCGGAATTTTTCGGAATTTATTATCCGGAATTTTCCGGAAATTATCCGGAATTTTTCCGAAATTTATCGTATATTCCCTTGTATTTTACAAGCTTTATTTCATCTTTTCAAGCAGGTGTCTGCCGTCGTGATATGACAGCATAGGTGGATATGTAACAACAACCAAGTCATCATAGTTCAAAACGCTGTGAAGATATGACAGACTTAAAGGATTGTTATTTCCGTCATTGCCGTTGAAGCGGCGAATATCAATTACATAAATTTCATCATAGTCGTCAACATTCCATGTAGTGAAAGCGTTACCGTAAGACTCTTTAACCACGACAAGCTTTTTGCCGGTACCGGCGGAGGTAGTGTACTTCGTAAATGGAAAATCACCGCATATAAAGGCGTTATAGCCGTCATATTTTGTTTCGACAACCGGCAGATTTGAATACTGAACCTCCTGCATATCCTGATCAAGATAGGATGTGCCATTTGCTTCTGTTTTTGGAAGCCAGCGTTCAAGATAATCCGGATTTGCGCTCAAAATGTCATATGCAGGAGTTCCCTCAAGCTTTTTCGCGAATGTGCCGAGAAATCCGTCGGTATTAGCTGTCTCGTAGCTGTCAAGCGCGGGTGCGGTTTCGCCTTTTGCCGCCTTAAAAGCCTGATAAGCGTAGTAAGAACCCCTATGTGTCCAATGGTGATCCGTTGAATAGTAAATCTTTTCGCCCGCATGCTCATAGAGGGGCTTTACGACATTTATAGCGGTTATCTTATCGCTTAGGTTGCTGTATATTTTTTTAATTCCGGACAGTTGATTTCCGTAATATTGCTTCGGAGCATAGAATTCATCCGATGTCGGAACCACGATACTGTACATATTGACACCCGGGAGAGCGTCGGCAACCGTATTCAGCACCGTCGCATAGTCAATTGCCGCCTCGTCTGAAATGGTGTTAAGATCAAGAGCCATTGTTCCCGCAAGCAAAAGTCCGTTGTACATGCCGCCATCATCAGGCAGACGGTATTCATCCCCGATATAAGTATCATTTATAACAGCAGCGTTTTTGCTAAGCTGCACTGTGTTTCCGGGCGAGGTGATGATAACGGTTTTGGTTCCTTCTACCCATTCAACCGTACAATCAAGTCCCTCTGAAATCGCCCTGACCGGAACAAGAGTGCGCCCGTCAATTTCAGTCGGCGGCACGTCAAGACTGATAACCTGATCGCCGCAGTTGAAAGTTTTGTTTCCTATCTGCATGGTCATCGTCTTTCCGTCCTTCACCGCCGTTATCGTTTGTGTCTCGTCAGCCCAAGTTACCGTACATCCGAGAGCCTCAAAGATTGCGCGCATAGGCACCATAGTTCTGTCGTTTATTGTCTGCGGCGGAACATCAAATACGATTTCTGTCCCATCCAGAGTTACTGTTATATCCTCATCCGCTCCAAATGCCGGTATTGATGACATAGAGAGAAGAAGACACAGCGTTAAAATAATACTGATTATTTTTTTCATAACTTTCCCAGCTTTCATTAAATATATATATTATTTATTATTAATTTTTAATTACTTTTTATTATATTTTATTATATTGCCGCGATATTTTTCCGTGTAGATAAATCCTTACATAAATTCTATCATAGTTATATTTGTTTTTCAAGCTATTAAATAAAAAAATTTAAAAACTATTTTAAAGCGGAGCAACACTCCATCAAGCTTCCTTGAAATGGAGCTTGTGATAGATTGCAACCTGCTCTTAGGTTATATTTACACGCTATTTGAAAATGTTTTTTGAATTATTTTTGAATTGTTTTTTGGGATTAGTTTTGATATTTATTTATTGACATTTTAATTTTATAGTGTATAATAGTTTAGAAGGAGTTTATAAGGAGAAGTATTATGAGAAAATTCAAATTTGTCATCAAAATCTTTACGGCAGTATTAATTTTGGCTTTAACGTTTACCTCGTGCGGCACCAACGACGATGAGGTTAAAGCTCAGGCGGAGCAGGCGTTTGTTGAGACAATGGAAGCGTTTAAGGCGGGAGATGCGGATAAAATAAACGAATACTGCAAATACACAAATATCAGTGATGAATCCGAGCTTATTTCAATTATCCTTTCATCTCTTGAGAATGTTTCGTACAGTATAAATTCCGTTACGGTAAACAGCGGTAAAAGCGCCACATTAGATGTTGATATTACCTTAATTGACGCGTCTCAGGTTATGAGTAAATATGTTGAAAAAATCGTTGAATTGGTGTCAAGCAGTGAATATCAAAGCAAGATAGATTCAATGACTAAGGAAGATTATGATGAATTAATGAATGAAAAATTATCTGAAGTTCTTCAAAACGGTGAGATACCGAATGTAACACAAAATCTTTCCATAATCATGGTAAAGGAGGACGGAAGCTGGAAGGTAGACGGCAGTGAGCTTTCGCAGCTTTTGGTTACAAACACGTTGGACGCGATTACTATGATAAAGCAGTAAAATTGCTTGACACAAAAATAACTTAAAATCGCGTTTTCGGTATGAATTAGCTTAATTTAACTTAATTTAATCAGATAAATTTAATTTGGAGGTATCCTTTATGGGAATTAAAGGGATGATTGAAAAGGTCATCGGAACATACAGTGATAGGGAATTGAAAAAAATCTATCCTATTGTCGATAAGGTTACAGCGCTTGAAGCGGAAATGGAAGGCAAGAGCGAAACTGAGCTTAAGGCAATGACAGGCAAGCTGAAGGAGCGGTTAAACAACGGAGAGACCTTGGATGATATATTGCCCGAGGCGTTTGCCGTGTGTCGTGAGGCAGCGTGGAGAGTTTTGGGAATGAAGCACTTCCCCGTTCAGATTTTAGGAGGCGTTGTGCTTCACCAAGGCAGAATATCCGAGATGAAAACCGGTGAAGGTAAAACTCTGGTTGCGACCCTGCCGGCATATTTGAACGCGCTTTCCGGCAACGGAGTTCATATCGTAACCGTGAACGATTACCTCGCAAAGCGTGATAGCGAGTGGATGGGTAAGCTGTATAACTACCTGGGCCTGTCTGTAGGACTTATTATCCATGATATGGACAATGCCGCGAGAAAAGCGGCGTATAACGCGGATATAACCTACGGTACAAATAACGAGATGGGATTTGACTATCTTCGTGACAACATGGTAATATATAAGGAAAACAAGGTTCAAAGAGGACATAACTATGCCATCGTTGATGAGGTTGACAGTATACTTATCGATGAGGCGAGGACACCGCTTATTATTTCAGGCAAGGGCGATAAGTCGACTGACCTCTATACCCAAGCTGACAGATTTGCTAAGTCTCTCACCTTTAAAAAGGTTGTTGAAACCGACTCAAAGGTTGAGGTAGAGGATGAAGAAGAGCTAAATCGTTATGATTATATTGTTGACGAGAAAGCAAAAACCGCAATGCTTACACCGAAAGGCGTTAAGAAAGCGGAGGAAGCTTTCCATATCGACAACCTGACCGATCCTGCCAACATGACATTATCGCACCATATTAATCAGGCTATAAAAGCAATCGGTGTTATGAAAAAGGATAAGGACTATGTTGTAAAAGACGGCGAGGTAATTATCGTTGATGAATTTACCGGACGTATGATGTTCGGAAGGCGCTATAACGACGGTTTGCACCAAGCGATTGAGGCAAAGGAGGGCGTAACCGTTGAAAATGAGTCAAAGACTCTGGCTACCATTACGTTCCAAAACTACTTCAGACTGTACAAAAAGCTGGCAGGTATGACAGGTACGGCTCAGACCGAGGAGGACGAGTTCCAGGAAATTTACAGACTTGATGTAATCGTAATCCCTACAAATAAGCCGCTTGTGAGAATTGATGAGCCCGACAGCGTATATAAAACGGAGGACGCGAAGTTCAGAGCCGTTATCGAGGATACGGTAAAGGCGCACGAAAAGGGTCAGCCTGTGCTTATAGGTACGGTTTCGATTGAAAAGTCGGAAAAGCTCAGCCGTATGCTGAGAAAGCGCGGTATAAAGCATAATGTATTGAATGCGAAGTTCCATGATAAAGAGGCGGAAATCGTAGCTCAGGCCGGAAAGAAGGGCGCGGTTACAATCGCCACAAATATGGCGGGACGTGGTACCGATATTGTCCTCGGCGGTAATGCCGAATATTTGGCAAGAGCGGAGATGGAGAAGCTTGATTACGCCGATGAGCTGATTGTTCAGGCAACAGGCTTCGCTGAAACAGATGATCAGGAAATTTTGGACGCGCGCGCCAAATTCAAAGAGCTTAACGAAAAGTATAAGGCTGAGATTGAGCCTGAGCAGAAAGAGGTTCTTGCCGCCGGCGGTCTTAATATTATGGGTACTGAGCGGCATGAAAGCAGACGTATTGATAACCAGCTGCGCGGTCGTTCCGGTCGTCAGGGCGATGTGGGTAAGTCCAAATTTTATATCTCCCTTGAGGATGACCTTATGCGCCTGTTCGCACCTGAGCGTATCACGAAGATTATGGATACGCTGGGGCTTGATGATGAGGAAGCGATCGAAAGCAAAATGCTGAGCGGCGCTATTGAAACCGCACAGGAGCGTGTTGAGGGAAAGAATTTTGACATCAGAAAAAATGTCCTGCAATTTGACGATGTAAACAACCAGCAAAGAGAAATTATATATAAGCAGCGTGATCAGGTTCTTGACGGCAAGGATCTGAGAGATAATATAATAAAGATGATGGGCGACGTGATAAGCGGCGTGATTGGTCTTTATATAGGCGACAAGGGAAACATACCGGATGAATGGGATTGGGAAGGCTTAAAAGAGCACCTTGAAACCATATTCGGAGAAATGCCCAAAGACTTCCTGAAGTTTACCGATGTGGAAATCGACAAGATGACACATGAGCGTTTGACGGAGTATGTTCTGGAGGATGCCGAAAAGAAGTATGCCGAAAAGGAAGCGGAGTTCGGAGATGCTATGCGTGAGGTAGAGCGCATCATAATGCTGAGAGTTGTTGACCAAAAGTGGATGGATCACATCGATAACATGGAGCAGCTTCGTCAAGGAATTTATCTGAGGGCATACGCGCAGCATGATCCGGTTGTTGAGTATAAGTTTGAAGCTATGGATATGTTCGAAGAAATGACAGAATCAATCAAGGAGGATACTGTTAAGCATTTATTCCATGTCATTCCGCAGTCAAAGCTTGAAAGACAGCAGGTGGCGAAGCCGACAGCCGAGAACGCCGGCGGAGACGGAACGGTTAAGAAAAAGCCGATAAGGAGAGTAAGAAAGATAGGCAGAAACGATCCGTGCCCTTGCGGTTCGGGTAAGAAGTATAAAAACTGCTGTCTTGAAAAGGATCGGTTAAACGGCAATATATAATATATATTTATATATTCATAAAAATAAATATTTCGAGGTGATAGAGTGATAGCGTTTGACGAATACAAGCTTGGGCTTGAAAACATGGAGAAGGATATTACGGAATTGAGGGATTCACTTTAACTTAGCCGATACACGGCAAAAGATAGAAAAGCTTGAGGCGGAAACCTTTGAGCCTGATTTTTACAATGATATGGACAAAGCCGGAAAGGTTCTGCAAGAGGTAAAATCGCTTAAAGATAAAATCCAAAGATACGATGATATTCATTCGCGATGGGAGGATTTGACCACACTGGTTCAGCTTGGCATAGAAGAGGAAGACGAAAGCGTGCTGAGCGAGGTTAAGAGCGGTTATAAGGCTCTTTTGGAGAGTGTGGACAATATTAAGCTTGATACGCTGCTCTCGGGTAAATACGACAGGCTCAACGCGATAATAACTCTGCATTCGGGCGCCGGCGGAACCGAGGCGCAGGACTGGTGTGAAATGCTTTACAGGATGTACAATATGTGGGCGGATCGCAGGGGCTTTAAGGTTGAGGTTATCGACTGCTTAGACGGTGAGGAAGCGGGAATAAAGAGCGTTACGTTTTCCATCAGCGGTTTAAACGCCTACGGATATATGAAGTCCGAAAAGGGCGTACACCGTCTGGTAAGGATTTCACCGTTTGATTCAGCTGCGAGACGGCATACGTCATTTGCATCGTGTGAGGTAATTCCTGAGCTTGACGAGGAGCTTGATGTAGAGATAAACCCTGAGGATCTTAGGATTGATACCTATCGTTCCAGCGGAGCGGGCGGACAGCACATCAACAAGACCGAATCGGCTATACGTATTACGCATATTCCCACAGGCATTGTGGTTACATGTCAAAACGAAAGAAGCCAGCATAAGAATAAGGAGACTGCCATGAAGGTGCTTAAATCAAAGCTGGTTGAGATAGCGGAGCGTGAGCAAAAAGATAAGATTGATGATTTAAAGGGCGTGCAGACCGAAATTGCGTGGGGCAATCAAATTCGTTCCTATGTGTTTCATCCGTACAATATGGTTAAGGATCATAGAACGAATTTTGAGACCGGAAACGTCAATGCCGTGATGAACGGAGAGATTGACGGATTTATAAACGCGTATTTAAAGGCTAAGTCAAAAGGCGAGATATAGTATTTGAGGAGATAGAAATGTTTGAAAAGCTGTCATTTTTAGAGGAGCAGTTCGAGGAATTGGCTAAAAAAATCAGTGATCCCGAGGTGATTGCGGATCAGGATACGTGGCGCAAGCTTTGTAAGGAGCATTCTGATTTAACGCCGATTGTCGAGAAATACAGAGAGTATAAAAGAAATCGGGAAACGATTGACGACGCTAAGGCAATGATGGATGATCCCGAAACCGACAAGGAATTTAAAGAAATGCTTGTTGAAGAAACCAAGGAAGCCAAGGCGAATATCGGGCGCATAGAGGAGGAGCTTAAGATTTTGCTTCTGCCAAAGGACCCCAATGACGATAAAAACGTAATGATGGAAATCAGAAGCGGCGCCGGCGGCGATGAGGCGGCGTTGTTCGCGGGGGACCTATACAGAATGTATTCTATGTATGCCGATGCAAAGAAATGGAAGATTGAGGTTTTGAACTTAAACGAAATCGGTATCGGCGGCATAAAGGAAATCACGTTTATGATAAACGGAGAGGGCGCGTACAGCAGGCTCAAGTTTGAAAGCGGCGTCCATCGTGTTCAGAGGGTGCCTGAAACTGAATCAAGCGGCAGAATTCATACATCGACCGTGACGGTTGCGGTGCTGCCCGAGGTTGACGATGTTGAAGTCGAAATTAATCCTGAGGATTTGGAAATCGATACTTATCGTTCCAGCGGCGCCGGAGGTCAGCACATAAACAAGACCGAGTCCGCCATTCGTATAACTCATAAGCCTACAGGCATAGTTGTAACTTGTCAGGATGAGAGAAGCCAGCATAAGAATAAGGAGGCGGCAATGAAAATGCTTCGTTCCAGACTGTATGACAAGATGGAGCAGGAAAGAAGCGCCGCGATTGCCGCCGACAGAAAGAGTCAAGTCGGAACAGGCGACAGAAGCGAACGTATCAGGACGTATAACTTCCCGCAGGGCAGAATGACAGATCACAGAATAGGTTTGACGCTTTACAAGCTGGAACAGATATTAAACGGAGATTTGGATGAGATAATTGACGCGCTGATCACCACCGATCAGAGCGAAAAGCTGAAAGCTCAGGCTGAAGGAGCTTTTTAATTTGTAAATATTATGAACACAAAAATTTTATCGAATAACGAAAATGATTTAAAAATAGCGGCGGACATTATTCGGTCGGGAGGAACTGTTGTTTTCCCGACCGAAACGGTATACGGACTTGGAGCAAACGCCCTTGACCCGAGCGCGGTTAAAAAAATATTCGAAGCAAAGGGGCGCCCGGGAGATAATCCGCTTATCGTTCATATATATAAAAAGGAACAAGCCGAAGAAGTTGCCGAGGATATACCGGAAACAGCCCGAAAGCTGATGGATGAATTTTGGCCGGGACCCCTTACTATAATATTAAAACGAAAACCGTGTATACCGAGCGAGGTGACAGCCGGTCTTGACACGGTTGGTATTCGTATGCCCAAAAATTCCTCTGCTGCGGAGCTTTTAAGGCTTGCGGACGTGCCTGTTGCCGCACCCAGCGCGAATATTTCAGGCAAGCCGAGTCCAACGGCGTTTAAGCACTGTGTTGATGACATGGACGGTAAGGTTGACGCAATAATTGACGGCGGCAGCTGCGATGTTGGTATTGAATCAACGGTAATCGATCTGTCAGGCGAGCCTGTTATTTACCGTCCGGGTGATATAAGCAGAGATCGGATTGAGTCGGTTATAGGACAAAAAGTAGAGCTTGTAAAATCGGTAGCGAATGATGAAAAGCCTAAATCTCCGGGTCTTAAATATAAGCATTATTCACCAAACGCGGATGTGGTAATATTGCACGGTGATGTTGATCGGGTTTTGGATTGTGTTAACAGCCAAACCGGGAAATGCGGAATTATTTTATTTGACGAAATTTTGTCTGCCGTAAAGGATAAGCTTGATAAAACCGTCTACTGTATCTCTCTGGGCAGCGGAACGAGTCCAAAGGACGCGTCTGCCGCGCTGTTTGCCGCTTTGAGGGAGATGGACGAAAACGGTGTTAAAATAATATTTGCCCCCGAAATACCCGATACGGACAAGTGGGCAGGGGTGAGAAACAGACTGTACAGGGCTGCCGGAAATACGGTTTATGATGCTGAACTGTTTGGCGAAAAGTATAATATGAGTAAAAAGCGCGTTTTGTTTGTGTGCACCGGTAATACTTGCAGAAGTCCCATGGCGGAGGGGCTTTTTAATTCACTCGCGAAAAAACAAAAAATAGACTGGCTCGCGGAGTCGGCGGGTCTGTTCGTGCTGCCCGGAGCGCAGGTCTCCGACAATTCTGTTAAGGCAATGCAAAGCATAGGCATTGATATAAGCGGACACAAGCCTGTGCAGCTGACCGCTGACTTAATTAAGCGCGCTGATTTGATTTTAACCATGTCGGTTTCTCATAAGCAGGCTATTGCATCGTTAGGCACTGAGTTTACGAATAAAACCTATACCTTGACTGAATACGCGGGTTCGGAGGGAGATATTGCTGATCCGTATGGCGGCAGCTATGAACAATATTATGAATGTATGCTTGAAATAAAACGCTGTGCGGTTAAAGCTGTTGAGAGGTGCAAAACGGTGAAAGATGATTAGATTTGAGCTGTTAAAAAAAGAGCGCATTGATGAAATTATTAAGATTGAGAACCGTTGCTTTCCGGATGACGCATGGACAAGAAATATGTTCGAAAGCGAGCTGAATAACAATATTTCCGTGTTTGTCACGGGGATAGATGAGGTTGATAATTCCGTCACGTGCTACGGCGGGGTTTGGCTGATTGCCGACATTGGAGAGGTTACAAGCATTGCCGTTGCTCCGGAGCTTTGGAGACAGGGGATGGGTGAAAGACTGCTGTCTTTGCTGATTGATATTTGTGTCGAAAACAAAATGTCAGAGGTTGACTTAGAGGTTAAAGCCTCAAACATTTCCGCTGTTTCTTTGTACAAAAAGATGGGATTTCAGGTTGTAGGACGGCGCAAAGAGTATTATAAGGATAAATCGGACGCGCTTTTAATGACAAAAAAATTGTAGAGGTGATATTTTGAAAATTTTAGCGATAGAAAGCTCCTGTGACGAAACCGCCGCAGCCGTTGTGGAGGACGGAACAAATGTTTTGTCAAACGTGATAAATACACAAATTGATATTCATAAGGAATACGGCGGCGTTGTGCCGGAAATTGCGTCAAGAAAGCATATCGAGAATATAAGCGGTGTCGTTGACAAGGCGCTTTCCGATGCGGGACTTGAGTTTAATGATATTGACGCGATTGCCGTAACCTGCGGCCCGGGACTTGTCGGTGCGCTGCTTGTGGGTGTTTCATACGCAAAGGGACTAAGCTTTGCCTTAAATAAGCCTCTTATACCCGTTCATCATATACGCGGTCATATCTGCGCCAACTATATTGAAAACCCTTCTTTAAAGCCGCCGTTTGTGTGTCTCGTTGCATCCGGAGGTCACAGCAATATTGTTTATGTTAAATCCCATACGGAGTATGACGTAATCGCGAAAACGAACGATGACGCGGCAGGCGAGGCGTTTGATAAGGTTGCGCGTGTTCTGGGACTTGGTTACCCCGGCGGACCCCGAATTCAAAAGGCAGCGGAGAGCGGAAACAAATACGCTATTAATTTTCCCAGAGTTAATATGGGCGATGATGGGTTTGACTTCAGCTTCAGCGGTGTTAAAACCTCGGTTCTGAATTATATACATAACGCGGAGCAGAGGGGAATTGAGATTAATATAAACGACGTTGCGGCATCGTTTCAGGAAGCGGTCGTGGATGTTTTGTCAAATCATCTGCTTGGAGCGGCTGAGAAATACAACGTAAACAAGATTGCGCTCGCGGGAGGTGTAGCTTCAAATTTACCGCTGAGGGAGTCAATAAAGAAAAAGGCGGCTGAAAAGGGCTTAAAATTTTATTATCCAAAGCCGTTATTATGTACCGATAACGCCGCGATGATAGGCTGTTCCGCTTTTTATGAGTATAAAGCCGGAAGACTCGCCGATATGAGTCTTAATGCTTATGCTAATTTGGATATATGAAAATTGCACACTAAAATTTGTTAAAAACAAACAAATTTTTGCTATGTTATAATTTTATTATTGACGTTTTTAATAAAATATAGTATCATTAATATATATTTGGAGGTGTTTAAATTGGCATTAAATGTAGTTAGCGAGGCAAGACGTTGTTTGAATTGTAAAAAGCCCATGTGCAGACAGGGCTGTCCTATAAGCACAAACATTCCCACCATGATACAAATGTTTTTGAACGGTCAAATGGAGGATGCGGGAAAAATGCTGTTTGACAATAATCCGCTGTCGGTAGTCTGCTCTCTTGTATGCTCCCATGAAACTCAGTGTCAGGGACATTGTGTGTTGGGCAGAAAAAGCAACCCGGTACATATCAGCAGTATTGAAAATTATATTT
Organism: uncultured Oscillospiraceae bacterium; assembly: GCA_964442605.1. GTDB lineage: Bacteria > Bacillota > Clostridia > Monoglobales > Monoglobaceae > Monoglobus. The sequence goes on from CAYTZR010000002.1 coordinate 24,318, forward strand.
CAAGCGCGTACCTGGATCGACTGAAGTTTGAAAAGCCTGAGAAAAACGGTAAAATGGTCGGTATTGTCGGTTCAGGCCCCGCCGGAATAACCATTGCCATCAGTCTTGCAAAGCGCGGTTATGATGTTACTATCTTTGAAGCAAAGGACAAAATCGGCGGCGTTTTAAGATATGGTATTCCGGAATTCAGGCTGCCTAAGTCAATACTTGACAGATATAAAAAGCTGATGCTTGATTTGGGAATTAAAATCAGACCCAACGCCACAATAGGCGGCGCTATAGGTATTGAAGATATATTCAGAGACGGATATGACGCTTTGTTTATAGGTACGGGCGTATGGAAGCCAAACAGCCTGAAAATAAAGGGCGAAAGCTTAGGTAATGTTCATTACGCAATCGCGTATTTGATTAATCCCGATGAATATAATCTCGGGGACGATCTTATAATTATCGGCGCGGGAAATGCCGCTATGGATGTTGCGAGAACCGCGATCCGAAAGGGAGTAAGAAATGTTACGGTATTCAACAGAACCGACAAGGTTGCCGCGAGCGATTTGGAGTATGAATACGCCAGGTTTGACGGCGTTGAATTTGAGCATTGTAAAATTCCCGTTGAGATTACACCTGAGGGCGTAATATTCCGCGATTCAAAGGTAAATGAGGACGGAAGCGTTGAAGAAATCGAAGGCAGCGAAAAGTTCTATCCGTCATCCTCGGTTATCGTTTCAATAAGCCAAGGCGCTCAGGACCAGATTTTGTCAAGAACCAAGGGTATTGACACAAATAAAAAGGGACTTTTGGTTACAAATGAGTACGGCGAAACAACAAGAGAGGGCATTTTTGCTTCCGGAGATATTGTTAAGGGAGCAAAGACGGTTGTTGAGGCCGTAAAATATTCAAAGCTCGTTGCCGATGCGATGGATGAGTATATGCAGGGTATTAAGAAATAATCTTTATCGATAGTCTTTATTATTAATTTTTATCATTAATTTTTGAGGGAGTTGAATACCAATGAAGAAGTTTATGGCAGTATTATTATCCTTATGTTTGTTTGTATCCGTTGGTATCGCGGAGGCGGTTTTCGCGGCGGGAGATGATACGACGGCGAATAGCGCGATTGTCGCATTCCCCGGCGCTGAGGGCGGCGGAAAGTATACCAAGGGTGCGCGCGGCGCTCTTGATGTTGAAGGCGGAACGGTTGAGGTTTATCATGTAACAACGCTTGACTCAACAGGTCCCGGCTCGTTTGCGGACGCGATAACGGCGGATCCTGAAGAATATGATGAAAACGGTAATATTATAGAAAAGCCGCCCGTCGGCAGGATTATCGTATTCGATGTTGGCGGTGTTATTGATTATCCAAACAGCACCAAAATCGGCAGAGATTATGTAACAATATTGGGGCAGACCGCTCCGGGTGACGGTATTACCCTTACCGGCGGTGATTTGCAGATAGGAAACGGAAAGCAAAATGTTATCATGAGGTATCTGCGCGTGCGTCCTACCAATAAGAACGGCGTAGAGGTTGACGGCATAGGCGGTCAGTGGAACAAGGATGTCATCATTGACCATTGCTCCACAAGCTGGTGCGTTGACGAGGGACTTACACTTTACGCCGGCTCGGCTGAAAGCACAAGCTATGAACAAGGTCAGCGTCTTACCGTGCAGAATACGATTTCCGCCGAGAGTATGAGAATGTCGGGGCATTTTAAGGGCGCTCACGGCTACGGCGCGATTTTGGGCGGCACAAACGCCACGTATTACCGCAACCTGTTTGCGCATCATGACAGCCGCTCACCGCGACTTGACAGAGTTTTACAGAAAACCGATTTCAGAAATAATATTGTTTATAACTGGGGCGTTACAAATTCAGCCTACGGCGGTGAGCCCGTCTCGCCTCATAATTCGGTGCTTCGCCCTTCAGAGATAAATTATTCTAACAACTACTACAGCTTTGGTCCCAGCACTGTTTCGGGTAAGAGATACAGAATATATGATTTTTCGGGCTTGTCAAAAACGGTTGAAGGCGTAACGTATAAAAGCAAGTTTTATCTGACAGACAATTACGTTGACGGCAGCTCGACGGTTACGAGCAATAACTGGGCAAATGACGGAATAAACAGCGCGGCGGATCAGGTTGAAAAGGTTGATGAACCATTCTCACTGGGCGATGAGCTGTATCCCGATTTGAATATCACGGCTGACAATCTGCTCGCCGGAAAGGACGTTAAGGACAGCGTGCTTGAAGATGTTGGAGCAACGCTGCCGAAGCGCGACTCTATCGATGCGCGTGTTGTTGCCGATGTTAAGAACAGAACGGGAAGAATTATAAATAATGAAGAAGAGGTCGGCGGACTTGTAGGTATTGAAAGCTCTGAGAGAGTGTTTGAAATTCCGGACGATTGGAAAGCGGAAAACGGCATGGGAAGCGCCAAGGATGAGGATATTGTCCCGGATGGTGTTTGGGCAGGCTATACATGGATCGAGGCATATGTAAACGATTGGACAGAGAAGATGAGTGAAAATTCTCCGACTAATCCCGAGATAACCGTGACAAGCCCGGCAATAGCCTCCGTAAACAGCACGGTTAACGGTCAGACGGTCAATAACGGTAATTGGACGGTTATCAAAGAGAACGAAACCGTTTCTTATAAAGCATCCGCATCGGCGGTTGGCGATACCACGATAACAAAGATGGAGCTTTATGATGATGAAACACTTTTGTATACATACGATAACGCGGCGGAAATCAACGATGCTATATCGCTTCCCATCGGCACGCATTACCTGTCCTGCATGGCGTATAACGATAAGGGCGAAAGCACAAGAAGCACAACCTCTATTGTGTATGTCAACGGCTCCACCGCCCCTGAGGGCTGGACGCTAAAGCAGATTGGTTCAACATCGTATTCGGGCAAGGGAGCAATATCGGTTGACGAGAACGGTCTTTATACAATCGGCGGAAGCGGCAAAATAGGCAGCACAGCCGACAAATGCGACTTTATGTATAAGCAAATTACCGGTGATTTTGATATTTCTTTGAAAATCGAAGATATAATGGCAAACGAAAACGGTCCGGTACTCGGTCTTATGGTGCGTGAAACCCTGGACGCGAACTCCAAAATGGCAGCTCTTGTCGATGGCTGGATTAAGTATGGCAGAAACGACAGAATTGTGGCGCGTGCTACCAAAGGCGGGTCCATTATGACGGACAGCGAAAACAGCAATTCAACCGATAACAAGACGGGAATATTCATGAGGGGGTCGAGCGGTGAAATCGTTTCGGGAAATGTTTTGGGTGAGAGTACCTATGACACCGAGCCTACGGGAACATATCATTTGCCGAATTATCTAAGAATTCAAAGAAGCGGCGACACACTTGTGTTTTCTGTATCGGACAGCGGAACGGATTGGACGGACAACGCGAGACAGCCATATATTTTGAATATAAGCGGGCTTGCAGACAAGCTTTACGTGGGCGTAGCGATTGACTCGCAGCAGGGTCAGTCCGACGCATCGCCAAAATTATATTATTCGATGGCGCAGTTCAGTGAATTGAACCTTGAAAACGAGTTCAATTACGAAACGCCGCCGACAGCGACGCCCGCGCCGACGGTTGATCCGGCTGTTGCCGAAAAGTACAGCGGCTGGGTACAGGGACATTCGAGCGCAACCGCGACAGACGGAGAATTTTCATATGAAGCCTATGAGGGCAAGGATGCTCTGTATATCGCAAGCAGAAATGTTTACAAGGTTTTGGATGAGCCTGTTTCATCGGGAATAGTGAACTTTGACTTTGATGTTTACGTTGACACATCGATTGATAGAAACTTCCGCGTATATCTGGAAAACACGGTAGGCGATTGGCAAAATACCGATAATGTCTTTGCTGAGATTATCAACAACCGTAATAGTCAGGTTAACAAAGGACCGGGTATTGATGTGCAAAACGACCCGTTGTTTACATACGCGCAGCTCGGTGAAAGCGGTTGGGTTCACTTTAAGACCGTGGTAAATTATGACAAAGTCGGGACAGATGAATTTATTACAATAACCGCCGTTAAAGCAGACGGAACAATACTGAATACCGTCGGCATGGCTTCTATCCCCGGCGCGGATACAACTCTTAAATCAATAAGACTTGTGCAGACCGCAAAACCTGTATATTTTGCGGATATGAAAATACGTACTGAGCTGTCACCTATTGTCAGTGATAAGGTGTATTATACCTCACAGCCCGTTATAAACGGAAGCGAGATAAGCGCGGCGGTAATTAACGCGGGAGATGAAAGCGGCGCATTGTTCATAGCCGCGGCATATGAAAACGGTGTGCTTGCCGACGCGAAATCAGTGACGATACCGGCATCCGGCGCAGAATTTCCGATTGAACTGTCCTTTGATAAGGAATACAGCGATATAAGGCTATATCTCTGGTCATCGGGAACGATTGAACCATACAGCAACGTTATTTTCGCTGAATAATATTACGCTATAAATAATTAAAAGCCCGGGTTTGCCCCGGGCTTTTTGCAGCTTAATTAACAATGATTAAGGGTGGTATATACGGATTATCCCCACGGGTTTTCCGTAGGATACCTTACGCCCTTTGGTTGGTTGTAGCCGATTTCGTCAGCCGGTACACCTAAGTACTTAAACACCTCATAGAGCGACTTTCCGAAGTGACCGAAAGCAACCGCGCCGTGGTGCGGATAGTTCTTTTCGATGAGCACGTGACGGTAGAAGCGCCCCATTTCCGGAATGGCAAATACGCCAATTGAGCCGAATGAACGTGTCGCAACCGGCAGAACCTCACCGTTTGCGATATAGCCTCTGAGCTTGCTGTCAGCCGTGCTTTGCAGACGGAAGAATGTGATGTTGCCGGGAGCGATGTCGCCCTCCAACGTTCCGTTTGTAACCTCAACGGGGAGGCTTCTTGCCATAATCTTTTGGTTCTTCATTGAGCATGCAGCAAGCTTAGATGAGCACGTATTGCCGCAGTGGAAGCCCATAAACGTATCCTTATGAGTATAATCGAATTTACCCTTTATATCCTGCTCAAACATATCAGCCGGAACAGAGTTGTTAATATCAAGCAATGTAACGGCGTCCTCGCTTACGCAGGTACCGATATACTCGCTCAGGCAGCCGTATATGTCAACCTCGCAGGATACGGGTATGCCCTTGCCCGTAAGACGGCTGTTTACATAGCATGGTACAAAGCCGAACTGAGTCTGGAACGCAGGCCAGCATTTGCCCGCTATCGCGACATACTGCTTTGAACCCTTATTGGCTTCGATCCAGTCCAGCAGCGTCAGCTCATACTGAGCCAGCTTGGGAAGCACCTCGGGCTTCTTATTACCCGCTCCGAGCTCCTTTTCCATATCAGCGACAACCTCGGGAATTCTTTCGTCTCCGGCATGATTTTTGAACGCTTCAAACAAATCCAGCTCTGAATTTTCTTGGATTTCAACGCCGAGCTTATAAAGCTGCGCGATAGGAGCGTTACATGCCATAAAGTTATGAGGACGCGGACCGAACGATATAATCTTTAAATTCTTAATTCCGATAACGGTTCTCGCAATAGGCAAAAATTCATTTATCATTTCAGCACATTCCTCAGCCGTTCCAACCGGATATTCGGGGATATAAGCAGTTACGCCCCTCATTTTAAGACTGTAGCTCGCATTAAGCATACCGCAGTACGCGTCGCCCCTGTCATCGGAAAGACGACCGATGTTTTCCTCAGCGGCAGCAACGAACATTTTGGGACCGTCAAACTGCTGCGCGAGCATTGTTTCGGAAATTTCGGGTCCGAAGTTTCCGAGGTATATGCACAAAGCGTTGCAGCCGTGCTCCTTAATATCGGCGAGAGCTTGTTTCATATGTATTTCGCTTTCAACTATGCATACGGGACATTCGTAAATATCGTCGGCGTTAAATTTTTCGGAATACGCCTTTATAAGCGCTTCTCTTCTCGAAACCGAAAGCGACTCGGGGAAGCAGTCACGGCTGACCGCGACGATACCGACCTTTACCTTTGGAATATTATCATACATCTCAAATACCTCCATGATTATGATTATTAAAATATTTATTTATATATCTTATTATTTGTATATTTTTTATTTTATTTGTATATTTTAATACAAAAAAATAATTTCGTCAATACATTTTTTGTGATTTTATCATAATTTAATAATTATCTTAGCCACACGTCTGTTTTCCATCTGTATCACAGAAACGCGATGATTGTTAAATTCAAATTTATCACCTATCTCAGGCATTTTTGACAGCTTTTCCATAACCCAGCCCGAAACGGTGTTCGGATCGTCGTCGCTGACCTTTTCGCCGATTAAATCCATAAGGTCTTCAAGATCGGCGCTTCCCAGAACCTCGTATATGCCGTCGGACAATTTTTTTATATTCTCCACAACCTCGTCATGCTCGTCCCAGATTTCGCCGACAAGCTCCTCTAAAATATCTTCAAGCGTCAGTATTCCGTCCGTCCCGCCATACTCATCAACCACAATCGCGAAGTGGCTTTTGGATTTTTGCAGCATTCGTATAAGCTCGGATATATTAATCGAGGGCATAACATATATTACCGGAAAAATAATATCTTCAATATTTGTATTATTTATATTATTTGTATTATTATTTGTGTTGTCGGTATTTGAATTTTTGTTTCTTTGGATTTGATAAAACAAATCCTTTTGGTGTATAACACCGATTATATTGTCGATTGTGTCGCGATAAACGGGCAGTCTGGAAAATCCTGTATCCAGAAATGTTTTGATTATTTCATCAATGCTTGTGCCTATTTCTATCGCGCATACATCAATTCGCGGAGTGAGTATGTCGGAGGCTTCCAAATCATTAAATTCTATCGCGCTTTTGATAAGCTCGCTCTCATCGGAATTTATCTCGCCGAAGCTTTCCGCCTCGTCAACCATCGTAATAAGCTCTTCCTCCGTAATGCCGCTTTTGTTTTTAGACTTGAATAATTTATTCAAGAGCTTTTTCCAAAGTGTAAAGAGGTAGTTTACGGGCGTTAAAATGAATTGCAGGGCGGAAATAGGCTTTGAAACCGCCATAGCAAAGCGCTCGGGACTCTCCTTCGCAAGATTTTTGGGTGAGATTTCACCGAAGATAAGTACCAGAATTGTCATTGTAATAGTAGACAAGGTAACGCCGGCATTGCCGAAGAAGCCGACAAAAAGCACTGTGGCAAGAGATGACGCCAGAATATTTACAACATTGTTTCCTACAAGAATGGTGGATAAAAGCTTGTCGTAGTTTTCGGACAAGCGATCGACTAAGAGGGCTTTTTTGTTACCGTCCTTTACAAGATTTTTAATTCGTATACGATTTAATGAAGTGTATGCTGTTTCTGTTGCGGAAAAAAACGCCGAGCAGGCAATCAAAACAATAATAATAAAAATAAGCCCGACAGAACTGTCCATATATATTTTGCGCGGCGGTATAGAAATACCGCGCAGCTCCTTTCTTTTTTATATTTATATTTATATTATTCATGTTTATTATTTAATGATAATGATACCATACGAGGCTGAAAAATGCAATATTAAATTCACAGAAAATCAAATAAAAAACAGCCATAAAGATAAAAAATAATTTTACGGTAATTTTGCGGTATAAGATTGACAAACTTTAAATTTATGTATAAAATGATAGAGTGAATTTAAATTATGATAGAGTGAATTTAAATTATTAATTAAGTGAATTTAAAATTATTACGACACTGCGGAAAAGGAGCTTTTTGTTATGAGCATAAAAAGATTATTCGTTGAAAAAAAACAGGGCTTTGATATTGAGGCAAAGGCGCTGAAAACCGACCTTATTGAAAATTTGGGGCTGTCCGGTCTTACTGATGCGCGTGTTATTAACCGCTATGATATAGATGGTATTACCGATGACGAGCTTTTAAAGGTTCTGCCGGTTGTTTATGCCGAGCCGCAGGTTGATAATGTTATTTTTGAGAATTTGGATATTCCGGAGGGTGATAAGTTCTTCGCATCCGAATACCTGCCCGGTCAGTTTGACCAAAGGGCGGACAGTGCGGCACAGTGCACGCAGATAATGACAGAGGGCGAAAAGCCGATTGTAAGGACGGCTAAAATCGTAATTCTGTCAGGCACAATAAGCGATGAGGATTTAGCCGCCGCGCGCGACTATTATATCAACCCCGTGGAGTCACGCTCCGCATCTATGGAAAAGCCCGAAACTCTGAACGATAAGCTCGATGAGCCGGAGGATGTTAAAACGATTGACGGCTTTATTGAAATGTCAGACGGTGACCTTAGGGATTTGATAAGCGGCTTGGGACTCGCAATGGACGAGGATGACATAAAATTCTGCCGCGACTACTTTAGGAATACCGAAAAGCGTGACCCGTCATTGACGGAGATAAGAATGATAGACACATACTGGTCTGATCATTGCCGCCACACGACGTTTGCGACAAAGCTCAATAATGTTAAAATCAAGAATGAATTTATAAAAGGCGTGTACAATGACTATCTGGAGTCAAGAAAATTCGTATACGGCGAAAGAAAAAAGAATATTTGTCTCATGGACGTTGCCACAATTGCCGCTAAGGAGCTTAAAAAGAGGGGCGTACTCAAGGCTCTCGATGAGAGTGAGGAGATCAACGCCTGCTCAATTGAGGTTCAGGTTAAGATGACTGACGGCAAGACAGAGGATTATTTGGTTATGTTTAAAAACGAAACGCATAACCACCCGACGGAGATCGAGCCGTTCGGCGGTGCGGCGACCTGTCTCGGCGGAGCTATACGCGACCCGCTGTCAGGACGTTCGTATGTATATCAGGCGATGCGCGTGACCGGTGCCGGCGACCCGAGAAAGACGCTTAAGGAAACCATGAAGGGCAAGCTGCCGCAGCGCAAGCTTGTACTGGGAGCGGCTGAGGGCTACAGCTCATACGGAAACCAAATCGGTCTTGCGACAGGCATTGTGAACGAGATTTATGACGAAGGATATGTGGCAAAGCGTATGGAAATAGGTGCGGTTATCGCTGCCGCTCCAAAGAAAAACGTTATACGCGAGGCTCCGGAGCCCGGCGATGTTGTCATACTGCTTGGCGGCATGACGGGACGCGACGGCTGCGGAGGTGCGACAGGCTCGTCAAAGGCGCACGACAGCTCGTCTCTTGAAACCTGCGGCGCGGAGGTTCAAAAGGGTAATCCTCCCGTTGAAAGGAAGCTGCAAAGGCTGTTCAGGAAGAACAATGTTACAACCATGATAAGACGTTGCAACGATTTCGGTGCGGGAGGTGTTTCCGTCGCGATAGGAGAGCTTGCCGACGGTCTTGATATTAATCTTGACAAGGTTCCGAAAAAATACGAGGGACTTGACGGAACCGAGCTTGCCATATCGGAATCGCAGGAGAGAATGGCGGTTGTTGTCAGAAGCTCAGACGCGGATAGGTTTATCGCGGAGGCTGACAAGGAAAATTTAGAGGCTGTTGTCGTAGCGGTGGTAACGGAGTCTCCGAGGCTTGTTATGCACTGGAGAGGCGCGACCGTATGTGATATTTCAAGGGAATTTTTAAACACAAACGGCGCGGAAAAGAACGCCGATGTTACTGTGACGGCTGACGATTTCAGCGCCGATATGCTTGATTTTGACGCGAAGGGCGATAGCTTCAAAGAAAAGATATACAGCCTTATGAGCGACCTTAACGTGTGCTCGCAAAAGGGGCTTGTCGAGAGATTTGACAGCACAATAGGCGGCGGCTCGGTATTTATGCCCTACGGCGGCAAGTATCAGCTTACGCCGCAGCAGAATATGGTTGCTAAAATTCCCGTGCTCGGAGGCGAAACCAACACCGCAACCGTTATGGCGTATGGCTATAATCCGAAAATCTCAAAGGCTAATCCGTTTTCCGGAGCGGTATACGCTGTTGTTGACTCTGTTACAAAGGCGGTATGCGCGGGTGCGGATTATAAGGATGTTTATCTGACATTCCAGGAATATTTCGAAAGACTGGGTACTGACCCCAAGCGTTGGGGCAAGCCTTTAGCCGCGCTCCTCGGCGGATATTACGCTCAGGAGAAGCTGAGTCTCGCGGCAATCGGCGGAAAGGACTCGATGTCCGGCTCGTTCAACGATATTGACGTCCCGCCGACACTCGTGTCGTTCGCTGTCGCGCCGCTTGACGCTTCCAAGGCGGTATCGGGAGAATTTAAGGGCGCGGGCAATACAGTGTATCTTATCAAGCCGAAATATGATGAAAACAATTTGCCTGATTTTGACAGCTTAAAGCAGCTGTACGATATGCTTTACATGATGATCTCCGACAGCGGCAGCATTATAAAGAGCGCTTACGCAGTGGGCTATGGCGGAGCAATCGAGGCTGTACTCAAGGCTGCAATGGGCAACAGGCTGGGCTTTGAATTTACGGAGTGCTGCGACAAATCGGGCTTGTTTAAGGCTTGCTGCGGCAGTGTTCTGCTGGAGATTGAGGGCACGAAGGCAAACGGAACCTTAGGCGATAATCTGGAGACAATCAGACTGGGACATACTACCGCGGACGGCGTAATAAGGATTAACGGCGAGGAAATCGCAATTGATGATGTAATTGCCGTATGGCAAAAGCCCCTTGAGAGTGTATATCCCACGAGAGCAAAATATGACGATGTAGGCATTAAGGCGTTTAGCTACGGGGAGAGAAACACTGCGGCTCCCGCGATTAAAACCGCTAAGCCTAAGGTGTTTATTCCCGCGTTCCCGGGTACCAACTGCGAGTATGATTCCGCGAGAGTGTTTGAAAGAGCCGGAGCGGAAACGGACGTTCAGATTTTCAGAAATCTTAAGCAGTCTCACGTTGAGGAATCAATCGAAAGATTTGTAAGGTCTGTGAACGAGGCGCAGATTATTATGATACCGGGCGGCTTCAGCGGCGGTGATGAACCCGACGGCTCGGGCAAGTTTATAAAAGCCGCGTTTGAAAACGAAAAGCTTAAGGAAGCCGTAATGGAACTGCTTAACAAGCGTGACGGACTTATTTTGGGAATATGTAACGGCTTCCAGGCTCTTGTTAAGCTGGGGCTTGTGCCGTTTGGCGAGATAATAAGTGTTGACAAAGATTGTCCGACGCTGACCTACAACACTATCGGGCGGCACGTTTCTCAGATAGTTTCGACAAGGATATCTTCTGTCAAGTCTCCCTGGTTGTCGGGTGTCAGCTTAGGCGATATTCATCAAGTCGCCGTATCACACGGCGAGGGCAGATTTGTCGCGAGCACGGAGATAATAGAAAAAATGGAGAAAAACGGTCAGATTGCCACACAGTATGTTGATGCCTGCGGTAATCCGACATATGAAATGCCGTATAACCCCAACGGCTCCTACTATGCGATTGAGGGCATTACAAGTCCGGACGGCAGAGTTTTCGGAAAAATGGGACATTCGGAGCGTATCGGCGTGAATGTATTTAAGAATATAACGGGCAATATTGACCAAAAAATATTCGAAAGCGGAGTAAAATACTTTAAATAATTAAAAATAATTTAAAATATTTAAAATTATTTATATTATCTTATCGGAGGAAGCTATGTCATATATTAAGGCGGCTGAATATATTAGCTCTAAAACTGATTTGTGTCCCAAAATCGCCGTGATTTTGGGTACGGGGCTCGGAGAGGTTGCGGAAAGCGTAAACAATCCCGTAGTCATTCCGTACAGTGAAATTCCGGGCTTCCCGAGCGTAGATAAAAGCCCGCATAGGTGTCGTGCGGTTATAGGTACGGTGGGTTCCGTTCCCGCTGTGTTTATGCAGGGGAGGCTTCATTACTACGAGGGCTTATCTATGAGGGAACTGGTATTTCCCGTTCATATGCTGAAAGCGTTCGGGATTGAAACCTTAATTCTTACAAACGCGAGCGGAGCTGTTAATACGAGCTTTGCCCCGGGAGACGTGGTTCTGATAGATGATCATATTAAGCTTGGACTTGACTCGCCCCTTCGCGGCAAAAATCCGGAGGAGCTTGGCGAGAGATTTTTTGATATGACAAACGCGTACGATAAGGGGCTTAAAAAAATTGCCGAACGCTGCGCGGAGGAATTACGGATACCGCTTAACAAAGACGTTTACGCCTACATGGCGGGACCGCAGTTCGAAACGCCCGCCGAGATAAGAATGCTTAATATAATCGGAGCCGACTTAGTCGGTATGTCCACTGTGCCGGAGGTGATTGCCGCCGCGCACTGCGGAATTAGGGTTTTGGGTCTGTCGGGCGTGTCGAATATGGCTGCGGGCATAAGCGGAGGCGGCTTAAACAGAGAAGCTATTGAAAACGCCGAACCTTTGCTGCGCAAAAAAATGTCCGCTCTTATAAAAAATATAATATACAAAATCGATACGGAGGTATAGCTCTGTAACATAAGGAGGCGAAAATATGCGGAGAATAGCCAGCTTTAGCGTTGACCACAGAAAGATAAAGCCCTGGGTTTACATATCCCGAATTGACGGCGATATAACTACCTATGACATGAGAATGAGAAAGCCGAACACAGGCGATCTGCTTGATAACGCCACTATACATTCGCTGGAGCATCTGTTTGCTACCTTGATAAGGAATTCACGCTTAGGGGACAGTGTTATTTACTTCGGACCCATGGGCTGTCAGACAGGATTTTATCTGCTTGTCAGAAACGCGGATAATAAAGAGGTTGTTGATGTGATTAAGCAAATCCTCGGCGATATCGCGGACTATACGGGCGAGATGCCTGGACGCAGCGAGGTTGAGTGCGGAAACTACCGCAATCTTGACAACGAATTGGCAAAAGCGGAGGCGAAAAGCTATCTTGAGAAAATTAAAAATTTAACCGAAAACGACTTAAAATACGAGGAATAACAATGGGTGATACTTTATTTAAAAATATAACAATTATCACAATGGACGATGACGCGGGAGTAATCCGAAACGGGTATGTATCGACTCGCGGCAATAAAATCGAATACGTGGGAGCTAAATGCCCAAACGGCGGTTTTGACAGAGTGATAGACGGCAGCGGCAAGGTTCTTATGCCCGGCTTGATAAACGCGCACACTCATCTGGCGATGACTTTGCTGCGCGGTTATGCCGATGATATGAATTTGCAGGATTGGCTGAACGATAAAATTTTCCCGTTTGAGGAGAAGCTTACGGCGGAGGATATAATACGCGGCAGTGAAATCGGTATCGATGAAATGCTTGCGGGCGGAACCACCTGCTTTAATGATATGTATTTTTTTCAGGCGGAGACCGGAAGAGTCGCGGCGAAAAAGGGAATACGCGCCGTCCTCAGTGACTGTGTGAACTTTGACGGCTACGACAGAAAGGCTCGGCTTATGGAAGAAATGGCGGAGGAGTTTAAAAACGAGGATTTAATAACCCTTGCGTTCTCGCCCCACGCTATCTATACCTGCAACTTTGAGACGCTGGAAAAGTGTGCGAAATTCGCCAAAAGTCATAATATGCCAATACATACTCACCTTGCCGAGACAAGAACAGAGTTTTCGAACTGTGAGATAGAGCATAATATGACCCCTGCCGAATATATGGAGAGCGCGGGATTGTTTGAAAATCCAACGCTCGCGGCACACTGCGTTGTTGTGACCGACAGTGATCTGGAAATTTTAAAAAGGCATAACGTTACCGTTGTTCACAACCCGATAAGCAATTTAAAGCTTGCGTCGGGAGTCGCGCCCGTCACCAAGATGCTTGACGCGGGAATAAACGTGGCGCTTGGAACGGACGGCGCGTCCAGCAACAACAGTCTTGATATGTTTGAGGAAATTAAAGTCGCCGCTATTCTTCATAAGGGAACAAATCTCGACCCGACGGCTGTCCCCGCTGAAACGGCGCTCAAAATGGCGACGGTAAACGGGGCGAAGGCTTTGGGATTTGATAACTTAGGCGTAATCAAGCCGGGGTATCTCGCGGATATGATAGTTGTAGATTTTGGAGTTCCGCATCTTATGCCGGTTCACAATCCAATCTCAAGCATAGTATATTCCGCGAAGTGCGGTGATGTGGAATATACTATGGTAAACGGAAAAATAGTATATGAAAGAAATAATAAAAAATAAAGAAATAATAAAAGAAATAATATATTAAAAATAAGCTTATTTTTAATATTGATATGGAGGTATTAAGGTGGCAAAGGTTGCAATTGTTATGGGAAGTAATTCCGATTTACCGGTAGTTCGGGGCGCGATTGACGTACTCAAGTCCTTCGGCGTTGATTTTGAGGCGCACGTAATTTCGGCTCACAGAACGCCGGCTCGCGCCGAGGAATTCGCGAGGACTGCAAAGGAAAGCGGTGTAAAGGTCATTATTGCCGCAGCGGGGAAGGCGGCTCACTTGGGCGGTGTTATCGCGGCGTATACCACATTGCCGGTCATTGCTCTGCCCATCAAATCATCGTTTATGGACGGTCTTGACTCGCTGCTGTCAATGGTTCAGATGCCAACCGGCATTCCCGTGGCGGCTGTCGGTGTAAACGCTTCCGATAACGCGGGAATATTAGCGGTTCAGATGCTGGCTTTGTCCGACAATACGCTCTCCGATAAGCTGGAGAGATATAAAGAGGACATGGCAAAGGCTGTCGAGGATAAGGATAAAAAGCTGCAGGCGGAACTGCTTAAGGCGTAAAAACTATAATATTATGGAGGATATGTAATGAGCGAAGCGTACAAAAATGCGGGTGTAGATGTTGAGGCGGGCTATAAATCCGTTGAGCTTATTAAAGAACACGTAAAGAGAACCGATATTCCCGGTGTGCTTTCCGGTATTGGCGGCTTTGGCGGCTTGTTTGAGCTTGGCGGCGGTTATAAAAACCCGGTGCTTGTTTCCGGTACGGACGGAGTGGGGACAAAGCTGAAGCTGGCTTTTATTATGGACAAGCATGACACCGTCGGACAGGATTGCGTTGCGATGTGTGTAAACGATATTGTTTGCGGCGGCGCAAAGCCCTTGTTCTTCTTAGACTATATCGCGGTGGGCAAAAACGTCCCCGAGAAAATTGCCGATATAGTAAAGGGTATATCAGACGGCTGCGTTAAAGCCGGCTGCGCGTTGGTCGGCGGCGAGACGGCGGAGCATCCAGGTCTTATGCCGGAGGATGAGTATGACCTTGCCGGCTTTACTGTCGGTATTGTCGATAAGGATAAAATCATTGACGGCAGCCGTATTGAAGTCGGTGATGCTATAATCGGCATCCGCTCATCGGGCGTTCACAGCAACGGTTATTCGCTGGTGAGAAAGGTGTTTAATATAGACGACAGCGAGGAGTGTGCTGATAATTTAAAAAAATATGATGACGAGCTCGGAGCGTCACTCGGCGAAACACTCCTCACACCCACCAAAATTTACGTAAAGCCCATGCTGGCGGCAATCGGAGCGGTTGATGTTAAAGCGGTGTCGCATATAACCGGCGGAGGCTTTTACGAGAATGTACCCAGAATGTTAAAGGACGGCACAAGGGCGAGGATAAACAAAAACAGCTTCGAAATTCCGGCGATATTCGGTAAGCTTCAAAGGCTCGGGAATATTTCTGAGCATGATATGTTTAACACCTATAACATGGGTATAGGCATGATGTTTGTCGTACCAAAGGAAGAGGCTGACAAGGCTGTACGTACCATAGATAACAGCGGAGAAAAGGCGTTTGTTGTCGGGGAGATAATAAGCGGCGATAAGGGCGTTGATATTGTATAAAAATCGGACGGAGGCTTGAATATGAAGAATATCGGAGTTTTAATATCGGGCGGCGGAACCAATCTGCAGGCTCTCATTGACGCACAGGGTTCTGTCATTAAGAGCGGCAGGATAGTGTGCGTGTGTTCAAACAGCTTAAACGCCTACGGCTTAAAGCGCGCGGAAAAGGCGGGCATACCCACAAGGGTTATACGCAAGAATGCCGATTGCGGCGGCGATGATGAGGAGTTTAGCCGCAGAATTTGCGATTATATGAGCGAAATGCATGTTGATGTTGTTGTCCTCGCGGGCTTTATGGCGATTTTCGGAGGAAAGCTGCTAAAGGAGTATTCAAACAGAATTATTAATATTCATCCGTCGCTTATTCCGTCGTTTTGCGGCAAGGGAATGTATGGACTTCACGTTCACGAGGCGGCGCTCAACTACGGAGTTAAGGTTACGGGCGCGACGGTACACCTTGTAAACGAGATTGTTGACGGCGGAAAAATACTCTTGCAAAAGCCGGTAGCCGTCCATGACGGCGATACGCCGGAAACTCTGCAAAAACGTGTCATGGAAGAAGCGGAGTGGATAATTCTGCCGCGGGCTGTTGAAATGGTGTGCAGCGGCATGGTTTAAACGACTTTAATTAAAATTTAAATAAATTAAAATAAGTTTAAAACAGCTTAAAAAAGGAGGATATGTCATGAAAAAAATTGATATTTATGAAGAATTGAAAAACAACGACTATCCCGGCAGAGGCATAGTAATCGGTAAAAGCGCCGACGGAAGAAACGCGGTTTGCGCCTATTTTATTATGGGCAGAAGCGTAAACAGCCGTAAC
Source organism: uncultured Oscillospiraceae bacterium (assembly GCA_964442605.1). Classification (GTDB taxonomy): domain Bacteria; phylum Bacillota; class Clostridia; order Monoglobales; family Monoglobaceae; genus Monoglobus. Next base: position 40,887 of record CAYTZR010000002.1, read on the forward strand.
CGCGTATTTATTGAGGACGGCGACGGTATTCGCACCGAGGCTTATGACCCGTCAAAGCTTGAGGATCCGCATTTGATTATTTATGCCCCTGTACGTGTTCTTGGAAACAAGACGATTGTTACAAACGGTGACCAGACGGATACGATTTACAAGCTGATGAACCAGCAGATGACGTTTGAGCAAAGCCTGAGGACAAGAGAGTTTGAAGATGACGCGCCGAATTATACACCGAGGATTTCCGGTATCATAAAGACGGAGGACGGCGGCTTTAATTACGCGTTGTCGATTTTAAAGAGCGCGAACGGCAACCCCGATTCTTGTCAGAGATACACCTTCTCATATATGGACCCGATTGCGGGCGAGGGACGTTTTATCTATACATATATGGGTGACGGCGAGCCGCTTCCGTCATTCGAGGGAGAGCCGAAGTTAGTATCTGTTCCGGATGATATTGACGAGTTTGCCGAAAGCCTTTGGAACGCGCTTAACGAGGATAACAAGGTTTCTCTGTTCGTGAGATTTATTGACCTTGAAACAGGAAAAACGAGGTCTAAAATAATTAATAAAAATGTGTAGCTCATACAGAATTAATTAAAAATTAAATTTTTCAGATATACAAACGAAAGGACGACAAAAATGAATGAGATGCAACTAAAATACGGCTGTAACCCTAACCAAAAGCCATCGAGAGTATTTATGAATGACGGCAGCGATTTACCTATTACCGTTCTTTGCGGCAAGCCGGGATATATTAATCTTCTTGACGCGCTGAACGGCTGGCAGCTTGTTAAGGAGCTTAAAAAGGCAACGGGACTGCCCGCCGCGACTTCTTTTAAGCATGTATCGCCTGCCGGCGCGGCGGTGGGACTTCCGCTTTCGGACACATTAAAGAAGATATATTTTGTTGATGAGTCGGCGGAGCTGACCCCGCTTGCCAACGCATACGCGCGAGCGAGAGGCGCGGACAGAATGTCATCGTTCGGTGATTTTATCGCTCTTTCGGACGAATGCGACAAGGCGACTGCGCTTCTTATTAAGAAAGAGGTATCAGACGGCGTAATCGCGCTGGGATACAGCGATGAGGCTCTTGAAATTCTCAAGTCTAAGAAAAAGGGGAACTATAATATTATTAAGATTGATTCTGATTATGTTCCCGCCGAAATTGAAAGAAAGCAGGTTTTCGGCGTGACCTTTGAGCAGGGAAGGAACGAGCTTGATATCAATGATGGGCTTTTGTCAAACGTTGTCACTGAGAACAAGACTCTTTCGGATGAAGCGAAGCGAGACCTTAAGATTGCGCTTATTACGCTTAAGTATACGCAGTCAAACAGTGTTTGCTACGCGAAGGACGGACAGGCAATCGGTATAGGCGCGGGACAGCAGTCGCGTATTCATTGCACAAGGCTTGCCGGAAACAAGGCGGACATATGGTGGCTCAGGCAAGCGCCTCAGGTTCTCGCGCTTGAATTTGTCGATGGTATAAAGAGAGCCGACAGAGACAATGCGATCGATGTATATATTTCCGATGAATATATGGACGTTTTGGCGGACGGCATATGGGAGACAAGGTTTAAGACAAAGCCTCCGGTGTTTACAAAGGAGGAGCAGCGCGAGTGGCTAAAGAAGAACACAAACGTTTCCCTTGGCAGCGACGCGTTCTTCCCGTTCGGCGATAATATCGAAAGAGCGCATAAGTCGGGCGTAACCTCCATAGCGCAGCCGGGCGGCTCAATCAGGGATGATAACGTAATCAAAACCTGCGACGCTTACGGCATAGCAATGGCGTTTACGGGCATTCGACTGTTCCATCATTAATACTATACAACCCACTCAAGCCCGCTTTTGGGCTTGAGTGATTTTTTAGCTGAATTTAAATTGAATTTTGTATTAAAATTTGATATTGCAATTTAGGAAATGAAAATTGCGAAAAAACGGCAAAATTAGGTATTGTGCAAAACTGATTTTTGTGGTATAATATTTGCATTGAATATGTGTCCGTAGCTCAGCTGGATAGAGTGTCAGACTCCGACTCTGAAGGTCACGGGTTCAAATCCCGTCGGGCATACCACGTTGTTTATTAAAATTTATAAGGCATGAACCTGATGCGCAGCTCCGGTCAATTTCGCCCGCCGAACCCGGCGCAGCAAAGCTTTTGCGACTTTACTGCCGCTTAAGAAGTGGCGGCACACCGTAGGCGGCAAAGTCGCAAAAGCTTTGCAAGCACATTAATTATGTTACTTTTTTCTAAAGAAAGTGCCATAAGTACAAGCGGCATGCTCTTAATTATTCAGTTTGCCGTCCGCAGGAGATACAATAAACGATATTATATAAAAAGTCTTACATAAAAAAAGCCATGTAAGACATTTTGTAAGACTTTTTTTAACGTTTTCACGGCGTTTGAGGGCAATGTCTTACAAGTCTTACAAGTCTTACATGATTTTAATATATATATATAAAACTTTTTAAAATATAGGGGTATCCTTTCGGATTTTATGTAAGACTGTAAGACCCAACGTTTTCACGGGCTTTATCGGGTTTTTTTATGTAAGACCCATCTAAGACCCATGTAAGACCATTATAGAAAATATAAGATATCCGGGCAAAAAATATCCCGCAGTGAGTGTTAGGCTCAAAGCGGGATTTTAATTTTAAAATTATCTTTTTACGTTAAACGCGGAAATGCCGGGATAAACAGCGGCATCTCCAAGCTCTTCCTCGATACGCAGTAGCCTGTTATACTTCGCGACTCTCTCTGAACGGCTCGGCGCACCGGTCTTAATTTGGCAGGTATTCAAAGCCACCGCCAGATCCGCGATGGTGGTATCCTCAGTTTCGCCGGATCTATGCGAGGAAATTGCTGTATATCCCGCCTTATGAGCCATTTTTATCGCCTCAAGGGTTTCGGAAACAGAACCGATCTGGTTAAGCTTTATTAAAATAGAATTTCCGCACGAAAGCTCAATACCCTTTTTCAGACGTTCTGTGTTTGTGACAAACAGGTCGTCACCGACAAGCTGAACCTTGCCTCCAAGCTCCTTAGTAAGCAGCTTCCAGCCTTCCCAATCTTCCTCATCAAGCGCGTCCTCGATAGAAATAATCGGATATTTGCTAACAAGCTGCTTCCAGTGCTCTATAAGCTCCGCCGTTGTGAGCCTTGTACCCGCCTTAGGCAAAATGTATTCGCCCTTATTTCCGCTCTTCCATTCGCTTGAAGCCGCGTCAATCGCAATCATAAAATCCTTTTCGGGTTCATAGCCCGCGTTTTTTACAGCTTCAAGAATATACAGAATGGCATCCTCATCGTTTGCGAGGTCGGGAGCAAAACCGCCCTCATCGCCTACGGATGTTGCAAGTCCCTTTGATTTTAACAAAGCGGAGAGAGCGTGAAAGACCTCCGCGCATTGGCGCAGACCCTCCTTAAAGCTCGGTGCGCACACGGGCATAATCATAAACTCCTGTACGTCAATGTTGTTTGCCGCGTGCGCTCCTCCGTTTAAAATATTCATCATCGGAACAGGCAGACGATTGCCGGAAACGCCGCCCAAAAATCTGTAAAGCGGTATATCAAGAGCTATAGATGCGGCTCTTGACGCGGCGATAGATACGGCAAGTATCGCGTTTGCGCCGAGCCTTGACTTGTCTCCGGTTCCGTCCGCGTCATTCATCGCATTGTCAACAGCGTAAATATCGGAGGCATCAAGACCTGTGACCGCGTTGTTTATAACCGTGCGGATATTTTCAACCGCCTTTGTAACGCCCTTGCCGGAATATCTGTTCATGTTTCCGTCTCGAAGCTCCAGCGCCTCAAATTCTCCTGTTGACGCGCCGCTCGGTGCTGCTCCGCGTCCGACAGTGCCATCCGCGAGATATACCTCGGCTTCAACCGTAGGATTGCCTCTGGAATCAAGAATTTCCCGTCCTATGACCTTTTCGATTTGCAAATATTCCTTCATTTGAATAAGCTCCTTTCATAAATTATAATTTTATTAACTAATAAACTACAGCGTGTAGCGTGTCGATAAATTTAAAATAATATATTTTGCAAAGCTTTTGCTACCGCAGCATCCGGCGAACAGTTCGTGTCCGGCGCGAAAGCAGTAAGCGGTTACGCTTAAAGTAACAGGATTTGGAATAAATGTAAGTATAAGGCTATTCATTAATTACATCTTGCCCTTACAGGGCAGTCGCCTGCGCGCCTCACGTGTTCGCTAACGCTCACCTACCGAAGCTTGCATTGCCACTCGCGGAGTGGCATAGAGAACCGGCAAAGTCGCAAAAGCTTTGTTGTGCTAGGCAAGAATATAGCAGTCCATTAGGACAAAAAATCAGGAATAAGGCACTATACAAGGTTTGGCACCCCGCCCGGGTTCGGCGAGCGGGAGTGACCGGAGCTGCGCAGCAGGTTCGTGCCTTATAAAGCAGTCCATTTTATCACATAAACGAGGTCACAAACCATTAGCATGCTTATATATGCTGGGCTAGGCTCGTACAAAGCAGTCCTTTTCATCATATTCATCACAGATAATAATTTCCAAAATCATAAATAATATACTTAAATATAAATAAAATAAAAATCCGAATATCGAAAGATACTCGGATTTGAAGATAAAGATACTTGGATTTATATAAAAACTAATATAATTTTCTGTAGTTCACAGGCGCGGCGTCCTTTTCAAAGTTTTCCTTTTCCTCAACATTGGCAGAGTCATCAATATGGTTTCTTATCTGACATTCGGCGTTATAGCTTACTATAAATCCGCAAAACGAATAGAGCAGGAACAGGGCAAGCAGCAGATAAATCGGTACAAGCATAGTGAGCGCGATTGATGAAAAGAAGAATATACCGACATACAAAATGCCTATCGTCAATATACCGAGGATTATCAATACCAAAAAAGTGTATGGCAGACTTACCAGCGAAAACAGAGCCGAGTTGCGCAGCAGCTGACCGAACTTAAGCTTGTATCTTACCATGAGCGGATATATAAACAGATGCACCATAAAGTAAAACAGGAATAAGCAATAGACTATGTACTTCGCGTATTTTAATATATTCGTCTGCGAGGAATAGAAGTAAATCGCATAGAAGAATACAAACATAAATACAAGGTCTATAATATAAACCAAAATACCCTGCTTAAAATTGTCCTTGAAGGCATCCCAAAAGTCGCTCCATATAAAAGCGTTTTCCTCACGGGCATAGTTTCTGAGTATATAATGCATACCGGCGGTCGCGGGACCCATACCCCAGAAAACGGTAAACAGCAGCGCGGTGACAAATCTTATGCCTATATCAAGTATCCTGTATATAAATAAGTAGTCAGCGTTCGCTATATCAGGCTCGCTCAGTCCTACAATGCTCGCAATCTCATTCGGAAACGTGCCGAAGACGGCGTTTGAGAAAACACCCGCCGCGAAAAATACAATCAGGAAAGTAGGGATATTGGCGAGGCAAAACAGCAAATTAACCTGTATAAGCTTCCAGAACTTCCTGAAAAATATCTCAAAAAACAGAACAATACCCTCGCTGTGCGGCTCTGACGGGTCAACACCTTTACCGGGCTTGTTGTAACCCTTTGTACTAAAACTGAAAACACCCATAAAAATCTCCATTCTGCCGCTCCGCAACGGCACACATAGTATTACATATCTCTTATCAGCGGAGGAGGAATGATAAGAGATTTAAATCAATAATCGAAAATATTGCAAAAAATATTGCAAAAAATATTGTAAAAAATATTACAAAAAATATATATTACAAAGAATATTACGAAATATATTATAGCATATCAAAAAATAAAATGCAATATTAAAGCATAACGATTTTAGCGGTTGACAAAAATTTTATGGTTTGGTATAATAAACCCTAATAATTAAACATTATTCTATAACGAAAAGAGTGATATTATGGAAATAACCAAGGATATGGTTTCGTATGTCGCCGAGCTGTCCAGACTTAAGCTGACCGATGAACAGGCAGAGGATGTAAGACACGGTTTGGGAGAAATTATCGGCTATATGGATGTTTTGAACAACATTGACACAGAGGGCGTAGAGCCTATGTCGCACGCTTTCGCGGTTAAAAACGTCATGCGTGAGGATAAAGTAAAGCCGAGTCACGACAGGGCGGAGCTTCTTAAAAACGCGCCCAAATCGGACGATGAAGCTATTATTGTTCCGAAAACCGTTGAATAATAAAACAAATAATAAAACAATAAGATAAATAATAAGATGATTTAATTTTATTTGATTTAAAAATTTTATTTGATTTAAAAATTTTATTTTATCTGAAATTTTATTTGACTTGTTAATTTGAGATAAGAGAAAGAATTATTGTAAGAGAAAGAATTATTGACGGAAGTATTTTGACGAAAGGATTTTGCATATGAATATTACTGGATTGACCGCTCTTGAGCTGGGCAAAAGAATAAAAAGCGGTGATATCAAGGTTGCTGAGGCGACACGCGCCGTGCTTGATGAGATAAAGAAAAAAGACGGAGAAATCAACGCGTATATTACCGTTATCGAGGACGAGGCTTTAAAGCGTGCAGAGGAGGTACAGGCGAAAATTAACGCCGGAGAGCTTGATAATTCCCCTCTCGCCGGTGTTCCCGTCGCTATTAAGGATAATATCTCGACTAAGGGAATTAAGACAAGCTGCGCGTCAAAAATTTTGGGTGATTTTAAGCCTCCCTATAACGCAGCCGTAATTGATAAGCTCAGCGACGCGGGAGCGGTAATTGTCGGTAAGCTGAACATGGATGAGTTCGCTATGGGCAGTACGGGCGAGACGTCATACTACGGTGAAACAAAAAATCCGTGGGACACAAGCAGGGTTCCGGGAGGTTCCTCAAGCGGTGCGGCAGCGGCTGTTGCCTCGTGTATGGCTCCGTATGCTCTCGGCTCCGACACGGGCGGGAGTATAAGACAGCCCGCATCGTACTGCGGCGTTACCGGTATGAAGCCGACATACGGCGCGGTTTCGCGTTACGGTCTGATTGCTTACGCGTCATCGCTTGACCAAATCGGACCCGTGGCAAAGGATACTGCCGATTGTGCCGCGATTTTGGATATTATTTGCGGCAAGGACGAAATGGACGGTACATCTCTTGATATAGAGCATAAAAGCTATCTGGGCAGCCTTTCGGGCGATGTTGCCGGTCTGAAAATAGGAATACCATCTCAATGCTTTGGCGATGGACTGAGCGGCGATGTTAAGGACGCTGTTTTGGGCGTTGCGGAAGCCCTGAAATCCAAGGGCGCGGAAGCTGAAGAGTTCGATATGCCGATTATAGACTATGTTGTTCCGACGTACTATATCATCGCTTCGGCAGAGGCAAGCTCCAATCTTTCGAGGTTCGATGGTGTAAAGTACGGCTTTAGGGCTGAGGAATTTGAGGACTTAACCGACCTTTACATGTCAACCAGAAGCGAGGGCTTCGGTGAGGAGGTAAAGCGCAGAATTATGCTGGGGACATTTGCATTGTCAACAGGATATTACGACGCGTATTACAAGAAGGCTTTACAGGTTAAGGCGCTTATTAAAAAGGCGTTTGACGATGCGTATGAGAAATATGATGTTATTCTTTTCCCCGCTGCTCCGTCAACAGCTCCGAAAATCGGCTCAAGCTTATCCGATCCGCTGAAAATGTACCTGTCGGATATTTATACCGTATCCGTTAATCTCGCGGGTTTGCCGGGAATTACCGTTCCCTGCGGATTTGATAAGGGCGGAATGCCGATTGGAGCCCAGCTTGTCGGCGCGGCGCTGAATGACCATGTGATTTTAAACGCTGCGTATACTTATCAGCAAGCAACCGGCTATCATAAGATGGCAGCCGAGAAGTTCGGAAAGGAGGCGGAGTAATATGGCATGGGAAACCGTTATGGGTCTTGAGGTTCATGTTGAGCTTGCGACAAAATCCAAAATATTTTGCTCTTGTACTACGGAATTCGGCGGCGAGCCTAATACGCACTGCTGCCCAATATGTACAGGAATGCCAGGAACGCTGCCTGTTGTAAACAAGCAGGTGGTAAACTTTGCGATGAAAGCGGGTATCGCTTTAAACTGTGATATTACGCGCTATAATAAATTTGACAGAAAGAACTATTTTTATCCCGACCTTCCAAAGGCGTATCAGATTTCACAGCTTTATCTTCCGATTTGTCAAAACGGACGCGTGTCCATAGAAACTGAGGACGGCGTGAAAAAGGACGTAAGGATACATGAAATTCACATGGAGGAGGATGCCGGCAAGCTTATTCATGATGAGTTCAATGATGAAACCAAGTGCGACTATAACCGCTGCGGTGTTCCGCTTATAGAGATTGTGAGCGAGCCTGATTTCAGAAGCGCCGATGAGGTTATCGCGTATCTTACCAAGCTGAAATCAACGCTTGAATATTTAGGCGTGTCCGACTGTAAAATGCAGGAGGGCTCAATGCGCGCTGACGTTAATCTCTCCGTCAGAAGGATTGGTGAGGAGTTCGGCACCAGAACGGAGATGAAGAACTTAAACTCGTTTAAGGCAATTGCGAAAGCAATCAAGTTTGAATCAAAACGTCAGATTGACGTTATAGAACGCGGAGGCAGGGTAGTTCAGGAAACAAGACGCTGGGATGATAACAAGGACAAGAGCTACGCGATGCGCAGCAAGGAAAACGCCCAGGATTACAGATACTTTCCGGAGCCCGATATTCCGCCGATTGAGATTGACGATGAATGGTTTGACTCAATAAAAAACAGTCTGCCTGAGCTTGCCGAGGCTAAGAAACAGCGTTATATCAGCGAATTCGGTCTGCCCGAATATGATGCGAACATGATAACCGGTCAAAAGGCGCTTGCCGACTTTTTCGAGGAAACAACCGCGCTTTGCGGCAATCCCAAAGAGGTTTCAAATTGGATTATGGGCGAGCTGATGAGAAAGCTGAGCGATGAGGGCATAGAGGCAAAGAATATGAAGCTGACCCCATCGGCTCTCGCGAAGCTTATTGAGCTTGTCGGAAAGAAAACCATTAACCGCAACAAGGCGAAGGAAATATTCGGTATCGCCTTTAATGAGGATTTGGATGTTGAAAAATACGTTAAGGACAATAATTTGGAGCAGGTAAGCGATGAGGGATTGGTTCTTGAAACGGTTAAAAGGGTTATTGAAAACAACCCGAAGGCTATGCAGGACTACACCTCCGGCAATAAAAAGGCAATCGGATTTTTAATGGGTCAATGCATGAAGGAATTAAAAGGCAAGGGCGATCCGAGCGTGGTAAATAAGCTTTTAAGCCAAGAGCTGAATAAGTGATTGGATAATAAAAATCCGCCCTCAGTCGGGCGTGAGATAAAACAGTAAGTCATGATTTTCGGGGAATGGCGCGGCTTAAGCTACGCCATTCCTCAAATTTGTTTTGAAACAACGACATTGGCAGGAGAAGAATGTACGAATTACATCAAGTCGGAGAATTACATTAAGTCGGAGAGTTACATCAAGTCGGAGAGAACAGCTTTTACATACAAAGTCCCTCTAAAATCGGTCTTGTTAAGCTGAACGATACAATGTTTGTCTTATTGACAGCGGAAATGATAAAAACGCGGGGCGAGTTGTCTTGACGTTTTTTACCCGAACTATTTTATGTTATACCGCGCTGTTTTAGTTATAACGCCGTTGAAGCAGGTTTTTTACCGGTTTTATCAGTTTTTAAACAGTGTGTTCATCATGTCCTGTATATGCTGCTTTCGCCGCTGTGTTTCATCGCTGTCTATTGTGATTGATACAACATCACCCTCTACGGCGCCCGACGGCAAAAGCTCAATCGGCATATTTATCGTTTTATTATCTGCTTCAGCCAATTCGACAACCGCGAATTCACCTTCAAATCTGTCTATTGTTACTTTCATGTTATCCTCCTTGATTTACTAAATTTAGATTTATTGAATTTAGATTTACTGAATTTCAAGCCTGTATATTTCGCTTCCGTTGCAACCAAAGCCTATATCACCGTCAATGTCGGTTCTGAGTACTGTAATGCCGAGGCTTTCAAGCCTTTGAAGTGTCTGCTCCGTGGGGTGACCGTATGAATTGTCAGCTCCGCATGAGATAATCGCGTATTGCGGATTTACCCTTTGCAAAAACTCAATCTGACTTGAAGTCGATGAACCGTGATGCCCAATTTTAATAATATTTGACAATAGCGCGCTGTCGTCAAATGCGGAAAGTATTTCGTTTTCCGATTGCTCCTGCGCGTCGCCCATAAAGATAAAGCCGGAATTGCCGTATGTAATCTTGATTACTGCGGAATAATTGTTAAGGTCTTTGTATTCGGAGCTGTTCGGTGCGAGAAGCCGCACCGAAAAATAACCGTCGTCTATAATGGTTAAGCCCGCGACGGTCTGTATTGTGTTGATTTGTTTTTCGATGAGTTTAGACAAAAAGCTTTCGTATGTCTTTGTGGTGGTTACGGCGTTTGGCATATAAGCGGTTCCGATTTCGAATGTGTCAAGCACGTCAGACATGCCGCCTATATGGTCGGCGTGGGGATGGGTAGCGACTAAGTAATTGATTTTTGAGTATCCCAGGCTGCCGATAAAGCTGCTTACCTTGCCGCCGTATGACGAGGTTCCGGCATCAATCAGCATAGTCTCTCCGTTTGGAAGGATAATAAATTCAGAGTCACCCTGCCCAACATCTAAGTAATAGATTTTTAAATCAGAAATGCCGGACAACAATATGTCCGGCTCCTGAACCTGTTCAGTATCTTCAATGCTGTAATCTTCAAAACTGGTATCTTTAATGCCGGTATCTTCAATGCCGGTATCTTCAATGCTTATGTACGCTGTATTTCCCTCCGGAAACGCCCTGCATAGCACGGCGCAAACCTCACAGCGTGTAATGGGTGTCGAACCCTCAAAGGTCCCCATTTGCGTTCCCGTAATATATCCGCGCTTTACAGCCTCGGCTATGTACGGTCTGTCTTGCTTCGGAATGGACTCATAGTCATAGAATACATCGGAAAGCAGATAATCGCTCACGGGATAATATTCGGACAAGTCATAATTCAGTACTCTCATGAGAGCAACGGTGACATCCTCGCGTGTCGCGTAGTCAAGGGGCTTAAAGTAAATCCTTTCATCGCCCTCAGTCGTGCTTTGGTATCCCGTCATCTGAGCGGTTATTGAGTTAATATAAGGAAAATACCATTCATTAACGTCAACGTCAGCATACGGGCTTGTTCTGTTGGATGAAAGCTTTAATCCCGAAACATTCACGAGCATTTTCGCGTACTCGCTTCTGTCTACGTATTTGTCGGGAAGAAACGTACCGTCCCCATAGCCCGAAATAATACCGCGTGCTTCAAGACTTGATATGTAGGGCGCTGCCCAGTGATCATCTCCCACATCGGAAAATACCGTGGCGTAGCCCGAGATGCCGATGAAGCATAAAATCAGCAAAATTGAAATAAATAATGTTAATTTTTTCTTTTTCATCTTATTCATCTTAAATACTCCTTCTTAAATTCCCATTCTGAAATACTCTTTCTGAAATACTCTTTCTGAAATACTCTTAATTTTTCTTAATTAAAAACTCTTTAATTCTCTTTCTGAAATTCTTATACGCGATTTACACAGATAATGAATTATAACATTTCTTTTTAAATCTGTCAAGTATCTCGATTTTGCGGTTGATTTTATATTCTTGTAATGCTATAATTACTGTAAATGATTATGTTTGGAGATGTAGCTGTGAAAGAGGAAATTTATACGATACCGGTTAATGAAGCGATAGAGATGGACGGGGAGTGTCTTTTCTGCACACTTAATCAAAAGCTTGAAAGAGATATACTGGATTATATCCTCGGTCCCTCGTATATGGAGGAGGATGTGAGAGGCGAAACCGACAAGATAGGCTTTTGCAAAAAGCATTACAGCCAAATGTACGGTGAGCAAAACCGTTTGGGCGTCGCCCTGATGGTAGATACGCATCTAAAGCGTGTCAGAGAGGACTTAAAAAATTTGCTGAATGATGAAATGGCACAAAATAACGGCAAAAAGAAACGTTTTAAAAAGAACACGGATAAATCCGAGGCGGAGTTGTATCTTACGAATATTGAAAATTCATGCTATGCCTGCAACAGGATGGAAGCGAGAATGAAGAGCTATGTCGATACATTTTTCCATTTATGGAAAAGAGATACGGAGTTCAGGGATAAAATCAAGGGAACAAAGGGCTTCTGTCTGGAGCATTTTAACATGCTTCTGAGAGAGGCGAAGCGGAGAATGGATGCTGAAAAATACAGCGAATTTCTAAATGCCGTTGTTCCCGTCCAGCTGAAAAATCTTGATGTATTACAGGAGGACGTTGATTGGTTTATTCAAAAATTCGACTATAGATTTAAGGATGAACCGTGGAAAAATTCAGAGGATGCCATCCCGCGAGCTATATTAAAGCTGTCGGGTGAGCTTGTTGAGAGATAGGAGAGTGTCTTTATGAGAATTGTAAGCGCCGCGGAAATGAAGCGGATAGAGAGAAAAGCGTATGAATCGGGCTTGTCGTATTACCAAATGATGGAGAATGCCGGAAAGGGTGTTGCGGAATTTGTGAAGAAAAACACAAAGGATTTTGAAACGAAGCTTATATTGATATGCGTAGGCACGGGGAATAACGGAGGCGATGGTTACGCCGCCGCGAGATTTTTGAAGGAAATGGGCGGAACTCCGTTGATACTAATGGCGGACGGTCTTCCGAAAACGCCGGATGCAATCAAGAATTTTGAGCTTGCGAAAAATTCCGGAATAGAAATTTTGGCGTTTGACCCGCAAAAGAGCACGCCGGTTATTTTAGGGTGCGAGGCGATAATAGACTGCGTATACGGAACGGGCTTTCACGGAGAGCTTAAGGAGAATGTCAAGCGGCTGTTTAAAGCGATAGAGGAAAGCGATGCCGTAAAATTTTCGGTCGATATTCCAAGCGGCGTGTGCGATGACGGAACCCCGGCAGAAAACGCGTTTAAGGCTGACTTCACAATTGCCGTGGACAGTCTTAAACACGCGCATATGTCTGATTTGTCGTTCGAAAACTGCGGGCGTATAGCCCGTATCGATATAGGCATACCGGAGGAATGTCATAATCTTTGATTATCTTTTCGTTTATCTTTCCGTTTTCCAGTATTGAACACTGTATGGCGGCAGCTCGCTTCCTCCGCCAAAGTCATGCGTTTTACCGGTGATTAAATCCTCAGCCAGACCGCAGCCCGCGTCAAAGTGGGCTGTGTACGGCTCTGAGTCGATATTTATCGCAACAAGCACCCGTTCATCCTCAAACTGACGCTGGAATATAGCCTGCTTGTTTGTCAGTACTATTGACTTAAAATCACCGTAGCATAACGCTTTTGACTCCTTGTGCGCCTTTGCGAGTCTCGCAATCAGCTTTGTCAAGTCGTTACTTTGCGGCTCCTCAAAGCACGGACGCAAGGCATGGTCGCCATCCTGCTTTTTGCCGAGCGCTCCCCATTCGCTTCCGTAATAAACGCACGGAACACCGGGCATAGCAAACAAAAGTCCGTATATAAGCGGAAGATGATTTTTGTTTTGCAAAATATCCGCTACTCTTGTCACATCGTGGTTATCCACAAAGCATAGAAGATGCTTTCCTCTGTACAGACACCAGTTGTCGGGTCCGAACTGTCTTATGAGCGAGTGGACGATTTCAAACATATTTTCTGAGTTAAAGCTTGAATACAAGCCCTTGTAGCACTCATAATTTGTACAGCTGTGGAGCTTATCATCGGACACAAACATATTATAGTCGCCGTGAAGAAGCTCTCCGATGAGCACAAAATCTTCTTTGACGGAGTTGCAATGCCATCTGAGTGTCTTTAAAAAGTCCTGATCTAAGCAATACGCGACGTCAAGTCTTAATCCGTCTATATCAAATTCATTTACCCAAAAATCAACACATTCCAGGATATAGTTTACAACCGCGGGATTTTTGAGGTTGAGCTTAACAAGCTCATAATGTCCTTCCCAGCCCTCATACCAAAAGCCATCGTTATATCCGCTGTTCCCGTCAAAGCTGATATGGAACCAATCCTTGTAGGGAGAGTCCCACTTTTTTTCACATACATCCTTAAACGCCCAAAAGCCTCGTCCGACATGATTAAATACTCCGTCCAGAACGACTCTTATACCGTTTTCGTGCAAAGCTTCGCAAACCTCTTTAAAGTCGTCGCTGTTTCCCAAACGGCAGTCAAGCTTTTTGTAATCTCTGGTGTCATAGCCGTGTGCGTCCGAATTAAAAATCGGTGAAAAGTAAACAGCGTCGCAGCCTGTTTCCTTTATATGCGGAATCCAGTCAATAACTTTTTTTATTCTGTTTGAGTATATTCCATCGTTATTATTCGGCGCTCCGCAGAAACCGATAGGATATATTTGATAAAATACACTTTCGTCATACCACATTTTAATTTCTCCTTGTCATATAAATATATATTTTTCTGATTTTGTAGTTTTTTATTAATTATTTCGGTTAATTATATCATAGTCAAAAGCGTTTGTCACGTCTTTTTTAATATTTGAAATATTTATGAAATATTTGCTTAAATTGAAATAGTATAAATAAATCGGAATAATTGTTATACTATTTAATATCTGATTAATATCTGAATAAATCGAGTCCGAGCCTTAAAGACCCGGACTCAAAATATCTAAAGCTGAGCTGTATTTAATTCGTTGTAATTATTTATTTTTATTTAATTTGTTAATTTAATTTATTTCATTATTTTTTTGCAGTCAGAGAAATGGTATTGGAACCGGAATACGTTCCTCCGGTCACAATTCCGTAGGTTCCGGCTGTATTCCCAAGCCATGTTCCGCCGCTGACGCTTCCGCCGTAATTTAGCGTATATGAGCCGCTGTTAATATTCGGAGTTGATACAAACACCCACGAATACGCTTTACTCGGAACATATGTTATTATTTCGTTTCCGCTGCTGTCAGTCAGCTTAAACGCTTTGCCGGCTGACTGGGATGTGAAGCCGGAGGAGCTTCCCGGCTGACCCATGCCGCCGCCCGACGAGCTTGACGATGCTACAACGTAATACTGCGAGTTAGCCGATGTATTGGGCGTTACGCTCATGTCAGCCGATCCCGCGCCGATTACCGTTCCGCCGCTTACAACCAGCGTATCGCTGCTGCTGTCGCCAATGTCAAAAACTCCGTTGCCGCTGCTTGTCGGACCGTTTATGAGAACCGTTCCGCCGGAAATAAGTCCGCTGCCGTTTGAGTCAAAGCCGTCGCCTTCCGCTTCGACATACAAAAGACCGCCTGAAACCTCAAGATAGCCATAGGTTGATGTGTCCTCTCCGCCCCAATTGGGTCCGGTGTTACCGGTGCCGCCGGAGCCTCCGGGACCTGTAAAGCCCGGAGATGCGTATGTGGATGAGTCTGCCTGTGCCGTCGCGTCTAAGTCAAGAGCATCGCCTGTCGGCTCATCGCCCGCCGCGTTCGCACCGTCATCTGTTGAAACAACTCTTGTTTCGCCGCCGCTGAGATATATTTTCGCAGCTTCTATACCCTCATAGCTCTTTGTGATATTTATATCTGCGCTATCGCTTATGTACAGGTAGCTGTCACCGTGAACGCCGTCATCGCCCGTCGCCGCTGTTATGCTTCCGCCGCAAATTCTTACGGTATTGTTTGAGTGAACAGCGTCGTCGTATGTGTTTATGTTAAACGTACCGCCGGAGATATACACAAGATTGCCTGCTTTTACGCCCTTACAGCTGTTTGCGGCTTCCGGATTATTTTCAGAGACGGTAGCAGGAGCGCCGCCGTATGCGGTAAGGTCAAACGTACCGGCAGAAATGTTTGTTATATTTTCGCCCTGAATACAATCCTGCTGAGAATTAACGGTAATATCGCCGCCTGTTACAACAACGTTTCCCGTTCCGCACTGTATGCCGTCTTCGGAGCAGTTTATATTGACCGTTCCGCCGGTGATGTCTATTTCACCCTCAATATAGTCAATTACGGTCGTACCGTCCGTGTCGTATACAACTTCATTTACCTGTATACCTTCCTCGGCTTGTGTTATCGTGATATTCGCTTTACCGCTTATAGTTATATTCTTAGAGGCTTTTATGCCGTCCTCACCCGCTGCGGCAGTGATTGTGCCGTCTGTGATTGATACGCATCCGTCGCCCTCTGCCGGAGTTCCGCTCGTAAGCGTTGAATCTTCAAGGTATTCTATGCTTGAGGCGTTGGATTTTATTGCCTCGCCCGCGGCTGTTATATTTATTGTGCCTCCGGCTATTGTAAGCAGAGTATCTGCCTGTATGCCGTCTCCGTTTGACACAACGCCGGTTGTTTCGTCAACGGTTGTGTTTGCGGTTATATTGATATTTCCTCCGTTTATTGCGACTGTGCCGCCGCTGATATATTCTCCTGTTGTTTCATCGATTGACGGCTCTGTATCGGATTTTATTCCATCGCCGCCGGAAACCACCGTTACGGAATTGTTTTTCTTGGTGATTTTAACCGATTGGTCACCCTTGATACCATTGTTTGCCGCGTTTACGTTAAGATCGCACACTCCGATTTCAAGATCGTTTTTGCAGCGTATACCGTTGCCCGCCTCTGAAACGGCGTTGAGCGTTCCGTCGCCCTTTATTGTAAGGTCGTTCTTGCAGTAAATAGCGGTAGTATCCGCACCTGTTGAGGTTGACTTAAAGGTGCTCTCCTCCGATGTCGGGACAAGCGTTACCTGACCTTTAAGCCCGTCAAAGGCGTTGCCTGTAGAACTGGTTACATTTACTCCGCTTAGAGTTATCGTTATTACATCATCCTTGGCTGCCGAGCTTACTATAATCTGTCCGTCATTGAGTGTGCCTTCAACAGTATAATTGCCTGTGGCGGTAATCGTCACTGTTGTGCCGCTCACGATAACGTTTGAGACTCCGTCTGCGTTTATACTGTCTCCAAGCAGATGAATAATTCCGTCGCCTGTGTTACCGTCGCCGTTATCATCGTTGTTATCGGAGGCTTCCTTTGTCGTAACTGTTACGGTGATGTCTCCGGTAACCTTGGTAATCCTGTACGCGTTTTCAATTCCCGTTTCGGAGGGCGTTTTGAGATTTTTATAATTTGACGGTTCTATCGTTATGCTGTCAACCTCATAGCCATCTTCCAATACAACCTTGAAGTTAATCTGTCCGTCTCCGCTTATATCGATTTCACCCGTAGCGCTGTTGCGGGCATATGCTTCGGTTACGTTCTCGGTCACAACGGTAAAGTCCTGCGTATCCGAAACTGTTATTGATGCGTGGGAATCGGTCGCGAAAACCGCCTTATAGCCTTCGGTAATAGGACTCTCAGTATTAACAGGACTCTCAGTATTAACGGGAGTTTCTGTATTAACGGGAGTTTCCGTGTTAATCGGACTCTCGGTATTAATGGGACTCTCCGTGTTAACAGGTTCGTTATCGGTATATATGTATACTTCCGAAACAGGCCTTAATTCTTCAGTCCATATAAAGCATTTCAATGTTTGAAGCTCCTTGTCAAAGGTGACTCCGTTTTCGAAGCTGACGCTGCCGGTAGAGCTTACGTCGGCAATATCAGCTCCGGTAAGTACGCCGTTTTCGTAGACTGCGGCGTATAATTTATAGCTGCCGGCTGTATTCACGGTTACATCGGCAGAGGTTATAATTCCATCTACAATTGAAACGTCATTAACCTCCGCTTCATAGCCTTCTTGAATTTCCGCGAATGACACAATCGAAAATGCCATTATGGACACAGCAAGGCAAATAAAAATTTTTGCGAGTTTTCCCTTCATTGATTAAAATTCCTCCTGATTTTTATTTTTATATTCTAATTGATTTTAATCAATAATTCTTAAAATAAGCTTAAAATTTTTTAAATTTTTAAATATTTATAATATTATTATTTAAATATTATTATCTTTAAAGTCTCTGAAATTGTTTTTAAAACAAAACAATTTCAAAAACAAATTCAAAAACAAATTTAAAATAAATTCACTTGTAACACCGGAAAAGTATGGGCGTATTATAAAATAGGTGATTAACGTGAAAGTATTTGTTAGGCTTGACAGATTTAAATACAGGGTTGGCATAAAAAAGATGAAGAAGCGAAAAAAGCGTTATAATAATAAAAGGGTACGCTCAAGAATAAAAGTGACTTTTATTTTTATATTAATTACTGTTTCCGTTACATATTTATTTTCAAGTATCAATAATCGTATCAATCCGTTGGTAGCAGAAATGTCTGTGTCAAGCCTGAGCAGTATGGTGCTTAGGGAATGTAATTCGGCGGTCAGCGAAATAATCGCGGATGAAAACATTTGCTATGACAAAATTATCGAGAAAAATACAGACAGCGGCGGAAATTTGAAAAGTCTTTCGGTAAATTATAATAATTTAAACTTGTTTAAGTCTGAGCTTGCGGTTAACATTCAAAACAGGATTGACAAAATCAATGATGTTGAGGTTTACGTACCGTTTATGGCATTGTTCTCAAACAGGTTTTATTCGGCTTTGGGCTTTCCGATAAAAATCAAAACGCTGACAAACGAAAATGTTGTTATTGAGTTTAAGGATGAATTTGTCTCCGCCGGCGTAAATCAGACAAAGCACCTGATAA
This sequence comes from uncultured Oscillospiraceae bacterium, assembly GCA_964442605.1. Taxonomy (GTDB): domain Bacteria; phylum Bacillota; class Clostridia; order Monoglobales; family Monoglobaceae; genus Monoglobus. Next base: position 59,536 of record CAYTZR010000002.1, read on the forward strand.
GCGTAATAATAAGAACGGCTGTAGCGGTAAATCTGCCCATAATGCAGGAGGGAGATGATATTATAACGGAAATACCGATTGCCGAAACAATAATAGTCGGCGGCGTGCCTGATACATATCTCGATTTTAATTAATTTAAAACTTATATAAAATTATGAGTATGTGTGTTAATTTTCCTTGCATTTTGTTTTCAGTTAGTATATAATACCAATATAGGATTTTACTGTATATAAGGGGTGGTTCTTTTATGGATGTTAATGCTTTCGGCGAATACGTTACTATTGTCGCTGAGGAAGACGGCGTTACTATTATCGGTTTGACACGCGGAAAGGACACGAGATTTCATCATACCGAAAAGCTTGACAGCGGCGAGGCGTATATTGCGCAGTTTACAGAAAATACTTCGGCAATAAAAATCAGAGGTAGGGCAAAATTATACACCAAAATGGGTGTAATAAATATAGGCGAGGAGAAATAGCTTATGATAAGAAAAACAAAAATCATTTGTACGCTGGGTCCCGCTACCGATGACCCGGATGTTTTAAGACAGTTAATGCTAAACGGTATGAACTGTGCCAGAATTAATTTTTCACACGGTACGCATAAGGATCATTTGGTTAGAATTAACGCCGTGAAGAAAATGCGTGAGGAGCTTGATTTGCCGATTGCGCTTTTGCTTGACACCAAGGGACCTGAGGTCAGAACCGGCGATTTTAAGGACGGAAGAGTTGAGCTTGAAACAGGTCAGACGTTTACGTTGACTCCAAAAAAGATTGAGGGTGACAGCACTCGTTCCTCGATCACCTACAAGCATTTGTCAAACGATGTGCATGTTGATGACAGAATACTCATTGACGATGGTCTTATAGAGATGGTGGTTACGAATATAAAGGGCGAGGATGTTATATGCGAGGTTCTGAACGGCGGTCCTGTCAGCAATCATAAGAGTATAAACGTGCCCGGGATTGATCTCAGCATGGAATATATGAGCGAAAAGGACGTTGATGATATTAAGTTCGGCATCGAACAGGACTTTGACTTTATCGCTGCTTCATTTGTGCGCTCCGCTTTCGATGTGATTGAAGTCAGAAGAATTCTTGAGCAAAACGGCGGTGACGAAATTCAAATAATATCAAAAATCGAGAATAAGCAGGGTGTTGACAACATTGAGTCAATATTAAAGGTCAGCGACGGAATTATGGTAGCGAGAGGCGATATGGGAGTTGAAATTTCCTTTGACGAGCTTCCCGCTATCCAGAAGAAGCTTATAAGACAGAGCTACAGCGTCGGAAAAATGGTTGTTACGGCAACTCAGATGCTTGAGAGTATCACGCATAATCCACGTCCGACACGTGCCGAGATTTCCGATGTTGCGAATGCTGTATACGACGGGACATCCGTTGTTATGCTATCGGGCGAGACAGCCGTGGGCGAGTACCCGGTGCGCGCGCTTAAAACCATGGCAAGAATTTGCAACAAAACCGAGGAAAATATTGACTATGTAAAGAGATTTGAATCCCTACACTTAAACCAGTCTACAAGCGTTTCCAGCGCGATAAGCCATTCATCCTGCACAACCGCTCATGATTTGGGAGCTACCGCGATTGTCACGGTTTCGAAATCGGGCTATACACCGAGACAGATCTCAGCGTATCGTCCCAATTGTCCTATCATCGCGGGCTCTATGAGCAGAAAAACGTGGCGACAGCTTAATCTTTCATGGGGTATTACTCCGATCATGACGGATATGAAGAGTACAAGCGACGAGTTGTTTACTCACGCGGTAGACTGTGCCGTCAAGGAAACCGATATTGTTAAAAAGGGCGATGTAGTGGTTCTGACCGGCGGTTCGCCTGTCGGCATCAGCGGAACCACCAATGTTCTAAAGGTTCAGTTGGTTGGTGATATACTTGTTTCGGGTCAAAGCCTTACGAATAAGTCCATCAGCGGAAAAATTTGTGTCGCGAGCAGCAATAACGATGCTATCAAGAACTTTGAGGACGGAGACATTCTTGTTATCAACGAAACCTCAAACGCGCTTATTTCTCTGCTTAAAAAGGCGTCGGCTATTATCACCGAAACACCCGGCTCAACATCTCACGCTGCAATCGTAGGAATGACGCTTGATATACCCGTACTTGTCGGTGTTGAGAATGCCACAAAGATTTTGAAGAACGGAACCACCGTAACAATAGACGGCTCGAGAGGACAAGTTTATTCGGGCGTTGCTAAGATTATGTAGGCTAAAATTATTTAAGATATTATTACTTAAGATAAGATTATTAAATAGGAGAGATGTTTAGTGTTCAGAACAAAATTAACTGTGCGCTATTCCGAAACGGACAGCATGGGTGTTGTCCATCATTCGAGATACTTTCCGTGGTTTGAGGTCGGACGCACCGAGTTTTTCAAGTCATCGGGAATGTCGTACAGAGAGGTTGAGGAAATGGGAGTTTTGCTCCCGCTCCTTGATTGTTATTCAAAGTTTATTATCGGCGCTAAATATCAGGATGATATTTGGGTTCAGGTTGAGCTTAAAAGGCTTGGTGTCGCAAAGTGCAGATTTGAGTACAAAATCATAAGGTGCGAGGACGATGCGCTGCTTGCCGTGGGATACACAACGCACGGCTTTACCGATAAGAACTTTAAACCGTTGAACCTCTTGAAAAAGTATCCCGAGATATACGCAAAATTGTCCGAGCTGAAAAGCGAGGACAGCGATTAATTTTAAAGCCGGTCAACTCTTAATTTACGGTCTTCGAAAATACGGAGTGAGGGCTAAATTTGTTGACAAAGGATATTGTTTGTGTTAGTATAATAATTAACTAAATAATATCGCGGGGGTATATTGTGACCTTTTGGGGTAAGACATAAGAGAACTTAGGAGGAACAGCGATGGATTTTGTAATGAACTGCTTAAGCGTGAATGAAAGCGGCAATCTTAGTATCGGCGGTTGTGATGTGGCGGATTTAGCCGAAAGATATGGCACTCCGGCATATATTATGGACGAAGATGAAATACGCGGAAATTGCCGTGTTTATAATAAGGCGATGCGGGAATACTACGGCGGAAACGGTTTGGTGTTATATGCCAGCAAGGCTCTGTGCTGTAAATATATATACCGCATTATGAAGGAAGAGAATATGGGAGTCGATGTCGTATCCGGAGGAGAGCTGTATACCGCTCTAAAGGCGGGATTTCCGGCGGAAAAGATTTACTTCCACGGAAACAACAAAACGGTTGATGAAATTTCTATGGCTTTGAAAAACGGAGTCGGAAGAATAGTTGTTGACAATATATTTGAGCTTCACGTCTTAAATAAAATTGCCGGCGAGCTTGGCAAGACAGCGGATATACTGTTTAGAATAAAGCCCGGCATTGACGCGCATACGCACAGCTTTGTGCAGACAGGGCAGATTGATTCAAAGTTCGGAGTTGCGCTCGAAACGGGAGAGGCAGAGGAGATTATCAAAACTGCGGACGGACTGCAAAATATTAACGTTGTTGGTGTCCACTGCCACATAGGCTCTCAGATTTTTGAGCTTGCGCCCTTTGAACTCGCTGCCGAAAAGATGATGAACTTTATCGGCGACCTAAAGGATAAATACAGTATTGAAATCAAGGAATTAAACTTGGGCGGCGGCTACGGTATTAAGTACACCGAAAGCGACACCCCGATAGATTATGATAAGTATATTCAGGCTGTGTCAAAGGTTGTACGCGGTATTTCCGAGAAAAGAAATATCCCGCTGCCGTTTATAGTGATGGAGCCCGGACGTTCGATTACAGCGGAGGCGGGACTTACCGTCTACAAGGCGGGAGCGGTTAAGCATATTCCCGGAGTCAGAACATATATATCTGTTGACGGAGGAATGGGCGATAACCCGAGATATATACTGTATCAAAGCGAGTATGAGGCAGTACGTGTCTACGATCCTTTGGCGGAAAAGAATATGACAGCGACGATTGCGGGCAAGTGCTGTGAGTCGGGAGATATACTGATTAAGAACGCGAAGCTGCCCAATATTAAAGAAGGCGACCTGATTGCCGTTTTGGCGACGGGAGCGTATAATTATTCAATGGCAAGCAATTATAACAGAATACCCAGACCGCCAATTGTTATGGTGAGCGGCGGTGAGGCAAGGCTTGCCGTAAAGCGTGAGTCGTATGACGATTTGATTGCCAATGACCTTTAAACCGGAGGCTATTTTATGTTATTAAGTATTCTGAGCAACTCACAAATGACCGCCATGCAGAAGCTTCTGATGATACTAATCAGTATCTTTTGTGTGCTGCTGTCTCTTTCAATTCATGAGATGGGACATGGCTTGGCGGCATATCTGATGGGTGACAGAACCGCGCAGTCAAGGGGCAGACTCAGTATTAATCCTATTCACCACATAGACCCCATAGGCGGTCTGTGCCTCTTGCTTTTTGGATTTGGCTGGGCAAAGCCGGTGCCGATTAATCCGTATAATTTTAATAATAAAAAGGGCGGCATGGTTCTGACATCTCTTGCGGGGCCGTTTACTAATTTTGTTCTGGCGTTTGTCGCGGAGATTGGTGTTGTTGCGTTGGGAAGCATGACGTTTAGCTCTGAGAATATCGCGTATGACATTGCGAGTGTGTCGTATACGATTTGCTCTTACTTGGCTATAATGAATTTGGGACTTGGTATCTTTAATCTAATTCCAATTCCGCCTCTTGACGGCTCAAAGGTTTTAAACGCTGTATTGCCAACAGATATATATTTTAAATATATGCAATACGAGAGGTTTGGCTTTATAATACTCATTCTGCTGATGAATTTTGGGGTTTTTAACCGATTTTTGAACTTTTGTGTCAGCGGAGTGTTGAATTTTTATACCTCTATTATAAGTGTTTTTATACACTAAACAGGATAAGTGATTTAAATAAATGGAACATTTGAATTTTAAGGTTTTGGACTTTGAGGGACCGCTTGATTTGCTTCTGGCATTAATCAGAAAAAATAAGGTCAGCATTTACGACATACCTATTAATCTGATTGTTGATCAGTATTTTCACGTCATGCGGCAAATGAAGGAGTATAACCTTGATATAGCCAGCGAGTTTTTGGTGCTCGCCGCAACCTTGCTCAGCATTAAGTCAAGAATGTTACTGCCGAAGCCTGAGGAGGAAGAAGACGATGACCCGCGAGAGGAGCTTGTTAAGAGGCTTGAGGAATATAAGCGTGTCAAAGCCGCCGCTGAATTTCTCAACGCCAGGAAAAACATAGGCGACTCGCTGTTCTTTAAAGAGCCTGATCAAATTGAAAGACCGCCTGCCGAATGGAATTATTCAAAGCTCACACCTGAAAATCTGGTTTTGGCTTATAAGCAGGCGTATCAAAAGCTGGAACGCAGGCTTCCGCCGCCAAGGGCTTCATTTGTCGGAATTGTAGGGCATGAGAAGGTTTCGGTTCGCTCAAGGGCAAAGCGGATATGGGACAGGCTTATAAGTCGTACACGGGTAATGTTTAAGGAACTGTTTGTGGGAGCGAAGTCAAAGGCTGAGGCTGTTGCGTCATTTTTGGCTGTGCTTGAGATGGTAAGACTTAACCAGATTAATGTTGAGTATGATGAGAGCGGCGACTTTTCAAATCCGATTGTAACGCGAGGCGACTCGGAACCGGACTTGAGCGTAATCGAGGAATAAGTAACTCAGGAATAATAAGGAGAAGAGGTAATGGAAACCGATGCGGAGGTCAGAAGAATTCAGTCGATAATCGAAGCGTTGCTATTCGCGGCAGGCGAGGCGGTTGAGCTGGAAAAAATAGCTGACATTGTTGATGTTGACAAAAAGTCTCTAACCAAAATAATTAAAAAAATGATGGATGAATACGATTATGAAAAACGGGGTATTCATATAATAAAGCTGGAAAATTCCTACAGGATGTGTACCAGAGGCGAGTATAAGGACTATGTATCACAGCTTCTAAAGCCGGGGCGTAAGCTGCAGCTTTCAAACGCGGCGATTGAGGTGCTTGCTATTGTCGCGTACAAGCAGCCCGTCACACGTTCAACAATTGAACATATTCGCGGTGTGAATTGCGACTATATAGTAAATCGTTTGATAGAGCGGCGTTTTATAGATGAGGTGGGGCGGCTGAACGACGCGCCGGGAAGACCGATTTTGTTCGGAACCACCAAAGAGTTTTTGCAGACGTTTGGTATTGAGAGCATAAGCGATCTGCCTGAATTTGAAACATTGGCAGTACCCGAAGACGATATTGACGCTCCTGAAGGTATTGAGCCGGAAGAGGTTTAAGCCATGTATACAGTATTAATAATAGTCGGAATAATTGTCTTTATTATCGCTTTTATACTGTGGTCAACCATAACCGTTGAAATAGCCTCAAACGGCAAAAAAACCATAATAACTTTAAGTATGTACCGTTTTATCAAATATGAAATCGTGTTGCCCGAGAAAGATAAAGCTTCGGAGCCTAAAAATGATGCTGATGCTTCCGCTTCGGATAATAAACCGGATAATGAACAGGATAACGAATCAGACAATGAATCGAAAAGGTCTTCAAGGTTAAAGCGTGAGCTTTCAAGTATGTGGGACAGTGAGACGCGTTTTTTCGATATACCGCAGATAAAAAAGGTGTTTAACAAGTATATGAGCTTGGCAAAGAGCGGAAAGTCGGCAGTCGGCAGCTTTTTAAAGCATCTCAGACGGAAAATCAGAGTGGCAAGGTTTGATATATATTTAAGGTTCGGCATGGGAGAGCCTGACAAAACGGGTATCGCCTATGGTGCTGTGTGCGGATTGGCGGGTGCGTTAATACCTCCGCTGAGGGGATATTTTAAAATGGAAAATGAGTTCGGCTTATATTTGGATCCGAACTATGTTGCAAAATGCTTTGCGTTTGAAGCGGGAAGTATAATTAAAACGAGAGGCGCTTATGTTATCAATGCTTTAGTCGCGGCTCTTGCGGTTTTTATAATAAATTATGTTAAAGGAAGTGTAAAAAATGTCAGAAATTTCAGACAAGCATCCGATTGAAGGTATTATGGCATCGGCAATGCAGGGACTTAGGGACATGATAGACGCTAATACAATAGTCGGTAGTCCTATAAACACCTCGGACGGCACGGTAATAATGCCGATTTCAAAGGTTGCGCTGGGCTTTGGCGTAGGCGGCTGTGAGTTCCCGAATAACAAGCGTCTTTCAAGCGGAGAGTCAAAGGATACAAATAATCTTTTCGGGGGAGGAACCGGAGGCGGTTTGTCGTTAACGCCGGTTGGCTTTTTGGTTGTCGGCGGCGGAAAAATAAGAATGGTTCCTGTGAGTGAGGAAAACAGTATTTATGACAGGATTATTGATGCTGTACCTACCGCAATCGATAAAATAAGCGAGCTTGTATCTTCTGCAAAATCCGGTAAGCGTACTGTCGTCGCCGATGATGTTCAGGATGAGGATTTCAATGATGATGAATATGAAGATGAATATGAATTTGAAGATGAAGAGAACGCTTCGGACTTTGATGACGGCGTTGAGTATAATCCGGAATAATTAATAAACTGTGATATTTAATGCGGACAATTTCGGTTGTCCGTATTTGTATGCATACTTAATATAATTCTGAATATACTTTTCATGGAAAGTATAAACGGAGATGAAAAGTGAAAATGATAAACAGATTTGTAAAGATAATATCGATATTAACCGTTTGGATTTTTGTCATTTTAATTTGCTGTCCCGTCTACGCTGTTGACACATCGGCACAGGCTGTTGTTGTAATTGAGCGGCAGTCCGGCAGAGTACTCTATAACAAAAACGGTGACATGGAGCTTCCTATGGCTAGCACGACAAAGATTATGACGGCATATATCGCGATAAAGTATGGAAACCTCGGTGATATTGTCGAGGTAAGCGAGAACGCCGCGAGCGTTGAAGGCTCAAGTATGTATCTTGAAAAGGGAGAGCATATTACCCTTGAAAACATGTTATACGGTCTGATGCTGCTTTCGGGCAATGACGCGGCGGTAGCTATTGCCGAGGCTGTCGGCGGCAGCGTTGAAAGATTTGTTGAGATGATGAATGAGACAGCGGCTGATATGGGTCTTACTCATACTCATTTCGATAACCCCAACGGGTTGCCCTCAGATACACATTATACCACAGCCTCAGAGCTTGCCGTAATTACAAAAGAAGCTCTCAGCGAGCCTAAGTTTGCTGAGATTGCGGCTACAATGACAAAATCCATACCGTGGGAGGGCAAGGAATATAACCGAGAAATGACAAATCATAACAAGCTTTTGACAACTCTGGACGGTTGTGTAGGCGTAAAAACCGGATACACAACAGCCGCGGGCAGATGTCTTGTTTCCGCCGTAACACGAAACGGTATGACTTTAATTTGTGTCACATTGAACGATCCGAACGATTGGGATGATCATACAAATTTACATAATGAGATGTTTGAAAAATACAGCCTTACCGATATAGTATCGGAAGAGTCCGTTGTTGATAAAATAACAGCGGCAGGAGGCTTGTTTGGCTATGCCGGGGTAAGCCCGGATAAGACATATACATTTCCGGTATCGGAGGAGGATGTAATAGAAGTCAAAACGGACATAAACGATGACCTGAGCTTTCCTGTTAAAGCCGGAGATATTGTAGGTTCCGGCGCTGTTGTTGTAAACGATGAAACTTACGGTAATTTTAACTTAATGTCCTGCGGTGATATTGACTTGGTAAAGCTTTCAAAAGAAACATTTACAGCCGATATAAAAAATAATGTACGATATGTATTCTCATATTGGTTAAAGCTCTTTCGGTCAATATCATAGAGGATAAATTAGGCGGTTTTTTCAGGATTTAAAATCCGATACAATTCTCAGCCGAAAGCGCAGCGCCTATTATACCGGCATCGTTGCCTAAACGTGCGATTTCAAGCTTTGTCTGCCGTATATTTTTGCAGAAATAATTTTTTTCGCAATATTCCTTAATGGGATTTAGGAGATAGTCGCCCTCCTTACTTATACCGCCGCCTATTAACAGGATTTCCGGTTCAAATATATTGACAATACCGCAAATACCGTCCGCGACATATTTCAAATATTGACTCACAACAGCTTTTGCGGCTTCATCACCCTGTTTTGCCGCGTCAAAAGCGGTGCGTCCGTCAATACATCCGCTTTCCGTATACGACTTTGCCATGAGTGAATTCGGGTTCTCCCGGATTGCGTCGGCGGTCTGCCATATAAGTCCGCTGACTGAACCGTATACCTCCCAGCAGCCTTTTTTGCCGCAGTTACATTCTCTCCCGCCGTAAATAAACGATGTATGCCCGACTTCCGCGCCCGCTCCGTTAAAGCCGCGATAAATTTTACCGTCAATTATTATTCCGCCGCCTATTCCCGTGCCGAGGGTTATAAATATAAAGTCCTTAACATGCCTATCGCATACAGAGTATTCGCCATACGCGGCAGCGTTTGCGTCATTCTCTATATTGACCGGAAGGTCAATATACCTTTGCATTTCGGTTTTCAGCGGGACGTTTTTCCAGCCTAAGTTACCGGCATTAAGTACAATACCGTTAGTATTATCGATTGCGCCCGGGCTGCCGATGCCTATGGCTTTAATATCGGATACCGTCAAGCCTTCCGCGTTTATAAGTATGCAGCAAGCGTCCGCTATATCCTTGACTATTACCTCAAAATGTCTGTCCGCCAGGGTAGGTGTTGAATACTTTCTGATAATCTTTCCCGTATTATCTACAATTCCCGCCGCTATATTTGTGCCGCCCAAATCTATCCCTAAATACATAATTATCCTCCGATATATTTATTTAGGATAATTTTATCATGATTTTACGCATTTGTAAAGTACAAGTATCTATTTGTAAATAAATTGTTTAGAGCAGACTTTCTGCTGTTATGCGTTCATAATATGACAAATGCTTTATAAGTTGGTTGAACAGGACAAACTCACCAATAAAATCCTCTTTATCGGCTATTTCGGCATATTTTGCGCTTTGAAGCAGAGAAATTTCAATTTCCTCCATTTGGTCTGTGTCCGCTGTTATTCCAATCCATGTTTTATCATCGTCCCATACGCTTTTAAGTTCACTAAGCTTATCGGAAATTTTTTGAAAATCATCGTCTTCATAGGCTGTCATAACAGCGATGTAGGTTTCATCTACAAGCTTGTCTATATCTGACATTTTTTGATAATGGAAGCATATTAAGATTACGACCAAAGTCAGCATTACCACGGTAACAATTACTCTTTTCATAGCTTACTTCTCCTTTTTAATAACGACTGCGTTGCCACTTTTGTCCGCGCCCATATAGAATACCTGTGATATTTTTTTGATGCCTTCTTTTTTGAGCTCGTCCATAAGCCAGCTCTTGGATAGCTTGAGGCGAATTAGATTGTTTTTTATAAGATTACCGTTATCTATTATAATATAGCTTATCTCCGTGGGATTTACGTCAAGTCCCAAGTCTGAGGGAGTGACCGGACGGCTTATGGAATTTTGTATTACACTGACGTTTCCATTGGTTTCCATAATAACATATTCCACATCGCTTAGCGACGCGGCACCTCGATTTCTGACTTCTTCCAAAAGATCGCCTATACTGTAACGTTGATTTTGCATTTCCTTTTGATTAATTTTGCCGTCGCTGAAAAATGTGCTCGGTTTTCCATAAAGCAATGACCGTATATTAATATTTTTGTAGGCGATAAATGACAGAAATACTTCTAAAAATAAAAGTATTACTATAGAAACAGCGGCGGTCAGAAATGGTGTACCGGGGTCAACAACCGGGTCTGCGGCAATCTCAGATATGATAATCGTCACAACAAGCTCCGACGGCTCCAGCTCCGCGATTTGGCGCTTGCCCATAACTCTCAGGCAAAAAACCACAAGCACATACATTATAGCGGTTCTTATGACAGTTACTAACATTGAAATCAATCCTTTTTATATTAGAATATTAATTAGTATTGCCAAATAATAAAAAAATAACGACATAGTGTGAAAACTATGCCGCGTTTTGCTTATTCGTTCTTACACTTTTTTACGCCGAACATCAGTCTTAACATAACTCTTACCGGTTTTGGCGGTCTTACAACTACTATTTGCATATGTACAACTCCTTTAAAATATTTTTATTTCATAACAAACCATACTCCGGCGGCTATAAGGGCTATGCCGAATATGATAATAAGCATATATGCCGGTATGAGATTTGCGAGAAATATCCCCGCGCCCAGAGAAATCAATATCGGACCCAGAAGCCTTACGCAATGCTTTTTATTGTTCTTGCGATTATTTCTGAACACGGTTTTCACCTGCCTTAGTATAATATATTCAAAAACTTTGCTTTGGTTACGAATTTAATTTCATATTTGAGAGTTTATCCGCATATCATCTAATAAATTAAATGATTATGCCGGTATACTAAAGTAAGATAGTGTAAAGTAAGAAGGAGGAAATAAAAATGCGAGATAACTTGTATAACGATATTGCACTGAGGACTCAGGGTGATATTTATATTGGGGTGGTGGGACCGGTGCGAACAGGAAAATCCACATTTATCAAAAGGTTCATGGATTTACTTGTGCTACCTAATATAGGAAACGACTACAAGCGCGAAAGGGCAATGGACGAACTGCCGCAGTCAGCGGCGGGAAAAATGATTATGACGACTGAGCCCAAATTTATTCCAAACGAGGCGGCGCAGATAACGATTGGCAATCATGCCAGTCTTAAGGTTAGAATGATTGACTGTGTTGGTTACATTGTTCCGAGCGCTCTCGGACATATAGAAAATGAGATGCCGCGAATGGTTATGACGCCATGGTCGGCAAATCCTATGCAGTTTGAACAGGCTGCGGAAATCGGTACGCGAAAGGTAATATCTGAGCACTCAACCGTTGGCGTTGTTGTTACTACGGACGGAAGTATAACCGACATTCCGCGTGAGGATTATGAGAGCGCGGAGGAACGTGTGATTAACGAGCTGTCCGCGATGAAAAAGCCGTTCGTCATACTTTTAAACACAGTAAATCCGCACACCGAAAGCGTGAAAAATTTGGCAAACGCACTGTGTTCAAAGTACGGAGCAACGGTGATACCTGTGAGTTGCTCGGAAATGACGCAGGAGGATATAAACGGTATCATGGAAAAAATATTGTATGAATTTCCATTGATGGAGCTGTCCGTATCGGTTCCCAAATGGCTTAGCTCCGTGGACAACAGCGATATAGCCGAGGAAATATACAGTGTTATGGAAAACGCGAATAAGATTTCCGACATCAAAGGACTGCCTGAAATTTTACGGGAGGAATGCGGGTTTGTCAGCAGCGCTAGTATAGCGGAGGTCAATCCCGGTTATGGCGAGGCAAGGATAGAAATAAGCGTTCCCGACAGTCTGTTTTATAAGACTCTAAACGAGAGATCGGGTCTTGAAATAAACGATCGTCAGGCGCTTTTAAGGACGCTTGAGGAGCTTGCGGGGATGAAGCGGAAATATGAAAAGGTTGCCTGCGCTCTCGATGAGGTTGAAAGAAAGGGCTATGGCATAGTCTATCCATCAATCGATGAGCTGTCGCTCGAGGAGCCCGAAATCATCAAGCAGGGCAGCAGGTTTGGTGTGCGCCTAAAGGCAGGCGCTACCTCGGTACATATGATAAAAGCGGATATAAAGACAGAGGTAAGTCCGCTGGTTGGAACAGAGCGTCAATCGGAGGAACTTGTTGAGTATCTTATGAGGGGCTTTGAGGATGATCCAAAGCAAATATGGCAATCCAATATTTTCGGAAAGTCACTGCATGAGCTTGTGAACGAGGGCTTACATAACAAGCTTGCTAAAATGCCTGATGATGCTCAACAAAAGCTGCGCGAAACCTTGGAACGCATAATCAACGAGGGCAGCGGCGGATTGATTTGTATCATATTGTAGAGGTTAAGGCTTATTAAGTCAGGTTATATATAGAGTCAAACACAAGTTCCCTGTCCCATGCTTCTATGGCGGCAGGGTTGTTTTTTATTCCGTTTCTGTTTTTTGCGAGAGGCAGTGAGGCGGTATTTTTGGCTATGTGCAGCAAATTCTGTCCCTGCTTGTTAAAATCAAGGATTTTTATATACTGAGGAAGCTTGTTTGTGTCATCGTTTGTTATGCCCAAAAAGCAATTTATAAGTATTCGCCTGATACGGCTGTGGGCGTAGCGCTTTGATTTAATATTCCCGCAGAGTTCATTGAAAGAACGTGAAATGAACGCCGCACTTTTAATCTTATTTTGCAGCCCCTCGTTAACATCGGGAGTATTTTTTATTGTGTTGGCATCAGATAATAATATATTGGATATAATTGCCGAACCGAGTTTTTCTATATCATGAATTTTAGCATCCGTGTATATATCACGCAGGTTTTTGGGGACAGCGTTTAACGCTTCCGTTTTGTTACGCGGCAATTCACGGCGAACAGCGGTTGCGCTCGCTATAGTCCCGTTTATATCAATGTCGTTATGGCGCGATATATGACGTTTTATCAATTCAGGCTTTATTTTACTGTTCAGCTTGTTCAGACATTTTATATATTCAATCGCGAGAATGTTGTTCGGTTCGCTAAGCAGAACGCTGTATTCGCTGCCAAGTACACGCGCGATGGCAGAGGAGCGGGCTGAAAAGTAAGGCTTGCCGAGACTTAATTCATATTTTAGAGCTGAGCTGTATTCGGCTGTTTCATTTGTCAAGAGTGACGCGATTATCTTTAGCTTCTTAATATCTTCGCACTCCGTTCCGAAAGCCAGACCGTCGATTATTCCGAGAGAATTTAAAATATATACGGAGTTAAACGCAAATCTCTCGGCAGTTTGAACCGCGTAAACGGTGGGCAGCTCCAAAACTAAGTCCATACCGTTTAATACCGCTGCTCTCGCTCTGATATTTTTGTCAAATAACGCTATGTCGCCTCTTTGGGTATAGTTTCCGCTCATTATTCCTATAACGGCATCATAGCCGCGATTTTTTTTAATAACATCGATCTGATATTTATGTCCGTTGTGAAAGGGGTTATATTCACAGACAATTCCACATATTTTCAAAACGCTCACCTCATAAATAATATATAAATAATATATTAATAAAATAAGCGGGATATTCTCCCGCTCGAATTTCTACTTTGACATTTTTTCGGCTTTTTCTATGCAGGCATCGATTGCGCTTTGTACAGAGGCTCTGAACCCGTTTTTTTCCAAATCGCATACCGCCGCTATCGTGGTTCCGCCGGGAGAACAAACATTGTCTTTAAGCTTCATTGGGTGTTCATCAGATGAGAGCACCATTTTTGCGCTTCCTTCAACGGCTTTCGCGGCAAGCTTTAATGCTGTACTCTTCGGAATGCCATACTTTACGCCGCTGTCAGCCATAGCATCGATAAGCATAAAAATATACGCAGGGCTGCTGCTGTGCAGCGCTATTGCAGCGTTCATATAATTTTCATCAAGGAATACGGTCTCGCCTACACTGCCGAACATATCTTCGATAAGGAGATTTTCATCGGGGAGAGTATTCTTGTTTGGTGTTATAACCGTCATACCACAGCCAACAAGAGCCGGTGTATTGGGCATGACCCTGACTATTTTTTTGTCGCTCCCTAAACCGTTTTCCAAGGTATCAAGGGTTATTCCGGCTGCTATAGAAACATAAAGCTTGCTGTCAAAGCCCTTGAGTTCTCTTAGAATGAATGGTACAATATTTGGTTTCACAGCGAGTATAATAATATCAGAGTCAGCCTCAAGCTCGGCAGTGCCGGACATTGGAGCTATACCGAAATTATTTTGCAGTTCATTAAGCCTCGGCGCATACGAATCATAAACCGATATATCTTCAGCCTTATATTTTCCTGAGGTAATAAAGCCGGAGATTAAAGCGGTTCCCATATTTCCTCCGCCTATAAATCCAATTTTCATAACGTACTCCTTATATTCTAAACCGTAAGCTCAACCTCTTCGGCAACATCGTTGTCACGAAGCGCCGGTTCAACATACTCATCAATAAATTCCTGAACTTGGCTTTCACATCTGCCGATAAAGTTTTCGGGCTTCAGGATGCTGTCAATATCTTCATGAGTCAGATTGAAAGAAGGGTCGGCAACAATTCTGTCAATTAGGTCGTTGCTTCCGCCCTGCTCTTTTACAACCCGTCCGGCTTCCATCGAATGTTGGCGTATACGTTCATGCAGTTCCTGACGGTCGCCGCCGTTCTTTACAGCGTCCATCATAATATTTTCGGTTGCCATAAAGGGCAGCTCCGACATAATTCGGTTATTTATAACCTTAGGGTATACAACCAGTCCCGAGGCTACGTTCATGTAGATATTTAATATAGCGTCAACGGCCAAAAATCCCTCTGCGACACTCAGCCGCTTGTTGGCGGAATCGTCAAGAGTTCTCTCAAACCATTGAGTAGAGGAGGTAATCGCGGGATTTACAGCATCAACCAGAACGTATCTTGCCAGCGAGCATATACGTTCACTGCGCATAGGGTTACGCTTATATGCCATGGCGGATGAACCGATTTGCGATTTTTCAAACGGTTCCTCAATCTCTTTGAGATGCTGAAGCAGTCTTATATCGTTTGCAAATTTATATGCGCTCTGGGCAACATTGCTGAGCACAGACAGCATATGATAGTCAACCTTTCTTGAATAGGTTTGACCCGATACCGGATAGTAGTGTGAGTAGCCCATTTTTTCACAAATTTTCTTGTCAAGCTCTTTAACCTTTTCAATATCGTTATCAAAGAGTTCCATAAAGCTTGCCTGTGTTCCGGTGGTTCCCTTGCAGCCGAGAAGCGCCTTGCGCTCTAACTGGAAGTTTATATTTTCCAGATCCATAAGCAGCTCCCAAATCCAGAGAGACGCTCTTTTGCCGACTGTTGTAAGCTGCGCCGCCTGAAAATGTGTAAAGCCCAGTGTGGGAAGGGACTTATATTTAAGAGCAAAATCCTTTAAGAGAGATATTACCTTCAGTACCTTTTTCTTTATAAGCTCCAGAGCTTCGTTCATTATTATAAGATCGGTATTGTCTCCAACATAACAGGAGGTAGCGCCAAGGTGTATAATGCCCTTTGCCTTCGGACATTGCTGACCGTATGCGTAAACGTGAGACATAACATCATGACGGACTTCCTTTTCGCGTGCTTCCGCAACCTCGTAATTTATGTTATCAATGTTTGCTTTAAGCTCGTCAACCTGCTCTTGGGTAACATTCAGTCCAAGCTCCATTTCTGATTCAGCCAAAGCAACCCAGAGTTTTCTCCATGTTTTAAACTTCTTGTCCGGCGAAAACAAATACTTCATTTCCTTGCTTGCGTATCTGGAGCTTAAAGGGCTTTCATATATGTCTTTGCTCATAATAAATTCCTTAAATCCTTTCAAAAATTCATTTTAACTGTTTTCCTTTTAACTGTTATTAATTATTCCGATATTTATTATTCGATTATGGCGCGTTTGTCTCGTGTTTTCAAATTGTGATTAGCCGCACTCACCGTTTAGATATTTTTCTATTCTGTCGAGTCCCGTAACGATGTTTTCCATTGATGTGGCGTAGGACAGACGAGCGTAGCCTTCAACACCGAAGCCCTCGCTGGGAACCAGGGCAACAAGAGCCTTGTCCAGTATATCAGAGCATAAATCATGCGCGGTGTTTATCACTTTGCCGTAATGCTCCTTTCCGAGACAATCCTTAACATTCATAAAGATATAGAACGCACCGTGGGGATTAAGACAGCTTATGCCGTCTATTGAGTTTATACGCTTTACCATGTAGTCGCGTCTTTTTATATACTCAGTTCTCATTTTATCAATAATATCCTGATTTCCGTTCAGAGCTTCAACAGCGGCAGCCTGTGCGATTGAACACGGATTTGAGGTCATATGACTTTGGATATTTGAAACAGCCTTCGCGATTTCAGGCTCCGCCGCGATATAGCCTATTCTCCAGCCGGTCATGCAGTATGCCTTTGATATACCGTTTACTATTATAGTAAGCTTCTTAATATCCTCACCCAGTGTCGCGATATTTATATGCTCGCCCTCATATGCCAGCTTTTCGTAAATTTCATCAAACACAACGTATATGTTATGTTCAACACAGATTTTTGCAATTTCCTCAAGCTCTGCCTTTGTATAAAGCATACCGGTAGGGTTGCCCGGCGTATTGAGCACGAGAGCCCTCGTCTTGGGCGTGATTGCCGCCTTGAGCTGCTGCGGCGTAAATTTAAATTCAGTTTCCTCTGTAGCGTTAATATATACAGGTACCGCATCGGCAATTTTTATCATTTCGGGATAGCTTACCCAATACGGCGCGGGAACAATAACCTCATCACCCGGGTCGCAAATGCAGATAAACACATTTGAAAGCGAGTGTTTTCCGCCGTTGCTTACCACAATGTTCTCAGGCTTATAGTCAAGACCGGTGTCACGTTTAATTTTATTGCAAACAGCTTTTTTTAAATCAATAGTACCGGAGGCCGGAGTATAGCGCGTAAAGTTGTTGTTTATCGCACGGATGCCCGCTTCCTTAACATTATCGGGTGTATCAAAGTCAGGCTCGCCCGCTCCAAAGCCGACAACGGGTATTCCATCTTTAAGCATTTCCTTGTACCTTGCGTCAATGGCAAGTGTCGGCGATGGTGAAATCTTTTTGGCTTTTTCCGAAATAAATAGTGACATGATTTACCTCCAATTTTTAGTTATTATTATATATTTTAATATATTGCAATATAAATTGCAATGTCAGATTTAACAAATTTTTTATATAAATTTGTCAAAATTTTATGTTATAGATATTGACTTATATCGGGAAACGCGTTCACGATATGATTGACCTTAGTGTATTCGTTCAAGCTGTCAGCGTACACCTCCACAACGTCAAACCTTATCTCGGCTTCGGTCGGGTTTTCAAGCGCGTATTGCTGCGCCGAACGGATAAGGTGTCTGATTTTGGTTGTATTAACACTTTCGGCTGCGAGACCGTGATTTTTGTTCCTGCGTGTCTTTACCTCAGTGAAAACGAGAACATCTCTTCCGGGTGTCAAGGCTATTATGTCTATTTCACCGTATTTGGTATAATAATTTTTAGCTAAAATCTTATAGCCTTTTTTTATAAGCTCTGCCTCGGCAATGCTTTCGCCGAAGTCTCCGAAATTCTTTTTATATCTGCTCATCATGCTTTACCCAGAACCTTGGCGGTCATAAACGTTTTTCTGTGTATTGGCAGAACACCGTATTTTTGAATTGCCTCGCAATGAGCCTTTGTACCGTATCCCTTATGCCTTTCAAAACCGTATTCGGGATATTTTTTTGCTATTTCAATCATGTATCTGTCTCTTGTGACCTTTGCCAAAATCGAAGCGGCTGCTATTGTATGAGAATTTGAGTCACCCTTTACTATGTAGCGGCTTTCATAGCCTTCAAAGCGGATATTGTCGTTTCCGTCTATCAGAAGTATGCTCGGTGAAGAAGAAAGACTTCTGACAGCGTTGTCCATTGCCAAGTGTGTTGCCTGTCTGATGTTTATTTCATCTATTACGTCCTGAAAAACAAACTGAACAGAATAGGCAATGGCATTTTTTATTATCTCATCATAAAGGATGGTACGTTTTTTCTCGGATAATTTTTTTGAGTCGTTAACCCCCTCTATCACAAGACCTTTTGGCAGAATTACAGCCGCAGCGCATACAGGTCCTGCCAGAGGTCCTCTGCCCGCCTCGTCAATTCCGCAAATCAGGTCATAGCCTGAATTATACAATTCGTTTTCATATTTAAACATATCCGTCAGCATTTTATTTTTCCTCCGGTCACTGTTTCAGGCTTTAGGAGCCTCAAGCGTTATATTTCCGATGTTTGCCGCGCGGAAGTCGTTAAGGACAATGCTTGCCGCTCTGAAGAGATCAATTTCTCCTCCCGAAATAATACAGCCCCGTTTTCTTCCTATTGTCTCCAAAAGCTCATATTTACTCAGTTCTATGTCATCATCACTCAGCTTGTATAGGGATTTAAGATTTTCAAAATAAATATCCTTAATATACCCAAGCAGTTCATACGCCAGATCCTCAATATCCATTATTTCATCCTTAATACCGCCCGTAAAAGCAATTTTTCTCGCAACCTCATCACTTTCAAACTTAGGCCACAGTATACCGGGAGTGTCCAGAAGTTCATATTTTCCGGCAATTCTTATCCATTGCTTTGTTTGAGTTATGCCCGGTCTGTCACCCGTTTTAGCGGCTGCACGTCCGGACAGGCGATTGATAAACGATGATTTACCCACATTAGGTATGCCTATAACCATCATTTTTACAGCGTGTCTTTGTATTCCTTTTAATTCGTCACGTCTGAACTTATCCGCCAGAACAACTTCTATGGCATCGTCCAGATTTTTCTTTAAGCCCTTGCCTGACTGACTGTTGGCTGCTATCGCGGTAATACCGGATTTATTGAAATATGAAAGCCATTTGTCTGTTGTGCTTCTGTCGGCTATGTCGGCTTTATTAAGAACCAAGACTCTCGGTTTTGACTGTACAATTTTGTCAACCTCTGGATTACGCGAGGACAGCGGCAGTCGTGCGTCAACGAGCTCTATTACCAATTCCACGAGCTTTAAGTTATCACTTATCATTCGGCGGGTTTTCGCCATATGTCCCGGAAACCACTGGAGTTGGTACTGATTGTTCATATATCAAACGTCCTTTCTAATAAAAAATTAAACGTAATTTTGAATAAAATAGAATTAAAATACGGTATTGCCAAGGGCAATACCGATTAAATTAAGCAACGATTAAGCAACGATAGTAAAATTCATATTTTCATCTTCAATTAAGTATGAGGTATCAAAATCATATGAAACCGAACCGAAGCTGCTGAGCGGCCAAAATCTGAATACAGCGCCGCCGATAAGCTCATCAACCGGAATTTGTCCCAGTTCACGGCTGTCCTTACTGTTATTTCTGTTATCACCCATAACAAATATTTTGTCCTTTTCAATAACTATGGGATTATCCTTGCTGTATTGTCCGTTAGCGATAAGCTCTCTGATATATGAGCCGGTGAGTGATGTCCTGCTGTTTATATATGGCTCGTCAATAATCTCACCGTTTACATATACGTCGCCTGTTTCAAAATCAATATACAAAGTGTCGCCTTCTGTGGCAATAACTCTTTTTATATATGGTCTGTCGGGGTCGCTTTCCGGTCTGAATATTACAACGTCGCCCTTTTGCGGAGAGTAGAAAAGCCTGTTTACATATAATCTGTTACCCTCTTGCAGAGTCGGCATCATTGACTCTCCTTGAACCCTTACAAGAGTGAATACAAAATTTCTTATAATAAGGGCTAAGACAACAGCAACAGCTATAGCTACAACCCAGTCTCTGATTTCCTTTGCCATATTAAATTCACCATTTTCCTTTTTAGGCTTAGAAGTCTTAGCGCCAACCTTTTTTGAGTGTGAAAGTCCGGCATTTGCCGCTGCCGATGCAGCAGTATCAGACGTACCTCGTTTTGCTTTTTTTAAATTTTGATTGGTTGCTTGCGCAGAAGAGTAAGACTTCTTTTTCGCGGTATGTTTTTCATTGGTTCTGACAGGTCTTGCTTCGGTAATTTTAGGCATAACCTGCGTCTCACCGGGAGTGACAATCTGCCGTTTCGGTTTTTGTTTATCTACGGATGACGCGCTGCTTTGCCGCGTATTTTGACGCGTGCTTTTACGTGCGGTTTGACGTGCACTGTGTGATGTGCTTTGATGTTCACCGGACGCGTTTTGCGACGTTGATTGTTTTGCGGAAGGCGGCGGTGTATAAGAATTTTCCATACTGTCGTGTTTGGGTCTGTCGGAAAAGGCCTTGTCAGACGATAAAATATCGGATGCCGAGCCGGCAACATCAAAGCTTGAAGCACTTGCGGATTTTACGGTATTCGAAACATTGGATCGTGCCGTATGCTTTGCTTTGGCTTCCTGTTCGGCTTGCAGCTGACGATTAATCTCACGCTGCCGCGTAAGACGCCTTTGCCGTCTTTCTTCAATTTCACGAAGCATAGAATCAGTCTGAGCGCTTATTTCAGATCTTGCCTTCTCAATAGTCGGATCGCTCGATACAGAGCGCGAAATCTTCTCGGTATTTTCAAATATCAAGTCGGCACTTTCGTTTAAAATTCTGTCCAAATCGCGATTTGTGTTATTCTTATTTGTATTATCCATTTCAATTAACCCCTGTTACAAAATGCTAAAGAGTGGTGATTAAAAATAACCACCACCGCAACTTACATTATAGCTTTTCCTTAACCTTTGCAGCCTTTCCGACTCTGTCACGCAGATAGTACAGCTTAGCGCGTCTTACCTTACCATGTCTGATAACCTCAATGCGGTCAATTTTGGGTGAGTTCACAGGGAATGTTCTCTCAACTCCGACACCGTATGACAAACGCCTTACGGTAAATGTTTCTTGAATACCGCCATGATTTTTCTTGATAACGGTTCCTTCAAACATCTGAACCCTTTCTCTGTTTCCCTCTTTAACCTTAACATACACCTTTACAGTGTCACCGATTGCCATATACGGCAGGTCGGTTCTGATTTGTTCCTGTGTGATTTGTTGTAAAATGTCCATTTATAATTCTTTCCTTTCTGAGATATTCATGCCCTAAAAACGGCAGCGGACTATCCGATATTAACTACATAATTTTATCATAAAAAATTAACCATTGCAAGTTCAATTGCAAGTTTTTTTTGAAATTTATATAATTTTGATAAATTTTGCCAAAAAACTTATCGCAATAAATAGATTAGTTGTTAATTTGCTATATAGCTATTCTTCGCTTATTTTATTTTTCATATGATTTTGTTTACTCAACTTCTGTTTGCTCAATCGCTACTTCATCATTCGGATCGATAATCGCGTTTACAAATTCCATTGGATCAAACGGCTCCAAATCATCGATTTTCTCTCCTATTCCTATGAACTTAACCGGTATATCATAATCATTTTTTATTGCCAAGACTATGCCGCCCTTCGCGGTGCCGTCAAGCTTGGTTAAAATTATTCCGGTTATATCGGCTGCTTCCTTAAATTGTATCGCCTGCTGAACAGCATTTTGACCGGTTGTCGCGTCAAGAACAAGTAAAACCTCCTTACTTGAATTCGGAAGCTCGCGGTCAAGAATTCTATATATTTTTTTAAGCTCAGCCATAAGATTTTTCTTGTTGTGCAGCCTTCCCGCCGTATCGCACAGAAGCACATCGACTCCCCTTGATTTTGCCGCGTTTACCGCATCAAAAATCACTGCCGCAGGGTCGGAACCCTCCTGCTGTTTTATTATATCAACATCCGCTCTGTTTGCCCAGACCTCAAGCTGTTCGATTGCGGCAGCGCGGAATGTATCCGCTGCCGCTATAAGAACCGACTTGCCTTGAGCTTTATATAAATTGGCAAGCTTGCCGATAGACGTGGTTTTGCCGGCTCCGTTAACGCCGATAACCATTATAACCGCAGGCTTACCGTAAAGCTCAACTGAGTTATCGCCTTTGGCTAATATGTCGGTCATGATTTGATTAAGCTCGCCTTTAAGCTCGTAGCTGTCACGAAGCTTTTTTTCCCGCGCTGCTTCTCTCAGCCGCTCTATTATATCCATGGATGTATTTACGCCCAGATCCGCCGTGATCAAAACCTCCTCGAGCTCATCGAACAAATCGTCATCAATCTTTTTAAATGTTTTAACCACTGAATTGAATTTTTCATTAATTGACTCTTTTGTTTTACTTAGTCCGCTTTTTAACTTATTAAACAATCCCATTATTCGTTCACCTCATCAATATTTAATGTCAGTAATTTTGAAATTCCTTTTTCCTGCATGGTTACACCGTACAAAATGTTTGCAGCCTCCATAGTGCCTCGTCTGTGTGTAACAACGATAAACTGTGTCTTTTGACTGTACTGTTTCAGATATTCCGCGAAGCGGTATACATTTACGTCATCAAGAGCCGCCTCGATTTCGTCCAAAATACAGAAAGGAGTCGGACGCACGTTTAAAATGGCAAACAGCAGAGCAATTGCCGTAAACGCTCTTTCACCGCCGGACAGCAGCGTCAGGCTTTGCAGCTTCTTGCCGGGCGGCTGAGCTTCTATCTCAATTCCGCTTTCCAGAACATTGTCAGGGTCAACCAAGCTCAGCTTTGCCTGCCCGCCGCCGAACAGCTCCGCAAATACACGTGTGAAATTTTTATTAATAATTTCAAATTGTTCGCTGAATCTTGATTTCATAATTTTGAGCATCTCATCAATGATTTTATTCAGTTCTTTTTTTGACTTGTTCAGATCATCGACCTGATTGCTCAAAAAATCCACTCTTTCTTTAACGTTCTTATACTCCTCGATTGAGTCAATATTGATATTACCCAAACTTTTTATGCTTTTTTTCAGTTCATTTATGCGGGCACATGCGGCAGTGTAGTCAAAAGCGGACAAATCGCGGTTTAAAAGAGCATCGCTGTATGTCAGTTCATATTCGTCCCATAAATGGTTTATTATGGCTTCAAGCTCCTCATCGGAGCTTTCATATTTTGATTGCGCTTTTGTGTGCAGCTTTGAAAGATTAAGCAGATTATCGCGTACATCATTAACCGATTCCTGCTGTCGCTTTATTCCGTCTTCTATTTCCCGCCGCTTGAGCTTAAGGCGGTTAAGCTCTTCTTTTGTCTCCTCAAGCTCCGCTATGTTTTCAGAGATTAGTGTCTCGGTGTTTTTAATCTCTGCTTTTGCGTTGTCGATTTGCCGGTTTAAAGCTCTTATTTCATTCGATTTGGCGGAAGAGGAAGAGAGAAGCTGTGTTTTATCGGAATTAATTTGACGGATTTTGTCATTGGCTTGCTCTATATCCTTTAGAACCGAATTCTTACGTATTGTCAGGTCAAGTATCGCACGGCTGAGCTTCTCGTTTTCACCTGTCAAAAGAGAGAAGCTCTTTTCTTCCTTTTCCGAAATTTTGTTTAGCTCGTTTATCTCCGCTTCGAGCTTGTCCGAAAGAACTTTGCTTTGTTTAATCTCCTTATTTAATTTTTCTATCTCGTGGCTCAATTCGTCAAGCTCAGACATAAGCTTTGTTCTGTCGGCTCCGCTTGACAAAATAATATCGTTCAGATGTCCTTTCTCGGATGTCAATTTTATAAGCTCCTCATTGTATGAGGTTAGCCTTTCATTGTTGTTCTTGATATCTCTAACCAAATCCGTCGTTTCGATTGATGCAGTGTTTATGTTCTTAGTATTATCCGCGATTGATTTTTCCAGAGCTTTTATTTCAGAGTCCAGTTCGCTTATCTCGTTTGCTCTTGACAAGGAACCGAGGGATTTAAGCGCACTTCCGCCCGTCATGGCTCCGCCGGCTTGGATAACATCGCCGCCGAGTGTCACTATTCTGAATTTGTGTGAGCATTTTTTCCCCATTGCTACCGCGTTGTCGATGTTATCAACAACAACGGTTGCCCCGAGAATATTAGCGATTATTGCTCTGTATTTGTTATTACATGAAACAAGCGAGTCCGCGGTACCGATAAAGCCGTCAAGCCTTTCAGCGGCGGGGTTGTTTAAGCGCCTTTCTTTTATGCTCGCAATGGGCAGAAACGTAGCTCTGCCGAGCCGATTATCCTTTAAATATTTTATTGCAAGCTTGGCATCTTCCGGGGTGTCGGTAACTATGTTCTGCGCGGCATTTCCCAGCGCTGTTTCTATGGCGGTAATATATTTTTTGTCTACCTTTATAAGCTGAGAGAGGGGACCGTGAATTCCCGCTTCGCGAAGCTTGCCCTTGTTAAACGCGAGCATAACCCCTTTAACGCCGCGGCTGTATCCGTCAAGATCGCGTTCCATATCCTCCAGCATCTTTTTCTTTGAGGATAGCTGACCGAGTTTTATGCTGTTTTGATTTTTATCTGAAATCATTTTTTGCAGCTCGGCATTTTTTATTCCATAGGACTCGTCAAGCTTGTTTGTCTCTGTTTTAAGCTTTTCGGAATAGGAGGAGGTCTTTTTAATTTCTTCATCCAGCGCCGTAAGTCTTTCCTGCATTTCACTTAGCCCCAGATTTTTGTTTTCAAGCTCCTTTTTTATTGTATCCGAACGGGATATGTAGTTATCAATAATTATCTTTTTGCCGTCTATCAAGCTTTTGCGGCTGCCTAATTCGTTCGTTTTGTCAAGAATATCACTACGCAATCGTTCCAAGGCGCTTCCTTTTTCAGAAACATCAGTTCCTGATTTTTGTGATTTATCATTCAGTTCCTTTGAGCTTTCATCAAGCGCCGCGCTTTGAGAGTTGAGCGATGAGAGGGCTTGAGTCAATTCGTCAAGCTGCTCATCCAGCTTTTTTGACTGATTATTCGCTGTCTTAATTTCATTTGTAAGCCTCGTTATAGTATTTTCGGAATGTTCAATATCATTGCGAAGCAGACTGATTTTACTTGTTAAACCATGCGACTTTTCCGCTAACTCATTGTCCTTTTGACGGTAATTTTCGCTTTGACTGTCAATTTCCGCCGCACGGTTGTACATCGCTTCAACCTTTTTATCATTTTCCGAAATTTCAAGCTGAACCGCCTCAATTTGGCTTGAATAAATATCAATATTTTCTTTAAGCTTTTTCAAAGAGTTACGCTTTTTTTCTATGTTAATCACAGAAACGTTGATTTCAAGCTCCTTCATTTCATCTCTGTAAACAAGATAACGCTTTGCTCTTTCGGATTGACGCTTTAACGGCTCAAGCTGATTTTCAAGCTCGCCCAATATATCCTCAACGCGAATTATGTTTTCGGTTGTTTGAGCAAGCTTTTTTTCGGCATCGTTTTTTCTGTATTTATACTTTGAAATACCCGAAGCTTCCTCAAAAATTTGACGTCTGTCCTCAGATTTGGTACTTAGTATACTGTCAATCTGTCCCTGTCCGACGATTGAATATCCGTCTCTGCCGAGACCTGTATCCATAAATAATTCATGTATATCCTTAAGTCTGCAAAGAGTTTTGTTTATGTAATACTCACTGTCGCCGCTTCTGTAAAGCCGTCTTGTAACCCGTATTTCAGGAAAGTCAATATCAAATATTTTGTCGCGGTTGTCAAGGTTCAAGGTTACTTCCGCAAATCCAAGAGCCTTTCGTTTCTCGGTGCCGGCAAATATAATATCCTCCATTTTGTTGCCGCGCAGGGATTTTATGCTTTGCTCTCCCATAACCCAGCGTATAGCGTCGGAAATATTACTTTTACCCGAGCCGTTAGGACCTACAATCGCGGTAATGCCCGAGTTAAAATCCAGATAGATTTTGTCGGCAAAGGATTTAAAGCCCTGCATCTCTATACTTTTTAAAATCATAAATATTAGCTCCGTCCGGAAAATTCTTTGTAATTTTTTAACACAGGCTTCATTATATCATAAAGGTCTTTTGTTGTCACGCATTTTTTTGAAATTATTGACAGTCTTTTGACAGTCTTTGTTGAGAGTAAAGAGAGCATATATTCCCTCGTTTTTTATGTAGTTTTTTATGTTTTATGTAGTTTTTATGTTTTATGTAGTTTTTATGGAAGTTTTTGTTTGGCGGATTTTATGGATATTGTTGTTTAGTATTTTTATTTGCAAGTTTTGC
The DNA here is from genome assembly GCA_964442605.1 of uncultured Oscillospiraceae bacterium. GTDB lineage: Bacteria > Bacillota > Clostridia > Monoglobales > Monoglobaceae > Monoglobus. The sequence continues at coordinate 86,210 of CAYTZR010000002.1, forward strand.
TTAGGTAGTGAATATATTTATTTTGAATTTATATTTATTTTGAGGTGGTTTTATATGCTGGCGTTTTTAAATTCCGTTATTCATTCGCTTATTTTACTTGTATCCTATATATCAAATCAAAATTCTTTTCCAAAGCCGCTGTCAAAGCAAGAGGAAGAGGAGTGCCTGAAGCGTATGGCTGAGGGGGATGAGGAAGCAAAAAACAAATTAATAGAACACAATCTTAGACTTGTGGCGCATATTGCGAAAAAGTATTCAACGGCAATACAGTGTCAAAGCGATTGCGAGGATTTACTCTCTATCGGCACAATCGGATTGATAAAGGGTATAAAAAGCTTTGATGCCTCAAAGGGCACTCGACTTGCTACATATGCCGCGCGCTGTGTTGAAAACGAGATACTTATGATGCTGAGGGGCAGGAAAAAAAGTCAAAATGATGTTTCGCTAAGCGACGCTATCGGTACCGATAAAGAGGGTAACGCGATAATGCTGATGGATGTTATTGAAAATGATGATGTTGATATATTTGACAAGATACAACACAACTGTAGCGTAAAAACTCTTTATTCAAATATAATGGATAAGCTGACACCGAGAGAGCGGAAAATTATAATTTTGAGATACGGACTTATTGACGGAAATTGTTTAACACAGCGTGAGATTGCGAAAATGCTGGGAATATCGCGTTCGTACATATCCAGAATTGAAAAAAAGGCAATATCAAAATTGGGTGAGGGAATACGCGGATGAGGGAAAGTTGAATGGGAATTGCCGCCTTAGAGGCGGGCATTCCCTCATAGGTTATATCTCTTGCCCGAAAGCAGACTGCGCTCACAATTTTTCGGAGGCGGCAGGAACCGCCTTTGCAAATATGAAATTCATTTGTGATTATGTATATGATTATGTATATGATTATGTGAATGATTATATCTGTATTTTCACGCTATTTTGTATTTGGCATTTAGAAGAACCATGTTTTGGGGAAATTGACGCATTAAATTCCAGTATCCCAAACCGCCGAGGTTATAACGCGCCGCAAGCGCAAGCTTGGCTTCTATGCTTCTTGCATCCTCAAACCATACCTCGTGCAGCCGTCCCTCGGAATCAATGTATCTAAACCATGGTGTTTGAGCTGTCGTGTCGTAATTGATTTCCGCACCGTACCGTTCAGCGAGTATTATGCTTTCTACCGGCGATAGCGAGGTTGCTCGCGTTACACCCTTTTCATAAGGCAGAGTCCAATCGTAGCCGTAGGTTGGAATACCCATAAGAATTTTTTCCTCGGGTATACGTGTAAGTCCATATCTGATAACCGCTTCAACACTGTTTATCGGCGCTACCGCCATAGGCTCGCTGTAGGTATACCCCCATTCATAGGTCATAAGCAATACCATATCAACAGATGAGCTTATTGCGTTGTAAACGTGTCCCTCGTACAGCGTTCCCGGCTGGGTGTCACTTGTTTTGGGCGCCAAGGCTGAGAATAAGGGATAACCCATCGGGTTTAAAATTCTGTATAAATCTTGCAGAAATATTACATAGTCATATTTATTTTCGGGATATATAAATTCAAAATCCACATCCAATCCGTCATAGCCCTTTTCTTGGATATTTCTCAATATATTATTCGTCAATGTCGATCTCACTGTCTGATTTGTAAACACAAGATTTGCTCGGTCACTGCTGAAATTCCCCTGCTCGGTAAGCGTTGAAAGGTGCATTAGAGATTTAACACCAAAGCGATCGGCTTCCGCAATCATTTGAAGGTCTCCTTCAAGATCCTCAAGTGTTCCGTTTTCGGTTATGCCATACGTAAACGGTGTCAGATATGTCATGAATGGAAGCTGCTCTCTAAGCAGCTCTGATGATATAAACGGGTACGCGTAGCCATTGGTTATAAAGGTCTTACCTATTGATTTGCTGTAGTTTATGACTATCACCTGACCCTCGGTTATCTGTGGGTTTCCCCTTAAAAAATAATTGTTTCTATACAGTGTTTTTAAATCGGTATCGTAGCTGTTGGCGATGCTTATCAGTGTTTCGCCCGCCGCAACCGTATGCGTCAACCCGGGCTCAACAATGATTAAAGCTTGACCCACGACAGCCCTTGATTTCGTTGTAAGCCCGTTGTCAGCCAAAAAATTTTGCAGCGGTAGATTGTAGCTGCTTGCGATTTCGTTTAATGTTTCTCCCGCTTTAACTATATGTATTATCATGATAATACCTCCGATTTTTAAATTCATTTTAAATAATATGCTGCCTATTTGATTTTAGAATAATATTTGGCAAATCTTCACTTTGCGGTAAAATGATATTAAATAAGAAGACCCCACAAAGCGCTTGCCCGGGTTGATTATAAAATTGTGCATATTTTATATTAAAAAAGGCTTGACTTATTTTAAAATATTTTGTATTATATTATTATTAATTATTTCATTTCAAGGAATTAAAGGAGCAGTATTTATGTACATGAAAGAAGTAGTAGTTCAAAATCAGGTTGGACTTCATGCAAGACCGGCGACTTTCTTTATTCAGAAGGCCAATGAATATAAGTCAAGCATTTGGGTTGAGAGCGATGACAGGAAGGTCAATGCGAAGAGCTTGCTTGGTGTACTTTCTTTGGGCATAACTAAAGGGCTTACTATAACCATTATTGCTGACGGGGCGGATGAGGAAGACGCAGTTAATGATTTGGTTAATTTAATTTCGTCAAACTTTGCGTAAACCGGTTTTATTTTGTTTCTAAATTCAGGGTAAACCATACCGGTTTGCTCTTTTTTTGTTTTTGGTGATTGCTATGACAGAGGAAATATTAAATAGAATTAAAGAAAAACTTAAAACGCTCCCTATGTCACCCGGTGTATACCTAATGAAGGACAGGGACGGTAATATAATTTATGTGGGTAAGAGTAAGGTTCTTAAAAGCAGAGTCAGCTCATACTTTATCAATTCAAAGAGTCACACTGTAAAAACAGTAAAGATGGTAGACAACGTTTATGACTTTGACTATATGCTGACTGACAGTGAGGTTGAAGCTTTAATACTTGAATGTAACCTGATTAAGGAGTATATGCCGAAATATAATATACTTCTGAAGGATGACAAGCAGTATCCGTATATAAAGATTACGGTGAAGGAGCCTTACCCCAGAATATTCATGACGCGCAGGCTTGTAAAGGATGGCTCAAAGTACTTCGGACCATACATGAGCGCGAGCAACACGAAAGAAACGCTTGAGATTATTAAAAAGATATTTAAAATCAGAACCTGCAATAAAATTCTGCCGCGTGATATAGGCAAGGACAGACCATGTCTTTATTATCATATCGGTCAATGCAGCGCACCGTGTGATGGGAGAATTTCTCAGCGGGAATATTCTGAAATGTTTAATCAAATATCATCTGTGCTCAGCGGGAATTATTCCGTTTTGGAAAAAGCTCTGACAGATAAAATGTACAAGGCGTCAGACAGACTGGAATTTGAAAAAGCGGCGGGCTACAGGGACAGTATTGCGCATTTGAAGGCTCTTGATGAAAGACAGAAGATGATTTCAACTCATGAGGAAAATCGTGATATTATCGGTGTGTTCTGTGACGGAACAGACTGTTGCGTGCAGGTGTTTTATATGCGCGGAGGAAAAATGCTTGGCTCTGAAAATTATGTGTTTGAGGGCTTTGATGATACTGTACAGGAGCTTATTTCAAGTTTCATAAAGCAGTTTTATTTTTCCGCTACAAGCATACCTAAGGAAATTCTTATTCCTGTTGAAATTGAGGACAGTGATGAAATATCAAAATGGCTGACCGAAAAGAACGGACACAAGATATATGTGCATATGCCAAAGCGCGGCGATAAAGCGCATACTGTCGCAATGGTAAACAAAAACGCGGAGGAGTCACTAAAGCTGCATAAGTTTAAGCGCGACAGAGATCAGACCGACCAGAACACTGTGCTTAAAGAGCTTAAAGAGCTATTAGGCTTAGATGATGTCCCGTTTCGTATTGAAAGCTATGATATATCCAATATATCCGGAGCGCAGAGTGTGGGAGTGTGCGTTGTGTATAACAAGGCACATCCGCAGAAATCAGCCTACAGAAAGTTTAACATAAGGACTGTGGAGGGAGTAAATGACTACGAAAGCACCCGTGAGGTTATTTTCCGCAGAATTACGAACGCGTATAAGGAGATGGATGCGATAAAGAGCGGCGCCCTAAATCAGGAAAAGGCAAAGTTTTTGCCACTGCCCGACCTGATTTTGCTCGATGGCGGAAAGGGACATGTGTCGGCAATAAAAGAATTGCTTGAAACAATGGGAGAGGAAATTCCGGTTTACGGAATGGTTAAGGACGACCGTCACAGAACTGCGGAGCTGACGGATGAAAACGAGGAATTTGACATAGATAAGGACAGTGAGCTGTTTAAGTTTTTAACAAGAGTGCAGGAGGAGGTTCACCGTTTCGCGATAACCGCGTTCAGAAAGAAGCATGAAAGCGCAAGCCTGCGCAGTGAGCTTGACGATATAAAAGGCGTGGGACCCATCAAAAGAAATAAGCTGCTTTTGAGCTTTTCCTCTATAAACAAAATAAAGAGCGCGTCGTTAGACGAGTTGGAGTCGGCTGTGGATAAACGCACGGCAAAAAATGTGTATGAATACTATCACAAAAATTAAATCAATAAAATTTAAATCATATTGAGCCCGAACAAGCATATAAATAAACAAGGAGTTGATTTCCATGTCATTCGATTTACGCAATATAATAGTGTATTTGTTCGGGCTGCTCTTGATTTTTTTGTTTTTTAAACTACTTAAAAAGCCGATTGCGTGGTTTCTCAGGTTTGGTATAAGCTGCGTCGCGGGGATAGCGGCGCTTGCTCTGTTTAACCTGATTTTCGCTAAGATCGGGGCAAGTATTCCGATTAATCCGTTTAACGCTCTCACAGTAGGTGTTTTTGGAATACCCGGAATAGTTTTTTTATGGGTTTTGGGGTCAATTATTTAGTATTCGACAGATTTTCAATACTGATTGTATACAGCATCTCGTCAAGGGTTCGGCATTGATTAATTTCATCGCGCAGTCTTGCGCTGCCGTCAAAGCCCTTGAAGTACCAAGCTGCGTGCTTTCTTCCCTCCAGAACGCCTCTGTGTTCGCCTTTGAATTCGGTCAGAAGTTTTAGGTGACGTATAGCTGTCTTTGAGCGCTCTTCAAGGTTGGGTGGCGTTGTTACGGTACCGTCTCTTAGATAGCTGATTATTTCGGAAAATATCCACGGGTTGCCCTGTGCGGCTCTTCCAATCATAATTCCGTCACATCCGGTATAGCTCAGCATATGAGCGGCGGATACGCCGTCGTGTATATCTCCATTCCCTATAACGGGAACCGATACGGCTTCTTTGACCTGCTTGATTATGTCAAGATCGGCTTTTCCGGAATAAAACTGTTCTCTTGTTCTGCCATGAACCGTTAGAGCGTTCGCTCCGCTCTCCTCTGCGATTTTGGCAAATTCAACGGCGTTTATCCGGCTTTCATCCCAGCCCATGCGGAACTTAACCGATACAGGGCAGGCAACGGCTTTTTTTACGCTTTTGATTATCTCGCCCGCAAGCTTCGGATTTTTCATCAGTGCGCTGCCGTCTCCGTTGTTCACTATTTTCGGCGCCGGGCAGCCCATGTTTATATCAATCATTTCGGCTCCGTATCTCAGCGCGTCTTCCGCGATAGATGCCATAACATCAGGCTCATGTCCGAAAATCTGAGCCGCTGTGGGCTTTTCTTCATCTAAAACCTCAAGTAAAACTTCTGTTTTCTTGTTTTTATAAAGCAAGCCCTTTCCGGAAACCATTTCAGTGTACATCAATGCGGGTCCAAACGGTTTGGTTATAAGTCGGAACGCTTTGTCGGTTACACCAGCCATAGGCGCGAGTAAAACATTATTATTAAGCTCCAAACCTCCGATTTTTAACTTTTTTAACCTCAATCCAAATTCACACTCCGATGACTTTAAGTATGTGCCAATATCTGTTATTTGCTTATTTAATTATACACTAAATTATTTATTTTTCAATACACATATAAAAATACATATTAAAAATATAAAAAAATTCATGTATCAACAAAAAAATTTCTATTGTGTTTTTTTGTTCTGTGTGATAATATGTTCTTTATATACTAAACATATATATTTACTATGAATAAAAAACAAAATGGAGAGAGCAAATATGTATAAAGCGCTGCTCGTTTTTACAAATGAAAAATTATTGAACGATATTCAAAGTCTTGATATATTGAAAACAAGAATTGAAGCTACGATTGTAAAGAATGCTAAGGCGGCCTATGAGGAACTGAAAAAACAAAGATATGACCTGTGCTTAACACAAACAAAGCTCAGCGGTTCGCATAACGGCTTGTGGCTTCTCAAGGCTGTAAAAAATAACGGATTATGTACGCGTGTAGTGTTTTGCGGTGAGGAGCCTGACTTTGAATATGCAAGGCAAGGGATAATACTCGGCGCGTTTGACTATATAGTAGAACCCTTTACAGACAGTGCGTTTTATTCAATATTTGAACGCATCGGAAGCGAGGTGCGGGAGGCTGCCGCCGTTAAGATTGATTACACCGAAAGGATAGAGGAGCTGTTCCGAAACAGGGATAGCGGTATTAGGGAATATATTTCCGAAATGCTTGAGAATATTTATATCGCCGCTTCAAATAACGCTGACGCAGAAGAGTTTGCCGGACAGATTTTTGAGGACATTGTGAATGAGCTTTTTGAGAGAAATGAGTGGCTTGACCTATATGTAACCCGAGAGGATTTTATTGTTGAGGCAGGCTTATGCGGCGGAGACGCTGATGTTTATATGAGATACTACTCAGATAAAATGATAGAGCTTTTTGGGATATACTGCTGTCTTTATCCAAAGGTTCATAACGAAAAAATAAAAGAGGTCATTTTATATATTCTTAACAATCCTGAAAGCGACCTTAAGCAAAAAACAATAGCGGAAGAGCTTTATATAAACAGCTCATATTTAAGCACGGTTTTTGTAGCGCAGACAGAGCTTAGGTTTGTGGACTATCTCACCGCGGTAAAGATGATGCGCGCAGGATGGCTGCTTCAGAATACAACGCTTAAAATAGCGGAGATTGCAACAAGACTTGATTATAAGGATATAGGATATTTTTCACGGGTATTTAAGAAGCAGTACGGTATGACCCCGTCGGAATACAGGATACCGAACAGCTACAACTATCAGATTTAGAGGAATTATTATGACACTGCAACAAATTCATTACGCACTTACCATATCAAAGACATGTTCAATGAACAAGGCAGCGGAGAAGCTGTTTATTTCACAGCCTTCACTTACAAGCGCAATCAAGGAGCTTGAGCGTGAGACGGGAATAATGATTTTCCGCAGGACAAGCAAGGGTGTTACACAGACAAATGAGGGAAGAGAGTTCCTTATGTACGCAAGACAGGTATATCAGCAGTATGAGCTGCTTGCCGAAAAGTACAGCGATGCGGGAAATATCAAAAGAAAGTTCGGCATATCAACCCAGCATTATTCTTTCGCGGTAAAGGCGTTTGTGGAAACAGTAAAAAAATTTGATACTCTAAAGTATGAATTTGCCATTCGCGAAACCAGAACATATGATGTTATTCATGATGTGGGAACCTTAAAGAGTGAAATCGGAATATTATTTATGAGCGAGTACAACAGGAAAATCTTAAACAAAATGCTCAACGAAAACAGCTTGGAATTTCACAGGCTGATTGATTGCAAGGCATATGTTTATATCCGTAAAAATCATCCGCTGGCGACACGAAAAAGCATAGGTATGAGCGAGCTTAATGAATATCCGTGTCTTTCCTTTGAGCAGGGAGAAAACGGTTCATCCTATTTCGCGGAAGAAATTTTAAGCGAAAACGAATATTCAAGAACGATTAAGGCATGCGACAGGGCGACTATGCTGAACCTGATGGTTGGGTTAGACGGGTACACATTGTGCTCCGGCATAATCTGCGAGGAACTTAACGGAAGCGACTATGTTGCTTTGCCCTTTGAGGCGGATGAGGCAAATCGAAACATGGTTATGGAGATTGGCTACATAACAAAAAAGCACAGTATATTGAGCAAAATAGGTGAGATTTACATTGATGAAGTAAAAAAATATCTTGAAAATGTAAAAGTTTAAATTTTATTAAGTTTTTGTAGGAGGATAAAAATGAGAACAGATAAAGCTTGGAAATTATTAAGAAAGTATAATAATGATGAATTTCATTTACGGCACGCGCTGACCGTTGAGGGAGTTATGAAGTGGTATGCAAACGAGCTTGGATATGACCCGGAATATTGGGGAACGGTGGGACTGCTCCACGACATAGATTTTGAGCAGTATCCCGAGGAACATTGCATAAAAGCGCCGGACCTGCTGAGAGAGGGCGGATTTGGAGACGATATAATTCATGCGGTTTGCTCTCACGGTTACGAGCTTACGGTTGATATAAAGCCGGAGCATGAAATGGAGAAGGTGCTTTACGCGACAGATGAGCTTACAGGACTTGTGTGGGCGGCGGCGGAGATGAGACCGTCAAAGAGCGTGCAAGATATGGAGCTGAAAAGTCTTAAAAAGAAGTATAAGAGCAAAAACTTTGCCGCGGGCTGTTCAAGAGCCGTCATTGAGCGCGGAGCGGAGCTGCTGGGCTGGGATCTGAATGATTTACTGCAAAAGACAATCCTTGCCATGAGAAGCTGTGAGGATTATGTCAACGAAGAGATTAAAGCTATAGTTTGAGTCTATAACTGTTTCTAAAAAAACTGAATTAGACAACAAGGGTATGTCGTGATATAATAAAACCAGTGATTGAAACGGTTGACTAAAAATATTGGAGACTGATTTCGGATAGCCATATCCAAAGTCGGTCTTTTTGTTTCAGTCATAAAATTTGGCATAAACAAAACTTGATATAAAGAAAATTTGATATAAAGAAAATTTAAAAGAAAAATAAGAGGAAGGGATGTTTTGAGATGAAATATACCGACATGAATATAATATATGGTTTTAAGTATATCACGGCGGAGCAGAGTGAAAGGCGGTTTTGCTTATGAGCTTTATTGAAATAAAAAATGTCAGCAAAACATTTTTTACAAAGAACAGAACCGATACTGATAATGAGGTTCTGAGGGGTGTTGATTTGACGATTGAAAAAGGTGATATTTTCGGTATTGTCGGCTTCAGCGGAGCCGGCAAATCCACTCTGGCACGTTGTATAAATCGTTTGGAGGAGCCTGACAGCGGACAGATAATTATCGATGGCGTAGATATAACTGCGCTTAACAAAAAGGAGCTTGCTTTAAAGCGCAGAAAAATAGGAATGATTTTTCAGCAGTTTAATTTGTTTGAATCGAAAACAGTATTTAAAAATATAGCATATCCGTTAGTTTTACAAGGACTGAAAAAAGATGAAATTAAAAAGAGAGTTGAAGAAATTCTTTCACTTATTGAACTTGAAGATAAAAGAGATGCGTATCCCGGCCAGCTTTCCGGCGGGCAGAAGCAAAGGGTAGGTATAGGAAGGGCGCTCGCGAATAATCCGGACATTCTCTTAAGCGATGAAGCAACAAGCGCGCTTGATCCGCAGACAACTCTTTCGGTTCTTAATCTTCTGAAGGAAATTAATCAAAAGCTCGGAATAACAATACTGCTCATTACACATGAGCTGGAAGCGATAAGGTATATCTGTCATAATATGGCAGTTCTTGAAAACGGCGTTGTTATTGAAAAAGGTTTGGTGAGTAATATATTCCGGAACCCGAACAGCAAAACCGGACGTATCTTTATTGATATTTTCAGTTCATTTCATAATGATTATTCTTACAAGGACGGTGAGGGAATATGAGTCTTAGGAGCAATTCTCTTTGGGATGTGCTAAAATCCACATTCAGTAAAGCGGTATGGAGTGAAATATTACCGGCTACATGGGACACCCTGTATATGGTTATTGTAGCGTCGATTATAATGCTATTGCTCGGTATAGCGCTCGGTGTCCTGCTGTACATAACTCAGGCTGACAGTATATTCCCTATGAAATGGTTTAACAAAATTGTAGGAACAATTATTAACTGTCTGCGTTCTCTGCCGGAAATGATAATGATTATAGTAACATTGCCGCTCGCGAGAGCTATACTCGGAAAGGGATACGGTGCGAACGCCTGCATAATCGCGCTTGCAGCGAGCTGTATACCGATGTACGCGAGAATGGTGGAAAGCGCACTTTTAGAGGTGTCAAAAGGAAAAATTGAGGCTGCAAAGGCAATGGGCAGTAATACACGTCAGATTATATTTTATGTTATACTTCCTGAGTCAAGGGCAACAATTGTACGCGCATTTACAACAGCAATCATCGCTATAGTTTCAATGACGGCTCTTGCCGGTAATTTCGGAGCGGGAGGTATAGGCGATATAGCTGTACGCTATGGATATCAGCGTTTTCGTCATGATATGCTTTTTGCAACGATATTGGTATTGATTATTATTGTCCAGACGATACAGTTTCTCGGCGATAGAATTTCGAATATATTATTAAAAAAATGGCATCTTATTTGATTATTAAATTCAGAAAGGTAATTAAATATAATTATTAAATTTAGAAAGAAGGTATATTAAAATGAAAAAGTATTTGGCAATTTTATTTACACTGCTGTTTGTTGTGTCTGCAACAGCATGCGGCGGGGACACCGCTTCCGATGTTACGGCAAAATTCAGCGGAAGCTCTTATGAAACGGATAAGGATGGGTACGTTGTAATAAAGGGTATTGCGGATTTGACACCGCATTCCGAGCTTATTGAATTTGTTGAGCCTACTCTTGAAGAACAGGGGATAAAGATTGATCTTGTAATGGACACAACAGACGGCACCGAGAATGACCGCCTGGCATCCGGAGAAATCGACTTTAATTTTTGCCAGCATCTGCCGTATCTTGAGGAATATAACGAGACAAACGGAACAAATCTTGTGAGCGCGGGTGATATTCATGTCGAGCCTATAGCGGCATATTCGGAAAAATATGGCAGTGTCGATGAGGTTCCCGATAACGCGACAATAGTTATACCAAATGATCTGACAAACGAATATCGTGCTCTTACTATTCTTGAGGAAGCCGGCTTTATAAAGCTCAGAAGTGATTTAGACGGATTAAAGGCGGAGGTTTCGGATATAGAGGAATATGTAAAGCCTGTTACAATAACCGAAATTGCTTCTGAACAGATTATCAATCTTGCCGGTGATTTTGATGTTTATATTACAAACACAAATAAAGCAATAGAAGCAGGAGTTGATACTACAAAGTATTTGTTCAGGGAAAGCTCTGATTCGCCATATGCAAATATTATAACGGTTCGTGCCGGTGAGGAAACAGATCCGGCTATACAGGCTCTGGTTAAAGCGCTCAAGAGTGATGAAACGAAAAAATTTATAGAAGATAAATATAACGGCGCGGTAATTCCCGTAGAATAACTATGTCAGGATGCTTGCTTGAGCTTGTTAAGGCGCAGAATAATATCTCGAAAATATTTCGAATAAAATATCTCGAAAAAATATTTCGATAACCCGGTAAATCAGGATGCCCACAAGCTGTTTAAAAATCTCATCCCTTTTAATTTAATTTCTATTTTAAATATTTAAAAAAGCGGTGTGTGGGCTCACTGCTTTTTTATTTTTAAATCAAAAATTCGGTTGTATTATTTCCGATTAGTGGTATAATTAAACTATATGATATATTTACGAATATTTTGGAGGTAATATTATGTGTACAGCGATAGCTTATAAGACAAATGCTTTATATTTCGGACGCACTCTTGATTATGATTTTTCATACGGTGATGAAGTTGTTATAACACCGCGATGTTATCCGTTTAATTTCTGTGATATGGGCGTGTTGAGCGAACATTACGCAATCATAGGAATGGCTCATGTTGAGGATAATTATCCCTTGTATTACGATGCCGTTAATGAAAAGGGACTGGGTATGGCAGGATTGAACTTTGTCGGAAACGCTGTATATAATCAGGCAATATCAGGCAGAGATAATATAGCACAGTTCGAATTTATACCGTGGATTTTGAGTCAATGTGCTACATTAACAGAGGCGCGAGCCTTGCTTGAAAAAATAAATATAACCGATGCGCCTTTCGGTGATAACTTACCGCCGGCTCAGTTGCACTGGCTTATTGCCGATTGTGACAATTCAATAACTGTCGAATGTGTGGAGCAGGGAATGAGAATATATGAAAATCCTGTTGGGGTGCTTACAAACAATCCTCCATTTGATGAACAGATGTTTAATCTGAACAATTATATGAGCCTTTCCGTTAAGCAGCCTCAAAACAATTTCAGCGACAAGCTGCCGCTATGTGCATACAGCCGCGGCATGGGAGCATTGGGTCTGCCGGGCGACCTGTCCTCCCGTTCGCGTTTTGTCAGAGCCGCGTTTATAAGGATGAATTCTGTGCCGGGAAATTCGGAATATGATAGTGTAAACCAATTTTTTCATATACTCGGAGCTGTTGAGCAGCAGAGGGGATGCTGCGACGTTGGGGATGGGAAATTTGAAATTACAATCTATACTTCCTGTTGTAACGCAGATAAAGGGATTTATTACTATACCACCTATGGTAATCATCAGATTACTGCTGTGGATATGCACAAAGAAAATTTAAACGACCTTGCACTTATAAGGTATTCGCTTATTCAAGGCGAGCAAATAAGAACGCAAAACTAAATGACGAACAGCGTTAAGAGATCAATGCTGCCGTTAATTGGCTTAAGCGCAATAATTCGCGGCGAAACTGCGGCTTATTTACGCTCATAGGTTATTTTGCTCTGCTCACGACAACGGAGGTACCTCAACCTAAATGCTTTGAAAACAACAAGCAAATAACAGAATAAATAAGAATAAGAATAAGGCGAAGCGAAATTGCTCAGCCTTATTCTTTTACTCTTATTTATTCCTAATCGTGCTTATTTCTATTCAAGCTCAAAGGCTCCGGTGTACAGCTGATAATATTTACCCCTTTGTGCAATCAAATCATCATGGCTGCCGCGCTCAATAATTTTTCCATGCTCAAGCACCATAATAGCGTCAGCGTTCCTGACGGTTGAGAGTCTGTGAGCAATGACGAAAACAGTTCTGCCGTTCATTAATCCATCCATGCCCTTTTCTATAAGCTTCTCTGTTCTGGTATCAATTGAGCTTGTGGCTTCGTCCAGTATAAGCACAGGAGGATCGGCAACCGCAGCTCTGGCAATTGCCAGCAGTTGTCTCTGCCCTTGGCTAAGGTTTTCACCGTCCGAGGTCAGGAGTGTGTTGTAGCCGTCAGGCAGGTGTGTGATGAACCAGTGCGCGTTGGCAATCTTTGCCGCTTCCATACATTCCTCGTCCGTCGCGTCCAGCTTGCCGTATCTGATATTGTCCATAACTGTTCCGGTGAATAGATGTGTGTCCTGCAGAACCATACCCAGTGAATGTCTTAAATCATCCTTCTGAATGTGGTTTATATTAATCCCGTCAAAGGTTATTCTTCCGTCGGGCACGTCATAGAACCTGTTTATCAGATTAGTTATTGTTGTCTTTCCGGCGCCTGTTGAGCCGACAAAGGCTATCTTCTGCCCCGGCTTGGCATACAGCGAGACATCGTTTAAAACCGTCTTTTTCCCGTCATAGCTGAATGTGACATTCTTAAACTCTACTCTGCCTAAAACTTCATTGTATGTGGGTTCTCCGCTTTTTCCGATACGCTTCCATGCCCACTGACCGGTCCTGTGGGCAACCTCGTGAACAGTACCGTCAATATCGATTACAGCTCTGATAATTTTGGCTTTTCCTTCGTCTACCTCGGGCTTTTCATCAATCATTTCAAATATTCTCTCAGCGCCTGCCATAGCATTCAGTATTGAATTAACCTGCTGTGACATTTGAGTTATCGGCATTGAAAATGAGCGTGTATATTGTAGAAACGCTGTCAGCGAACCTATAGTCAGCGCAAAAATTCCGGCATCGCTGTTACCGCTTGCTATCGTCAGCGTAGCGCCTATCATAGCGGTTAAAGCATAATGTATGTGTGACAGATTTCCCATAATCGGGAACAGAATATTCGCAAAGGTATTGGCGTTCGCCGAGGCGTTTTTAAGCGAATTGTTTATATCGTCAAAGCGTTCTTTGGACTTATCCTCATGGCAGAATACTTTTACAACCTTTTGTCCTTCAATCATTTCCTCAACATAACCGTTCACGGCTCCTAAGCTGAATTGCTGCTTTTTAAAATAATGCGCGGAACGCTTGCCCACAAATTTTATTATGACAATCATAACAAACAGCATTACGACTACAATCGCGGTGAGCAGAGGGCTTAAAACAATCATCATCACAAATACCGAAATTACGGTCAGAATTGATGAAATGAGCTGCGGAATACTCTGGGAGGTCATCATTCGGATTGAATCCGTATCATTGGTGTAGCGGCTCATCAGGTCACCGTTTGAGTTGGTGTCAAAATACTTTATCGGCAGTTTTTCCATATGGTCAAACAATTGTGTACGTATTTTGAGAAGCACATTGCTCGAAATTGTTATCATAATTCTGTTGTATAACCATGATGCGATAGCGCCCAAAGTATAAATTACAAGCATTAGCAGAATTTTTACCAAGAAATCCTTCAAGTCGGGGTTTTGGCTGCCTATAAGCGGAACAATATAGTCATCTATCATCGGCTTGAGCATATATGTGCCGTAAACGCTTGCGCCTGTTGAAACGATAACTCCAAGGACAACGACAAACAAAAGACTTTTGTAATCCTTGAAATAGCTAAACATCCTTAAAGCGGTTTTTTTGGTATTTTTGGGTTTTTTAAATACGCGCTTTTCCTGTGCCATATTACTCAACCCCTTTCTTCTGCGATTCGTATACCTCGCGGTAAATATTATTGGTCTTTAACAGTTCGTCATGTGTTCCAACCGCGCTGACACGTCCGTTGTCCATGACGACAATCTTATCCGCGTCCTCGATTGAGCTTATGCGTTGCGCGATAATTATGGTTGTGGCATCCTTAAGCTTTGTCGCAAAGGTGCTCCGTATCCTTGCGTCTGTTTCGGTGTCAACCGCGCTTGTGCTGTCATCAAGAATAATGATTTTTGGCTTTTTAAGAAGCGCCCTGGCTATACATAAGCGTTGTTTCTGACCGCCGGATACATTAACGCCGCCCTGTCCCAAATCGGTATTATAGCCGTTCGGAAAGCTCATAATAAAGTCATGCGCACATGCGTCGCGGCAAGCCTCCTCGAGCTGTTGCTTTGTCGCGTGCTCGTTACCCCAGCGCAGGTTGTCGGAAATTGTGCCGCTGAACAGCACGTTATTTTGCAAAACCATTGATACGTTGTTCCTCAGGTTGTCGAGCTTATATTCTCTTACATCATGACCGCCTACTATGACTCTGCCCTGTACAACATCATAAAGCCGCGGTATAAGCTGTACCAGCGAGGTTTTCGCCGAGCCGGTTCCGCCTATAATTCCTATTGTTTCGCCTGACTTGAACTCCAGATTAATATTGCGCACGGCGCAATTCATAATATCGTTCTGATAGCTGAACGCGACATCCTCAAACTTTACCGATCCATCCTCCGGTATCAAGTTTGGATTGGCGTTATCATCACTTATTTCTATTTTCTCGTTCAGTATCTCGACAATTCTGTCGCCGCTTGCCTTTGAATTTACAATTGTTATAAACACCATTGAAATCATCATCAGCGACATAAGTATCTGATTTACATATGTAATGAAGCTTATCAGCTGACCTGTCTGCATATTTCCAACTATTATCATGTTTCCGCCAAACCAGAGTATCGCAACAATGCAGGCGTATATAACCATTTGCATTATAGGCATTGTCGTAATTATAAGCTTTTCGGCTGAAAGCTGGGCGTTGCGTACCTGTGTGGCTGTATCATTGAATTTTTCACTCTCATATTTTTCTCTTACGAATGCTTTTACAACTCTAACACCGGACAGGTTTTCCTGCACAACTCGGTTCAGATCATCCATCTTGCGCAGCATAATTCTGAATTTAGGCATAGCAACTTTTGCTATAAAGATTACCAAGATAGCAACAATGGGTATTGCGACAAGGAATATCATAGCCAGCTCTGAGTTTATGGAAATCGATAAAACCAGTGCAATAGCAAACATAAATGGCGAGCGTACACAATTCCTGATAATCTGCATAGTGGAGTTCTGAATATTGGTAATATCGGTAGTAAGTCTTGTAATCAAGGAAGATGTGCTGAATTTATCAATATTGCCGAATGAAAAATCCTGCAGCTTGTAAAATACCGCCTGTCTGATGTTCGCGGCAAAGCCGGTTGATGCGAGAGATGCGGTTCGCGCGGCTCCTGCACCGAAGCACAGAGATGCTACCGCCATAAGCATCATCAAAAATCCCATTTTAACCACGTATGAAATATCGCGGTTTGCAATTCCCACATCAACTATTTTCGCCATAAGAAGGGGAATAGTTGTTTCCATCGCAACCTCTCCCACAATCAAAAGAGGGGTAATATAGGTATATTTTTTGTCAATTTTGGACATATGTCCAAGCAGAGTTTTAAGCATTGTCATACCTCCTATCGTTTAAGCTGTCGCAAATTAATTTATGATGCTTATTTCTCATCTTGATAAAATCCTCCGGCTTAAGATTATTTTCTTCGTTTTCGGTAATATTTTCGGTCATCTTATCTATTATGCGGCAGAGCGTGCCAATATCCTCGGGTGAAAGCCCTGAATATACCTTCAGATCAAACTCATCAAAAATAGCCTTGCATGATACAAAGACTTTTCTGCCTTTTTCGGTAATATACAGGTTTTTACAGCGCAGATTGCTCTCATCCTCCTTTTTTTCGATAAGTCCGACTCTTTGCATGCGCTTAGTCGAAACAGCGATACTCGCGGGAGAGACACCCAAATGCTCAGCCGTTTCAGCTTGCGTACAGCCATCATGCTTCACTATATATTCGAGCAGCGGCATTTGACCGAAGTGGAGAGTATTATCATCGTTATTGATAAGCCTAAAAAGCGCATTGCGTCTTAAAAGCTGCAGCTTATCAAGCTTTGAATTAACTTCCCGAAGCTCAATCATGTTATACCTCCGTTATATATATTTGACATTTAATTATTAATCATTTAACCATTATAGAGCACAAGCATATATATGTCAATAATTATAATATTAATATTTTGTGAACAAAAATGACCGCGAGCATGTTTGAGATATTGCGGAAAGTTATGATTTTCACGGCTTATACGGCGGCTTAAGCTGCGTCATAACCCAAGTTTTTTAAAGCTTATTTTTAGAACGATGCCGGTATTGACAAAAACAATAAGCGGGTGTATAATATAGTTAGCTGCAACTAACTATAAAAGAGGAGGGATAGATATGAGTGATGTAAAATCAGCATATAAAAAATTAGGCAAAAATAGTTTTTATGACGGAATGATAACA
>CAYTZR010000003.1:0-82352 GCA_964442605.1 uncultured Oscillospiraceae bacterium
GAAATATAACTTTTTATTGATTGCACATGAGTATTTGTTTGTGTTTAGGAAATAATAAAACAGCGGAAAAATATATCTTGTTTCGGGGTATGGTTTAGGTAAAGACCTTGATTTGCGGTTTGAAAACACCCAAAAAGCAGCTATCACGCAATCATGATAGCCGCTTTGTATATATATTCTGACAAATCATAAATATTGTATTTTGATAAAGGCTTTGCAAGCGACTGACCTGTAAGGGAAAGATATAATTAATGAATAGCCTTATATTTTATTTGTTCCAAATCCATTTACTTTAAGCGTAGCCGCTTACCGCTTCCGTGCCAGACCCGGTTCCGCCCGCCAAGGCCGTGCGGGGTGCCAAACCTTGTATAGCGCCTTGATCAGTTTACTTCTTTCTTAAAGGACTGCTTTATAAGCCACACACCTTAACAGGTCTAGTCAATCCCGCTCGCCAGACTCAAGCGCAGCAAAGCTTTTGCGACTTTGCCGCTGCGGCTTGGTATGGCGGAAGTGACCGGAGCTGCGCAGCAGGTTCGTGACTTATAAAGTAGTCAGTCTTATCGGATAAACGAGGTAACAAACCATTAACATGTTGATGTATGATGGCTTCGGGCAAATATACAAAGCAAAAGCTTTGCGAGCAACGGAAAAACCTTTGCAAAATCTACACTTAAAACCAAAGTCTTACATGAGTCTTACATAAGTCTTACATAAAAAACCCCGATAAAGCCCGTGAAAACGTTGGGTCTTACAGTCTTACATAAAATCCGAAAGGATACCCCTATATTTTTAAAAATTTATATATATATATATTAAAATCATGTAAGACATGTAAGACTTGTAAGACATTACCCTCAAACACCGTGAAAACGTTAATAAAAGTCTTACAAAATGTCTTACATGGCTATTTTTATGTAAGACTTTTTCTTAAATATCATTTATTATATCTCTTACAGATGGCATGGCGTATAAGACTTTGCGGGAGACATCGAAGCGAAGTTTTATTTTTGACAGAATTATTAACTCACTGTAAATACATTATGAATACTATCTTAAAGTCTCGCCACAGTATTGACAGACTATGGGAGTGGTGATATAATATAGTTCGTAAGCGATGTATCGCTTGCGAACTATTTAAATCGGAGGTTTCACAATGATAGAGGTTTCCCAATTCAAAACCGCTACCAAGCTCGTACAGCTCGGAAACGCTGTTACATATTTCAGAAATACTACTGAAAAGGAAATAGGGCTGACATCCGTACAGAGCGATGTGATGCGCGCAATTTTAGAAAATCCCGGAATAACCGCCGTTATCCTGCGAGAAAAAATGAAGCTATCGCAGTCAACTATGGCAGGTATTTTGTCTCGTTTGGAACGTAAAGGGATAATAATGAAATCTGCGGATGAAAGCGATGGAAGAAGAGCTATACTTTCTGCCACGAACCTTGGTGCGGAATTGGCTGAATCGTTAAAGAATACCGCGCTTAAAACGCAACAGAAGCTTACGGAAGGCATGAATGAAAATGAAAAAATTGAATTTGACCGACTTATGCAAATTGCTCTTGATAACATGCACGCAATTCGTGCGAGGAAGGAATGAATGATTTATGAATAATAACACTGAAATATTCGAAAACATGCCTGTTAAAAAGGCTCTTGCAAAGCTTGCAATTCCAACGATAATCAGCCAGCTGATTACCATGATTTACAATTTGGCTGATACCTTTTTTGTTGGACAGACAAACGATCCGCTCAAAGTCGCCGCTGTATCGGTGGCAAGTGTCCTGTTCTTTTTGCTGACTGCTTGGGCTAACCTTTTCGGAATAGGAGGAGGAAGCCTTATGTCCAGACTATTGGGAGTCAAGGATGAACATGGGGCGAAGGAAGTCTGCGCCGTCAGTATGTATGGCACAATTATCATTTCAGGTATTTATGCCTTGCTGTGCTTTGTCCTGAGAAAGCCTCTTTTGCGGTTGGTTGGCGCTACGGAGAACACCGTTGATTACGCAGCGTCATACACTCTGTTTGCAATCGTGATTGGCGGCATACCGGCTACCATGTGTATGGCGATGTCACATCTGCTTCGAAACGCAGGATACGCGAGACAGGCAGGCTTCGGCGTTGGAATGGGCGGCGTTTTAAATATCGCTCTTGACCCTCTTTTTATGTTTGTCATAATGCCTGATGGTAACGAGGTTGCCGGAGCAGCCATCGCTACTATGCTTTCAAATATGATTGCCATGATTTATTGTGCGGTGGTGTTTTTCCGTCTTCGGAAAAAGTCGATTCTCTCCTTTTCACCCCGCAACGCAATTCGCGGCGCAAGGCGGCTGGGCAAAATTCTGATAATCGGTCTGCCGTCCGCTGTCAGCAGTTTCCTTGTCAGTATCACGATAATGATTACAAACGGTCTGTATGCTACCTACAGCGATACTGCGGTGGCAGCAAACGGGATTTTCAAAAAGCTGGAGATGTTCCCGCTGAACGTGAGTGTTGGCTTATGTCAGGGCTTAATTCCTCTGGTAGCCTATAATTATTCCTCCGGCAACCATAAGCGTATGACGGATGCCATCCGCTGTGCCAGGAACGCAGGTCTGGTCTTTAACTTGATTTGTCTTGTTATATTTGAAATTTTTGCAAATCAAATTGCGGAACTGTTTATTGATGATGACGAAACCGTGGCATTGGCTGCGACCTTTGTTCGTATTGGATTTTTGGTTACCCCTATGCTTTTTTACAATAAAAAAATATGTTACACATTTCAGGCAATGGGCAGCGGTATGGAATCACTGCTTGTGACACTTTGCCGAGAGGGAATATTTAATATACCCATACTTTTTTTAATGAATGCCATTTTCGGAATGTATGGCGTTGCATGGACACAAATAGTCGCTGACGCGATAACCTTGATTATTTCAATGCTTCTTTATCGGAACTTTGTGAAAAAGCTGAAAACCACATAACTGAAAGCTCTATGTTTTTAAATTTCGCCCATTGTTAGTCTTATGCTTCGGTTTATTAATGCGGATATAAGCTGACTTTCTGTTATGGTTTTTATTATCACTCCGTCATCGTCCACCACATCTATTATGTGATATTTGTAGCACCCAATCCGTCTTAAAAACAAATTAGCGCTTACCGAGCTGTGTGCCGCGAGACGAACCACTGGGCAAAATCCCGAACGCTCAAGGCTGTCCTTATGATACAAAATTTCGCGCAGCGATATTATACTGATATTTTTTTGCTCCAGAGTCAGGTTTCCCAACAGAAACGCTCCTATAAGAATAAGCGATAAGTTAAAATCATTTATCAGCAGAAGCAAAACGGCAGCCGCCAAAACAGTGATTACCATAACACGGCTTATTTTTATCATAATATTATATGCGCGGACTGCGCCGCAGTTTATTGAAATCAAACCTTTCAAAATTCGTCCGCCGTCCAACGGGAGAGCCGGTACAAGGTTTATTATCATAAGCGCGACGTTAATATTTATCCCATAATCTATTACAGCTTGATATTGCAGCAGCAATCGGCACCCCGATAATTGACAAAGAAAAAGCGAAAGAAAACCGCTAAGCAATGGTCCTGCTGTAGCAATAATAATTTCCTTATACGGATTTTTTATAAATCCGGCTCCAAGCTTTCCGCAAATTCCAAACGGCAGTACCTCAACTCTGCGGATATTCACCTTTAATGACCTTGCGGTAGCGATATGGGCACATTCGTGCAAAAAAGCTGATAAATATGAGATAAAAAACACGTCAGCGTAATGCCATATAAAGGACGCAAATGCCAACGCTATAAAAAAAGGACTGACCGATACATGCTTACCTATCGGTATCAGCCATAATCTTTTAAGGATATTGCTTAGCCTGTCAAAATATTTCACTCCAAAACCCCCATACAACCGATGCATAATTCCGAACTCCATCAAAAACTCCGCACCAGTCAAAATCACACCGAACCGCGCGGGTAAGAGCTTCGACACAATTTTTTCCAAATTCAAAGCTTGAGCGATTGATAAGTAAAATTCCCAAAATTAATACAGCCACTGCAAGGCACTGCTTTAAAAAGGTCTTTGTCAATACTTGCAATGTTCCTTGTTTCGATGTCTTTTCTTCGCTGTTATACATATCTTCATTTCTCATTTTATCACCTCACGTTTTTTATCACTGAATATTTTTGTTAAATTTAATTATACTTAACATTGTTTGTACTAAGCTTAACATTGTTTGCACTATGGCTTTTGTGTCCTATGCCTTCATTTTATAAATTATAAAAAAACAAGAAATCAGTCAATAGCCAAATACAATGTTATTATAAATTATATTAATCTATTTAAAATAAAATGAAAAAGATTGGAAAAAAATTCCAATCTTTTTCGTCAAAACATCATTTCTTAATTTTTATTTATCTTTTTAACTATATTTTTAGGCTTCAACCATCTCAATCTGCCATCAGCTATGTAGCTAAGCGCCCTCAGCACCGGATCTGTGGCGAGCGAAAATACAACAAGCAGAAGTATGCATTGGCGTGTCATGCCGGTTATTCCGAACAGCGGACGGAGGAAAACAGCGCAACCCAGCCAGCCCAAAATCATAGCGATGAGTAAAATCCAGTGGAACGGAGTCATAGGCTTTGAAATCCTATAGAGTATCATAAATCCCACGATTGAAACCAAAATTGTGCTTGCTGTGGAAAGGCTTTCATCATCCACACCGAAAACCTCACAGAAAATAACCAGACCGGCAACAACAAGAAAATCCGTAATTCCGGCGGGCAAAGCTTTTCTGAACACGTTGGTTAAAAATTTCCCTTTGATTAGACTCTTGTTCGGCTCCAGCGACAGAAAAAACGCCGGAACGCCTATTGTGAACATCGCAACCAGCGACACCTGTGACGGATCCATAGGATAACCGTTCACAGCCACCATAGAGAACAAAGCCAGAAGCAGTGAAAATATGTTCTTTACCAGAAACAGGCTTGCGGTACGTTCAATGTTATTTACAACACGTCTTCCCTCCGCAACAACCGATGGCATCTTTGAAAAGTCAGAATCCACCAGTACAAGCTGCGATACCTGCGACGCTGCCTCGCTTCCGGATGCCATGGCTATGCTGCAATTTGCCTCTTTAAGCGCCAGTACATCGTTTACGCCGTCGCCCGTCATACCGACTGTTTTTCCCTGAGCTTTCAGCGCTTTCACAAACTGTCGTTTCTGTTCAGGCACAACTCGTCCGAAAACGTTATATTCATTACAGGCATCAAAAATTGCCTGATCTGAGGTAAGTGTTGTAGCGTCAACATATTTGTCCGCGCCGTTTATCCCTGCTTCCTTTGCAACCCTTGAAACCGTTACGGGATTGTCGCCCGATATAACCTTTATCTCCACACCCTGCTTAGCAAAATATTCAAAGGTTTCCTTTGCGGTTTCTCGAATTGGATTTTCAAGCAAAACAAAGCCCAAGACTTCAACTCTGTCCGTCAGCTCTTTTCCGTCAAGTTCTCCCAAATACTTCACATATGCAAGCACGCGGTAACCCTCGGAAGAATAGCCGGTGACACAATCTTTATAATCGGCGAACTGTTCGCGCAGAACGAATTCAGGCGCACCCAGAACATAATTCTGACCTCCCAAAACGCAGCCACTGTACTTATACTGTGAGGAAAACGAGTACACCTTTTCGGGCTTCACTCCTGTTCCGTCAGTGAAGTATTCCTTGAGAGCCTCCATGGTGATGTTATCCTTTTCCATGGCGGCAACCATATTGCTCAGCAAAACATTTACACAATCATAATCCTTTCTGTCCGCAGGCTCCAGATGACTTACCTTCATGGTATTCTCGGTTATTGTTCCGGTCTTGTCAACGCACAGCACATCAACTCTGGCAAGAGTCTCTATACATTTCATACTCCGAACCAATACCTGCTTTCCGGCAAGACGCATAATGCTGACAACCATGGCAATGCTTGCGAGGAGATAAAGTCCCTCCGGTATCATTCCTATTACCGCCGCAACCATACCCGTAACACTGTCCCTAAATCCGGCATGGGCAAAAAACATTTGCTGTATGAATAGGGTAATTCCGATGGGGATTATGATAATACCAACGATTTTCACCAGCTTATCGAGAGAGCGGATCATCTCGGATTCTTCTTCACGCTTATCCCTTGTTGCCTTTTGGGTCAGCTGTGATACATAAGAGTCGCTGCCGACCTTTACCAATCTTGCTCGACAA
This sequence comes from uncultured Oscillospiraceae bacterium, assembly GCA_964442605.1. GTDB lineage: Bacteria > Bacillota > Clostridia > Monoglobales > Monoglobaceae > Monoglobus. Next base: position 6,240 of record CAYTZR010000003.1, read on the forward strand.
GAGCCGGAAACAACAAAACTTCCCGACAGAAGCTCATAGCCGGGTATTTTCTGCACCTCGTCCGACTCGCCTGTAATCAGAGACTCGTTTACCTGTACCGAACCTGAAACCACAATCGCATCAGCGGGAATTTGGCTTCCTGCGGAAAACACAACCAAATCGTCAAGCACAAGCTTTTCGAGTGGGACGGACTGTTCCGTTCCGCTCCTTATAACAGTTGCCTTGGGATCACTAATAATTTTAAGCTTGTCAAGAGCGCGTTTTGAACGTATCTCCTGTATTATGCCTATTACGGTATTGAAAAATATTACGCCCAAAAATGTTAAGTCGCGGAATGAACCAACAATAACAAGCAATAAAGCCAGAATTAAAAATATTAAATTAAAATAAGTAAAAACATTGCCCTTGATAATTTCACCGTATGTTCTGGTAGCTGAGTTAGCGGTGATGTTAACCTTTCCTTCAGCGATGCGCTGCAACACCTCATCGGAGTTCAAACCGGTGTCGTTGTTTTGATACATTTCCGGCAATCCTTCAGTATCCTTCATTTAAGCTGTATCCTCCGTATTTAAACAAATTTTTAAATATATTTATTAATTAAATATATTTCTTTATCGTATCAAACATATTTTTCACGTCTATAGGCTTTGAGATATGCCCATTCATTCCGGCTTCCTCCGCAATTTTTATATCAGAGTCGTATGTATTGGCGCTCATCGCGATTATCGGAACTGTTTTTGCATCGCCGCGTTTTAACGCTCTGATTTGTCTTGCTGCCTCCGTACCGTCCATATTAGGCATCATTATGTCCATAAGCACAAGATCGTAATAATAGGGCTTTGACTCACTGAACATTTTTACAGCTGCGCAGCCGTCCTCGGCATGCTCTACATTTGCGCCATCTTTTCCGAAAAGACTCATAACTATCTCTGTATTAATAGGATGATCCTCTGCCAGCAGAATATTCTTACCTACAAGAGCATTAAGATTATCACCCTCAGAGTGTGTCTTCTTGTATTCCACGATTTCCTCACGACTCGGCTCGGTAAACGGCAAATTTACCGTAAAGGTAGTTCCCTCGCCCAGCTTGCTTACAACGGAAATCGTTCCCTGCATAAGCTCCGCGAGATTTTTGGAAATCGCGAGTCCCAGTCCTGTCCCGCTATGGATGCCGCTGTTTTTGTTAAGCTCTTGCTCAAACGGAACAAACAGACGTTCCAAAAATTCCTCGCTCATTCCTATGCCGTAATCCCTTACCTTAAACACAATATGCTCAATACCGCCCTCTTCTGTACACGCGGCGGAACATTCTATAATACCACCGGGGTCTGAAAATTTTATCGCGTTACCCAAAAGATTAATCAAAATCTGCTGAACACGCATCGGATCAAAATACCCATACTTGTATCTTACTCCGGATATGTCAAGCTTCATTGTGATTTTTCTTTCCTCATAGAGAGGCCTTATTATTACGTCAATATCATCAATAAATTTTCTGATATTTACAACAACGGGATTTAATTGGACTTTTTGACTCTCGATTTTTGCCATATCAAGAATATCATTAATTAAGCCCAATAGATATTTTCCGGATGAGCTTATCTTATTAAAGTATTCCACAGCCTTTTTATCCTCAAGCTCTCGCTCGCCTATAGCTGCAATACCCAGAACAGCGTTCATAGGTGTGCGTATTTCATGGCTTACTCTCGACAAAAACTCGCTTTTAGCCGCATTAGCGCGTTCCGCCTCCTTCAGAGCCTCCTTGAGCCGTCTGTTTTTTTCTTGTTCAAGATTATATACATCGGTAATGTCATATCTGGCAAACACCAATATAGGCTGTCTCTCAGATAAATAGTACACGCACATCTTTACGCGTCTTGTTTCAGTCTTGCTTTCGTCTGTATATATTGAATACATAATTGTGTATTCATCATTAGCTTTCAGATTACGTTTTATATTTTCAAGGTTAAAAGCCTTAAAGCAATACTCCTGCTCCTCGGGAGGTACAAAACGTGTAATATCCTGTATACTGTCTTCGTATTTTATCGCTTCCTTTCCGGGAATTGCTTTCGCGCCGTCTCTGTAGCGCACTCTGCTCACCATACCGGTCTGCACATCCATGTATGATATAAAATCCGTTTCTCTCTCAACAACGCTCTGCATAGCGACATCTCTTATATGTTTTTCTGTTATATCCCTGATATATATAAATGCGTAAACGTCATCCGTATTAGGCTCTTTGGTCATATTTATGTCGGCGGAGCAACAGCATGCATGGCCAGAATCACAGTCTACAACAAAATGAACAGAGTAAACCATGTTTCCGTTGTTATATTGCTTCATCATTCCCTGTCTGCTGAATTCACTCTTAAAGCGTTCGATATATGTATCCCAGACACGGTTTGTAATTACCTTATTAAGGTATTCTTCAAGCGTACATTCGCCAAGATCAAGATTATACCCGGTACTCTCAAGCACAGTATCGTTGCTGACATTGTAAACTATGGTTGCGATTGAATCCGTTTCCAAAGCGGAACGCCTCGCCTGCTCTTCCTGGAACCTCTGTCTTACTTTGACCTCATTTGTTATATTCAAAGACGTGATTATAATCCTTGTCGGCTTGCCGTCTTCATTCATTGACGAAAAACGCAGGCGTTCCCATATTTCCTTGCCCTTAACTATACTTTTAATTTCACAGCTACCCTCGGATTTCCCTTCTTTCGCGGCACGGTAAAAGCTACGCAGTTCATCGACGCTCTCAGGCGCCGTAATACCCATTTCAAACCAAGACTCGGGGAAATTATCCAGATAAGGCATACCACCGGAAACCTTGTTATGCTCAGGCGACGTCCATACCCCGCGATTAAGCTGCGGATAATATTCCCAATATCCCATATCTGACTGCAAAATAGCCTCATTCAGCACTTTTTTGCTGATCTCAAGCTCTCTGTTCGCAAAATAAGTCTCGCTGTCATCTATAACATAAACAACATGTGACGGTATTCCGTACCAGTCCATAAAACGCGCTCTGTGAACGAAATGCTTATGTGCCCCCTCATCTAAATATTCATATGTCACATAGCTGTTATATGACATATTTTTAAAACAGCAGAACTCGCAGCATTCGTCCTTGTTATATATGGCTTTAAAGCATTTATGACCGACTATTTCACTGTTATTTGTAAGTCCCATATCATATATTGCGTTATTTACATATAAAACATTTTTTGTATCATTATCAACCACAAAAAAGCCTGTGGCAAAGTCATCCACAACCTTTCTGTACATTTTTGCGTCCTCAGTAATTCCGCTATACAAGCCCGCATAAAGAGGAACACCGTCTTCCTCGGAAACCTTGATAGCATACAGATTTATCCATTCCAGATCGCCGTTTAGTTTTTTAAGACGATACGCGAAATCAATTTTATCTTTTTCACCGCTAAGCAATCTATTGAAATTATCTAAAAAACGAGGGACATCGACCTCATATACAGCCTCCTCGATCGGCGCGCCTTTTTCGCACCATTCCTCATATTCATCGGCAGTCCTTCCCGAGAGACCCGGTATACCTTTGCTGTAGTATAAAACATTCATTATTCCGTTTTCGTATTTGAATATTGTGGTATCTATTAAGTCGTCCAGCACGTTCTCTTTTTGTGTAAGAGTTTTATTTAAGCGATTTATTCTTATGTTATAAATCAAAAAACAAACCAAGGCGGCAACCAATAATACCGCGATTGCCAAAAAAATGTAAGCATATCCGCCAAAACCCCAAAAACCGTTCATGTCATTCTCTATTCCCGCCGCGTAAACATTTATACAGCATAGAAGCAGAGTGGTATCAAAAACCGCAAACAAACAAAATACCTTAAGTATGATACTTTGCCACGTAGCATTTTTGGAATTAAAAATCGGAATAGTCATATAGCAATCGCCCCTTGAAAAACAGTGTTATAATTATATACCAAAACAATCAAAAAATCAAGTCATACGTGTTGTATTTTTAATTCGTATTCAAATTTTATCAATATTGAAAAATACTCTTGTTTTACAAATTTCGTTATGTTATAATTTCTTTTAATCCATCTTAAAAATTTTTTATGATTTAATTACAAATAATTAACATAATAATTAACATAAATAATTAAAATAAATAATTATGTAAATAATTTATATGTAATACAAGCGTAACAAAATAGTTATAAAATATTTTGGCTTAATGCTTGACATTTTTTATTAAATGTGTTAACATACTATATGTTGTATCTATAAGGCATTGATTTACCCAAAATATTGTAATTTTGATACATCAACATATTTGTTTCAATCTTACGAGGAGGTTTAATTATGATAAAAATTATAAAAAAAGACGGCACTGAAGAAGAATACAATGTCCAAAAGGTTGTTACGGCTGTTAAAAAGTCCGCCAACAGGGCGCTCATAACCTTTACCGATGATGATATCAAAAGTATTTGTTCATTTGTGGACAGCCGCGTCTATAATATCGGCAAAAATGAAATACATATTGCGGAAATGCACAATATCGTTGAAGGCGCCTTGGATATGGTCAATCCTATCGTTGCCAAAAGCTACAGGGATTACCGTAACTATAAGCAGGACTTTGTGCATATGCTGGATGAGGTTTATCAAAAGAGCCAGGCAATCATGTATATCGGTGACAAAGAAAATTCAAATTCAGACTCCGCTCTGGTTTCGACAAAGCGTTCTCTGATTTTCAATCAGCTGAATAAGGAGCTGTATCAAAAATTCTTTATGACTGTTGAGGAGCTTCAGGCATGCCGCGACGGATATATTTACGTCCATGATATGTCAGCAAGACGCGATACCATGAACTGCTGTCTGTTTGATGTAAAGACTGTTTTAAGCGGCGGTTTTGAGATGGGTAATCTTTGGTATAACGAGCCGAAAACCCTTGATGTTGCCTTTGATGTAATCGGTGACATCGTTCTCTCTGCTGCAAGTCAGCAATACGGCGGATTTACGGTTCCTGAGGTTGACAAGCTTCTTGCTCCGTATGCTGAAAAAACCTACGCTAAAAATAAGGAACGTTACCTGAGTATGGGGATTTCGGAGGAGATCGCCGAGAAAGAAACAATCAAGGATGTGCAGCGTGATTTTGAGCAGGGCTTCCAGGGTTGGGAGTATAAATTCAACACTGTGGCTTCAAGCCGCGGCGACTACCCGTTTATTACCGTTACAGCCGGTCTCGGAACCGAGAGGTTTGAAAAGATGGCGACGATTTCTATGCTTAAGGTTCATAAAAACGGACAGGGCAAAAAGGAGTGCAAAAAACCCGTTTTATTTCCCAAAATTGTGTTCCTGTACGATGAAAACCTGCATGGTCCCGGAAAGGAGCTGGAGGATGTTTTCCGCGCAGGCGTGGAATGCTCCGCAAAGACCATGTATCCCGATTGGTTGTCGCTCACAGGCGAGGGCTATGTTGCCGGCATATATAAGAAATATAAAAAGGTCATCTCTCCGATGGGCTGCCGTGCTTTTCTGTCTCCATGGTATGAGAGAGGCGGTATGACCCCCGCCGACGAGAATGATGAGCCTGTTTTCGTTGGACGCTTTAACATAGGCGCTGTAAGCCTTAACCTGCCCATGATATACGCAAAGTCGCAAAAAGAGAGCAAAGACTTTTATGAGGTTCTGGACTACTATCTGGAGCTTATACGCCGTTTGCATATCCGTACATATGATTACTTAGGCGAGATGAGAGCGTCAACAAATCCCTTGGCTTACTGCGAGGGCGGATTTTACGGCGGTCACTTAGGAATTCACGATAAGATAAAGCCTCTGCTTAAATCAGCCACGGCTTCTTTTGGAATTACCGCGCTGAATGAGCTTCAGGAGCTTTACAACAAGAAGTCGCTTGTTGAGGACGGTGAGTTTGCTATCGAGGTTATGGAGCACATCAATAAAAAGGTGGCACAGTTTAAAGAAGAGGATGGTAATCTCTACGCCCTCTACGGCACGCCCGCCGAAAATTTATGCGGACTCCAGGTTAAGCAGTTCAGAAAGAAATACGGCATAGTCGAAAATGTTTCTGACAGAGAATATGTCAGCAACAGCTTCCATTGCCATGTTACTGAGGATATAACACCTATTGAGAAGCAAAATCTTGAAAAGAGATTTTGGGATCTTATGAACGGTGGTAAGATACAATATGTAAAATATCCAATAGACTATAACAAAAAGGCTATTGAAACTCTTATTCACAGAGCGATGGATATGGGATTTTACGAGGGAGTAAATCTGTCGCTGGCGTACTGCGATGATTGCGGACATCAGGAGCTTGAAATGGATGTTTGCCCAAAATGCGGAAGCAGAAACCTGACAAAAATAGACAGAATGAACGGCTATCTGTCTTATTCGAGAGTAAAGGGAGATACCAGACTTAATGATGCCAAAATGGCTGAAATAAGGGACAGGAGAAGTATGTAACATTATGCGTTATCATAACATAACAAAGGATGATATGCTCAACGGTGACGGACTGAGGGTTGTGCTTTGGGTTGCGGGCTGCAACCATAAATGCGATGGCTGTCACAACCCTCTTACATGGGATGAAAACGGCGGTCTGCCATTTGGAGAGGCTGAAAAAAACGAAATATTTGACGAACTCAAACACGACTACATATCGGGAATTACATTCAGCGGCGGCGACCCGTTCCATCCGAACAACCGTGATGAGATTGCCGGGCTTGCAAGAGAAATAAAAGAAACCTTCCCCGATAAAACACTCTGGCTTTATACCGGATATGATTGGGAACAGATAAAAACTTTACCGGCGGTTAAGTATTTGGATGTCTTGGTTGACGGAAGATTTATATTAAGCAAGCTTGATCCAAAGCTGCACTGGCGAGGCAGCTCAAACCAGCGTATAATAGACGTAAAAAAATCGCTGAATTCAGATAGTGTAGTGATATTCAAATAAAATAGGAGGCATAATGTGAAAGTAAGTTCATTTCACGTTATGCCTCCGGCGAAATGGAGATTATTATGGCGGGAATAGCAAAATTTGAAAGGGTTAGTATAGAACAGTTTTCCGAGTCGATGACAGGAATAAAAACCGAAGCCGAGATTAAAGAGCTATACGATAAAATAAAGCTTCCGAAGCGTGCCACATCAGGCAGCGCCGGATATGATTTTTATTCAACAATTGATTTTGAGCTGGCTCCGCGTGAAACCGTAACCGTCCCCACAGGCATCAGGGTACGGATTGATGATGGATGGGTACTGTGCCTGTTTCCCAGAAGCGGACTTGGTTTTAAGTTCAGACTTCAACTGAACAATACAGTTGGAATAATAGACAGCGATTATTATAATTCCGATAACGAGGGTCATATTTTCATAAAGTTAACCAATGATACCAATACGAATAAAACCGTTTCGATTAAGCAAGGCGACGGTTTTGCACAGGGCATTTTTATGTGTTACGGAATAACAGAGGATGATGACGCAACGGGAATTAGAAACGGCGGATTTGGAAGCACAAACAAACAGTGATGCCTAATTTCTGATAATCGTTGTCATGGATTTTGCGCCATAGCCGTGATTTTTCCTCGCTGATTTGGGAATATTATCCTCAAAAACAATTTCTCCGTCAAACGGATTTTTTATTTTAATATATATTCTTTTCTCTTACATAATATTGAGTCTATGTTGTCAATGAATGAGCGCACCTTAAAGGAGGCAATCAAAATGACATTTGGAACAAGTAACCCCACACGTCAAATGCTATTGGGAAATATTTTATTGATAGGATGCTGTATTTTCTATTTACTGTGGTGGATTTTAGCGTTCAAACCTACGGGAGCCGTTAAAGGAATGAAATCCGGCTGGTTGCTAATTCCCGCTTTCCTTTTTGGTATTGCCGCAGTAGTCTTGATTATAAAAGGAGCAAATGACGCAGATACAAACCGTTCTTTTTTCTCCGGCAGAGCCCTTCTTCTGTCTGCCGTAATTACCTATGTCGTGCTGCTCCTCGTAACAATGGCAGTGTTCCACAGACAGGTAACAACCGAGCTTCTCCTGATTGTAAGCTGGGCGGCGCTGATGTTCTTAGAGAGCAACGCGCTTTACGGTGTGGGAATATTCAGCGGGAATGTGACGATTGGCATGCTTTTAAGCGCTGTCATCGCGGCGGTAGTGAGTATGATCTGCTATGTGCTGTACTATGAGCTTGGAGACAGAGCGGGATATATAGACGGAATGATTCCACTCATCTTAGCGGCTGTTTACATGGCTGTTCCGACAGTTCTCATTGCCTGCGCCGGAAGATGAGAACAGATTAAAAAATACTAAAATAAAGCGGGAGATGAATGCAATTATGAAATCAATACTTATTAAAGATACAACTCGTGAGGAGCGCGAAAAAATCATCAGCCGTTCACTGAGCTTTTGCGGCGGTGAATGTGAGTTTTGCAACGGCTGCGATAACTTGGGCGGCGGCAGGGTAGAGGAAATCTATCGACCATATATTGACGGTGAAAAAGAAATAGCGGAAATTAACTCAGAATTCCGCAGCGGGATAGTGAGAGGATAGCGCGGCGTGGCGGTGTCTGCACCTTGGTTATATTTTACATTCCATTATATAATCATCCATGACATAGCCGCTGCCTATATCAGTAACCGCTGTATCAACAATATCAAAGCCAAACGATTTATAAGTCGAAATTGCCTTATTGTTATTTTTGTTCACCGTTAAATAAAAGCTATTGTATTTCATGCCGAATTTGCCTACGACAGCTCGAAAAAGATTGCTCGCGATGCCCAGCCTTTGGTATTCGGGCAATACATAGATTTTGCTTATAAACAGTTTTTCGGCTTCGGGCTTTACACCGCAATAGGCAATCGTCTTGTTGTCCGATACAGCTGTAAAATATACATAGCCGTTATCGGAAATATCCTTTTTTATGACATCAAAGCTTTGGAACTTTTTTATCATATAATCAACTTGTCCTTTTGGCAGAAGCTCGTCATAAGCGCTATGCCATGTGACATAGGCGCAACCGTAGATACCCATTATATCAATATCGGATTTCGCGGTTCTTATTTCATAATTTTTCATAACAATACCTCATTATATCTTTATATATTTGACAATACTTATAATTTAGCTATATTTCTATTCGCCAGTTAAGAGCTTTTCCCAAGGTGATTTCATCTGCGAATTCAAGCTCGCCGCCGACGGGCACCCCGCTGGCGATTTTGGTAACCTTTACGCCGAATGGTTTTAACAGCTTTGAAATATACATAGCCGTGGCTTCACCTTCAAGATTTGGATTTGTAGCCATAATAACCTCTTTTATATCATCATTCGCAACGCGTTCAACCAGTTCTTTGATTTTTATATCGTCGGGAGAGATATTATCCATAGGCGATATGGCACCGTGGAGAACATGGTATACACCTTTATATTCATTTGTTCTTTCCATCTGCATAACATCCCTCGGGTTTTCCATGACACAGATTGTTGTGTGATCCCGTGCGGGAGATGAGCATATATTACAAAGCTCAGATGTTGAGAGATTTTGGCATTTTGCGCAATAGCGTATTTCGTTTTTGGCGTTTATTATAGCATTGGCAAGCTTTTCGGATTTTTCCTTAGGTAGATTTATTACATAGAACGCAAGTCTCTGCGCAGTCTTAATACCTATACCCGGGAGCTTGTTAAATTCTTCGATTAATTCTCTTAACGGAGCCGCATATTGTTCCATGATTGCATTATTACCTCACAATCTAATATATTTTTAGTTTATCCTTAAGTCCGGAAAATCTTCTCTGGACATTATCGTTTTTAACATAGGCGCTCATAACCTGCTCCTGACCGACTAATACAACGAGAGATTTAGCCCTTGTAATAGCGGTATAAAACAAATTTCTTGTCATAAGCAATCTGTGCGTCGCAAACATCGGCATTATCACCGCATCAAATTCGCTCCCCTGACTCTTGTGAACGGTTACAGCATACGCAAGCTCAACCTCATCTAAAAGCAAAAAATCATAATCAACATACTTGTCATCGTACAGAACAGTAAGCTTTCCCGCCTTGTTATTAATATCCGTAACAAAGCCGACATCGCCGTTAAAAACACCAAGCCCTTTTTCTGAGCCGCGTTTCCACTCAAGCTGATAATTGTTTTTAACCTGCATTACCTTGTCTCCAACCCTGAACACGCAGCGGCGTGTAATGTGCTCTGCCTTGTCGGGCGATGGAGGATTAAGGCATTTTTGAAGTACGGTGTTCAGACTGTTTACTCCGAATACCGATTTGCGTGTAGGTGTTAAAACCTGGATTTGCGAGATACTGTCAAATCCGTAATATTCCGGAAGCCTTCGAATACATAAATCCGCGATTGTGTTAGGAAGCTGCGCCGGGTCATCTCGGTGTATAAAGAAAAAATCATTATCAGCATCGTTTAAATGCGGTTCCTCACCGTTGTTTACTCTATGAGCGTTTACAACGATCATGCTTTCCTCGGCTTGCCTGAAAATTTCCGTCAGCTTAATGCATTCAATCGTATCACTGTCGATTATATCCTTAAGAACATTTCCGGCGCCGACAGACGGCAGCTGATCGCTATCTCCAACCATTATAAGACGTGTGCCGGGTGAAACAGCATCCAGCAAGCTTTTCATCAGCAGTATGTCCACCATTGACATTTCATCAATAATCAGTACATCGCAGTCAAGGGGGTTATCGGAATTCTTAGCAAAGCAGTTTCCTATTTCATCGGTTCCGGGCGTTATTTCCAAGAGCCTATGTATTGTTTTTGCCTCAAAGTCGCATACCTCGCTCATACGCTTGGCGGCACGACCTGTGGGTGCGGCAAGCATTACCTTGTTATGCTCGATTTCCATCGCTTTAATTATAGTATTAATAATCGTGGTTTTTCCTGTTCCGGGACCGCCGGTTATAACAAGAGCCGCTGTTTGAAAAACACATCTTACAGCATCACGCTGATTTTCCGTTAGTTCGATTTTATCCTGTTGTTCAACTGAGGCAATCAGACGGTCTATATAATCAATATCAATATCAAATATCAACCCGGACATATTTATAAGCTTTTCCGCGACAAATCGCTCCGCGTCATAAAAAAGTCTGAGATATATCGCTTCAAAATCGCCATGGTCTTCGGCAACAAGCTCCTTATCCAGCAATAATCTTGACAGTGCATCCTCAACTGGTCCCATTTCAACATCCAATACAGACATGGCTCGAGCCACTACCATAGGCTTTGGCAAAAAGGTGTGTCCGTTTAAGTATGATATATTCTTCATAATAGCCTTAATTCCGGACGCAATTCGAACGTATGAGTTTTGCGCAAAGCCAAGCGATTTTGCGATTTCGTCGGATTTTTCAAATGAAATACCGTCAACCTGATCTGAAAGGACATAGGGATTGTTTTGTATAATAGTGATTGCACCCGTCCCAAAAGCCTTGTAAGCGTTAACAGCGGAGGAGGGGGAGAGATTAAATTGCTGAAAATACATAACAATTTGCCTGATGCCGATTTGTTCAACAAACGCCTTATATATGGCATCTATCTTATTTTGTGTGAGACCTTTAATTTCTCGCAGTCGTTCAGGCTCGTTTTCAATTATATCAAGAGCATCAGCGCCGAAGCATTCAACAATTCGTTTCGCTGTTGTTTTGCCGACAAAAGGAATTATTCCGGAAGACAGATATTTTTCAATCTCAATTTCAGTGGTTGGCATGACACGCTCAATGTATTCAACCTTAAATTGCTCGCCGTATTCGGGATGTGTTGTCCAGGAGCCTGATGCGATGATATTTTCACCTTCGGCAATATTCGGCATTATCCCGGTCATCGTAACCAAGTCCCCGATACATGATACATCACAAACAGCATAGCCGTTGTCACTGTTATAAAAAATTACAGACTCGACAGCGCCTTCAATTTTTATCATTATGCGTGCTCCTTTCCAAAATGATTGCATGGAATATCCCTTTAATAATTATAGCCTAACAAATTTTGAATATCAACAAAATAATTTATAAATTCTGATTTGTAATAAATTTTTAATATAATAATGCTGGACATTTAATTGAAAAGAGGATATAATAATTTTATATATTATTGCACAAAATAAAAATTTTGTGCAATGTTGAAGAAGGAGCTGAGACTGTGGATAATATTAAGTATGCGCCCGAACCGCTGCGCTCGTTTCTTATATACCTTGAGAGCATTCAGGGTAAGTCCCGTAAAACCGTTGATGAATATTTTTATGACATCCGCAGCTTTTACAGGTTTCTTAATATACATTTTGATATTGTACATGATATTGATTTTAATAAAATCGAAATTGATAATGTTGATATTGAGATGCTCAAAAAAGTTGATTTAAACCTGCTGTATGAATACGCTAATTTCTTAAACCGTGATCGAGCCAATAAATCAAGGACACGTGCCAGAAAGATTTCTGCCCTTAAATCCTATTTTAAATATCTCCACAGCAAGGTTAAGCTTATTGATGAGAACCCGACTATTGATTTGGATACTGTTAAAATTGAAAAACAACTGCCTAAATACTTTACACTTGAAGATAGTATTAGGTTGCTTGATTCGGTTGATAAACGAAATTACGAACGTGATTATTGCATATTAACGTTGTTTTTAAATTGCGGCATGCGTCTTGCCGAGCTTGTCAGCATTAATATAACTGATATACAGGGCGATACTCTTGTGGTTGTCGGCAAGGGCAACAAGGAACGAACTATATATTTAAATCAAGCCTGCATTAACGCTATCGATGACTACATGCCGATACGCAAAAAGATGAACCCGGAATATAAAGATAAAAATGCGCTATTTTTATCTGAACGAAATAATCGTATAAGTAGGCGAACTGTACAACATATTGTTGAAAAATATGTAAAAAAGCTCGGACTTGATTCGCATAAATACACAACTCATAAGTTGCGCCATACGGCTGCGACGCTTATGCATCAATCCGGTGTTGATATAAGAATTTTACAGGAAATTTTAGGACATAAACAGCTTAGTACTACAGAAATTTATACACATATCAACAATGAGGAAATCAGAGATGCCGTCTCCAAAAATCCTCTTGTAAGTATAAATTCGCATAAGAAAAAGTGAGCAGTTGATGAAAAATGATTAAACAGGCTGAGATATAACTTCATTTATCCGAAAAGATCAAACGCATGATTTTGGCGACTGTTTCTGCTGCGGCATTGTTAGCTATTTGTATATGCTTAATTTGCGATTACTTTACCGCGGAAAGATTGTCTTGGTCATTAATTGTTGCTTCCTCTGCCATTGCTGCATGGTCTGTGCTTTTCCCCGCTTTAACAACCAAAACTAAAATTGTTTTGAAAACTTTAACCGTAAGCAGCATTATTCCAATTCCGGTTCTGGGTGTACTTTCTTTTCTTTTGGGAAAAACAATCATTTTTAAGTTGGGTATTTGTATCACATTGATAATTATCCTTGCAATATGGATAATCTATGGCATTTTTTGTAAGTGCAAAAGGCGTTGGTATCGGGCATTTGGTTTTGCTCTATTGATTTTAATACCTGTACCGATTGCAATTACTCATATTGTGTCTTATTTTTCCCCGCAAGCTCAGATTGACTTTACATCTGATATATTTAATAGCGGAATTACTCTCGTATTATCCCTTGCGTGTTTTGTATTAGATTATTTATTTTTACGTAAGGAAGGAAATACTGAAAAATGAAAACAGTGCTTTTACATGGCTTAGGACAAACACCGAAAGACTGGGAATCTGTAACACGACTTCTTTTATCTTCCGATATAGACTGTCCAAATCTTTTTGTTGACGTAAATGATATATCCTATTCCCGGCTTCTGTCAAATCTGGAGGAACGCTATGCCTATGCAGCCGAAGCATTCTGCATTTGCGGCATTTCATTAGGCGCAATTCTTGCGCTTGACTTTGCTATCCGGCATGAAGATAAAGTTTGTTCTTTAATTCTAATCGGCGCACAGTATAAAGTCCCTCGGTTGCTGACAGATTTTCAAAATTTATTGTTTCGATGTATGCCGAATAAGGCCTTTGCCGCTATGGGAATATCAAAAAATAATATGATAAAATTGTCCCATTCCATGCGAACACTGGATTTTACTTCTCAATTAGTCGGAATGAAGAGTCCGGTAACAATAGTATGCGGAGAAAAAGACAGCGCCAATTTAAAGGCTTCAAAAAAATTAAAAAAATTGATACCGCAAGCAAAGTTGCATATCATTCCCGGCGTAGGACATGAAGTCAATAAAACCGTACCTCAATATATCGCCGCTATCCTAAACGAATAAATAGCAACGTCTTCAAGAGCCTGAAAAATCGAGCAGTTTGCCGCACCGATGGAGCTTCTTAATAATCCGGCGACGGAGTTTGTGAGAAATCTTGCGGCAAATCAGCAAAAGGGTTGCATTTAGGAGTAATACTTGGTATAATAATTGTACCTAACACAGGAGTAATACGGATCTTATGCCTGTCTTTTATGAAATGATGAATTGGGGCTTCAAGTATGAAGCTGATAATGAAATGATAATGCAGGAGTAAATTAAGATGGAAAATCAAAAGATACCGGATAAAATAAAAATACGCGGCGGACGGGTACATATGAAAAACATTGACGTTGACATTCCGCTTAACAAGATTGTGGGGATAGCCGGCGTTTCCGGCTCGGGCAAGTCCTCATTGGCGCTCGGTATTCTTTACGCGGAGGGATCTCGGCGGTGAAATCATCGCGGCAGGTACGCCGGCGGAGATATGCGAAAGCGAGCGCAGCAAAACCGGAGTTTATCTGAGACGGTATATGACAAACATCGGGCAAATAAAAGAGTATATAAGAAAGCCGGTGAGAAAATGGAACAGATATTAAATAGTGAGCAGCTTGCCGCCGTGACGGCAACGGAAGGTTACATTCGCGTTATCGCGGGTGCAGGCTCCGGCAAGACTCGGGCGCTGACCCACCGGTTTGCCTTTTTGGTGAACGAACTGGGTATCCTGCCCGAAAACATTCTCTGCGTTACATTTACAAACAAAGCGGCAAATGAAATGCGTCAACGTATCCGAAACCTAATCGGTGACAATGATACGGGATATATAAATACGTTTCACGGATTTTGTGTATCAATACTCCAAGAGGAAAGTTATGCGGTGCAGTACCCAAAGAACTTTCTCGTCCTTGACAACAGTGATATTGATGCCATGCTCCGCATCATCTATGAGGAGCGTCAGCTGACCTTGCGGGATAAGACCTTCTCCGATGCACGGAATATGATCGAAATTCAAAAGCTCTTCAAAAAACCGGAATATTATCTCGATATGATAGATTTGTCTATTGACGCGTTACATGAGAAATATCTGAGTGCGACTGCGACAGATGAGATTATTTTTTACGGGTATCTGTATCAGGAAAAGAAATGTTTCGGGCTTGATTATAATGATCTTATCAAATTCACGCTGTATATATTCGCGCAAAGAGAGGAAATTCGGCTGAAATGGCAAAAACGCCTTGAATATATTATGATTGACGAATTTCAGGATATTGACAGCCTTCAATATGAGCTGATGGAGGCGCTATGCGGGTATCATAATAATCTGTTTATTGTCGGAGATCCCGATCAAACGATTTACACATGGCGCGGTGCGAATGTGAAATATCTTTTGGACTTTGACAAGCGTTTTACGGATACCAAAACAATTATGATGCTGAATAATTACCGTTCTACGCCGCAGATTTTGGCTGTGGTAAATTCGCTTATTGATAAAAACAAACACCGCACAAAGAAAGAGCTTCTTCCCATTCTTCCGAACGGAGCGCCGGTTATATTTCACTTTGCCGAAAACGCGAAGTCCGAAGCTGAATGGATTGTATCTCAAATAAAGGAACTCAACGAAAAAGGAATAGACTACCGCGATATGACAATCCTATACCGATCTCATTATGTGACGCGCAGCGTGGAGGAAGCGCTTCTGAAAGAGAAACTCCCATATCATATTTACAGCGGTATCCCGTTTTTCGGACGGACGGAAATAAAGGACGCGCTTTCCTATCTTCGCATGGTCGTTTCACAGGATGACCTGTCCTTTCGCCGTGTTGTCAATCTCCCGAAGAGAAATATCGGAAAGCGGCGTATGGATTTTCTGGAAAAATACGCATCGGAAAACGAATGTACATTGTATAACGCTCTGAAACGAAATTTAGACGATGAAATATTTAAGGGTACAAAAGCAGCGCGTTTTGTACATCTGATTGAAGATTATTCGTCAGGTTATGCGGGATTGCCCGTGTCGGATCTGCTTTCCGCTCTTTTAAATGAGAGCGGTTATGAGACAATGCTGCGCACTGAAGGCAGTCAGGAACGTCTGGACAATCTGGCGGAACTTAAACAGTCCGTGCATGAGTACGAAACGAACTGCGGCGAAGAAGCGACGGCGACGCATTTTCTGACCCATGTCGCTCTGTTTACGAATGCAGACACGGAGGACATCTCCGATAAGGTGAAGCTAATGACTGTCCATGCCGCGAAAGGACTGGAATTCCCGTATGTGTTCCTATGTGGTATGAATGACGGCGTATTTCCATCCAGAAAAACTAAAGACCTCCTCGGTATGGAGGAGGAACGTCGGCTTGCATTCGTCGCTATGACCCGTGCTGAGAAACGATTGTACTTGTCGGGTGCGGAAGGACGTAACTTTGACGGTTCGCCCCGCTACCCCTCCCGCTTTGTGCTTGACATTGACGGCGGTCTTTTGAAATACACACATAAGCCAAATGACAGCCTTATCGCGGACGCGCGGGAGTATATCGCATGCTCCGAAAAGTATATGCCGGAAAACTTGGAGAGTACGCTGCTTCCAATCGGCGCTCGCGTCCGGCATGAGTATCTTGGCGAGGGAAGTATTTTGGAAATTGACACAGAAAAAGGCGCATATGTCGTACAATTTGATTTGCTACCAACTCCGAGGACAATTTCTTTTCGCGCAAAGCTACCACGGGTATAAGTAAGGAAATGTTTATGCTTCCTTATCCCAAGTGGACTTATAAAATTCACTGTAATTGGTATCGTTATCCTTTATTGCGGCAATTGCGGTTCGCGGATGAACATTGAGCTGTCCGGTTACGAGGTATGGTATATCATAGCCCCATTTTAATCCTGATTCCTTAAGCGGCAACATATAATCTTGAATGAAACGGAGAACAGGAAGTATCTTAAACTTTGGGTTCTTGACAAAGCCCATAATAGCCTCCATGGCGCAGTTGCCGGCTCCTCTGCCCATACCCATCATTGTCGCGTCAAGATAGCTTACACCTAAAGATGCGGCTTCAACGGTATTCGCAAAAGCGAGCTGCTGATTATTATGAGCATGAATTCCTATCGTTTTATTATATTTTTTACTCATTTCAAGATATACATTTGAGTAGTTCTGAATTTGTTCAGGATAAAGCGAGCCGTAGCTGTCCACAAGATAAATGACATCGACACTACTGTTTCCGAGGAGTTCAAGCGCAAGATTTATTTCTGTCTCTGTAGCGGTTGAAATTGCCATAATATTACAGCTTGTTTCATATCCCATTTCATGACAATATTCAATCATTTCTATTGCGGCGGGCATTTGATGTATGTATGTCGCAATTCTTACAAGGTCTATAACGCTTTCCGATTTGGGAATAATGTCACGTCTGAAATCTGTTCTGCCAACATCAGCCATTACCGCAATTTTCAAATCAGTATTATTTTCTCCGACAATGGAACGTATATCTTCCTCCTTGCAGAATTTCCACTTACCAAATTCCTTTTCGTCAAATATATCCGTCGATGCCTTATATCCAAATTCCATATAATCTACGCCGGCTTTGATATTGGCTTTATAGAGTTCCTTCACAAAGTTTTCGTCAAAGAAAAAGCTGTTTACAAGACCTCCGTCACGAAGTGTAGCGTCAACAACCTTAATATCAGGTCTGAATGATAACAAATTACCTTGTCTTTCCATTGTTAAATCCTCCTACGGTTATATCTATATTTTTATCTATATTAATGCCTAAGCGCCAATAAAACGCTTAGGCAAACTTGGCGTTCCCGAGGTGATTCGAACACCCGACCTACCGCTTAGGAGGCGGTCGCTCTATCCAGCTGAGCTACGGAAACAAGTATACGACTATAGAATTATACACCATAATACTGTAATCTGTCAAGAAATATAAAAAATTTTGTGAAAAATTTTATTTATTTATCCATTTAATTTTTTATTAATTTTATTAAGATAATTTTTTATTAAGATAATTTTCCCATTTTTTTGCTTTCTCCTTATCCATTTGCGGTGTATTACTGAGTCTGTATTTTATACCCATCTTGGAATATTTATTTACGCCAAGGGTATGATACGGCAGTATTTCAAACCTTTTAATGTTGCCAATGCTTTTTGTGTACTCGAATAAATTATTTATATATTCAAGATTGTCATTTATACCCGGTACTATAACGGCTCTGATCCAAATATCGATATTATGATTTTTAAGAATATCTAAAAATTCATTAAATAAAGCAATTTCTCTTTGTGTTATAAGCTTATATATTTGACTGTCAAAATGTTTTATATCAAGCAAAATCAAATCAGTATATCGAAGAATTTCATCGTAGCATGGACGATACACTTTATCACCACAGTGTCCGATACCGGACGTATCAATGGCTGTATTGATTTTGTAATACTTGCATTTTTTCAGAATATCAAGCAAAAATTCAGGCTGCAAGAGCGGCTCGCCTCCTGAAAAAGTAACACCACCGCCCGTGGCATCATAGTAAGGCTTAAACTTTAAAAGCTTACTGATTAAATTCTTAGTGCTTAATATATTATTTGGGGCGGTTGACCATGTATCAGGATTATGGCAAAACGCACACCTTAAATTGCATCCCTGCATAAAAACAACAGACCTTATTCCGGGTCCGTCAACGCTTCCCATGCTTTCAAAGGAATGAATGTTGCCAATAACTTCCGAATTTAAAACATCTATACCAACCAAACCGCCCACATCGCCCAAATTCTTCAATGCCTCCGTAAAATATTATGATTTAATTTAATATTTCTAAAATAATTTGTAAAGTATATAACTTGTCATATAAAGATTTATCCATAGTTTTTTTACCGCTATTACGTTGATTTTAGAATATAATAATTTAATAATTATTTAAAGTAAATATACTTACATGTATTATTTGCAAACAAGCTACTGTAAAGCAAAATATTTTACAGTAGCTTGATGCCAATTACTGTCAATTTACACTTAATTTAATTTTTATTACCAACTTATTACATGCTTTCGTGGAATGTTCTTGCTATTACCTCCAACTGCTGCTCTCTTGTAAGTCTGTTAAAATTGACAGCATATCCTGAGACTCTTACTGTAAGTGTTGGGTACATTTCCGGATGTTCCATTGCGTCTTCGAGTGTTGCTCTGTTTAAAACATTCACATTTAAGTGAAATCCGCCCTTTTTAAAATATCCGTCAAGGAGACCGACTAAATTATTGACTCTTTCTGACTCGCTTTTACCAAGCGCGTCAGGCACAATAGAAAATGTGTTTGATATACCGTCTCTGCAGCAGTCCGCGAAACGCAGCTTTGCGACAGAATTAAGCGAGGCAAGTGCGCCGTTTACATCTCTGCCATGCATAGGATTTGCACCCGGCGCCAATGCCTCGCCCATTTTTCTGCCGTCGGGTGTTGTTTCTGTTTTCTTTCCGTATACAACATTTGACGTTATTGTTAGCACAGAAAGCGAATGCTCCGCATTTCTGTAGGTTTTATGTTTTTTAAGCTCATGGTAAAATTTATCTAAAACTTTAACAGCAATATTGTCAACTCTGTCATCGTCATTTCCGTATTTTGGATATTCGCCTATTGTTTCAAAATCATATGTCAATCCGTTTTTATCTCTGATTGGCTTTACTTTCGCGTATTTAATTGCGGAAAGAGAGTCCGCAACAACCGATACTCCCGCAACACCGAACGCCATAAAGCGCTTTACATCGGTATCGTGTAACGCCATCTGTCCTGCTTCGTATGCGTATTTATCGTGCATATAGTGAATGGTATTCATGGTGTTTACGTATAACTCCGCAACCTCCTCCATGCATCTGTTATATGATTCGATAACCTTTTCGTAATCAAGATATTCGTCATTCTCCATAGGTTCCGCGTTTTCCAATACCTTTACACCTTTGATTGCGTCATAACCATTGTTTATCGACATGAGCAATGTTTTTACAAGATTAACTCTCGCACCGAAAAACTGCATGCGCTTTCCGAGTTCCATCGATGAAACACAGCAGGCTATACCGTAATCGTCTCCAAACAGAGGGCGCATTAGGTCATCGTTCTCATATTGTATTGCATCTGACTCAATGCTCATTTTTGCACAATAGTTTTTAAAGTTCCGGGGCAAATTATTGCTCCATAATACCGTCATATTCGGTTCGGGCGCGGGATCGAGATTTGAAAGCGTATGCAACATTCTGAATGACGTTTTTGTAACCATCGGCTTTCCGTCTGCTTCCATGCCTCCGATTGATTCGGTTACCCAAGTGGGATCTCCGGAAAACAGCTCATTGTATTCCGGGGTCCTTAAATGGCGTACAAGTCTTAGCTTTATTACCAATTGGTCAATAAGCTCCTGTGCTTCCTCCTCTGTTAAAATACCGCTGTTCATATCGCGTGAAATATAAATATCAAAAAACGCGGTATTTCTGCCGAAAGACATAGCTGCTCCGTTATTTTCTTTTATTGCGGCAAGATAACCGAAATATGTGAACTGTACGGCTTCCTTTGCATCCTTAGCAGGCTTTGAAACGTCAAAACCATACCCTGCAGCCATACTTTTTATCTGCTTTAACGCTTTGACCTGCATACGAATTTCTTCTCTCATTCTTATAACTTCGTCAGACGCATCAAGGCTTGCCCTGTCATCAAAATCCCTTTGCTTCTGTTCTACGAGCAAGTCAATGCCATAGAGAGCCACACGTCTGTAGTCGCCTATTATTCTTCCTCTTCCGTATGCGTCCGGAAGCCCGGTCATTAATCCTACCGATCTTGCTGTCCTCATCTTTTGGGTATATGCGTCAAAAACTCCGTCGTTGTGTGTCTTTCTGTACTCCTTGAAATGCTTCTCTATCTCTTTGTTTAACTTATATCCGTACTCACTGAGCGACTGCTCAACCATACGCATGCCGCCGTATGGATTTACGATACGCTTCAAAGGTTTATCTGTTTGTAAACCGACGATTACCTCATTATCCTTATCGATATAACCGGGTTCAAAATTATCGATGCCTGAAATTCTCTCGGTTTCCACATCTATAATTCCTTCTTTTATTTCTTTAACGGTAAGATCTCTGACTATTTTATAAACCGCAGATGTTTTTTTGCTTTTTTCTTTTAAAAACCTTTCGTCACCTTCATATGGTGTATAATTACATCTTATAAAGTCCTCAACATTTATTGTATTTTTCCAAATACCGTCTTTAAAATTCTTCCACGCTGTATTGTCCATATTCAAATTCTCCTTTGTATCAATTTCCGGTATATATAAATATATTGTGTAAATATTCGGACTGTTATACTGCATAATGTGAAAAAATACTAAAAAATAATGTAATATTATTGGGATTGACTTAATTGGAAAAATAGTGTAGAATAGTATAAAATATTATTTTGAGGTAAGTTTGAGGTAAGTTTAATGAAAAGAAAAATTACGGAGGTTTCAGTTTTTGAATTCTTCCTGTGTATGTTTGTTATATTAATTCATGTATTATCCGAGGGAGTAAATGTTTTTCCAAAGTGGAGCGTACTCTCTATTGTGTTTTACACAATTACAAAGCTTACTACCTTTGCTGTTCCGGCATTCATATTCACGAGCGCTTTGAAGCTGTTTTATAAATTCAGCGAGCGCAGATTTGCATACATGCCTTTTTTGCTTGACCGTATAAGAAAAATATATTTACCGTATATAGTTATGGTTATCATATACTATGTTATTTTTGTGTACGCTTTTCACATTTATGATTTTAATCCTGTTTCACTTATAAAATATATATTAAACGGCGACCTTTCCGCACAGTTTTATTTCATAGTTTTAATAATGCAGTTTTATCTCCTTATGCCTTTTTGGATATTACTAAGCAAGTACAAATCCGTTAAATTTAATTTTGTTATAGTTGTTATTTCTGTTGTTTGTTCCATTGTTTTCAGAACATTTTTAGTATCGGCGGAGTATATACATAAGATTTTCCCATCGTATTTGGTGTTCTGGATATTGGGAATGTACGCGGGAATGTATTATAACGAATTTATACGTTTTTTAAGCAGATCAAGACTTCTTGTTTATGCGGGCTGGCTTATTTTTGCCATACTTCACAGCGTGACCTCCTACATGGAATACGGCGGAGTTATAAACAACTCATTTTCGGCAGTATTCGTTATATTCTTCTGTCTGTTTTCTACCTTTGGATTTTACCAATACGCTTATGGACTTACCGAATCACTGGAAAGCCGCGGCAAAGGATTTTTTATCAGCATTTCCGGAGCGTCCTACAATATTTATCTGGTTCACTGTCTGATCATTACAGCTACTCAAGAAATATTAAACAGTCTCGGGGTAAACGGTACAATAACCAGATGCATAATAACGGCAATATTGACATATGCGCTCTCGATAATATTCTGTGTTCTAACAGCCACTTTATATAGGAATATTAAGGCGAAATTCCAGCGCATCTCAGCACGAAAATCCCGCAAGAAAGCCGCTCGAAAACGCTATTTGTAGATTAAATCCGCCTGTATATGCATCAACGTCTATAATTTCACCCGCAAAGCTCAGACCGTCTACAAGCTTTGATTTCATTGTTGACGGATCAATTTCTTTGACCGATACTCCACCCGATGTGATTATCGCTTGCTCTATCGGACAGAAATCAAGCACATTAAGTTTAATATTTTTCAGCAGGTTTGCAAACGCAAGCCGCTCCTCTTTTGTTATTGAATTTACTTTTCTTTGCGGATTTATCGTTGACAGTGCAACAACGGTATCAATCATTCTCTTTGGCAAAAGCTTGCTTATGCTGTTCTTAAAATCCTTGTTCAGATTTTCATTAAAATCTCTGATAATCCGTTTATCCAGCTCCGAAACCGAGAGTGCCGGCTTTAAATCGAGAATAATTTTATAACCTTCCGTTTTCATATTACGCATGTGCGCACTTGCGCTGAGTATTATCGGACCTGTTAATCCGAAATGAGCAAACATCATTTCTCCGAAGTCTTTATAAATAATTTTCTCTTTTGAGTTCAAGACTTTAATTTCAACATTTTTAAGAGTTAATCCGACTAAATCTTGTATCCAGTCCTCTTTAACTTTTATAGGCACAAGCGAAGGCACTATATCGGTAATGGTGTGCCCCAATTCTTCCGCAAAATAATAACCGTCGCCGGTTGAACCGGTTTTTTGATACGACATACCGCCTGTCGCGATAATTACCCGGTCTGCCTTAATTACTTTTCGTTTCTCGCATACTACGCCGGTAACACGCTTTCTGCCCGTGTCATTATTAATATCGGTTTGAATATTATCAACCCTGTCATGTATTATTTCAACATTATTTTGAGTTACATATTTTCTCATGGCATTTACAATATCAGCGCTTTTGTCACTCACGGGAAAAACTCTGCCGCCTCTTTCTACTTTAGTCGGAACACCAAGTTTATTAAAAAAATCTATTACTGATGTGTTGGGAAAGCTGTAAAATGCGCTGTATAAAAAACGCGGATTTGTCGGAACGTTTTTAATTAAGTCTTCTATATCCTCGCACGCGTTTGTGACATTACAGCGTCCCTTGCCTGTAATCATAAGCTTTTTCCCTAAAATTTCGTTTTGTTCTATAAGCCTTACGTTATGACCGTTTTCGGCTGCTGTACCCGCAGCCATCATACCGGCGGGGCCGCCGCCTATTACAACTACTTTCTTTTTTTTATTCATTGACAGCTCCTTTAGTTCAAAGCCGCTTTTAAAGCCTCGGCATTTTCTTCCATGAGTCTTAGATAGGTCACACCGCTTTTAAATTCATCCGCTGTAACATTATGGCATGAACTCATCCGCATTGCTTTTGCTCCCGTTGAACTACATATGGTATCGACAATTTTTTGATTTGACATTTCAATATAAAATACAACAGGTATATTGTCGTTGTTTACCTTGTCTATCAAAAAAGATACCGTCCTTGCGCTTGCCTCTGTTTCCGATGAACAACCCGGAAACGCGGCATAATATTCAAGACCGTATTCATCGGCAAAGTATCTAAACGGAAAACGGTCGCCGAAAACTATTGTCCTGCGTGCTCCGTTTTCTGTAATATCTCTGAACCTTTGGTCAAGCTCAGCGAGCTGCTTAATGTAACTTTCTGTATTTTGGGCACATCTCATTCTCGGTTCGTCATCAAGAATTTCATAAAGCGACTCACTGATTTTTTGTACTATTTTGATCGCATTAAGAGGTGATGTCCATACATGCTCATCATATTCAGGCTCGTATGGTGAGCTTTTTTCAGACTCTGCCTCCTCCATTCCTTCCACTGTTTCTTCTTCAAGAGCATCTACGCAATCCATCATGGAAATAAGTTTTATATCAGTTGTATCTATCGAAGCAAGTATATTTTTAATCCACTCATCCGATTCACCGCCGGTGTATATAAATACATCGCAATTCTGTATTGCGATAATATTCTGCGGTGTCGGTTCATATGAATGTGTTTCGGAACCCGGTTTCAAAAGCATTGTAAGTTCAATATCATCAATACCGTCCAGTATCTCACGGGCAAAATCATACCCCGGAAAAATTGTACATACAACGCTAAGCTTATTATCAGAGCTTACACTGCCGGCACATGAATTCAACGAAAGCATTAATCCTAAGCATAGCAATATACATAATAATTTTTTAGACATTTGACTTGTCCTCCTTTGTTTTTTCCGTAAAGCTTTTATGCTTATCAATCAAATTCAGGTTCGGAAATGCCAAATGAATACGTTTTTCAGTCATAGGAGGATTGTTACGGAGTTCGTCATATCTTTTTTTCAGATTTTCAAATTCTGTCCTTGTTTTAACGCGCTTTTCATCAAAATGCTCTTTTGCGATGTCTCCTTTTTGAACAAGGTTAATTGTCCCGTCGGAAATATTGCTTCCCAGTGAATCAGAGAGCCGATGCAGCTGCTGTCCGGTATCATACAGGAGCTTTAAATGCTTGTTCGTTTTATTTATTCCGATAACGGTTACAAGTATATCTGAGATCATTGCGGCCGTTAAAACAATAAGCAATATAATACCTAATTTTTGAGGGAGTAAATCAACCGCTCTATGAAAAACAGGCTGAATTATATCCACTACAATCAAACATGCCATTCCCCACAGTATTGAAAATCTCAAGCAGACGTAGCCCTTAATATTAAAGCGTTCCTTTGAATAATCCCACCAATGCTTATGAAAAAATTTATCCAAAATAAACCCGGTGAAATACTCAAGAATTGAGGTTAGTATAACAGAGCCGATGAATAGCAGTATAAAATTATTCTTGACAGGATTTAAGATATACAAAACGAATATTACACCAAATCCGTAAATTGGGCATATAGGTCCGTTAAGAAAGCCTCTGTTTACAAATTTACCGTCAACCATGGCGGCAAACGCAACCTCACAGCACCACCCCAAAAATGCATATATAAAAAAATAGCATAACATTTGATACATCTGATACATCAAAGTTTTTCCTCCGAACAATATAATTTTTATAGCTATGATTATTATAACAGATACATGTTAACTTTTCAACAATAATAATAAATTTGTAAAATGGAGTCGTTGCACAAAAAATTAATTCTAATTTTTGTTTTTTTATACAATCAAATTTTGATTAGTACTTGATATTTATTGATTTTAATAGTATAATTAAATCCAATTGAACATTTTTATTACTAAAACTACTTTAAATTATTTTAAATTATTTTAAATTACTTTAAGAAAGATAAGGTATAGGATATGAGTGATAATAAATATACATTGCCTCTTGTTCCTTTGAGAGGAATAATTGTATTTCCGGGTATGCTTTTGCATTTTGATGTTGGCAGACCTAAATCAATTGATGCGGTCGAGAATGCTTTGCAGCATAACAAACTGGTTTTTCTTTGCTACCAAAATGATTTTCAGGATGAGACACCGCAGCTTTCCGATTTAGCGGAGATCGGAACGATTTGTGAGGTTCGTCAAACGCTTCATATGCCCGACGGTACGGTTCGTATTTTGGTTGAGGGCAAATATAGGGGCAAAATTACCGAATTCTCTGATTTAGGCATCTTTTTGCAGGTTGAGGTTGAGCGGCTTGATGATATCGAGAGTAAAGATGTTACATATACACGTTTGCTTATGCGTAAAATTCAGCATCTGACCGAGGAATATCTTGAGCTATATGACAGGATTTCACCTGAAACTCTGTCAGCGCTGTTGTCTATAGATGAACCGGGAGAAATGACTGACGTTATTATTTCAAATTTGACCGTGAAGCCCGCTCTAAAGCAGTCTGTCTTAGACTGTATTAATATCGATGACAGAATGGAGCGGCTTATAGCCATAATGTCTGAGGAAATAGATCTGCTTGATATAGAAAAGAATATTATGGATCAGGTAGAGCAAAACTTAGATGAAAATCAGCGCGATTACGTTCTGCGTGAAAAGCTGAAGGTGATACAGGATGAGTTGGGAGAAGGCGAAGGATATAATAATGAAATAGGCAAATATCGTGAAGAAATAGAAAAAAGAAACCTATCGCCCGAGGTAACCGGAAAGCTGAACGATGAGCTTAAAAGGCTTACAAAGCTACCGCAGCAATCTCAGGAATATGCGCTTTTGCAGACATATATAGAAACCGTTTTGAGTCTGCCGTGGGATATATCCGGCAAAGAGAGCCTGAGTATAAGCTCCGCGAAGGCACAAATGGAAAAGGATCACTATGGTCTTGATAAGGTTAAGGAGCGTATATTGGAATATATAGCGGTAAGAAAGCTGACGAACAAGGTAAACGGAAATATTTTATGCTTAGTCGGACCTCCCGGAACGGGTAAAACGTCCATTGTCAGCTCGATGGCAAAATCAATTGGCAGAGAATATATAAGACTCAGCTTAGGCGGTGTACACAGCGAATCCGAAATCAGAGGTCACAGAAAAACATATATCGGCGCTATGCCCGGAAGAATTATTGATTCAATTAAAAAAGCGGGTGTTAACAATCCGGTAATTTTGCTTGATGAGATTGATAAGATGACAAATGATATTAATGGGGATCCGACATCCGCTATGCTTGAGGTTTTGGACCCGGAGCAGAATAAGGAATTCAGAGATAATTATGTTGAGCTGCCTTTTGATTTATCAAATGTTATGTTTATCGCGTCAGCGAACAGTCTTGGCAACATACCGCGTCCATTGTTGGACAGAATGGACGTAATTGAGGTTTCGGGTTACACAGAGGACGAAAAGCTGATAATAGCAAAGCGTTATTTGGTTCCGAAGCAGCGTAGAAAAGCCGGTGTTACCGGAAAGAATATAAGCTTTACGGACGGCGGCATAAAGGAGATAATCGATGGCTACACCCGCGAATCAGGTGTAAGAGGCTTAGAACGTGCGATTGCAAAGGCATGCAGAAAAGCCGCGGTAAAAACCGTTGAGGACAGAGATTTTCATGTCAGCATAACAAAAAAGAACGTTTCGGAATATCTCGGTAAAAGGGTGTATAACATAAGTAAATCAGACAAACGTGACACGGTAGGTGCGGCAACCGGACTTGCGTGGACTGAGGTCGGAGGCGAAACTCTTTCAATTGAGGTCAATGTTATGGAAGGCAGTGGGAAGCTTGAGCTTACCGGAAACCTTGGCAACGTTATGAAGGAATCCGCAAAGGCAGGATATACTTATATACGTTCGAACTCATATAAATTCGGCATAAAATCGGATTTTTACAAAAAATATGATTTACATATACATGTTCCCGAGGGTGCGATACCGAAGGACGGTCCCTCCGCAGGAATAACCATGACACTTGCCATGATTTCCGCGCTCACCGGAATGCCCGTCAAACACGATGTAGCTATGACAGGCGAAATAACGCTGAGGGGAAATGTTTTGCCTATCGGCGGACTCAAAGAAAAAACACTTGCCGCGCTCCGCATTGGTATGAAAAAAGTGATTATTCCTTATGACAATAAGGCTGATTATGATGAACTGCCCGAAATTGTTAAGAACAATATGGAATTTGTGTTTGCGAAAACCATGAACGATGTGCTTGACAACGCCCTTGTTAAGCCGCTCAGACCGATTATTTCTATTAAAGCAAAGCCGGAAAAAAGCCTTATTCCGCTTGATATTGACAGAGATTTTGGTTCAAAAATTGATAGTAATGTTAAAATTCCAAAAATTTAACGGAGGTTAGGAAATGGAATATATTGACGCGGCTCTGTTAAAAACCGCTGTAACTCCGGAGCAGTACCCTGACACGCTTGTGCCTGAGATTGCCTTTGCGGGGCGTTCAAATGTGGGGAAATCATCACTGATAAACTGTCTTACCAACCGTAATAAGCTGGCAAGAACCAGCGGCACACCCGGGAAAACCGCTACAATAAATTTTTATAGGATTGATAAAGACAGATACCGTCTTGTTGATTTGCCGGGATACGGTTACGCAAAGGTATCAAAGACCGAGCTTGAAAAATGGTCAAATATGATCAACACATACCTCTCAAACAGATATAACCTTGTACAGATTATACAGCTTGTTGACGCAAGACACGCGCCATCTAAGGAGGATATTATGATGTCCGACTGGATAAGACACTATAATTTCAGTCAGATAGTGGTTGCGACAAAAATAGATAAGGTGAAAAAATCTCAGATTGATAAAAATCTGACAACCATATATAATGATTTGACGATGGATGAGAGCAGCGTATTAATACCGTTTTCGGCGGAAAAGAGAACCGGACGGCAAGAGCTTGCCGGGCTTATTGACGAGCTTCTTTCCGCCTATTCCGCCAATCAAAAATAATCGGAGATGATATAATGAAATTTGCCAGAATTGAATACAAAACCGAAACATACTATTCAAGACTAAACGATAATAACACGTTTTCTCTGCTTGAGGGGGATATATTTGAATACTTTTCCGATACGGACATTGTTTTAAGACCTGAGGATGTGAAAATTTTGCCGCCTTGCAGTCCGTCAAAAATTGTGGCCGTTGGACTGAATTACAGCGACCACGCAAAGGAAATGAAGTTAAAAATACCCGATTTTCCGGCGCTTTTTTTAAAACCATCCTCCTCCGTTATCGGCAGCGGTGATTATATAATATATCCGCCCATGTCAAAGCAGGTGGACTACGAGGCTGAACTGGCTGTTGTTATCGGAAAAACCGCTTCGTATGTCAGTGAGGCTGATGCCGCACAATATATTTTGGGCTATACCTGTCTCAACGATGTTACGGCAAGAGATTTACAGGCTATAGATTCGCAGTGGACACGAGCAAAGGGCTTTGATACATTTGCGCCGCTGGGTCCCGTTATCGAAACTGAGCTTGACGGAGATAACGCTGATATTACGCTTAGATTGAACGGTGAGGTTAGGCAGCATTCAAATACCTCAAACTTCATATTCAGCGTAAATAATCTTGTTTCGCAAATCTCAAAAGTAATGACGCTAAATCCCGGCGATGTGATTACAACCGGAACACCTTCCGGAATAGGTCCGATGAAGCCGGGTGATATTGTTGAGGTTGATATAAGCGGTATCGGCATTTTGAAAAATACGGTAAAGGAGAAAAGCTAATGATAAAGAAACCCAGAGGAACGGAAGATATTCTTCCGGGAGATGTTGACTTATGGCGCTTGATAGAAAAAACTGCCGCAGATGTTTGCACCAAATACGGCTATAAAGAGATAAGAACTCCCGTTTTTGAGGATACTTCTCTGTTTAGCCGTGGAGTTGGGGATACAACTGATGTTGTGCAAAAGGAAATGTACACCTTTAACGACAAGGGCGGACGCAGCATAACTCTTCGCCCTGAGGGAACCGCATCACTTGCGAGAAGCTATATTGAAAATTCACTGTATGCCAATCCTCAGCCGACTAAGCTTTATTATCTGATTTCATGCTACAGATATGAAAAGCCGCAATCCGGACGTTTGCGTGAATTTCATCAGTTCGGGCTTGAATGCTTCGGCAGCGAGGCTCCGTCAACCGACAGCGAGATAATTATGCTTGCTCTTGACTTTTTCAAGGAGCTTGGAATTAAAAACCTTACTCTTAACCTAAACAGTATCGGCTGTGAAAAATGCAAGCCCTGTTACAACGAGGAGCTGAGAAAATATTTTAATTCACATCATGATGAGCTTTGCGACACCTGCAAGGATAGGCTTGAAAAAAATCCTATGCGTATTATAGACTGTAAATCTCCGATATGCGGTGAACTCAGCAAGAAAGCGCCAAAGATGATTGATTACCTCTGCGACGATTGCAGGGAGCATTTTGAGAGTCTTAAAAAATATCTGGACAGTCTTGGTGTTGACTATAAAATTGATCCGGATATCGTGAGAGGTCTCGACTACTATACAAAAACGGTATTTGAAATCACCTCTGATGATTTGGGCGCTCAGTCAACCGTATGCGGCGGCGGCAGATACAACGGTCTGGTAGAAGAACTGGGCGGTAAGCCTGCTCCAGGCATCGGCTTTGCCTTGGGAATTGAACGGCTTATATTAATACTCAAAAATCAGGGAATTGATGTTGTAACTCCCAAAACTCCCGATATATTTGTTGCGGCTATCGGTGAAAACGCGGATATTGAGGCGCAAAGACTTGTTTACACCCTTAGGCAAAGGGGACTGTGGGCAGAACGAGACTTATGCGGCAGAAGCGTTAAGGCGCAAATGAAATACGCTAATAAGCTTGGCTCAAGGTACAGCGTTGTTTTGGGCGATAATGAGATTGCAAACGGAATTATTGATTTAAAGAATATGACAAATGGCGAGGTCAAAAATTGTGAATTGTCAATTGATACAATATATGATATAATCAAATCTGAATAATATAAGGCTAAGGAGAAATTAACAATGGAATTTGAAAATCTGACCGGCTTTAAACGAACAAATATGTGCGGCGAGCTTACGTCAGCAAATGAAAATCAGGAAGTTACGCTTATGGGCTGGGTCGCAAAGAACAGACGTCTTGGCGGAGTGAATTTTGTCACCCTGCGCGACAGAACGGGAATTGTTCAGCTTGCGTTCAATGACGCGACTGAGAGAGATGTTTTTGAAAAGTCCGAACGCTTAAAAAGCGAATATGTTATAGCTGTAAATGGCACGGTTATAAAGAGAACGCCGGAAAACATAAACAAGGATATGGCAACCGGCGAGATTGAAATTTTTGTAAATGAACTGAGAATTCTCAATTCATCCGAAACACCTCCGTTTTACATTGAGGAAGGAATTGATACAAACGACGCATTGCGCCTTAAATACAGATACCTTGATTTAAGACGTCCCGATATGCAAAGAAATATGATGCTTCGTCATAAAGTAGCGAAAATCGCACGTGACTACTTTAATGATAACGGGTTCCTTGAGATTGAAACGCCTATGCTCACTAAAAGTACGCCTGAGGGTGCAAGGGATTATCTTGTTCCGAGCCGTGTTCAGCAAGGCAAATTTTACGCACTTCCGCAGTCACCGCAGCAGTATAAGCAGCTTTTGATGCTTGCCGGATATGACAGATATTTCCAGGTTGTACGCTGCTTCAGAGATGAGGACTTAAGAGCCGACCGTCAGCCTGAATTTACGCAGCTTGACATGGAGCTTTCGTTTGTTGACATTGATACAATAATCGAAATCAACGAAGGATTTTTGAAAAAGGTATTTAAAGAAGCTATCGGTGTTGATGTCCGGACACCGTTTATAAGAATACCCTATAGCGAGGCTATGGATAGGTTTGGTTCTGATAAGCCGGATACAAGATTTGGAATGGAATTTGTCGATATTTCAGACGAGGTTAAAAGCTGCGGCTTTAAA
Organism: uncultured Oscillospiraceae bacterium; assembly: GCA_964442605.1. Lineage (GTDB taxonomy): Bacteria > Bacillota > Clostridia > Monoglobales > Monoglobaceae > Monoglobus. The sequence goes on from CAYTZR010000003.1 coordinate 38,436, forward strand.
GTGTTTTCTGAAGCTGTTAAAAACGGCGGCAGCGTGCGCTGTATAAACGCGAAGAGTCTGGGCGGCAAGCTTACCCGCAAAACGCTTGACAGCCTTGGAGAGTACGTTAAAACCTATCGAGCTAAGGGAATGGCATGGATTGTTGTTGAGGACGGAAAGCTGCGCTCTCAAATCACCAAGTTCTTATCAGAAGACGAGATAAACGCGATACTTAAAAAGACCGAGGCTGAGGTAGGCGATGCGATATTGATTATCGCTGACAAAAACGAGATTGTGTATGATGCGCTCGGAAATTTAAGACTTGAAGTCGCGAGACGCTTTGACCTGATTGATAAGACAAAGCTGAACTTCTTGTGGGTTACTGACTTTCCGCTATTTGAGTATTCCGAGGATGAGGGCAGATATGTCGCGAAGCACCACCCGTTCACGCATCCTGTTGATGAGGACATTGACAAGCTCGAAACCGAGCCGCAAAATGTCAGGGCAAAGGCTTATGATATTATTTTAAACGGTAATGAAATCGGCGGCGGAAGCCTTAGAATATTCAATTCTGAATTACAGGAGAAAATGTTTAAAGCGCTCGGATTTACACATGATGAGGCTTGGAACCGCTTCGGTTATTTGCTTGAAGCGTTTAAATACGGAATACCACCTCACGGCGGACTTGCCTACGGATTTGACAGATTGGTCATGATTATGGCGGGCTGCGACTCAATTCGTGATGTTATTCCGTTCCCTAAGGCTCAAACCGCGTCAGAAATAATGATGAAGTCGCCGAGCTATGTTGACAAAAAGCAGCTTGATGAATTGGGGATTTCCGTTACAGTACCTATAGATGATGAGGAAAAGGAGAATACCGATAATGAATAACGAAAATGTTTTTGATACCCTTAAGGCTCGCGGGCTTATCGCGCAAACTACCCATGAGGATGAAATTCGTGAGCTGCTCGGAAAGGAAAAGATTACTTTTTATATAGGCTTTGACCCGACGGCTGATAGCCTGCATATCGGTCATTTCATGCAGCTGATTGTTATGAAGCACATGCAGAACGCGGGTCACAGACCAATTGTATTACTCGGCGGCGGCACAACTATGGTTGGCGACCCTACCGGTAAGGCTGATATGCGTCCTATGATTTCTCAGGAAGAAATTCAGCATAACGCTGATAACTTTAAAAAGCAGATGTCAAAGTTCATAGATTTTGACGGTGAAAAAGCTATTATGGTAAATAACGCCGACTGGCTGCTTGATTTGAACTATGTTGAATTCCTGCGCGAGGTTGGAGTTCATTTCTCGGTAAACAGAATGCTTACTGCCGAATGCTTTAAAACAAGACTTGAAAAGGGATTGTCGTTCCTTGAGTTTAATTATATGCTTATGCAGGGCTATGACTTCTATAAGCTTCACAAGGATTACGGCGCTATTATGGAATTCGGCGGCGATGATCAATGGTCAAACATAATCGGCGGAATTGAGCTTATAAGACGTAAGGACGGCAAGCAGGCATATGGTATGACATTTACATTACTTACAACGAGCGAAGGAAAGAAGATGGGCAAAACCGAAAAAGGCGCTCTGTGGCTAGATCCCGAGAAAGTCTCCCCGTATGATTTCTATCAGTATTGGAGAAATGTTGATGACGCGGATGTTATTCGTCTTTTAAAGCTTGTTACGTTCCTTCCGCTTGAGCAGATTGCCGAATACGAAAAATGCGAGGGAGCTGAACTTAATAAGGTAAAATGTATCCTCGCGTATGAGGTTACAAAAATGGTTCATGGTGAGGAGGAAGCCAAAAAAGCCAACGATGCCGCAATGGCAATATTCAGTGGAAATGGAAATACGGACAATATGCCCTCTGCCTCTGTTTCCGCCGAAAAAATCGAAAACGGCATAAATATCCTTGATTTGCTGCTTGAGGTCAAGCTCATCCCATCAAAGGGCGAAGGCAGACGTTTGATACAGCAAAACGGCTTGTCTGTGAACAATGAAAAGGTTAAGGATATTTCTTCAATCATTAACAACAGTTATTTTGAAAACGGTGAAATGATTGTCAAAAAAGGGAAGAAAACCTTCTTAAAAATTATTAAAGAAAATTATTAAAGCTTATTAAAAATAAATTAAGAAAATTAATAAGAAAATTAATAAAATATCGGGGTGTTAAGCTATAACGCCCCGATTTATTTATGTAAAAATCATACTTCTCTGCTTTAGATGTTTGCCGAATTTGCCTAATTTACGGAATTTGCTGTATTTTCAGGATTTGCGACATTTTCAGGATTTGCTGAACTTATAGAATTATCAGTATTTTCAGTCGCTGTAATCAACAAAATAGTCTGATCCCACTTATCATCCGCATAAATTATTCTGTTCGTAAAGTCATTAAATGCGTACCGTAGTATCTCTTCATCACTGTTTCCTTTTGCGGCCTCCATTATTTCAAACGCGTTTTTATATTCATCAAGTATACCGACCAACGCCTGATTTAACACAGTGTCGATATCGTCAAGCTCAGGACTGTTGACAATATTAAGATTTGCTAAGTAAGCTGCGGCTACATTATCAGATATTTCATCAAAAGTCAACCACCAGTTCTCATCAACGGAGCTGTTAGACAACTCATCGGCAACTTGTTTAATCTCATTGAATTCATAAAAAATTTCGCTGAAGGGAACAATCGCGGAATAGTCATTCTCAGGTACAGAGGATTTTTTATCGGAACAAGAGCTTAAAAATAACACGGCTATTATCAAAAAACAGGCGGTAATCCGAAATTTCACTTTCATAAATATTTCAACCTTTCCAAAATATTCCACAAAAATATTCCACAAAATTATTTGACAAAATTATTCCAAATTAATATTCCAAAAAATATTCCAAAAAAATTCAACAAATCCAAAATAAAAATTCAACCATTCCCAAGATATTCCAAGCGTTCTAAAAATCCGCTCTTAAAGCCTGTCATCGCAAAGCATAACAAGCACGGTTCCGCTGTCAAATGAAATATACGCTTTGTCCGATTTAGAAAACTCATTGCTTGATGCCTGCACCAATCCGTTTGAAAGAAGCATACCGTCGGTCTCATATTTCAGCCCCTTAACGGTGAAATTTTCGACAGAATTACCATACGGAAAAAACGAAACATACTTTCTTTTATTTTTAAAAAGTTTAAACGGCTTATCTTCCATCCATATTTCGTTTATATCATCAAGCATTTTTAGCTTAACGCCTTTATCCAAAGCATATTTCATTAAACAAAAATGTGAATACTCCTGGTCAATACGTCCTCCTATTCCTCCAAGGAGAATAATTTCATCAGCGCCGTGCTCAATCGCGTAATCGACGGCTATATTTGTATCTGTTTTGTCCTTTTCAGGTGGATATAGAATGTGCTCAATATTATCCGGAAAGCTCAAATCATACGAGTCGTTATCTCCCAGAATAACGTCGGGAACAATTTTTAATCTTTTAGCATGATTATACCCTCCGTCAGCACATATTATAAAGCAATTATTAAAATCAAAATTATTTAAATATCTGTAATCGGAGATTTTCGCACCGCTAAATATAATTGACCTCACATTCAACAACTCCTTGATTTCCGTGCTTACGCATATTTGATATTGCTTCGGCAATATTTGATGAATGAAAAATCGCGGAACCGGATACAATAACATTCGCGCCTGCCTTTACCGGCGTTTCAACATTATCGGATGTTATTCCGCCATCAACCTCAATATCAACGCTAAGATTTCTGTCGTCAATGATTTTACGGAGCTTCTTAATCTTTTTGTCAACAGTATGTAAGTATAATTGTCCGCCAAAGCCCGGTTCAACCGTCATAAGCAAAACCTGATCCGCTATGTCCAAAACATCTGTAATTTTGTCAACCGATGTTTCCGGTTTTACGCTTACACCCGCCTTAATTCCAAGACCTTTTATGTGCATGAGTGTTGCGCGCAAATCCCGCACTGCCTCCTGGTGAATAGTTATAATATCTGCTCCGGCTTCAGCAAAATCATCAATGAATCTGTCAGGCTCCGATAGCATTAGGTGAACATCAAAAACCAGCTTTGATTTATTCCTCAGGGCTTTAACAACCGCAGATGAATAGCTTAAATTCGGAACAAAATGTCCATCCATAATATCAATGTGCAGATAGTCGGCTCCTGCCTCCTCCACCTTTCTTACATCTCTCTCCAAATTTGCGGGATCAGCCGCTAAAATTGAAGGAGAAATTATTATTTTCGGCATTAATGTATCCTCCGTGTTAGTATGTCTTATTTTCCAGTATTTCTTTATATTGAGCGATATAGCTTTCATGCCTTGATTTGCTGATTTTTCCGTCTTTTAAGGCTTCAAGAACCCTACAGCCCTTTTCGACTGTATGACTGCAGTCCTGAAATCTACAGCTATCGGTATAAGGCGAGAACTCAGGATAGAGTGTGTGAAGTGTTTTTTCATCTATGTCAGAGACAGTAAATGAACTGAAGCCGGGTGTATCAATGATATACCCATTCTTATTGTCAAGAGGAATAAGTTCACAGTGACGGGTTGTATGCCTGCCTCTTTCGACCTTATCGCTTACTTCTCCTGTCTTCAAATCGGCGTTTTTTAATATGCAATTCAGAAGGCTTGATTTTCCGACGCCCGAATTACCGGCGAATACGGTAATCTCTCCCGTAAGCTTTTCCGTGAGAACATCAACATTCTCTTTTGTCTCGGCGCTTAAAACTATCGTGTCAAAGCCTGCGGAGGAATATATTTTGTGATATTCGGAACCGTCCCTCAAATCAGTTTTGTTTATACATATTATAGGCTTAATTCCCGCGTACATCGCAGAGGTTATAAGCTTGTCCACCGTCAAAAGATTGGGCTTAGGATTTGTGACAGAAAATACGATCGCAATTTTTGTAACATTTGCAACCGGGGGACGGATAAGCGAATTGCTGCGCGGCAGAATACCGCATATAAGACCTGTGTTTGACACAACATCAATATTGCATTGCACAATATCCCCAACAAGTGGGGTTATTCCTTCTTTTCGAAACCGTCCTCTCGCTCGGCATTCGTAAACGGTATCGGATGAATTTATATAATAAAATCCCCCGATACCTTTTATAATTCTGCCTTGTATGCTAATATTATCGGCTGACATTCAAATCTCCCTTAATCCTCAAGCTCACTTGCAGCGCTTCCGCTACTTGAGTCTGAATTGTCGCTGTCAGAGTCTGTTGAGCCTACGCTGTCTGAGTCTGAATCATCATATGATGATGAATAACTGCCGGAGCTGTTATCATCGTCATAATCAGTATCGTTGTTATTATTGGAAGATCCGTTGCTGCTTGAATTTGTGCTGCCGCCGGCGCTTACACCCGAGCTATGAGAAGAACTGTCATCATCATCGCTTGACACGGCTGTATTTTTCTCGCTGCTGTTAATTTGCGAGCTTGTGTTATTTTCATTTTTTTCGGTTTCAGTCTCTTTGTTGGGTTCAGATGTGTTTGAAACGCCGGAACTTACAGTGAGAGTTATTTCGTCACCGACAAAAACCTTTGTGTTTTTAGCGCGGCTCTGCTCAAATACAATACCTTCCTCAACCGATGCGTTTGGTGAGTCGATTTTATTACAGATTAATCCCTTGCTTTCCAAATCAGCCTTTGCCTCATCGTAAGTCCGGCCCGTATAATCATCTAACGTAAACGACTCAACATTACCCGCGCTTACAACGACTCTTATTATAATATTATTAGCGTTGGTAGTCGATGTTCCCGCCTCCGGGGATTGTGATATAATTGTATCGGCGGGAAGAGTGCTTTCCTCCTTGCTTTGTTCTATAATGCTAAACTCGCTTCCGTATTGAGACTGAGCGTCCTTCAATGTCATGCCGACAATATTAGGTACTTGAACTTGTTCCGAATTATTGCCAAAAATACCAAAGCCGTCCGTTACAGCGAACGTGACCGCGAACGCAGCCGCCAAAAATATCAAGGCTGATAAAAATGCGATAAAGCCAACCTTGCGGTTCTTCTTCTTTTTAAGCCTACTTGCTCTCTTTTCGTTTAATCGTTCCATAGCGTCATATTCTCTGTCTTGTTCGTCATAATCGTCAAAATCAATACCCGGAATATTACTGCCGCCGGTTTTTTCTGTATTATCAAGGCTCGGAAGCTTTATGGTGCTTGACAAATCATCGTCAACGGTAATTGCGTCAGAGCTTCCTCTTCTGCTGAAAATATCGGACTCGGGATTAATCAAAACACGGTTAATATCGGCAATCATATCAGATATTGAAGCGTATCTCTCGCTCTGTTCCTTTGACATTGCCTTCATAACAATTCTTTCAAGTGATGACGGCACATCGGGATTTATTTCTGTTATAGGAGTTGCAGTTTCCTGCAGATGCTTGATTGCGATAGCGACAGCGCTGCTGTCATCAAAAGGCAGCTTACCTGTCAGCATTTCGTACATAACAACGCCCATGGAATATATATCGGTGCGCTCATCGGTGTATCCGCCTCTTGCCTGTTCCGGCGATAGATAATGCGCGGTTCCGATTGTACTGCTGCTTGCTATTGTCGTTGTAGTCTGTGTTGAGGCGCGCGCAATGCCAAAATCCGTTACTTTTAACACGCCATCGGGTGTCATAATAATGTTTTGCGGTTTGATATCGCGATGAATAACCGAATTATTATGGGCTTCTTCAATACCTTCGCATATTTGAATTGAATATTCCGCGGCCTCGCGCCATGGAATAACACCAACTCGGTCAATATACTCTTTTAAAGTTTCTCCCTCGATATATTCCATAACGATATAATGCAAACCGTCCTCGCAGCCTACATCATATATAGAAACTATATGCGGATTAGAGAGGCTTGCAGCCGCCTGTGCCTCAACGTTAAAGCGGCGTATAAACGCTTTGTCATCCTTGTAATCCTCTTTGAGTACCTTTACGGCAACCAGTCTGTTAAGCGCCTTGTCACGTGATTTATACACATGCGCCATGCCGCCTTTTCCTATTTCCTCGAGAATTTCATATCTTCCGTCTATTTCCTTACCAATCATATTCATATGGTATTTTCCTCCTCAATAATCCGTATCACTATAACAGTTATATTATCCAGACCGCCGTTTTGCTTTGCTATATCGCAAAGCTTTTCCGCAATATCCTTTGAATTACTCCCCTTATTAACAATATCCAAAATCACATTATCTTCAACCATACCGGTCAAACCATCGCTGCACATGACAATACTGTCTCCGGACTTATATTCATATTCAAATATATCCGCTTTTGTCTTTTCATCGCTGCCAACGGCTCTGGTGATTATATTCTTTTGCGGATGAATTCTCGCTTCCTCTTTTGTTATAGAACCGTTCGCGACCATTTCCTCAACAATTGAGTGATCAACGGTTATCTGATAAATCTCATCGTTCCTACACGCGTATGCCCTACTGTCACCGATATTCGCGATATAACCCTCACTGTTGGCAAAGGCACATACTACAGCGGTTGTTCCCATTCCGCTTCTGCTGCTGTCGTTCTTTGACATACGATAGATACTTTCGTTTGCTGAGTTAAGCGCGTCGTTTATACGCCGAGGTATATCAGGATTATCATTTTCTGTCAGTATGTCGTTTAAGGATTTATTAATGAAATTCACAGCAAGCTTGCTGGCTACTTCACCGGCATTATGTCCGCCCATTCCATCGGCAACAACACAAAAACCGGGTTCTGAATTTTTCTTAAAACCGCATATTGAGTAGCTGTCCTCATTCAGCTCTCTGACACATCCGGTATCAGTAATTCCATAAACATCAAATCGCAATGCTACCTCTCCTTCCTCTGTCATATTAAGCTATATCCGCGAACGAAGCTGTCCACACGCCGCCGAGATGTCGCTTCCCAATTCGCGGCGCACCGTTGCCGGTATCCCGTTTGAATTAAGTATTCTTAAAAATTCTTGTATGTTTTTATCCTTCGCCGGAGAAAATCCGGTTCCTTCAACACTGTTTACAGGTATTAAATTAACGTGACATAGCAACCCTTTAAGCAACAACGATAAATCTCTCGCGTCTTTTTGAAAATCGTTTACTCCGCTTATAAGCGTATATTCAAACGTCAGCCTACGTCCTGTTTTTTCAGCGTAATACCCGCATGCTTTCAGCAACTCCGCAATACAGTAACGCTTGTTTATAGGCATTATCTCACTTCTTGCCTTGTCATTTGCCGCGTGGAGTGAAACAGCCAGCGTAATTTGCGGTTTCATATCAGCCAGACGGTAAATCTTATCTACTATACCGCAGGTTGAAAGGGTAATATGCCTTTGTCCTATATTCAGCCCGAGCGGATTATTTATGTTTTCAATAAAAGCGGTAACATTTTCGAAGTTGTCAAGCGGCTCACCTACGCCCATCAAAACAATGTTTGAAATACGCTCTCCCAAATCTCTCTGAACAGTTAAAACCTGGTCAACGATTTCACCTGAGGTAAGATTTCGTACCTTCCCGTTTTTTGTGGAAGCGCAGAAGCGGCAGCTCATGGCACATCCGACTTGCGATGAAATACATAGGGAATACCCGTGGTGATATTTCATAAGAACCGACTCAATATAATTGCCGTCTACTAATTTTAACAAATATCTCCTTGTTTCGTCAAGACTTGAAACAAATCTTTTTTCTATTTTCATGCTGCTAATTATGAAATTCTCACTCAGTTTTTCTCTAAGACTCTTAGGAATATTCGTCATTTCATCAAAATCGGTTATGCCGCTATATAGCCATTTATATATTTGAGCCGCTCTGAATTTTGGCTCACCAAGTGATATTATAAATTCATAAAGCTCCCTTTGGGATAAATCCTTTAGGTTGATTTTTTCCATAAATATGCCTCTAAATCCTATTCAGCGCCGCGATGTAAAATCCGCTTCCGCTATTTATATGAGTAAATAGCTTTTTCTCGCAGTTAAGCTTAAAATCGCTGTTTTTTTCAAGAAAGCTATTAATTTGTCTCTCGTTTTCGTCCTTTAATATTGTGCAGGTGCTGTAAACCAGTAAACCGCCGCGTTTTACATATCGCGACGCAGCCGACAAAATCCGCGATTGGAGTTTAAGCAATTCGTCAATATCCGCTTCGTTTCTGTGCCATTTTATATCGGGCTTTGTGTGCACAACGCCAAGTCCGGAGCATGGCGCGTCAACCAAAACTCTGTCCGCTTTTTCCGTATATTCGGGTAGGAAAACCGCCGCATCGTGCTTTTTCGCTTTTATTATATCAATCCCCAATCGCTTAGCGGCGTTGTTTATCAGATTGATTTTATGGTCGTATACGTCAAACGCGATAATTTCCCCACGGTTTCCCATAAGCTCCGCAATATGCGTTGTTTTGCCGCCCGGAGCGGCGCAAACGTCTATAATAAAATCATTCGGCTGAGGATCCAATACAATCGATGCAAGCTGCGAGCTTCTATCCTGCAAGGTGAACATTCCGTTTTTATATGTATCCGATTTGCTTATATCAAGCTTTCCAACAACCTCATAACAGTTCCGTATGTCAGAAACAGGTACGGCACATATACCATCCCGCTTTAATAATTCAATAAACTCATCCGAATTCGCGGGTTTCAGTATATTTCTGCGTATCGCGGGATGATACACTCGGTTCGCTGCCTTGAGTATTTCCTCGGAAAATTCATAGCCGTAATCAGCTATAAGCTTTTCGGGTATCCATTTTGGATATGAATATCTTATTGAAAGATAATCGATTTTATTACCGTGATTATCAGGAAATTCAATATCGTCTATATTCCTGCACATATTTCGAAGCACGCCGTTAATAAAGCCGTAAGAACGGGATGCATATTTTTTGCCCAGCTTAACACTCTCGTTACAGGCGGCGGAATTCGGAACTCTGTCCATAAAAACAATCTGATATGTCCCCAGCTCCAAAATATTCCGCACGGCAACCGACATCTTTTTTATTTTTATATTTGAAAACTGCATTATAATATAGTCAATAAGATATCGATTTTTTACACAGCCCGCGACAAGCTCGTTCACAAAGGCTCTGTCAACATCGGATATATCGTATTTATTGAATACATCCGAAACTGCTTTATTTATATATGTGCCGTCCCTGTCAAGCTTTATTAATACCCTTAAGGCAATATCTCTTGAATTAATTTCCATAAGGCTCCTTAATAACGTCTGCGTTTATTGTTGTTGGAAATCAAAATCAATCTAAGCAGCGTCATCAACGCTGAAAATGCCGCAGCAACATATGTCAAGGCAGCCGCGGATAATACTTTTTTCGCGCCTTTTAATTCATCGGAACTAAGCATTTGATAGGACTCCAGTGTTTTAATAGCACGGCTGCTGGCGTTAAATTCAACCGGCAGAGTTATCAGCTGAAACACAACAGTCGCGCAGTATAGAATTATACCAAAGTCAATAATAGCCGGCGCTAATCCGCCGAACGCCGTCAGGAAAAAACCTATCAGTATTATTGGCATTGAAAGCTTGCTGCAAACATTTACAACAGGGAATATGCCATTCCTTATCCTTATCGGAGCATAACCTGTCGCGTACTGAACCGCGTGACCGCACTCATGCGCGGCAACACCGATAGCGCCTATGCTGTTGCTTGCATAAGTTGAGTCAGATAGATTAATAGCATTGGCGCGAGGGTCAAAGTTATCCGTTAAATTTCCTCCGACACGGCGAATAGGAACATTCCTCAGTCCGTTTCTGTCCAAAATAAGCCTTGCGGCATCCGCGCCGGTAAGACCGCGCATATTCGAGATTTTTGAATACTTATTAAATCTGCTTGAAACAAGCGCCTGAGCCACAAACGCCAATATAATCGCGGGTATCAGTAAAACGACCGTTGGGTCAAACATATTAAAATAATACATCTATATTCCTCCAGATTACTTGAGTACTTCATTGGTTTCTATTGTATTTCCGTTAAGGTAGCTTGAAACAGTCATTCGCTTGCGTCCCTTGAACCGGATTTCATCAATCAAAATCGATCTGTTATCACCGCAGCATACTTCGATTTTCTTATCCGTTATTCCTATAATCTGTCCCGGCACGCCGGAGACATTATTGTTTCCATGCTCGGCTCTGAATATTTTCATAATTTCTCCCTTATACTCGGAATAGGACAAAGGCCACGGATTTGTGCCGCGAATTAAATTGATTATTGCGTCTGAGCCCATTTTCCAGTCGATGTGACCAACATCCTTTGTCAACATCGGCGCATAGCAAGACTTGTCATTATCCTGTTTGGTTACCGAAACGTTCCCATCCGCTATCATATTTATCGTCTTAACAATAAGCTCACCGCCAAGCTTAGACAGTCTCTCAAACAGTTCTCCTGCGGTTTCGTCACTTCCGATTTCAATTTCGTATTGTAAAATCATGTCCCCTGTGTCAAGAGTCCTGTCCATATACATTGTGGTAATTCCGGTTGTCTTGTCACCGTTGATTATGCTCCACTGTATGGGAGCGGCACCGCGATACTTAGGCAAAAGCGAAGCATGAACATTGACGCAGCCGTATTTTGGATAATCCAAAACATATCCCGGCAAAAGCTGACCGTATGCCGCTACTATAATTATATCCGGATCCAATTGATTTAATTTACCCAAAAAGCTGTTATTTTTTAAAGCTTCGGGCTGATACACAGGTATATCATACTGTAAAGCTTTTTCCTTAACAGGTGTAGGCTGTACCTTATGCCCTCTGCCCTTGGGTCTGTCAGGCTGTGAAACAACGCCTACAACGGTGTTTCCCTCACTGTTTATAATAGCTTCAAGGCTTTGCGCCGCAAAATCAGGCGTGCCCATAAATAATATTCTCATCACATCACCAATTATGCTATAATTAAATTAATATTAATTTATTTTAATATTATACTACAACATACCAAATATATCAAGTAATATTTTTAAATTAGTATTTTGATGATTTTTAAATAGTTTTTTGCGCAATTTACCGCTTGCAAAAGATAATACTTAATAGTATAATATAGTAATTAATGCTATGCTTAAAGGAGTGAACGCTATGATTGCTATTATTGATTACGGAGCGGGAAATCTGCGCTCTGTGGAGAAGGCTCTTGAATTTTTGGGCTTTAGAGCAAAAATCTCCGCATCGCCCGATGAAATTTTAAAGGCGGACAAGATTATACTCCCCGGAGTAGGAGCTTTCGGCGACTGTATGAATTCTATCAGAGGCGCGGGGCTTGATGTTTGTATTAAAGAAGCTATTGACAAAAACAAGCCTTTTTTGGGCATATGCCTTGGATTGCAGCTCCTACTTGAAAGCAGCGAGGAGTCACCCGGCGCGAAAGGTCTTTCGATATTTAAGGGCGGCAATATCAAAATTCCTAAAAAGCACGGTCTGAAAATTCCGCATATGGGCTGGAACGCCATAAGCTACGACAAGAGCTGTCCGATATTTGACGGGATTGGAGAAAATCCCTATATGTACTTTGTACACTCCTATTACATAAAGCCCGAAAACAGCGGTATTATTTGCGCGTCCACCGATTACGGAAGCAAGCTTCCCATAGCTGTTTGGAGCAATAATATATTTGCCACACAATTCCACCCGGAAAAAAGCGGCGATGTCGGACTGAAAATACTCAAAAACTTCGGCAATCTTTAAATTTTTAAATCTTTAAGGAGGCGGACAAAATGTTGGCAAAGCGTATAATACCGTGTCTTGATGTAAAAAACGGACGTGTCGTAAAAGGCGTTAACTTCGTAAATCTGATTGACGCGGGCGACCCGGTTGAGGTTGCGAAAGTATATAACAAGGCTGGCGCGGACGAGCTGGTATTTTTGGATATTACAGCTACTCACGAGGCACGAGGTACCGTTATTGAGATGGCGAAAAAGGTGGCTGAAACGGTGTTTATACCTTTTACAGTTGGAGGCGGTATAAAGTCCGTTGATGACTTCAGAGAGCTTTTATTGCAGGGAGCGGATAAGATTTCTATCAACTCCTCCGCTATCCGAAATCCTCGATTGATTTCAGAGGCCGCGGAAAAATTCGGCAGCCAGTGCGTTGTTGTCGCAATCGACGCAAAGCGCAGGCAAAACGGCGGTTGGAACGTATATATAAACGGAGGCAGAATAGACACCGGTCTTGATGCCTTAGCATGGGCAAAGAAGGCGGAAAGACTGGGAGCGGGTGAGATATTGCTGACTTCCATGGACTGTGACGGCACAAAAGCGGGATACGATATTGAGCTTACGAGAACAATATCCGAAAATGTATCAATACCCGTTATCGCGTCCGGCGGAGCGGGAACAATGGAACACTTTAAGGATGCTTTGACCGAGGGCAAGGCTGACGCGGCTTTGGCGGCATCGCTGTTCCATTTCAGAGAAATCGAAATTCGCGATTTAAAAGATTATCTTGAAGACGAAGGGGTACCTGTTCGCAGAACGGGAAAGTAATATGAATTATTATGAATTATTATGATGCGCTTGAATATATACACAATATTCCTAAATTTAACAGAGTACTCGGCAACGACCTTCTGCGAATACTTTTGGATATGATGGGCAATCCGCAGAATGATTTGCGATTTATCCATATCGGAGGCACAAACGGAAAGGGCAGCACATCAACAATGGTTGCCGAGATTTTAAAGCAAGCCGGCTACAATGTCGGTTTATTTACCTCGCCTTACCTTGAATACTTTAACGAGCGTATTCGGATAAACGGCGTTCCGATTGCCGATGATGATCTTGCGGATACAGTAGCTTACGTAAAAGGGATTTCCGAGAAATATAACGCGAGGGTCTCAGAATTTGCTTTTGATACGGCGGTTGCCATGAGTTGGTTTTGCCGAAATAACTGTGACCTTGTCGTTCTTGAGGTTGGGCTTGGCGGCAGCCTTGACGCGACAAATGTTATAGAAAAGACGGAGGTTACAGCCTTTACCGCTATAGGGCTTGACCATTGCCAATATTTGGGCGATACCGTGGATGAAATTTCACTGGATAAATTTGGCATTATCAAGCCGCACTCCAACGTTGTTTTATATCCTATTCAAGAGCCTGTTGTCTTTAAAAACGCGGAAAAAGCCTGCATAAAAATGAATTCACGGCTGATTATACCCGATATACCAACAGAATATAATCCGCGCGAAAATTCGTTTGTGTATAAGAACAAACAATACGCGTTGGCTATGCCGGGCGAATTTCAGATATACAACGCGGCAACAGCGATAGAAGTCGTGAAAACGCTCTCAGACAGCGGATATAAAATCAAACATTCCGATATATATAACGGTCTTTCCATCGCGAAGATAGGCGGCAGATTTGAGTTTCAGGATAATAATTTACTCATTGACGGCGCACACAATCCACAGGCTGTTTCCGCGCTTCTGAGCGCTTTGAAAAGTGAAAAACGTCAGATATACTTTCTGACCGCGGTTATGCGGGACAAGGATTATCGCGAAATTGTCAGACTGATTTCAGAGTTTGCGGCTGAAAACGGTTCAAGGGTGGCTGTGACTGAAATTGATATGCCGAGATGTCTGACGTGCGGTGAGCTGAGCGATGAATTCGCAAAGCATGATATTATTACGTCGCGCTATAATAAATCGCAGGACGCGATAAGGGCTTTGAGGGCCGAAAATAATCAAAACGCCCTGATATGCGTATGTGGTTCGTTGTATTTGGCGGGAGAGGTCAAAAGGGGCTTAAAAACGAACAAAGTCACGTGAAGCTTGGGCAATCCTGTTAAATTAAAACCGAATTTGTAGGCGATTACGTTAGATACCATAAAATCCGATTGAGCGCGATACTCAATCGGATTTAAAATAGCATGAAAATTAATATTTATTTCGTTTCCAAAAATGTATTTCTGAGTGTTTCAAGCGGAAACTGATTTCCGTCCATTATCGCGTATGAAGTGACGTTTCCGTCGGAATCAGAGATTTCCATCATCAGCGGGGCATTTATGGCGTTATATACAAGCACAAAAACGTTGCCCCTCGTCAATATATCATCCTCGGAAAGCGATAAGCTTTCAAGCACTCCCTGACGCATGGCAGCCAGAAAATACCCCACGGGGTAACCTCCGTTATCCCTAGCGAACGGCTCATATCCCAAGATGTTCATCACCATTTTTACGGCTTCGGCATAGGTTATGTAATCATCCGGAGCAAATGTTCCGTCGCCGTTTCCGTTTATAATCCCAAGCTCGCTCGCGTTTTGGATATAGCCGTATGCCCAATGCTCCGCCGGCACATCGCTGAACACTGTATCTTCTCCCTGCGGTTCTTCCGTTATTCCCTGCATTCTGCAAATAATCGCCGCCATCTCCGCTCGGGTTACGTTATCGTCAACGCGCATTTCGCCGTTTGGATCTCCCTGAATTACACCAAGCTCTGTCAATTCAATATTCGCGTTTGCGACGTAATTGCTGTTTGCACTTGTGCCGTCATATTGTGTGTCGGACGTAAACGGCAGCGTTTTTACATTAACATCAATTTCCCAAACATCAACCACGCCGTTATTAACTACAGGAGTACCGTCTTCGTTGACTTCATGCCAAATTGTAGCTATAATGTTATCTTCGCCCAGACGGTCAAGCCCCAAGCTGAGAGTGTCGATTATCGTCTCTTTGTTTGTTTGAAATATATAATCACCCTTGTCTTCTCTTGAGTCTCTGAATTTTACAATCCCTGCGTCCAAATCACTTTCAATAACTTCAGCAAATACAACTCTCGCTCTGTAATCGGGGTCATTGCCGTATTTCCCTTCCTCATTGTACTTTGCCGCGAACACGCTGTTTACGGACAAAAGCATTGCCGCTGCCAAAATTACGCTGATTATCTTTTTCATAATAATCCTCTCCTTAAAATTGTATATTTTTACTTTTTATTTTATTTGACTGTAATAAATCTTAAAAAGTTCTTATAGGAGGTTAAATTAATAACCTCCTATAACCTTCTTTTTAGTAATTATTAATATGGACAAGTATAAACTCTCGCGTAAGCATTGGCAGAATTAGCTGTTGTGGTTCTCACCCTAACAGTATATCTGTGTGTTGTACTTAAACCAACATAATAATATGTATTACCACCATGTAATGGTCCCATAAATCCGGATGTATTAACATACGTACCTGCTGTTACATCATATATATTAAACATATAATTATTTGAATTTGAAGGCATACCTATTTCTAAAGCAATAGCGGTATCACCCGTATCTAAACTAAATCCAGCTTCACCAATTTGCGTATATCCATGCATATTTGCAATAGTATACAAACTTGTACCACTATCATATATTGGCATTATAAGCATAGGTTCAACAAAAACATGCTCATCAAGCTCTGTCGTATGTGATTCTACATATGCGTCCAGTTCCGGATCAAAGGAATCGGCAAAAACTGATATGCTTATAACCGACATTACCATTACTGTGGCTAAAACAACAGATACCAATTTTCTAAATTTTTTCATATAAATCTCTCCTAGCTTTTATTATTCCGTTAATTTATGCATTTTCCGTAACCATAAACCCTTTAAAAATATATTGACAAATTCAAGGAATTTTTGTATACTAACTAAAAGGGATTCCATTAAATCATAGTTAGGCTAGCTTAAAACTTATTATGACTTTCTTGGTTTCTCTTTTGTTTTTGAAAATTGTAAATTAACGTTTTTATCATCTTATGCAGATGATGTAATTATGAAAATAGATTTTGATTTAGTAACAATCTAAGAAAACAATATGCTGATGTACATCAAATTTCCGGATTTTATACTGTAGAATAATATCATTTGTTTTGGCGCTGTGCCTTTGTGATAATCTCACCTGATTTATATTTTCACAAGTATAAATACATATTATTTTTTAAAATTTTACGTTCATCAAACCTAATTCAATAATCACTTTACTAATTTGTTATAAAGCTTCTCCATCTTTGAAACATGTTCCGCTTTATATGCCCTAGCTTCTTTTGTCATTTCAGGCTCGTACCCAAATCCGCATGACGCAAATCCTGCAGAATTAGTTGATGCTTTTAAAGCAATATTGGCAACGTTATGCAGTAGTTTTGTTTTTAATTTAGTCATATTATAATTCCTCCTTTCTGCTATTAATCAATGCTGTATACATAAGAACAGCAATTGCAAATAATGTTAATGATATAATTATACCCATTTCTTTCTTAAAAATCGTCGATATCAGAGATACTATTGAAATAAGAAAAGTAATTAATATTGAAACCAACTTATTTGCTTTTATCTCAACTATCGTTAGTTCTTTATTTTGATGTTGTATAGGAGCATACAATATTACAGTCAATACAGTTATAATATCAAATATTATAGTATATATGATATAATGTTGAGTTATAATTCTACTTACTAACAAAACCAATATGTATATTCCTACAGTAATAACTCTGCAAAACCCATATGTTTTTGCGTGAAAACCGCCGCTAAACCTACGAACAGTCCAAAACGTAATTAAATATATACAGCTATATGCAAACGAGTAGGTAATAACTCCTATAAACAATACTAAAGCTACATTAAGAATGTCAGATAAAACCAATTTTATACCTGTTTTGTAAATCTCTTCATAATCAGGATTTATTATATCTTGACTTATAAGCTTTTGAGTTAAAAGCAATGATAACTCTTCCATTTTTACCACTTTTTTCAATTTATTTTTACAAAAGTATTATATCAGTTTCGGATTGGAAAAGTCAAGCTTGCTGTGGCACGAACTGCGTCATTTTAGGCACAAAGTGTAAAAATATTTTTAAATCAATATATCGCAGCAAAAATATCCGTTTTCTTCAAAATAATTTATTATACCGTTGTAATTATTGATTATTTTGTTAATATTTTTTGTGCCAAATCCATGATACATTTTATTTTCCTTAGTTGTTTTCAGGCTCCTGTTATTTTTCAGTACAGGGTTATCTATTGAATTTTTCATAAATATTGACAGATATGACCCTTGTACCTGCACATCAAGCTCAATTGTTTTCTTTTGTGAATTTTTGGATGCCTCGATTGCATTATCAAATAAGTTTCCGAAAATTATACCGATTTCATAATCCTTTAACTTATCAAGCGCACCATTCATAATGCGCGTTTGAACTTTGATACCCATGCTATCACACATGGCGATTTTCGCGTTTACTATAGCGTCAAAGCTTTCATTATCGGTTTTTACAAAACTTTTGCTTATATCAAGGCTTGTCTCAATCACCGAATTAATATATTCAGTTGCCTTCTCATTACTATCCAATAGTCCGGAAAGCGTTATAAAGTGATTAAGCAAGTCATGCCGTAATCCGTATGTCTTTGAATACAGCTCCTCTATATCACGCAAATGTTGTTTATCATATTCATATTTTTGCTGCATTGCGTTAAATTCGGTTTCAGCTTTTATAGCCATATTTATTTTTACAAAAACATAGTAAATAAGAATATCAGCAATCATAATACTTAGAGAGATAAGAAATAATCTATAATTTGTATCCCCGTTTATTATAAACAAATTTCCTATTTCAACCGTTGATATTTCCGCAACTATAGGCATAACAATCAAAATAAGCATACCCTTCTTTTTTTGTATATATTCATACTTAAACCTTATAAAAACAGCACACGCAGAAATAAGTAAAATCTTAGATATTACGACTATCATAATACGCTCATAGGTTATCGCTGATAAATTATATAAATAGTTTTGTTCGTTGTCGGACAACAAGCTTACAAAAAGTGTAGTAATCAAAGCTATGATATATACAATACTGTTTATAAAAGAGGATATAAATATCTTTGAATAGACATTCCCCTTTAGAAATATCAGTGAATATAAAAAATAAATTAAAACAAAAGTTAAACCTAAAATTCCTTCATAAACGTATATGGTGTTAAAATAGGTGACTGTAATAATTTCAATCAACCATACCAGCAAAAAGCCTGCGTACTTTTTCCAGCCTGTAAACTTACACCCAAAATATAATGTTAAAAAAAGTAAAACAATAAATCCCTCAATTATATTTACACTAAATTCGAATAAGTCTACCATCTTAATTCCCTCATAAACTTTCCAAACAATCGTTGCGCTTCGCGCATCATCTCTTTATTGCGCGTTACTGAAATTTTTTCTCCGTTTTTTAGCGTGACATACTTATATTCAAGCTTTTGGATAAATCTGCAATTTACTATATAGCTTCGTTGAACATAAATAAATCCAACCTGTTTTAGCTGCTCGTAAGCATCTTTTAATTTGCAGCGAAAATTCTGTACATCCCCGTTTTCCTTAACCGCCGATATGTAATGCCTGTCACCCTTTAAGTACATAACTTCATTTACGTTTATATCAATTATAAAATCCAGCCTTAAGTGAAAAATTTGATTGCTTTCATTACTAAATCTTAACTTCATAATCAGTTTATTTATTACTTCATCGAGTTTTTCAAGGTTTCTTTTGCTGACAAACCAAAACGGTTGATAATCATATGCCTGATAGGCAAGCTCCTCATGGGAGGTAACAAAAATAATCGCCAAATCCGGTTGTTCCGCTTGCAAACTACGCACTGCTTCAAAGCCGTTCATTTTCGGCATATCAATATCGACAAGAATAATGTCCGTCAAATTCTTTTCGCAATGCTTTAACATGTCGGTTCCCTTATAAAATCTATGGATATTATATTCATATTCGGTTTTTGACACAATCTCTGACACCTGAGAAAAGAGCTTATCGGCAAACGCCTTGTCATCATCGCATATTACTATATTTAACATAATACATTCACCTCTCACGTATTGCTTAAGCCGACTGATTTCAAATATTTTCGGAAATTCTTTCGGTTTTGTAAGTTTTTTCGATAAACCTTGCAACACCGTTATTGTCGTTGCTGTCAATAACAGCGGTTGCTATTTGCTTCAGCTCATCAACAGCATTTTCAACAGCGTAACATTCATCGGCAATCTTGAACATTGAAATATCGTTATATCCGTCGCCGAACGCGATAATTTTGTCGCAATTCAAATATTGCCGAAGCTGTAAAATCGCCCGCGCCTTTGTTGCCTTTTGAGGCATTATTTCCAGCCATTGCTCGCCCGTGTAAATATCCTTTTGATAAACGCAGTTATGAGCATGCTTTAGCTTGCTGTATATAGGGAAAAGCTTTGCTTCGTCATCTATACAAGTAAAGTAAAATATCTCACCCTTTTGTAATTCATTATACGTTACGACAGGGGTATCCCTTATATCGCCGCGGCGATCGTCAATATACTCTTTTGTCGCACTGTTTATCTCCGGCAATAAATACGAGTATTTTTCCTTGCCTTCCTGAAGCGAATATACAATAGGCGCGGTGTTATTCTCGTGAAGGACGGAAAGTATATCTCTTGACTCGTCTTTATCAAATAAATTCGCGGCAAGTCTTTTGTTTGTTCCATTTTCAATAATAAATACACCGTTATAAACGATAATCGGAAAACGCGCGTTAAGACCCTTGGTCACTTTAGATGACGTAAACACCGACCTTGCCGTGGCATATGAAAATATTCCGCCATTCTTAACAAAATCGTTTATAACGCGGTTTGTATATTCCGATGTTCTTATATCATTTCCAAGCAAGGTTCCGTCCAAATCCGAGACATACAATGCTTTACTCATTACTATTTCCTTTCTGCTCCAACAATTTTGGTGTAACATACACGGTGCTGTTTTTCTCGTATATGACAAATCCGGGCTTTGAGCCGTTCGGCTTTTTTACGTTTTTGACCTGCGTGTAGTCCACGGGGACCTGAGATGACTCCCTTGCCTTGCTGTAATAAGCGGCAAGCCGCGCCGCCTCTAAAATAGTGCTGTCGGGCGCCGTTCCCTTTCCGTTTGTGCGTATCAGGGTATGAGAGCCGGGGATTTCCTTTGTATGGAGCCAAATATCAGTTGAATAGGACATTCTTACGGTAAGATCGTCATTTTGCCTGTTGTTTCGTCCGACAAGTATTTCATAGCCGTCGCTTGAAATAAACTTAAGGGGCTTTGATTTCGGCATGGATTTTTTGGAATTTTTGGAATTTTTGGAATTTTTTGATTTTTTCCCCGTCTGAACATTCGGCATATATCCCTGCTCTCTAAGCTCTTCCTTTATCTCCGATAAATCGCGCGGAGTCTCAGCCTTTAGTATACTATCGTGCACGGTTTCGAGATAGGACAGCTCCTCCTCCGCTTCCTTTATCTGTTCCGCCGCGTATTTTTCCGTAACCTTTGCCTTGTTATATCTTTTATAAAAATTTTGGGCGTTCTGAGACGGCGAGATTTTGGGATTCAGCCTGATTGTTATATTGGAATTGTTATCATAAAAATTCTGAACCGTGATCTCCCCCATACCGTATTTTAACCTATACATGTTTGCTGTGAGCAGATCGCCCTTAATTTTATACATTTCGCGATTTTTTGACTTCTCGAGATTTTCCCTGTGCATAGCTATTTTTTTTGTACACCTGTCTATGTTATTCTGCACCTGCTTCAAAATATTAGCGCTTTTTTGGCGCATGCTCTCCCTCATAGCGCGGCTCTTGTAATAATCATCAATCGCGCCTGAGATTGACGAAACGGTTTTAATCTTGGAAAGCTCCTCATACTGCGTTAGTTTTACGCAGGAAAAGGACAGCGGCTTGCCGTTATTGTCATAAACTATACACGGTTCATACTTATTTGAAATCATATCCGAAATGAATGTATCCAAAAATGTGACAAACTTTGCCTCGTCAATTTCTTGTTTCGCGACTTTTGTGTGACCGCAAAATCTGTAAACCAATTCTCTCGCGATAAGAGGGCTCATTCCCATAATTCGGTTTAGCAGAAGCTTGTCGAGCAAAATATCATTATTTTGTTTCGCGAAATCATTCATAAAGCTGAGCAAATCAAAATCGTTCGGCGACAGCTTATCCTGCTTCGGCGGAAGCTCATATATAAATCCGGGCAAAATTTGACGTACCGCGCTGACCGTGAAATCAACATGCTTCGCGCTGTCTAAAATCCTGTTGCTATCATCGACAAAAATAATATTGCTGTGTCTGCCCATTATCTCTGTGATAATGGATTTTGTGCACAAGTCGCCGAGCTCGTTTAAGCCCTCAATATCAATTTTTATTATACGGTCAAATTCGATTTGGCTTATATTTGTAATCCTCCCGCCGCACAAATGCTTTCTCATAAGCATACACAGCATTGGCGGCGTCATTGGATTTTCCTTTTTCAATTCGGTAAGGTGAACACGCGCATTTGAGGCGTTTGCCGACAGCAGCAATCTGTAATTGCCGTTAAAGGTTCTGACGGTTATTATAATTTCATCATCTTCGGGCTGGTATATCTTATCTATCTTACCGCCCAATATTTTTGTGTTTAATTCATGTACTACACTGTGTGTAACAAATCCATCGTATGACATATCATTCTCCCGTTTTGATTAAAATTTAAACAGGGAAGCGGCATATCGGCGCTTCCCATATAAATTATAAATTATGCTTTTCTCAGTTCATCAACCTTATCAAGTTCCTCCCACGGCAAATCCAAATCATTTCTTCCGAAGTGACCATATGCGGCGGTCTGCTTATAGATAGGTCTTTGAAGATCAAGTGCTTTGATAATTCCGCTCGGTGACAGGTCAAAGGTCTTTAGTATCTTTTCGACAATCTCGCTGTCACTGATTTTTCCGGTTCCTCTTGTATCGACTCTTACGGAAACGGGCTTGCTTACGCCAATAGCGTAGGCAAGCTGTATTTCACACATATCCGCCAGTCCCGCGGCAACAATATTCTTTGCGACATATCTCGCCGCGTATGCCGCGCTTCTGTCAACCTTTGTGGGGTCCTTGCCGGAAAACGCCCCGCCTCCGTGGCTCGCGTAACCGCCGTAAGTATCAACTATAATCTTTCTGCCGGTGTGCCCGCTGTCTCCTTGCGGTCCGCCTACCACAAACCTGCCGGTCGGATTTGTATAAATTATTGTGTTTTCATCCCTTAAGTCATCGCCTATTACGGGGTCAATTACGTATTTTATTATATCTTCTCTAAGCCGCTCCTGCGACACGTTCTCGTCATGCTGGGTCGAAATAACGATTGTATCAACGCGTTTAAACGTGCCGTCCTCGTTATATTCGACGGTCACCTGCGACTTTCCGTCAGGTCTCAAATAATCAAGAATTTTTTCCTTTCTTACTTCTGAAAGCCGGCGTGCCAGCTTATGCGACAGCGAAATCGGCAAAGGCATGTATTCCTCGGTTTCGTTGCAGGCGAAGCCGAACATCATTCCTTGGTCGCCCGCTCCTATTCCGTCACCGTCATCGTCTACGCCTTGGGCAATGTCCTTTGACTGTTCGTCAATAGCAACCAAAACCGCGCAGGTATCGCAGTCAAATCCGTACTTTGCTCTGTCGTATCCCACCTCGCGTATCGTCTCGCGAACTACGCTCTTTATATCCACATAGGTATCGGTGGTAAGCTCTCCGACAACGAGAACAAGACCGGTTGTGACGGTTACCTCAACTGCAACACGCGCCTTGGGATCCTTTTCCAATATCGCGTCCAATATCGCATCGGAAATCAAATCCGAAATCTTATCGGGATGTCCCTCTGTTACCGATTCTGATGTAAATAGTCTTTTATACATAGCTTAATATCTCCTTTGAAATAGTATTTATTTCTCTGTTTGCGTCTATCACAATGATATTATGACCGTAATTCTTTTTCATGTTTTCAAATACTTCCATAAAGCCGCATCTTATATTACTCATTTGCGCGGTACTTTTTTCGTATAATTCAATATTATCCCTTGCCGCGTCAATACGCTCCTTACATACCGTGGGATTAACGTCAAGAAAAATACAGATATCCGGCTTTATAAGCGACGGGCAATTCATATTTAAATTCTCAACCCATTTTGAGCTACCGCCCTGGTTTGTACCCTGATATGCCATAGATGAGTAATAGTATCTGTCACAAATTACTGTATAGCCCTCATCAAGGCGCTTTTTAACGCCGTGCTCAGGATGAGTTATGTGCTCTATTCTGTCTGCGAGAAATAGAGCTGCCTGAAGATATATGTCCTTTTGTCTGCATTCGGACAATATTCGTCTTAAGTAATTTCCCGTCTCATAATTTGTAGGCTCGGCTGTGACGTAAACCTTCTCGCCCTTTTCCCTTAAATTTTTTGCGAGTATCTCAATTTGCGAGGTCTTTCCGCTCCCGTCAAGTCCCTCAAATACAATAAATTTTCCCATATTAATCACCCGCCGGTTAATTCTGACCGTAGTATGCGTTTTTGCCGTGCTTTCGCATATAATGCTTGTCCAAAATATACTTGCTCATACGCGCGACATCCTTGTTGATTACCTCGCACCTGTACGCCATTTTGGCTACCTCCTCAAGCACTACCGCATTGTGAACCGCGTTCGCGGGATCCGTTCCCCATGTAAACGGAGCGTGATTGAACACAATAACTCCCGGAATGGCATCGGGGTCCTTATCCGCAAAGGTATCGACAATGACCTTGCCGGTGTTAAGCTCGTAATCATTTTCAATCTCCTCGCGGCTTAAAGCGCGGGTACAGGGAATATCTCCATAAAAATAATCAGCGTGGGTCGTGCCATAGGCGGTTATATCTCTGCCCGCTTGCGCCCAAGAGGTTGCATAAGACGAGTGTGTGTGGACAACACCGCCTATATTCTTGAAGCTCTTATAAAGCTCAAGGTGTGTCGGAGTATCCGATGACGGTCTTAAGCTTCCGTCTATTACCTCCCCTGTATTTAAATCAACGGCTACCATATGCTCCGGCTTCATCTTGTCATATTCAACACCGGAGGGCTTGATGACAACAACATTTTTGTCTCTGTCAATACCGGAGACGTTTCCCCATGTAAACGTTACCAAGCCGTATTCGGGCAGAAGCATGTTAGCCTCATATACCTTTTTCTTTAATTCATCAAACATTATATTTACCTCATCTATTCTTTAAAATAATTCCAAAAAATTTAAAAAATCCAAAAATCCAAAAAATCCAAATACATCTTAAAAAATACATCTTAAGAAATAAATCCTAAGAAACAAATCCTAATAAACAAATCCTAAGAAAGTCTGACCGACTTTTTGATTTCCTTCAAACGCTTCATAACATCGTTTCCGCCTCTGCCGAAATAATCATGCAGACGTTTATACTCATCGTAAAGCTTGTCATATATCTCAACATTCTCGGGAATAGGTCTGTAATAGTGTGCCTTAACCCTTCCCATACGCTCCGCACAATCCTTGATTGAGTCATAGCCTCCGTTCTCGCTGCCCGCCGCAACCGCACCGAACATAGCGGAGCCGAGAGCGGGTGTCTGAGCAGACTCGGCAATTTTGATATTCATGTTGGTAACATCGGAGTAAATCTGCATCATAAAGGCATCCTTTTGTGCTATTCCTCCCGCAGCGTACAGCTCGGTTATAGGAACGCCGCTTTCCTTAAAGGTGTCAATAATCATCCGCACGCCGTAGGCTGTCGCTTCGATAAGCGCTCTGTAAACTTCCTCAGGTCGGGTTTGAAGATTTAATCCCAAAATCATTCCGGTAAGGTCAACGTCAACAAGGACACTTCTGTTTCCGTTCCACCAATCAAGAGCCACAAGTCCGCTTTCACCCGGCTTTTGCTTAGATGCCTTTGTTCTGAGAAGCTGATGTATGTTCATTCCCAAAGCCTTCGCCTCTCTGTAATAGCTCTCGGGTACACAGGTCTTTACAAACCAGTCAAAATGGTCGCCTACACAGGACTGACCGGCTTCATAGCCCTGATACCCGGGAATAATTCCGTCCTCAACAACACCGCACATACCCGGGACAATCCGTTCGCTTTCGCCAAGCAGAACATCACAGGTTGAAGTGCCGATAATCATCAGCATTTTTCCAGGTGAGGTCACTCCGACAGCGGGAAGAGAAACATGTGCATCCACATTCGCGATAGCAACCGCCGTACCCTTTTTCAGTCCGGTAAGCTTTGCGGCGTAATCGTTGATTTCTCCCGCCTTTGAGCCGATAGGAGTTATCTCGCAGCCTATCTTTTCGTCAACAAAGTTCTCAAGCTTTGGGTGTAGGGACTTGAAAAATTCCTTTGACGGGAAGCCTTTTTCCTTGTTCCATAGCGCCTTATATCCCGCTGTACAGCTGTTTCTCGTTTCAACGCCCGTAAGCTGCCAGATTATCCAGTCGGCAGCTTCTATAAACTTATCCATCTCATCGTAAATTTCCGGCGCTTCCTCCGCTATTTGCCATACCTTGGGTATCATCCACTCGGAAGATATTTTTCCTCCGTAGCGGGGGAGAAAGTTATCATCGGATTTCGCCGCGATTTCGTTCAGCTTGTTCGCATATTTTTGAGCCGCGTGGTGCTTCCAGAGCTTTACATACGCGTGGGGATTTGATTTATACTCTTCCAAAAAGCACAGCGGCGTACCGTCAGCCGTGACCGGCAGCACGGTACATGCCGTAAAGTCAATTCCGACGCCGATAATATCACTCGGATTAACTCCGCTTTCGGCAATAACTGCCGGTATGGTGTTTTTCAAAACATCAATATAATCCTGCGGATGCTGCAGCGCCCAATCCACACCGAGCTTTGTTTTCCCGTCAGGCAAATAATCATACATAACAGCATGAGGATATTCGTATACAGAGGAAGCAAGCTCCCTTCCCGTCTTAACCTCAACCAATACGGCTCTGCCCGAAAGTGAGCCGTAATCAACACCTACAGAATATTTTTTGCTCATAATAATTCCTCTCAATCGTCACAAAAATATTAATATTATTAATAATTATATATAAAACAACTATATAAATCAAGTATAAAACCGATTTATTTTAAATTATTTTATATATCTAAAATTTATAGCTCTTTATACACGGAATTTATTGGTTTATACACCAAATCTATGGGTTATAAAGCTTATTATATCGTTTTTATTATTCATAAGGTTCTCATTAATTATTTCATCGACTGCCGCGTTTAATATTTTGCCTATATCGGGACCCGAAAACCCAAGCCTTATAACATCGTTTCCGTCAATCGCAAGGTCTTTAACGCTAAAACATTCGTTTTCCGCTACTATTTCGTCAATCAGCCTTTCGATTTCATCAAGTAGCTTTAACCGCTCCGCCATGTATTCCGAAGCCTGCGCCGAAACATCAGCCTTTTTTACCTTTATAAGCATTCTCAGCATATCTTCACCGATTTTACCAAGCTTTCTTTTAACGCTTTTCTTTGACGGTTCAATTTGGTCTCCGTGCGCCTTAATAAGAAACGCCGCCGTAGTAAGCGTGCGGTTATCCGATTTAAGCCGCCTGAGAATTGTCTTCGCAAGCTCCTCGGATTTTATCGCGTGAGTATAGAAATGATCTATATACGTGCCGTTTTCCAACCGCTCGGAGGTGTGACACAGCGGCTTTCCAATATCGTGAAACAACATCACGAGTCTGTAAACCGGAAGAGGCTCGATTTCCGATACAGCATGAATTGTATGCTCCCATACGTCAAAGCGATGATACGGATTTTTCTGCGGAAAATCAAACATAGGTTCAAGCTCCGGTATGATAACAGCGAATACGTCACGGTATTCACGCAGCGCCTTTTCGGCGTTTTGTCCGCAAATAATCCGCTTAAGCTCATCAAAAATTCTTTCACATGAAACATTTTTAAGCAAGCGGCGGCAATCGTGCGTTGCTTGTTTGGTTTTTGCCTCGATTTCAAGCCCATACACAGAAGCAAATCGCAGCCCGCGCAAAATCCTGAGCGAGTCCTCGTTAAACCTTTCGCTTGGCTCGCCGACACAGCGTAGTATGTTGTTTTTTAAATCATCAACACCGCCGAACAAATCTATAATTTTATCGGATTTACAATCATAAGCCATTGCATTAACCGTAAAATCACGTCTTGACAAATCCTCCGAAAGGCTTGACACAAACTCAACGTAATCCGGTCGCCTGTTATCGCTGTATTTACCGTCTGTTCGGAAGGTTGTGACCTCGTAGGGCTGACCGCCCGAAATAACCGTCACCGTGCCGTGCGCGATACCGGTTTCAATCACCTTGTATTCAGGCAGGGCTCTTATTACCTCATTCGGCATAGCGGAGGTCGCAATATCCCAGTCCTTCGGAACGGCGCCCAGAACGCTGTCGCGAATACAGCCTCCGACGGGATACGCGGAATAGCCGCTTAAATTCAGTTTCTCCGTTATCAGCCTAACGGGAGCGGGTATATCGATTTTAAATATATTATTAATCATTTTCTTATTAATAATTTTCAGCTGTATCATTTTCAGCCGCTTTCGCGGTTTTAACCATATTCATTACGCCGTCAAAGTCCAGCATTTCAGCCGCGTTGGGAGCGATTGTCACATCAGATATTTTACGCCAATAATTTTGCAGCTCATAAGCTCCGCAAAGCCGCTTTATAATGTGATAGCCGTAGGTAGACTCGACAACGCCGCTTATTTCACCGATTTTCAGAGCAAATGAGGCTTCTTCAAACGAGCTTACCATTTCGCCCTCAGGGAACGTATAAACCCTGCCGCCCTCATCATCGCTGTCTGATGTGTCCTCGTTATATTCCTTCATGAGCTCGGAAAAGTCCTCTCCGTTTTTCGCCTTTTCATATACCTCCTGCGCAACTGTCAGAGCATCGCCCTTTTCGGTGTTGCTCAATATCAAAATCTGCTGCACCGAAGCTCCCTTTTCGCCGGCACAGTCATCTAACAATGAAACATCGTCAATATACTTATTCGGGTTTTTAAGGAAGTCCTCGGCAATATCGTCAAATACGGATATATCGGTATATACTTTTATATAATGCTCCTCGTCGCTTATTCCGAGAGCGTGTGCGTTGTTCAAAAAAATCTCCTCGCCGTTTCTGCTTATAGAGTCCGAAATCAGCTCACGAGCGGTTTCCTCAGCCGTTGATACCGAATATCC
The DNA here is from genome assembly GCA_964442605.1 of uncultured Oscillospiraceae bacterium. GTDB lineage: Bacteria > Bacillota > Clostridia > Monoglobales > Monoglobaceae > Monoglobus. The sequence goes on from CAYTZR010000003.1 coordinate 67,451, forward strand.
CGTCTTTTCAGCCATTTGTCTGAAAACGGTATCGTTTACAGCGTCCTCAATGGCGTTCTCTGTTATAACCTCAGACAAAGGCGTACCGCTCGCGTCCGGCGTTGACCAGTCGTACACCGACACATCTGAAGTCATCTCCGGATCAATCTTATAGAGCTGAATTACCGCATTGTTGTATAAGTAATACCCAAAATCCTCAGGCTTCAGTTCCTCGCCGTTTACCAAGGCAACAACGCCGTCGCCGAGAGCGGATGCTTCCGTATCCTCGGTTTCTTCTTGATTATCCGACAATTCCCGCTCAGCCGTGGATGCAGTGCCGCTTGTTGATGAGCCTTCCTTAACGCCGCCCGGATCGGAAGCCCGCGTGCCGCAGGCGCATAAGGAAGCCGCGAATACAGCAATCAGCATAACGCAAAATATTCTTTTTATCGTATTTTTACGCATAAATTTATACATATACATCTTCCTTTCATAATTTATTTAAATCGGAGCAACGCTCCATCAAGCATGCTTGAAATGGAGCTTGCGAGAGATTGCAACCTGCGCTTAGGTTATTTACAGTTGCTTCATTTTTTCATTTTTTCATTTTATTCATTTTATTAATTCGGTTCAATCTTTATTCATTCGGTTCAATCGGATTTTGCGAATTCTTTAATCGGTTTGTGGGCGGATAGTGCAAATTCTTCATTCTGATTGTGCGAAGCCCGAATATTCACTGAACAAAACCTCCTCTGTCTTTCTTGAGAATACCGTTAGCGAATTCTTATACTTAAACGAGAACTGCATTATGATTTTTCCTATACATTCGCCGATAAGATTTGCGCAGACAACAAGCGTATTTTCATCGCACCAAGTTCCCGACGCGATATAGGGACAGTTACAGCTGTTAAATTTTCCGTCCATAAATGAATTAAATCCGAACCTTATAACCTGTTTGCCGTAGCAGTTGTTTAGGATAATTTTTCCGCCTGTCGTGCTTGTGATTATCCTAATATCATTAAGGGTTAAGCTGTTGGTTCCAAACGAGTACCTGCGGTCAATTTCAAAGCTGTGATAGTTATCAAGCGGCTTGATACGCAGCTTTTTTATTTGCTTTAAAAGTCTTGAATAGTCGCCGTTGTCTGTAAGAGGTTCGTCTATGTAGCGATAAAGCTCGTCATAAAACGCGTCAAATATCTGCTGTATGCCGCCTTTTCTGTCGGTTTCATCGGCGGTCGTAACCAAAATCAGGTTCTTGTCCGGAAAGCAAACAGCCAGCTGACCTGCCATGCCGTACATCATAAAGCCGTTATTCTCGGTTCTCCAGAATTGATAGCCGTACCCTTGCGTTTCCTCCAAAAAGCTTCCCTTAACAAAGTTCGGTACCTGATAGCTCAGAGCCGCCTTTAAGTATTCTTCGGAAACGAGCCGCTTACTCCCGACTTTGCCGTAGTTCATAAGCATATCAGCCAAAATCAGCAAATCATAAGGACGCGCCATAAGACCGGAACCGCCCTGACTTACGCCGCAGCCATCCTTTAAACAATATGCGCTGCCCGAAAAACCAAGCTCGTGAAGTCCCTTGCCGCGGACATAATCGATAAGCTTCATACCCGTGAGCTTCTCAACCAACGCGGCGAGCACATGAGACGAGCTTGTATCATACGAAAAAACAGTACCCGGTCTGTGGGTCGGAGTTTTGGTAAAAAACGTTTCTGTCCAGTCATATTCTCTGTACTTATCAAACGTGGTTCCGTTGTGAGGAGTCGTCATCATAAGCATATGGCGTATTGTGGTTTCTTTTAAATACGGATGAAAGCCTCCCTCCGGCTCGTATTCCGGAAAGTAGCTCGTGATACTGTCATCCAAGCCGATAACGCCCTCGTCGGAGAGAAAGCCTATCGCGATGGATACTACACTTTTTGTAACGGAAAACATTCTGTGCAGCGTCTCTCTTTCAAACGGAGCATAATACGCCTCGCATATAAGCTTTCTGTCACGCATTATAAGAACGCTGTGCATGTCAAGCTTGTACCTTTCAAGACAATTTATAAAGTTAATTATCCTCCCTGAATTGATATTTACACACTCCGGAGCTGTCTTTTCGAAAATGTTTTTATTTATTTTATTCAATTAGTTCACCTTACTTTATTATGATATTTTATAATATTATATAATAAATACTAAAAAAGTCAAGGAGCCGTGTTAACTATCAAACGGCTCCGTAAAATAAAATATATTATTATTCATCTTATTTAAACACAGCGGGCAAATTTGACCTTATAAAGGCGGTCGCCATGTTGCTCAGTGTTCCGTAGTTCGTCTCGAACAATACCCATGTATTCGTAGCCTCATCAAGATAGTACTTTTCATCGTTCTTAATTTCGGCTTCACTGTCTGAAAGCTTAATTTCACCATCCCATATAAGGCTCGGCGCGGCGGATGAGTCTGTGTCAAAGAACGCAACCTCCGTTCTGTTGTCTCTGTAGCCCTCCTTGTATATTACGTAATACTTACGCGAGCTTTTCGGTAATTCAGGATAATCATCAATCGACACCGTTTGAGAAATATCATCCCACTCAACCAAATATCCAAGGCTTTCGCTTAAAAATCTAAGCGGTATAAGGGTTCTGTCATCCTTCAGAATAGGATATGTATCCATTGTAAAGTCTTTTTGGTTTATATTAGCAATATCGCTGCCGACAGTGAAGGAAATACGCGTATTCGCGTTATAAGCAGTCGCTGTTTCTGTATTGTCGTCCCACTTTACAGTCATTCCCAGCGCTTCAAATATAAGGCGCATCGGAACCAATGTTCGGTCATTGAGCAAAATCGGGTCGGTATCAAACTCCAAAAACTCATCATTCAGCCTTACAAGAATTTTATCAAGATTTTCGTCCTCGCTTTCATCCCAGTAAGGCTCCTGCCACTCCGCTCCGTCTATACTGAAAAGCCTTGAGCCGTTTTGCATGGTAACTATAAACTTTCCGTCGCTGTAAACAGCCTTAATCGGAAATGAGTCAAAATGGCTTTTTCCTACGTAACAGAAGCTTTTGTCAAGAAAGTATATATCGCTTCCGACAACCTTAAAATCACCTTGAAAATTCGGATTTGAGTCCCAATCCTTAAATCTCAGCATATATCCGTAGTCGGTTTTTGTTACCTCAAAATTGTTTAGGTTTCCGCTCAGCAAATCCTTTGTTTCCGCATTCGCCTTGCTCATATATTCGCTGTAATACTTGTTCTGTATTGTATCGTAGTCCGGAGCCATTGTCTTTTTGGAGCTTGTGAATACAAGGCGCGGCTTTGTGTCTGAAATCCTGAATGAATTTGTTATGCCGCCCAAATAATTTACAGGCAAAAGAACCTCAAGGATAAACTCTGTTGTCGTATGAGGCGGCAGCTCGGCATACGCGCAGGTATCAGTAACGATTTGAGTTCCGTGACCGCCCTTCGCTATAACAGGCTGTTCCTGACCCTCCCATAGACTGCCGTCGGAATTTTTCATGGTTACGATTATATTCGCGGAGGTAGTAGCATCATAATTAAAGTATCTCGTTTTGCTTCCGTCATTGGTTACGGAAAGCTTATACCGCGTTGTTACGCCATAATTTCCCATGCTGCACGCGTAGCCGTAATTATCCTTTGTCACATCAAGAACAAAGTTCGGCGAATAATCATTTTCCGATACGCCGCTCTCAGCAACATATTCGTTTGTGTCGCTGTGCCTTGTATCAAACACCCAAGTGCTGTCACGGTCTTTTTGCGGAACGTTTTTGCCGTAATACGTAAGCTTGCTCGGGTCATAGTACTCAAACGCGAGCATGTCCGTTTCGGCGGTTATGTATTTTGACCACAAATCATCCTGCGGATTTAGATTGGTGACCCATTTGTCCGTTGTCACGGCTTCCGTTGCGTATTGGTTTGTCAGTGTTACGGGCAGATATGAATTATCTTGGACGCTGTCGTCGATTACATATTCAAGCTCTGTCTCAACCTCCGGCAGAGTGTCCGCGACACCCTTTAGGCACCTGTCACGCCTATAAGAGCCGAACGCTGTTTTAGACGCGTCAAAATCCGACCTGTCGCCTAATTTTCCGTCCTTTGACTTTAACTCAACAACATTCATGTCCACCTTACCGCTTACAAGCTCGGTATCAGCCGTTAAAAAGACGGGAAGGATCATGCTGCATGCCGCATAGTTGTCTATGCACTGACTGAGCCAAAACGTTTCGCCCTTTTTCAGGCTTATAGTTCTTGCCGCATATCCGCTGTTTTTGAAAACGACATCCGAATTCAGCGTGTAAATATCATGGTTCATCATGGTTGCGACTGCGTTTTCGGCTCCCCATGTGGGGAACACGTATTGCAGAGCGTTGTTTTCGTCATAGTACCGCTCAACCTCCGGCGTTTCAAAAGCCGCGCGGTAGATTTTAAGAACCGAATCCTCCTTGGCGGTAATCTCAACATCAAGCTCTGTGTCAAAACCCAATTCGTCAGTGTCATAGTTTGAATTTATGCTGAATGTGTAATTTATATGAGATAAGTAAATATAATATCTGTTCGGCGTTAAATTCAGATTTGACATTGTGTAAATCGGATTTGGGTTTGAGGAGTCCGCGAGAGAGTTGCGGAATATGCCCTCGGTATTGTTGCAGTATATGAATTTTCCGTTTCCCACGGGAGAGAATTCCAGAGTCTGAGCCTGAACAACGTCATCTGCATAGCATACGCTCGTCATGCTCAGTGTACAAATTATAATCGCGGCGATAAAAAGCAGTGCGGCGGCTGCTTTTTTTAAAGCGGCGGTTTTTTGAGAACAAAGCGTTTCCATCATCATTTATCTCATCCTTTCCTCCGTTTGGATAAAATTAACTGTATATTCTGTTTGACGATAAAAATATGAGTTTGTTCCAAAAAACTTTGTTCCAAAAAACTTTGTTCCGAAAAAATTTTGTTCCGAAAAACTTTGTTCCGAAATACGGAAATAATATATAATATATATTATCGATTATCTTGAATACGTCCTTGTGATTTTAAGCAGCTTTGAAGCCAGCTCGTCGCTGAAAACATCCATTGTATCGAGCCGCCACGCCCAGTTGTTTCCCATAGTTGACGGAGTGTTCATTCTGGCATCGCTGTCTAAATCAAGTATATCCTGCATAGTAATTATTGCCGTATTCGAGGTTGATGCAAGCATTGACTTAATAAATCCCCAGTTGTACCCCTCCTCCTTTGTAAGCCTCAGATAATCTATCGTGAAGTCGCGGACGTACTCAGGCTGAGCTTTGAACCAGCCCTTTAAGGTGTCGTTGTCATGTGTTCCGATATAAACGACCGAATTTTCGGTATAGTTATGCGGCAGATAATCACTGTCCTCTCCGGGAGTAAAGGCGAACTGCATTACCTTCATTCCGGGAAATCCGCTGTATTTAAGCAGAGCGCGTACATCGTCTGTTATTGTTCCCAGGTCCTCGGCTATCAACGCGGGGGCTTCTCCGAATACCTCTTTGATTTTGTTAAAGAAGTCGTTGCCCGGACCCTTTAGCCACTCTCCCTCCACAGCGTCCGGCTTTCCGTACTCTATCGCATAAAACGCGTCAAACGCTCTAAAATGGTCAACTCTTACTATATCATACATATTGAGGGAGGCGGTTAAACGCTGTACCCACCACTCATAGCCGGTAGACGCGAGGTACTCCCAGTTATAGAGCGGATTGCCCCAGAGCTGACCCTTTGGCGCGTAGCAGTCGGGCGGGCAGCCGGCGACCTTAATCGGTGTTCTGTCCTCGTTTAACATCAATACCTCGTTATGTGACCACGCGTCCGCGCTGTCCTCCGCGACATATATCGGAATGTCACCGATGATTTTAACGCCCTGCTTGTTGGCGTACTGCTTTAGGGCGTTCCACTGTTTATAAAATAAATACTGAACATAAACCCAGAAGCTTATTTCCTCATCGAGCTTGTTGTATACCCTAACTATAGCCTCAGGCTCTCGTCTGACAATATCCTTGTCCCATTCCCTGTACATTTTTAAGTTATTGTCGAATTTAAGAGCCATAAACATAGCGTAATTCTCAATCCAATAGGAATTATCCATTCTAAAGCTGTCTATCTCGGACTTTTTACGGCTTTTGTCTCTGCTGTACGCGAGCTTTAAAATCCTAAATCTATTATTGAAAATCTTCTCATAATCCACCCTGCTCGGATTGTCACCCCAGTTTATCGTGGAATATTCCTCAAAGCTGAGTGCGCCGTCCTCACGGAGCATATCGAGGTCAATAAAGTACGGGTTGCCCGCAAAGGTAGAAAAAGACTGATACGGCGAGTCACCGTAGCTTGTCGGTCCAATCGGCAGTATCTGCCAGTATTTCTGACCGCTTTTTTGAAGAAAGTCAACAAAACGATATGCCTCGCTCCCCATTGTTCCGATTCCGTACTTTGAGGGAAACGATGAAATATGCATAAGTATTCCGCTTCCGCGTTCCATAAATCCGCCTCCTTAGCTAAAATTAAACACAAAAATACAGACACAGTGTCATATTATAGAATGAAATAACACTGATGTCTGTATATGTAAAATCAAATATTAAATATTAAAGTGAAATATTAAAATCAGTCAACAGTAACAACCCAGCCCATTTCATCGTCAATCTTGCCGGTCTGAATATCGGTTATCGTATCAAATATCCTCTGCGTAATCTCGCCGATATTATTATTGTTGACGTGCATAACCTTATCCTCCCAGCGCAGCTCGCCGACAGGTGAAATTATAGCCGCCGTTCCGGTGCCGAAGCATTCCTCAAGAGTACCGTTGTCATACGCATCGGCAACCTCCTGAATTGAAATTCTCTTTTCGGATACGGGTACACCCCACTTCTTGAGCAGCTCGATCGTAGACATTCTTGTAATACCGCTTAAAATACTTCCGTTAAGAGCGGGTGTGACAACCTCGCCGTTTATCTTGAAGAATATGTTCATGGAGCCGACTTCTTCTATGTATTTTTGCTCCACACCGTCTAGCCACAGTACCTGTGAATATCCCTTTTCGTGAGCGATAACCTGCGCCCTGATGCTGCCGGCGTAATTGCCGCCTGTTTTTGTAAAGCCGGTGCCTCCGCGAACGGCGCGAACATAGGAGTCTTCAACATAAATTTTAACGGGAGCCAAGCCCTCCGGATAATAAAGTCCGCTCGGTGAGCAAATAATCATAAATTTATATGAATTTGAAGGTCTAACACCCAAATAGGGATCGGTTGCTATTATAAACGGTCTGATATAAAGAGAAGTACCCTCCTGCTCCGGAATCCAATCTCTGTCAAGCTCAACCAGCTTCTTAAGCCCCTCGAGACACAGCTCCTCATCAATATTGGGTATGGCAAGTCTTTCATTGGAAACATTCAGTCTCGCGAAATTCTTGTCAGGTCTGAAAAGCCTAACGTGTCCGTCGGGCGATTTATAAGCCTTTAACCCTTCAAAAACCTCCTGTGCGTAGTGGAAAACCATTGCAGACGGTTCAAGTTCAATGGGTCCGTAAGGAACAATCCTCGGATCATGCCAACCCTTGCCTTCGTCATAGTCCATAACAAACATATGATCGGAAAAATAACATCCAAAGGGCAAATCCTTCATATCAGGCTTTGCTTTGGGATTTTGTGTTTTGTTAATTGTGATTTCCACTTAAATCAACCCTTCCTTTTGTAAAAACTTTTTATTAAAACACTTTTTATCAAAAACACTTTATCTAAACTATAGCATTATAACATATTTTTTTATTATATTCAAGCCTTTTAATACAAAAAAATCATCAAATTTTAGTAAATTTTATTTTTAATAATTTTTTATAAATCTGTGTTTTGACAGATTTTTCACAGTGGTATGATTTATAATATTTTATGGCGGTTTCGGTTTAAAACACCCTGATTTCAAAGCAAACCGACTCAGAGTCAAATATAATAATTTATGATAATTCATTCGGGGAAAATATGCAAATTCATCAAATTCATTCGGGGCAAATATGCAAATTAATTCGGAGGCAAATATGGTAATATATATTGACGTTCTGTTTTTCAGCAATATGCTCATTAATTCAATAATTATATTCTGCTCCGGACTTGTTATGCGGGAACGCGTACGTCCATTTAAAATTGCCGTGGGAGGAGCCGTAGCCGCGCTGTATTCGGTAATAATGTTTTTCCCGCGTACATATCTGCTCTTCACGCTCGCGGGCAAGGTCTTATTTACCGTGCTGTTTGTAATGATTTATTTCCGCTGCGGGAGCATTAGAGAGCTTATCAAAGCGCTTGCCGTATTCTTTGGCGTTTCATTGATATTCAGCGGGTTTGCGTACCTTTCGGCATATCGAATGAACGGGGCTGTTTCAAACGGTGTACCGTATTTTAATATCAGCCTGAAACGGCTGTTTATATCAATAGCGATAGCGTTTATAATAATAAAAATTTTTATATCGGTTTGTATAAGACAGCATGAGGTTGATATACAAGAAGCGAAAATTAAAATAAATGATAAGATAATCAACGCGAAAATTCTGTCGGACACGGGCTGTGAATTAAAGGAGCCGATAAGCGGCAAGCCGGTCATACTTGTATCGGGCAAGCTCAGGCTTTCGGGAGGGCGGCTTGTATACATGAAGACAGTCACAGACAGCGGCTTCATATACGTACATAAGGCTGATGAAATCACGTGCGCCTGCGGGAAATACGGCATTGACAAGAATAGTTGCTATATCGGCTTTGTTGACGTAAAGTTTTCATCAGATAATCTTTATAATGCCGTAGCGCCGCCCGAGGTGTTTTTTAAAAAAAATAAAAATTTTAAATACAGGGGGATTTTTAATGTATACGGGACTAAAGAATTTGCTGAAAGGCTTATACCTACGATTGGCAAGATTAAGAAAAGGCAATGTGTTTTACATAGGCGGGAGCGAAACACTTCCTCCGCCTCTGAGCAAGGACGAGGAACGGCAATGGACGGCGAGACTTTCGGAGGCTGATTTTTCGGACGAAGCGCACCGTATTCTGATTGAACATAATCTGCGTCTGGTTGTATATATCGCGAAAAAATTCGACAACGCCGGCGTGGGGATCGAGGACTTGATTTCAATCGGCGCTATCGGGCTTATAAAGGCAATAAACACGTTTAAGCCCGAAAAAAACATAAAACTTGCCACGTATGCCTCAAGATGTATCGAAAACGAAATACTTATGTACCTCAGAAAAAACAGCGGCGGCAAAATAGAGATTTCGATTGACGAGCCTCTGAATGTTGACCCTGACGGCAGAGAACTGCTGTTATCCGATGTATTGGGAACGGAGAACGATATTACGCAAAAAAATATCGAGAACGAAACCGACAGAGAGCTTTTGAGACTCGCCTTAAACAAGCTGGGCGGCAGGGAGCGGAGCATAGTCGAGCTGCGTTTCGGGATTAACGGAAACGGCTGCGAAATGACTCAAAAGGAAGTCGCTGACATCTTGGGGATTTCTCAGTCGTATATTTCAAGGCTGGAAAAACGCATAATTAAACGCCTGAAAAAAGAGATGACACGAATGCTCACAAGCTGACCTATCCGACGTTATACGAGATAAGCAAGCTGTGGAGCCTCTCAAAAATCAGTCCGACGGCAAACCATACGGGAGCATAATCAATCCTAATCAGACCCATAATTGAGAATTCTCCCGTATAGTACCACGCTTCGATACCGAAAAAGCGAAGTATGCTCCCTGTAAGAAACTCAATCGCGAAAATCACAGATGTCCATACACAACCGCGCAGAAACCAGTTCTGATCGGCGATCAGATTATGCAAAGGCTCCATAATAAGTACAGCAAGCCCATATATAAAGAACATCCACAGCGAGGTGTGACCCATGAGATTTTTTGATTTAGCGTTAAATTGCGTGAGTCCCGTCCAGACAATTTCCATATTCATTCCCAGTAGTCCGTAAATAACATAACGTATAAACATATTAATATTATTTCTTTTACTGTGGAAAGTATTCAAGCTTGTGGAAAATAATAAATACTTTCCTTTATTCAAAACTCCATTTACTTATTTCTTACTTCTTTCTTAAAGGACAGCCTTATATGAGCCTAGACCGGCATACATCATCATGTTAATGGTTTGTGACCTTGTTTATGCGATAAAATGGACTGCTTTTATAAGCCACACACCTTGACAGGTGTATATCTTTTAGAAAAAGTAGCAGGAATAGGCACAATAGAAAAATTTTTGATGTCCCCGCTCGGGTCTGGCGAGCGGAATTGGGCTAGGCTCGAGCGAACTAAGCGGCTACGCTTAAAGTAAATGGATTTTAGAATAAAGGAAAGTGAGTATATGTAACCACACTCTTTCTTTATATTCTTATTCCTGTTTTTTTGTCCTGACGGACAGCCTTATATGAGCCTAGCCCGGTTGCGCTCGCCAGACCCGAGCGCGACACCAAAATTTTTTATGGTTTGTGACCTTGTTTATGCGATAAGACGGACTGCTTTATAAGGCAGACACCTTAAAGAGAAAAGTAACAGGATTAAGGCGCTATCTAAATTTTGGCACCCCGCTCGGGTCTGGCGAGCGCTACAAAGACTTTACAAAATAGATTATATTATAGATTATATTTGCAGTATTTCAAGACCATCATTGTGACTAAGTGTACAATTTGATATTGCAATTTAGGGAACAAAAATTTTTTTGGATTTTTCAAAAAAAGTGTTGACAAGCCCTTCAAATTCTGTTATAATCATCAATGTTGTTCGCGATGTTGCCGAGCGGTACGCGGCGAGTACAGAGCGGTACAGAGCGGTACAGAGCGAGCGGCGATAAAATTCGGCGGTATAGCTCAGTTGGCTAGAGCATACGGTTCATACCCGTAGTGTCACTGGTTCAAATCCAGTTACCGCTACCACTATGGCTCCTTGGTCAAGCGGTTAAGACTCCGGCCTCTCACGCCGGCTACAGGGGTTCGAATCCCCTAGGAGTCACCAAAAAGTCAACGGCATAAAAACCGTTGACTTATTTTTTTGTTCAATTTTAAAATATCAGTCTCTTATATATAATAGCGTATTAATCCGTTCTCTCAACGCGTTTTCGGCGATACTACTCACCTATCGTGATAAAGATTTCTTCCGCTTGAGTCAATAACAACGGTGAGCGGCAGATCTTCAACAGTAAGCCGTCTTATCGCCTCGGTTCCCAAATCCTCATACGCGATGACCTCAGCGGAGGTAATGCTTTTGGAAATAAGCGCTCCCGCGCCGCCTATCGCGCCGAAATATACCGCGCCGTACTTTATCATAGCGTCAACAACCTCGTCGGAACGCTCGCCCTTTCCTATCATTCCGGTAAGACCAAGCTCTATAAGCTTTGGCGCGTAAGCATCCATTCTCCCGCTGGTGGTGGGACCGCAGGAGCCTATGACCTGTCCCGGCTTCGCGGGCGCGGGTCCGGCGTAATATATAGTTTTGTCCGCTATGTCAAACGGAAGCCCCTCTCCCGCCTCAAGCGATTCAATCATGCGCTTATGCGCCGCGTCTCTGGCGGTGTATATTACTCCGCTCAGCAAAACGCTGTCGCCTGATTTGAGAGACTTTACTTTTTCATGGGTTAGCGGTGTTTTTAATTTAATCGGCATATCATTCGTCCTCACTGCGTTGTTTGTATATTTACTAAATCATATATTAATTACATCATCTTCGTTATATCATCAAGAATATAATCCGCGTTGTTTCGCGTAAAGTACTTTTCCGCCGCGCTCTTATCCACGCCGGTAAGAACCCCGATAAAGGGCATTCCGGCAGCCTTGGCGGCAAGCAAATCACTCGGCGCGTCACCAACGACAGCCGCTCTTTTGAGAGAGTTTTTGTCAAATTCATTATTCAAAATCCGCTCATCGGAATACTCCCCTCCAAATGCCGCCTTTAAGAATACAAAGGGATGGGGCTTTGAAATCGGCAGCTCGGGGTTTAGCGTATTTTCCGCCGCCGACACCTCGTCATATGTCACTATCATATCATAATCAAAATATTTCAGCAAGTCCCATTTTTCCAGCGGATAAATTATTTCCGCCCTCGGTCTGCCTGTGCCTATACCGAGCTTTATATTTTTATTTTTCAAGTATTCCAAAACCTCAGATACCTTTTCAACCGGGATAAGCGGAGTTTCTTTTTTATTCATTCCGTCAATACCGCAGCTTCCGAGAAACCACCTCTGAAAACGGTCTACAAGCCTGCTCCAGAGGACTTCGCCGCCGCGTTTGAAATCGGCTGACCGACCGCTCATCGAAACGGAAGCAAGCTCTCCCGTAAGATCATAAACCTCCGGTGCGCGAGCAGTAATATTTTCAATAAACATACGCACCGATTCAAAATGCCATTCGTCAAGAGCGGTAAGCTCCGGATCTATGTACTTCGAAACGCAAAATACGATGTACGCCAAATCCCAGTTCGTATTAACGCCCAAATTCTTTACCGCTCTGATTGTCTTGTCTCCGCAAAATATTATCCTGCGCAGCTCCTTGCAGTTATTATAGCACCAATCGCGGTCAATTTCGGATTTTCCGTAAAGCCTGTAATCATAAAGCAGCTCGTAAACAGTAAGAGCGGCGGTATCCCAATAGATGTACTCGCTTGTGATAACGCCGTCCATATCGAAAATAATTTTATCAAATTTATCGGGCTGAAATTTCATACTCTACCTTTCCCGCGACTCCGGAAGTCTTGCCCGAGCGGTTGTCATCAACGCTCAGAGCCATTCCGAGAGCGATACCGACCGCCCTGAAAACCGCTTCCCATATGTGGTGTCCGTTTTCGCCTGATTTTAAGTCAACGTAAAGAGTGCAACGCGCACCTTGAGCAAAGCCGTCAAGAAACGTCAGCAGCTCCTCGGACGGCATTCCCTCGACATTTTCAGGATAATCAACCGCCGCAGCGAACTTAAACAGCGACCTGTCCTCGAAGGAAATAACAGCATCCGCGCGGGCTTCATCAATAAGTCCTGCCGCAAAGCCATAGCCGGACGGAACGTTAAGCCGAACAAACTCGCCGACAGCCTTGCCGAGAGTCATTCCCACATCCTCACACACGAGATGGCAAAGCTCAAACTCGTCAAACTTCATATCCACGCTGATATTAAGAGAGCCGCGCCACGCGATATGCTCAATCATGTGATTTAAGAACGGGAGCGGAGTTTTTATATACCTCCTGTAATCCGGCTTTAATTCACCCTTTTCAATCTCAACCGTTATGTTTGTTTCGGTGGTTTTTCTTGTGACGGTGACAATATTCTTCATAAATAAAACCTCGATTTTATTAAACTTAAAATAATACCCTATTTTCTATTAAATAATACCCTATTTTCTATTAAAATAATACCCTATTTTCTCTCTTTTACGGCAAGACCGTGAGTGTCAAAGCCCTCGACAGTCGCGATTTTATAGGCGTAATCTCTCACTCTCTCAAAGCCGTCGCGGCTGGCATAGCCGACAGACGAACGCTTTAAAAAGTCCAGAACGGAAACGCTTGAATACGTCTTCGCGAACTGTCCCGTAGGCAGAATAGCGTTAGGACCCAATACAAAGTTGCAAAGCGTAACCGGCGTATAATCGCCGAGCAGTATCTCACCTGCGTTCTTGATTTTGGGCAGAACAACGAACGGTTCCTTAGTCATAACCTCCATATGCTCAGGCGCGTAATCGTTTACAAACACGATACTTTCCTCAAGGCTGTCGGTGATAATCGCGCCGCCGTATGTGTTAAAGTTTGTTGTTACGAACTCACGCCGCTTGTCGGAAATCTTCTTTAGCTGTCTTTCAACGATTTTCGCGGCTTTATCAACAAGCTCCGCGCTATTTGTGACAAGCAGGGCAGCGGAATCGGGACCGTGCTCAGCTTCAATCATCCAGTCAAGAGCTACCTTTTCGGGATCGGCGTTCTCGTCCGCGAGAATTATGCACTCGCTGGGACCCGCGGGAAGACCGGAATCGATATAGTTCGCCAAAACCCTCTTCGCGGCAGTGGCATACGCGTTGCCGGGACCTATTATCTTGTGGCACTTCGGTATTGTTTCGGTTCCGTAAGCAACGGAAGCTACGGCTTGAATACCGCCTACCTTATATATTTCCGAAACGCCTATTATCTTAGCTGCGGCAAGGATTGCGTCATCAACATCGCCGCGCTCGTTCGGGGGCGTTACCACAACTATCTTTTCAACTCCCGCGACAACCGCCGGAGTGGCGAGCATACACATAACAGACGGAAAGCTTCCCTTGCCGCGCGGAACGTAAAGGCAAACGTCCACAATCGGGGTTGTCTTTTCGCCAACAAGCAAGCCCTTGTCAACCTCCGTAAACCAAAATTCCTCGGGCATTTGCTTTGAATGGAAATCCCTTATATTTTTAACGGCGTATTCAAGAGCCTCTCTTGTTCCTTTATCCAAGTTATTATAGCCGTTTTCAATTTCCTCCGGCTTAATCTTCATTCTGTCGGCGGTCAGCTTTACCTTATCGAATTTTTCGGTGTACTCAAGCACTGCCTCATCGCCGCGTACCCTTATATCGTCAGAAACCTCTTTGGCAATCTTCATCTGCTCGGAAATATCAAGCTCGGCACGCTTCATGATGAACTCTCTCTTTTCAGCCGACATTTCCGATAACTTATAAATATTCATACTATGCTCCTTAAAATAACAAAATTTGAAAAAATTGAATGAATATATTATATATTAAAGCATTGTAAAGTTCAAGGTATTTTTGAAATTTTTTTCAAAACATTTGAATCCCGCCCGAGCTCGGCGGGCGGGAGTGACCACACCTGTCAAGGTGTGTGGCTTTTAAAGTAGTCCATTTTATCGGATAAACGAGGTCACAAACCATAAAAAATTTTGGTGTCCCGCTCGGGTCTGGCGA
>CAYTZR010000004.1:0-69348 GCA_964442605.1 uncultured Oscillospiraceae bacterium
AATTTTGACCAAGAGCTTCCTTGATTAATTGCAAAGCAATTTTGACTAAGAGCTTGATTAAATGAGCGTTAGCGAACACGTGAGGCGCGCAGGCGACTGCCCTGTAAGGGCAAGATATAATTAGTGAATAGCCTTATATTTTTATTTGTTCTAAACTCCATTTACTTCTTTCTTAAAGGACTACTTTGTTCAAGCCTAGCCCAGCATACATTGCAATTTAAGCAATTTAAAAAATTTCAAATATACTTTACTTTTTCTTGACATATTCTTGATTTAAATGTATAATCATACAGTAGTGTAAATTTAATCGGTTGCTGATTTGCAACCAAAAGAAAGGGAAGATATTCATGAAAAAAGTATTATCCTTTATTTTAATAATGAGCCTATGTATATGTTGTAGTAATATATATGCAAATGAAACTAATAACGGGAATATATTGGTTTCTGTTAAAAACAACAATGTAGCTATAAGCATTAACGGCGAAATGATTGACTTTGTTGACAAGCCCTTCATTGATGAAAATGGAAGAACACAAGTTCCTGTAAGAGTATTATGTGAGTTTTTAAATAAAAGGGTTTATTGGTTTGAAAATCCACAGAGAGTTGCGATTTCAACAGTTCCGGCAGATTTGGATAATACTGATGGCGGCGCCGGCGGTGACAGTATTCAGTTTGTTATCGGAGAGAATAAATATTTCAAAAACGGGAAAGAATTTCCTATGGATACTGCTGCAATGATTATCAATAATTGCACATATATTCCCTTAAGGATAGCCGGAGAGTTCTTGAATTATGAGGTAATATGGCAAGAATAAATTAAAAAATTAAACCAATATTGTTGAAGTGACCTTGCTCCGACTCGGAACATGGTCATTTTATATTGCAATTTAGGAGGATTTAAAAAATTTCAAATATACTTTACTTTTTCTTGACATATTCTTGATTTAAAGGTATAATTATACAATAGTGTAAATTTAATCGGTTGCTGATTTGCAGCCGGAAGAAAGGGAAGATATTTATGAAAAAGTTATTTGCATTATTGACTGCCGCTTGCTTAGCGGTAGGAATGTTGGCAGGCTGCGGCGCTTCCACAAGCACCACAAGCACCACAGGCACCACGAGTACAACAGAAACCGAAAAGGACAGCGCTTCGGCAAAGAAGTGGGTTATCGCCACAGATACTGTCTTTAAGCCGTTTGAATACACCGACGCAAACGGAGATTTTGTAGGTATTGATGTTGACATCGTTGCCGCTATTGCCGATGATCAGGGCTTTGAATATGAGCTCAAGAGTCTTGGCTGGGACGCTTCAATCGCCGCTTGCCAGGCAGGACAGGCCGACGGTATGATTGCCGGCGCTTCGATTACCGATGAACGCAAGGAAAGCGGTTGGATTTTCTCTGACGGATATTATAACGCTACACAGTCGATAGCTGTTCTGTCCGATTCCGATGTTGCGGGCTTTGAAGACTTATCCGGTAAGACTGTAGCCGTAAAGACCGGTACTCAGGGCGCGACGTATGCCGAAAGCCTAAAGGATGAATACGGCTTTAACATCACATATTTTGAGGACTCGCCGACAATGTATCAGGCGGTTACCGGCGGTCAGGCTGTAGCTTGCTTTGAGGATACCCCGATTATGGCGGCGTCAATAAAAGAAGGCTCTCTTGATCTTAAGATTGTCGATGGCACGGAAAACGAAGGAAGTCCTTACGGATTTGCCATCTTCAATGAAGACAATCAGGAACTCATTGATATGTTTAACAAAGGTCTTGAGAACATAAAGGCAAATGGAGTATACGATTCGATTATTGCTAATTATCTCGGTGAATAATTATATGCAATAGTTATACAGACGAGAGGTGACTGCTGTGTTTTCAGAGACGCGGCAGCCCTCTCGGTTTAAGTAGGAGGCAAAATGGTTCAAATTATAACAACCTATGGAGTTCTGTTGCTGCGCGCAATGGGTCAGACACTGCTTCTCGCGCTGTGTGGTCTGTTTTTCGCGTGTATCTTAGGATTGATTTTCGGTATGCTGAGCGTACTTAAAAATAAAGTATGTAATGTTATAGCTCAGGTTTTTGTTGATGTTATACGCGGAGTACCGATGATAGTTCTTGCTTTTTTTGTATTCTTCGGAATTCCATATCTTTTTAACAACATTCTCGGAATAGGCAATGTGACGCTTTCCGCTCTTCAGGCGGGTACCGTCTGTCTCGCGCTGAACTGCGGTGCATATATGGCGGAGATTATCCGCGCGGGAATTCAATCGGTTGATAAAGGACAAATGGAGGCTTCAAGAAGTCTCGGTCTGCCCTATTGGCGCGCTATGCAGCGTGTTGTACTGCCGCAAGCCATACGCACTATGATTCCGAGTATTATAAATCAATTTATAATCACACTGAAGGACACGTCAATTCTGTCGGTTATAGGCTTTCCGGAGCTTGTAAATACCGCAAAGAACGTTCAGGCCAACACATTTATGTCTTTCCAGACATGGGCAATAGTTGCCGTAATGTACCTGATAGTAATAACCTTGCTTTCAAAGCTCGCAAAAGTAGCGGAGAGGAGGCTTAACCGTGGCCGTTAATAAAAATAATATAAAAATTCATGTTTCTCACCTTAAGAAGAGCTTCGGTAAGCTTGAGGTTTTAAAAGATATTTCAACCGATATATACGAGGGTGAGGTTGTTGTTATAATAGGACCGTCCGGAAGCGGCAAATCCACGTTTTTACGCTGTATGAACCGACTTGAGGATATTACATCGGGCGACGTCATTGTGGACGGAAGCAATATTTCAGACAATAAGATAGATATAAACAAGGTTCGTGAAAACGTGGGAATGGTTTTCCAGCACTTTAACCTTTTCAACAATCTGAACGTACTGAAAAACCTGATGCTTGCGCCTGTTGATTTAAAAAAGGCTACAAAGGAAGAAGCAAGGGATCAGGCAATGCGTATGCTTGACAGAGTAGGGCTTTCGGAAAAAGCGGATGAATATCCAAGCAGACTTTCGGGAGGTCAGAAGCAGCGTGTAGCTATTGCGCGCGCACTGTGCATGAACCCGGATATAATGCTGTTTGACGAGCCGACGTCGGCTCTTGATCCGGAAATGGTAGGCGATGTTCTGAATGTTATGAAACGGCTTGCCGCAGAAGGAATGACTATGGTAATAGTTACTCATGAGATGGGATTTGCGAGAGAGGTTGCCGACCGCGTGATATTTATGGACGGCGGATACATAGTTGAGGAAGGAACTCCCGATGAGGTTATACGCCATCCCAAGGAGCCCAGAACAATTGATTTTATAAATAAGGTTTTGTAATTTGTTTTTGTAATTTAAAAAATTAATGCCCCCGATTTTTCGGGGGCATTAACGTGTCTGCAAATCACAAATAATGCATGATAAAAGGCTTTGCCGGTTCTCTGTGCCACTCACAGAGTGGCAATGCAAGCAACGGTAGGCGAACGCAGTGAGCGCGTGAGGCGCGCAGGCGACTGCCCTGTAAGGGCAAGATATAATTAATGAATTGCCTTATATTTTATTTGTTCCAAATCCCATTTACTTTAAGCGTAGCCGCTTAGTTCGCTCAAGACTAGCCCAGCATACATCAGCATGTTAATGGTTTGTGACCTCGTTTATCTGATAAAACGGACTGCCTTATAAGGCACGAACCTGCTGCGCAGCTCCGGTCACTCCCGCTCGCCGAACCCGGGCGGGACACCAATATTCTTTAGCACGCTGTGTAAATCTGCTTATACGGATTATTTGAATTTGGAACCAATACAAAGAAGTTCTTCTTCATTATTGTTACCTTATCACCGCCGAACAGACTGATATATTCGTCTATATATTCCTCTATTTCTTTTAAATCGGCTTTTTCAGCCTTTCTGGCAATAACCTGAGGCGGTAAGTCAAACGGAAGCTCCTCGCATCTTATAAATATCTTTCCGCCGTGCATTCCTGTCGCGCAAAATCTTTCAACAACGGTCTTTTTATCATCATGCCCTATTCCCAGCACAATAATATATCCGCCCGCCTGATACTCGCCGAGGAAGCTTCCCGCCTTTCCGCCGATTACCAAAACCGGTACCTTATCCTTATACGCCTTCATATGAATACCCGCACGGTAGCCCGCGTCACCCTTGACGAAAATCCTTCCGCCTCTCATCGCGTAGCCCGTTGCGTCGCCCGATGAACCGTGTATAGCTATCAAGCCGTCATTCATGGTGTCGCCTGTCGCGTCTTGGGCATTGCCGTAAACGGTAACGGTTCCGCCGTTTAAATACGCGCCCAGAGCGTTGCCGGGGGTGCCGTTTACAGTAAGCTCCTTGCCTGAAATTCCGCAGCCGATATAACGCTGACCCAAACAGTTGTCAACCTCTATCTTTTTGTCCTTTGTCGCGCGAATTTTCTTGTTTATCACATCATAATAGGTAAGCCCCGCATTTATCCTCATTACCTTACACCTCCCAAATCGTCTTTTCTCACAGCCTGTGAAAACGCCATCTCCTGAGGTCTGTCAATAATTGCCTCAAAGTCTATCTCATCGAGAGGTATCTGTTCTCTGACCAATCTGGTATAAATTCCGGCTCTTTCGATATTGTCAATCAGTATAAAGCCCTTTAGTAAATTGTCGGCAGTAACAAGCTTTTTATATCTGTTTCCATCGCGTGATACAATTTCCTCACCGCTGTAATCCCCCGCTGTAATAACATGCAGTCCCCAAAAGCCTATAGCGTTCATCGGGATAGCGTCATCGTAGAGGGCGTCGCCGCCGCTCATATTGCAACCGGCGGCATGTCCCATCATGTACGCATTCGGCAAGAGAGCCAAAACCTGCGTCTTTCCGGTTATGCTGTTTAAGCTCTCGGCACAGTCGCCCGCAGCGTATACATCGTTAAGAGTTGTTTCGCACTTTAAATTTGTCACAATACCGCGATTGACCTCTCCGCCGGCATCGGCAACAAGCCCTGTGTTGGCACGAACACCGACAGCGATAACCACAACGTCGTACCCGACTTCACTTCCGCTATTGAGTGTTGCGATACCGTCTTTAAACTCCGCAACACTGTCCTCCAAATAAAATTTTACGCCATGACTCTCTATATGCTTTTGTATGATTGACGAGCCCTCCTCGTCGAGAATGCTCGGCAAAATCCTGTTCGCGAGGTCAACAACAGTCAGGCTTCCGACTTTATCACCTATACCCTCGGCACACTTCAGACCGATAAGTCCCGCTCCCACTATAAGCACGCGGCTGCTTTTGTCAATCGCCGCATCCAATGCCTTGGCGTCGTCCAGCGTCATAAAAGTAAACTTCTTTTCAACCGTGTCCAGCCCTTTCATGGGCGGAATAAACGGTGATGAACCTGTAGCAACCAGCAGCTTTCCGTATTCATATTCATCTCCGCTGCTTAAGTAAACCTTTTTCTTTTTGGGATCGATTTTTTCGGCTCTTGTTCCCAAAATCAAGTCCACGTAGTTCTTTTTGTAAAAATTATCCGGTCTGTAGGCAAGCATTTTTTCCTCCGTTGTCTTGCCCCAAATCATATATGAGATAAGCGGTCGCCCGTAAACCTTATAATTTTCGTCTGTCACAACACAAATACTGCCGTTTTTGTCGTTCTCGCGTATGCCCTCTATACAACCGACAGCGGCAGTCGAGTTCCCGATTATAAAATAATCATACTTCAATTTTATTCATCCTTTCAAAAAATTAAACCCGCCAAATTAATCCCGCTAAATTAAACCAGCTAAATTAATTCCGATCTTATTATCTCTCCTCGTACACTATTGCTCTGTTGGGACAACCCTTTACACAAGCCGGCTCCCCGGACTGATTGTCCATGCACAGCTGGCACTTCTGCACCACCGAATGGTCGGCTGACGGCATTATCGCGCCATATGGACACGACAGAATACATGTGTAGCAGCCGACACACTTATCCGTGTCGATTACCACTACGCCGTCATCACCCTTTGACAACGCACCTGAGATACAGCCCTTAACGCAGAGAGCGTCGGTGCAATGCCGGCAATTTACGGCAAAGCTGATGGTATTATCGCCCTCAACCTGAATTCTCGGATGAATTACCTTTCCCTTTAACGCTTTTACCATATCATCTATTCCTGAATTGGCAAAAGCGCATTGATACTCACATAAATGGCAGCCGAGGCACCATTCTTCATTTACATAAATTCTTTTCATTTTTCGCAGCCCCCTTATTCACCCGCATGCTTAATTCCCAAGATTTCCAGTTCCTTTTCGGTCATTCCTACGCCTCTTAGCATAAGTCTGTTGCCTCTCAGAGCCTCGATTGAGTTAATACCCATACCGCCCATCATCTCCTTGATTTCATGGGTCCAAGCGTGAATCAGATTGACAAGCCTCTGCTTTCCATCCTCCGGGTTAAGCCTTTTTACAAGCTCGGGAACTTGGGTTGCAATACCCCAGTTGCACTTACCGCTGTTGCAGCTGCGGCACAGATGGCATCCCAGCGCGATAAGCGCGGAAGTCGCGATATATACCGCATCGGCTCCCAGCGCGATGGCCTTTATTATGTCGGCGCTGCTTCTGATGCTGCCTCCGGCTACTACAGACACATTATCTCTTATTCCCTCTTCGCGCAGTCTTTGATCAACGCTCGCGAGAGCCAGCTCGATCGGGATACCTACGTTATCACGTATTCTCTTAGGCGCGGCACCGGTACCGCCTCTGTAACCGTCAATCGCGATTATATCGGCTCCGCTTCTCGCTATACCGCTGGCTATTGCCGCGACGTTATGTACAGCCGCAATCTTCACGATAACCGGCTTTTTGTAGTCGCACGCCTCCTTGAGAGAAAATACAAGCTGTCTTAAATCCTCTATCGAGTATATATCATGGTGAGGCGCGGGAGAAATAGCGTCCGTACCCTCCGGTATCATCCTTGTTTTTGAAATATCGCCTACAATCTTTGCTCCGGGAAGATGTCCGCCGATACCCGGCTTCGCGCCCTGTCCCATTTTTATTTCGATCGCGGCACCCGCGTTCAGATAATCCTCATGAACTCCGAAACGTCCCGATGCAACCTGAACTATAGTATTGGGGCCGTATCTGTAAAAATCCTCATGAAGTCCGCCCTCGCCCGTGTTGTAAAAAATTCCCAGCTCCTCCGCCGCTGCCGCAAGGCTTTTGTGGGCGTTGTAGCTTATGGAACCGTATGACATGGCGGAAAACATTATGGGAACCTCAAGCTCAAGCTGAGGTGAGGTCTCCGGAATGATATTTCCGTTTCTGTCGCGCTTTATCTCGCTTGTCTTTTTACCTAAGTAAGTCTTTGTTTCCATCGGCTCACGCAGCGGGTCTATGGACGGATTGGTGACCTGTGACGCGTTTATCAAAATCTTGTCCCAGTACACGGGATATTCCTTAGGATTGCCCATCGCCGCGAGCAGCACGGCTCCCGTTCCCGCTTGACGTATAACATCGCTTATTACTTCGTTTGTCCAGTTTGCGTTAATCTTAAATGTATTATCGCTCTTTACTATTTTAAGAGCGTTTGTCGGGCAAAGACAGACACACCTCTGGCAGTCAACACAGGTTTTGCTGTCGCTTACCATCTTGCCCAAATCCTCATCATAGCGGTGTACTGAGTTCGCGCACTGTCTCTCGCACACGCGGCAACCTATGCATAAATCGGGATTTCGAACAGCCTCGTATTCGGGATATAAATAATCGCGTACCATTCTACTCGGCACCTCCAATCTCTTCCATCGCCTCGTCGTAAAGCTTCACAATTACCGGTTCGCCGCCCCGCGGTGACCAAACATTGTCCGGGTTAGGTTCAATAACACGTATAGCGCACTCCTCGCTGGCTATATATACCGTATCGTCCTTTTCTCCGACAACCATGCTGCGTAGCTTCAGTCTGTCATTAAGAGCCATCATTCCGCCCGTAAATCCCAGCAGAATTGAGAACGGCCCCGTAATCAAAAGGCTGCTGAAGGTGTTTCTTAAAAACTTATATCTGCTTCTTTCCGGCTCCGGCATATGCTCGATGGTTGACCAAAATGGAGCAGCGACAACGCACGCCATTTCTTCAAGAGTCAGCTTCTTTTTTCTTAATAAGAAGTCCGTTATATACGTAATAACTTCCGTATCGGTGAGCAGATTACACTTGTAGCCGTACATCTCAATAGATCTTCTGTTCGCGTCATAGGATGAAATTTCCCCGTTATGTACAATTGAGTAATCAAGCATGGCAAACGGATGGGCTCCGCCCCACCAACCCGGTGTGTTTGTGGGATAACGCCCGTGCGCCGTCCAACAATAGCCCTCATATTCGTTCAACCTGTAAAAGCGTCCTACATCCTCAGGAAAGCCTACAGCCTTAAATACACCCATGTTTTTGCCGCAGGAGAACACATAGCAGCCGTCCATTTGTGTATTTATCCTGTTGACACAGCGGACAACATACTCCTTCTCCTCAAGCTGAGATGACGCGAGCTTGGTTCGCAGCGGGTCAACGAAATAACGCCAAATCAATGGCTCGTCCTTGATTTCCGGAATTCTTGTGATTGGGATTTTTGATAAATTGATAACGTCAAAATGACGGTCAAGGTACCTCTCGCAAATTTCCTTTGCCTCGTTTGTTTCATAGAAAACGTGAAACGCGTACTGATTTTTGTACTCAGGATAAATACCGTAACCGGCAAAGCCGCCGCCCAAACCGTTTGAACGGTCGTGCATAACGGCTATCGAATCAATGATAGACTCGCCGTTAATTCTCTTACCGCTTTTGGAGAATATACCGGATATCGCACATCCTGACGGAATTCTGTTACCGTTTTTGCCTTCTCTTAATAGCATACTTCTTTCCCCCTTAATGAGCCTGCTCCGCAGGCGTGTTCAAAACGACTGTCAAAGTCGTAAAACTTTGACTAAGCGCCGCGCGAATTATTGAAAATCGGCGGTAAAAAAAGCAAAGACGTTCGCCTGCTGCAACACAGCTGACGAACGCCTTTGTTCGGTTCATTCAGTATACCACTACATAAAAAATTTGTCAACCAACAAATTGTACAAATTGACTTTAAAAATTTGTATATATTTTGTTGCCAAAGTCATTTATCCGCGTTGCAATTTAGGGTTGTAAATTAAACGTAATTTTTCGGAAAAATTTGTAGACAAAGTTTCAATATTAGGATATAATATTATAGGGGTGACCTTTTTATGAGTAAAGTTATTCTGGAAGAACATGAAATCGAGAAAAAACTGAAGAAGATGGCTAGTAAAATTGCGGAGCGCAACGAGTTTGAGAAGAGTATTTGTCTTATCGGAATTGTGCGGCGCGGAGTTCCTCTTGCGCACGATCTGGCGCAATATATTGAAAACGATACCGATATAGATGTTGAAGTCGGAAGCCTTGACATAACCCTATACGGCGCTGACCATGATCTTATCGCGAAATATCCGATACTCAACGACACGGATATTAAATTCTCAATCGATAACAAGGTGGTTGTGCTGGTAGATGATATTTTATATACCGGCAAAACAATACATACCGCGATAGACGCGCTGCTGGAGCTGGGTTCTCCCGACGAAATACAGCTTGCCTGCTTTATTGACAGAGGCAGGCGCACATTTCCTATCAGTGCGGACTATGTAGGCATAAGCGTGCCCGGCTCCGGACTTGACAGAGTCGCGCTGCACGTTCGGGAAATTGACGGCGAAAGCAGCGTAATAATTGAAAAGCGTAAACATCCCGCTATATTTAAAGGGTAAATTAACGGGGCGTTTATGCCCCTTTAACATAATACATAACACGGACAAGCTTCGTTACATAACAGGGGAATAACAAAATGATTGAAAATTTATTGGGATTAAAGGAAACATCAAAGGATGACATTATTGCTATATTGGAGGATGCCGAAAAGTTTAAGCAGAGGGTTTTGCTCCGTGATATAAAAAAGGACAGTGTTTTAAACGGAAAGAGCATTATAACCCTGTTTTTTGAAAACAGCACAAGAACAAGAGTATCATTTGAGCTGGCATCAAAATATCTGGGCGCAGCGGCGGCGAATGTATCGGCGAGCGGCAGCAGCGTCGCGAAGGGTGAAACACTGATTGACACTGTAAAGACACTGGAGGCAATGGGAAGCGATGTTATCATTATCAGACACAGCATGTCGGGAGCTCCCCATCTTGTTGCCAATTACACAAGCTCTAAAATCGTCAACGCGGGTGACGGTATGAACGAGCATCCCACGCAAGCTCTGCTGGATATGATGACAATGCGCGAAAAAAAGGGAGAAATAAACGGTCTTAAGGTGGCAATAATCGGCGACGTAAAACACAGCAGAGTTGCCAGAAGCAATATTTACGGGCTGCAAAAGCTTGGCGCCGAGGTTTGTCTGGCAGGACCTTCCACGTTGTTGCCGTCAAAGCTTGAGGATATGAATGTAAGAGTATACACAGACGTTGAAAAAGCAATTGAGGGCGCCGATGTTGTCATGGGCCTGAGAATTCAGTTGGAGCGTCAGAAAAAGGGCTTGTTCCCATCTGTGAGAGAATACAACAAATACTTCGGTATAAACAGCGCACGCTTAAGGCTTGCCAAGCCCGATGCCATATTAATGCATCCGGGACCCGTGAATAGGGGTGTTGAGCTTAGCCCCGACATAGCGGACGGAGATCAGAGCGTTATAAACGAGCAGGTGACAAACGGCGTGTGTGTCCGCATGGCGGTGCTTAATATGCTGGCAAACGGCAAGAGATACTGAAAATCCAATATCGAAAATTTAATTTAGGAGAAATGAAAAGTGAACTCAATTTTAATAAAAAACGGTCACGTTGTTGACCCGAAAAACAATATAGATGAAAAGCGCGATATTCTGATTAACAACGGTATCATCGCCAAAGTCGGCAATAATATAGAAGCCGGATCCGCTCAGGTTATTGACGCGGAGGGCAAAATCGTCGCTCCGGGACTTATTGATTTACATGTACACTTTAGAGAGCCGGGCTATGAATACAAAGAGGATATAGAGAGCGGAAGCCGTGCGGCGGCGCACGGCGGAGTTACGACGGTTGTTTGTATGCCGAATACCAATCCCCCGATTGACAATCCCGCGCTCGTAAGGTATGTAATTGAGCGCGGCAAAGAGGTAGGACTGACAAATGTCCTGACAACGGCATGTATCACAAAAGGGCAGCAAAGCAAGGAGCTGTCGGAAATCGGCGAACTGAAAAACGCCGGAGCGGTGGCAATATCGGACGATGGCAGACCGGTGCTCAGTCCTTCACTCATGCGCCGCGCCTTGGAGTACGCGAAAATGTTTGATATTCCCGTTATGTCCCACAGTGAGGATTTGGATCTGGTTGATGGCGGTTCAATGAATGAAGGCTTTATGTCAACCTACCTCGGACTCAGAGGTATTCCTAAGTGCGCCGAGAGCGTGGCAATCTCCCGTGATGTACTGATTGCCGAGGAAGTCAGAGGCAGACTCCATGTTTGCCACGTCAGTACAAGGAACTCAATAGACGCGATAAGGCAGGCGAAAAAACGCGGCGCGAATATCACCTGCGAAACCGCACCGCACTATTTTTCGCTCACCGAAAAGGCTGTTGACGGCTTTAATACCAACGCCAAAATGAACCCGCCCCTTAGAGACGAGGATGACGTAAACGCGGTTATTGAAGGCTTGATTGACGGAACCATCGACGCAATCGCCACAGATCACGCCCCTCATGACAGAGATGAAAAGGAAATCGAGTTTGAGCTTGCCATGAATGGAATAGTCGGTCTTGAAACATCTCTGGCGCTGGGATACACGAACCTGGTTAAAACAGGAAAGCTGACGCTGAGTCGGCTGATTGAAAAGATGTCCGCTGTTCCCGCCGATATAATAAATATCGACAAGGGTTCCCTTGGCGAGGGAAAGGTCGCGGATATTGTGATATTTGATATTAAAAATGAATATACGGTTGATGTAAAAGAATTTGCGTCTAAAAACAATAACTGCCCTTATGACGGAATGAAGCTTTACGGCAGGGTTGAAAAGACAATTTTAGGCGGAAAAATCGTGTTTGAAAGATAAATAAAGATAAATTAAGATAAATTCGGAAAGATAAGCTCAAAAACTCAAAAACTCAAAAAACTTCAAGAACTCAGAAAGGAAACAACGTTATGATAGATACACTGATCGAAAAGATAATGGAGAAGAATAACCCGACGGTTGCGGGGCTTGATCCGAAGCTGGACTACCTGCCGGAGGAAATGATAAGGAAATCCTTTGACCAATACGGCGAAACCTTCAAAGGCGCGGCTGATGCGCTTTATAGATTTAACAAGGAATTAATCGATGCGCTGTATGACATTGTACCGGCGGTAAAGCCGCAATCAGCCTATTATGAAATGTATGGCATTGAAGGCATAAAGTGCCTAAAAAAGACAATAGATTACGCTAAAGAAAAGGGACTTTATGTTATCTTAGACGCAAAGCGCGGTGATATAGGCGCAACAAGCGACGCATACGCAAAAGCATATCTCGGCAAAACCGAAATCGGCGGTAAGTCACAGCCCGCCTTTGACGCGGATTGTCTGACCGTAAATCCGTATCTTGGAACGGACGGCGTAAAGCCGTTTATTGACCAGTGCATAAACAACAAAAAGAGTATATTTGTCTTGGTTAAAACATCGAATAAATCATCCGGCGAGCTTCAGGATTTAATCAGCGGCGGCAAGCCTATCTATGAGCACGTTGCGGGTCTTGTTAAGAGCTGGGGTATTGACAGCTTGGGTGTCCGCGGTTATTCGCAGGTAGGCGCGGTTGTCGGCGCGACATATCCCGAACAGGCCGAAATTTTAAGGAAGCTCATGCCGCACACCTACTTTCTGGTTCCGGGCTACGGAGCGCAGGGAGGCAAGGCGGAGGATGTCGCAAAGTCATTTAACGGCGACGGTCTCGGCGCGATTGTAAACGCTTCGCGTTCAATTATGTGCGCCTATAAGAAGAACGGCGGCGGCGTAGGAGAAGCGGCAAGAAATGAAGCAATAAGAATGCGCGACGATATTATGTCGGCGCTTTAACATACTTTTAATATACTAAGAACTAAGAATTGGAGATTATTCGTATGCTGTGTAAGCTAAACTATAAAAACGAGCTGCGTCCCGGACTGTTTAACTATATAATAGAGTGTCCGGAAATAGCGATAAAAGCTAAGTGCGGACAGTTTGTGCATGTTCTGTGCGGCGGTGAGTCTTATCTCAGACGTCCCATAAGTATTTGCGATATTATAGACAACCGTCTTGTCCGTTTTATTTTTGAGGTCAGAGGAATCGGAACCAAAGCGCTTTCGTGCGCCGAAGCGGGCGATATATTGGATATATTGGGTCCGCTGGGCAACGGCTTTGATACTAAATTTGACGAATTCGCATCTGACGGCGAAATAGTCCTCATCGGCGGCGGAATAGGAATATTCCCGCTGCTTAATCTGGCAAAAAGGCTGCCAAAAAAACCTGTGGTTATGCTTGGCTTTAGGGATAAAAAGACAGCGGTAATGATTGATGAATTTGCGAATGTATCAAAATCGGTGTATGTGGCAAGCGATGACGGAAGCATCGGTCTTAAGGGCTTTGTTACCGATATTCTGAAAAATCAGATAAACACGGGGAGCAAAATCTCAAGAATTTACACCTGCGGACCTGTGCCGATGATGAAAATCATAGCTGACACGGCAAACGAAAACGTGATTGATTGTCAAATATCCATGGAGGAGCGTATGGGCTGCGGTATTGGAGCGTGTGTAACATGCACCTGTACCATGAAGGACGGTTCAAGAAAGCGTGTCTGCAAGGACGGGCCTGTATTCAGAGCATCGGAGGTGGATCTTAATGGCTGATTTAAGGGTTAATATCGCGGGCGTTGAATGGAACAATCCGATAACTACCGGCTCCGGTACATTCGGCTTCGGACGCGAGTATGCGGAATACTTTGACTTATCCAATTTAGGCGCTGTATGCTTAAAGGCGCTTTCCGCTAAGCCGCGCCTCGGCAACAAATCGCCGCGAATTGCCGAAACTCACAATGGAATGCTTAACAGCGTGGGGCTGCAAAACCCGGGCGCGGAGTATTTTCTGGAACATGAGCTTCCGTGGCTCAGACAGTTTAACACAAAGCTTATCGCCAACCTGTGCGGCTCCGCTATCGAGGATTATGTTGAGGTGGCGGAAATTCTCGGAGACAGTCTTGATATGTTTGAGCTTAACATTTCCTGTCCCAATGTTAAAGAGGGCGGTATGGCTTTTGGCACAAACCCCAAAACGATTGAAGAAATAACCTCTAAGGTCAAAGCGGTATCAAAGGTTCCTCTTATCGTTAAGCTGT
Organism: uncultured Oscillospiraceae bacterium; assembly: GCA_964442605.1. GTDB lineage: Bacteria > Bacillota > Clostridia > Monoglobales > Monoglobaceae > Monoglobus. Next base: position 14,376 of record CAYTZR010000004.1, read on the forward strand.
CGCCCAATGTAACGGATATTGCCGAAATGGCAAGGGCGGCGGAAGCCGGGGGCGCGGACGCTGTTTCTCTGATAAACACCCTTCTCGGTATGAGAATTGATATCAAGACAAAACGTCCCGTACTGAACAACAACATGGGCGGGTTGTCAGGTCCCGCTGTTATGCCTGTTGCCGTAAGAATGGTGTATCAGGTACGTCAGGCGGTAAAGCTGCCTATTATAGGAATGGGAGGTATAACAACCGGCGAGGACGCGATTGAGTTTTTCTTGGCAGGCGCGGACGCTGTGGCAGTCGGAACAGCCGGAATAGTTGACCCTTACGCATGGATAAAGGTTCGAAACGGTATTAACGAATATTTAGACAATAACGGGTACTCTTCCGTAAAGGATATTGTAGGAAAGCTTGAGCTGAATAATTAGCTGTTGATTATGCCGTATGCGTTCTGCATACGGCAAGCTTTTAGGAGGATTATTATGAAGAGGATAATAAGTATACTTATATGCCTTATTTTGGCATTATCTTCCGTAACGGTCGGCGCGGAGGGAGATATTCGCGTTACATACAACGGAAATGAAATTGTTTTCGACTTGCCTCCAATTATGAGTGAGGACAGGGTATTGGTACCGATAAGGGCAGTCGCGGAAGAGATGGGCGCGCTGGTGATTTGGGACGATACCGTACAGGATGTTGTGATTACAACAGATGAAAACAGGGTATTGTTCCATATAGGCAGTACGGTGATGTACAAGGACGGAAACCCCATAGAAATCGATGTCCCCGCACAGATAATAAGCGGCAGAACCCTCGTTCCCGTAAGAGCGGCTGCGGAGGCGCTGAACTGCTTTGTGGATTGGAATGATACGGAACAAACCGTAAATATATGGAGAGAATAGGTGTGAACCGTATTTTCAATATACCGCTTGCTTTTTTGTATTTATAATGATATAATGAGACACAGTAAAAATAAATTGGAGGTAAGACAAATGACAAACGAACAAATCACAGATATGCTGAAAGAGGCGGAGGTTCTGCTGGAGGGGCATTTTCTTTTGACATCCGGCAGACACAGCGACAAATATATGCAGTGCGCTAAAATATTCCAGTACGCAAAGTACAGCGAGCCTCTTTGCGGCGAGCTTGCAAAGCAATACGCGGACGACAATGTCGAGTTGGTTATCGGTCCCGCGATCGGCGCTATACAGATGGCATACGAGGTTGGAAAACAGCTTGGTGTAAAAAACATATTCGCTGAGCGTGAGGACGGAAAAATGACTTTAAGACGCGGTTTTACCATTGAAAAGGGACAGCGCGTGCTTATTGTTGAGGATGTTGTTACAACCGGCGGAAGCGTTCGCGAGGTCATGGATTTGGTCAAAGAAGCGGGCGGTGAAATCGTAGGTATCGGCTCGATTGTTGACAGAACCGGCGGAAAAATCGATTTCGGAGTACCCTATAAGAGCGCATTCTCGATGGATATTACCTCCTATGAGGCTGATGAGTGCCCTATCTGCGGTACGGGAGCTCCTCTTGTAAAGCCCGGCAGCAGAAAAGTAAAGTAAAAATGGCAAAATCCGATAATCCCCATGAGGGACACAGAAAAAGGATGTACGAAAAACTGGAAACCGCGAAGCTGAGCGATCTGCCGGAGCATGAACAACTTGAAATAATATTGTTTTCGGTTATTCCAAGGGGAAACACCAATGAAATCGCTCATCGCCTTTTAAAAAGGTTCGGTTCGGTTTACGCGGTACTTTTGGCAGACACTCGTTCCTTGGCCGAGGTTGACGGTGTAGGTATGAAAACAGCCGAATTTTTGCACAATCTGCCATCGGTTTTGGGTGTTGTTATGCAATCTAAGTTTGCGTATGAAAACGGGAACAGGTTTATTTTCACCGAAACAAGCAAGGTTAGAAAATTTTTGTTCGGCATGTATGCTGATACCGTTACGGAACGTATTATGGTTGTTTATCTTAACAAAGCGTTTCGTATGATAAAATACGAAAATATCAATGACGGCTCGCCCGATGTTGTATTTGTTGATATAAGGAAAATCGTGCGGAACGCGGTTTTATCGGACGCGAGCTATGTGATTTTGAGCCATAATCATCCAAGCGGCTTTACGTCTCCCAGCGAACAGGACAGACAAACCACCAGAGATCTTAGAAACGCGCTTAAAACAATAGGCGTTGGACTTTTGGATCACATTATAATAGGCGGAGACAATTACTATAGCTTCCGCGAACATTTGGAATTTTAAAAAGGTGCGGAAATCCGCACCTTTTTTTAAAGTATCCCCAAAACATGCTGCATAATTAAGCTGGCGGCTATGATTGAAATCCAGCAGCAAAGACCCAAAAATATCGGTTTGCCGCCTGATTTTACCAGCTTTACAATATCGGTATTCAATCCGATTGCGGACATTGCCATTACTATAAAGAACTTGCTTAGGTTTTTCAAAAATCCAAATACCGCCTGTCCGCCGTCATGTATCTGTCCCGCCGGAAACAGAGCCAGAAAAACAGTTGTTATAACAGAGGCGAGTACAAAGTACAGAATAAAGAACGGAAAAATCTTCTTGATGCTGACCTTTGTTTCGCTGCTTGATTTTTCCTTTTTGGTTCTCACAAGAGCAAGAACCAGTGTAATAGGAATAATGGCGAGCGTCCTTGTAAGCTTAACAACGGTCGCCGTATCAAGAGTGCTGCTGCCGTGTATTCCGTCCCACGCGGTTGCCGCCGCGGTAACAGATGATGTATCGTTTATCGCCGTACCCGCGAACAGTCCAAAGCCCTCGTTTGACAGCCCCAATACCGAACCGAGAGTAGGGAATATCAGCGCGGCTATAATATTAAACAGAAAGATGACCGAAATTGACTGCGCGATTTCCTCATCATTCGCGCCGATTACAGGCGCTGTTGCCGCGACTGCTGATCCGCCGCAGATGGACGAGCCGACGCCGATGAGCGTTGCGATTTTCGGTTGAATTTTTACCGCCTTGCAGAGCAAAAATGAAACTATCAGCGATATTGCGATTGTGGAAACAATAATCGGCAGAGACTGCGCTCCCGTTTTGGCGATACTGCTTAGGTTCATTCCAAAGCCCAGCAGGATGACCGCGTACTGGAGTATCTTTTTTGATGTATAGGTGATACCCGACTGAGTTTTCGTTTTATTTTTATAAAACAGTGTTATTACCATGCCTACCAATATTCCGAAAACCGGTCCTCCGATTATCGGCAGCCACAGACCGAGTATATATGACGGAACCGCGATAACAAGGCACAAAAGTATCCCCGGTAAATTTTCTTTTATTTTAATCATTATTCATACCCCTATTCATATATTTGACGCTAATTCGTCATATTTTTTAAACTGCTTCTTCTTTTCAAATTCTTTAGAAAGCTTTCTCATCTTTATGAAATACGAAACCATAAACAGTACGCACGCGGACAGCCATGCAATCGGACCTGCCGCGCAAACGCCGAGGTATCCGTAAAATTCGCCGTACATCCCCGTAAGCAGCTTTGCCAACAGCATTGACAAAATTATTCTCGCTATAAGCTCTACCGCGCTTCCGCTTAACACTATGCCCGAATTACCCATGCCCTGAAGGCTGTTTCTGAAAACAAACAGCAACGCCAGCGGGAAATAGAATATTCCGGACACAAAGAAGTAGGTTCTTGTATACCCTATAACGCTGTCGCGCAGCGCGGCATCGGTTGATGAATCCAAAAATACACCCGCAATCTGCTTTGAGAATACAATCACGAGAAGTACCACAACCAGCGCGAAGCCCAAAACTACAAAGGAGCAATTCCTTACTCCGCTGCGTATACGTCCTTCCTCCATAGCTCCGTAATTTTGACCGACAAATGTCGCCATCGTCACACCGAACGAAATCAAAGGCTGAGATATCAGCTGCTCGATTTTGTTCGCGGCGGTATATCCCGCAATCACGGTGGAACCAAAGGAATTAAGCACTGCCTGAACAACCATAACGCCGATCGCGGTAACGGACATTTGAAACGCCATGGGAACAGCCAGAGTCAAATGTCTTATCGCAAACTTGGTATTCCACTTAAAATCTTTTTTAGAGAGGCGCAATATCGGAAACTTTTTTGAAACATAAATCAGGCACAAAAATCCCGACAACGCCTGAGCTATGATTGTTGCAAAGCCCGCTCCGGCAACACCCATTTTAAAGTTTATAATAAATACCAAATCAAGGATAATATTTATAACAGATGAAATCAAAAGGAAGTAAAGCGGCGTTCTGCTGTCGCCCAGAGCGCGTATAACCGCGGATATGTAATTATAGAATACCTGAAAGGTTATGCCCGCGTATATTACCGTTATGTAATTATAAGCGTCATCTATAATATTATCGGGCGTGTTCATAAATTCCAGAAACGTCCGTGCGGACATTGTGCTGATTACCGTCAGCACAACTGATGCCGCTATAGACATGTATATTCCCATACCGACGCTTCTGCGTACACCGTCAAAATCACCGGCTCCAAATCTCTGCGCGACTATGATACCCAGTCCGTTTGTAAAGCCCAGCGCAAAGCCTACTATCAAAAACATAATAGCGCCTGCCGCGCCAACCGCAGCCAGAGCCTCAACGCTTATGGTTCTGCCCACAATAATCGTATCAACCATGTTGTACAAAACCTGAAAAATATTTCCGATAAGCAGCGGTATCGCGAACCTGATAATATGTTTGATAGGACTGCCTACGGTCATATCATTGGTTTTTGCCATTATTTTCATCCCCCCCTCAAACAATTAATCAGGCTAAACAACAGCCGCCATTTCAGCGGCCGTTATTTTTAAACTAATATAAGCTAATCCGTACTTGCCGATCGCCCAACGTAAGAATGTCATTGTTCTTAAGCTCAACCAAATGCAGCAGCGGTTTGCCGTTTAGCATTGTTCCGTTTGTGGAATTGTTGTCCTGAGCCATAAGCTTGCTGCCGTCTTTCATCAATACACAATGTATAGATGAAACCATTGGGCTTCCTATAACCACGTCACATTTGGGATTTCTGCCAATCAGTATCTCATCGGTGACTGATAATTCATGCGTTTCGTCGGTATCTATAACGGTAATCGCAACGTATATACCGTCCTCATCGGAGGATTTAGACTCCTCTTCCTCCGCCTTGGTATCCGGTTCGTTATCCGGTTCGTTATCCGGTTCGGTATCCGATTCGCCATCCGGTTCAGTATCCGATTCGGCATTTTCTTCTTTCTCGTGATTATCGCTCAAATCTTCCTCCGCCAAATCATCATCCGCCGCATCGCCGTTATATATATTTGAATTTTCCTCATCCAAATCATAATCCGTATTGCCGTATTCTTCTTTGGACTTTCTTTTGGATGTTTTGGGCGTTTTGGGCGTTTTGGGCGTTTTGGGTGTATAGAAGAGACCGATACAAATAAGCAGCATGGCTATTACAAACAATATCCCGGCAGCCGCAAGTATTTCATATAAGATATTCAAATTGTTACCCCCTTTTAAAATATTAATGTAATAGCGCTGTAATTATCACCAGGCGAATTACTTCTTACAATTTTAAGCATTTTTCTGAGCCACTCCGAGGAGGATTTTGAACGCTTAAGCGTCCTCTCCACCTGTCTTTCGGTAACATTTTCCCAAAATCCGTCTGTACACAGCAGAACCGCATCACCCTTGCGTACCGCGATAGGCGTAATAATTTCCGCCTCGCACATCGGGTCGGCTCCTAAGTAAGCCGTAAGCTTGCGCCTGTCAGGACTTTTCCGTATCCCGGGAAACCTGAACTTTCCCTCCGAATGTGCCTTATACGCCAAAGAATGGTCGGGTGTGATATACTGAAGATAATTTTCACTGAGATAATACATACGGCAATTGCCGAGATGACCGCAGATGACACAGCTTCCGTCTGTGAGCAGAACTGCGGCGGACGCCTTATATTCACATAAGGGTTCCGCCCCGCTATGAGTTTTATCCCACAGCTTTTCGTCCGCGTTTTTAAAATATTCCACAATAGTTTCGCGAGTCACATCCGATGTGTTCTTGAAATCCGCCAGAACCGAGTCTATAACCGTCTCGGAGGCATCCGCGGCTTCAAATGAGCTCGGCGATCCGTCGCAAACCGCAAAGCATCCGCAGCCGCCATCCTCAAGCATTCCTATATAATCACGGTTTACATCAAGCTCTCCCGCGCTGTGTGCCGATGAAATATCCACAAAATTCTCCGTTCCGCCGCTCCGCTCGGCAAAATTATTTTATCAATAACATAATACACGAAGGAATGATATTAATTATACTTTTTAATTATACTTTATATTTATGCCTATGTCAAGAGTGCGCTACACTCTGTCTCTTGTTTCGGCTGTAATCTTTTCTATAAAGGCTTCCAAAGTCATTGTTTCGGTCTGCGCTGTGTCGCGGCTGCGAACCGATACTGTTCCTTCGTCCGCCTCTCTTTGTCCCACAACTATCATGTACGGCACACGCTGAACCATCTGGGCTTCTCTTATCTTATAACCGATTTTCTCGTTTCTGTCATCAAGCTCACATCTGATTTTAGCATCGCGCAGCGCCTCGTATACCTTATTTCCGTATTCCTTGAACTTCTCGGACACGAGAAGCACCTTTGCCTGTGTCGGCGCCAGCCATACGGGGAACTTTCCCGCGAAATGCTCTGTCAGAATACCGATAAATCTCTCGATAGAGCCAAAGCATACGCGATGTATCATAATAGGTCTTTGCTTTTCTCCGTTTTCGTCAATATATTCAAGCTCAAAGTTAATCGGCATCTGGAAATCAAGCTGAATTGTTCCGCATTGCCATGTTCTGCCGAGAGAGTCCTCAAGATGGAAGTCTATTTTCGGACCGTAAAAGGCTCCGTCGCCCTCATTTATTGTATACGGAAGTCCGAGCTTCTCCAAGGCTCCCTTTAAGCCGTTTGTTGCCGCCTCCCAATCCTCATCGCTGCCCATACTGTCCTCGGGACGGGTTGAAAGCTCGATAAAATACTTAAATCCGAATTTGGTATACACCATATTTATCAGGTGAACAACGTTGATTATCTCATCGGTAATCTGCTCCTTGCGCATGAATATATGCGCATCGTCCTGAGTGAAGCATCTTACGCGGAACAAGCCGTGCAGTGCGCCCTTTAACTCGTGACGGTGAACAAGACCCAGCTCGCCTATACGCATGGGCAGCTCGCGATAGCTGTGCGGTTTTGAAGCATACACCATTACGCCGCCCGGGCAGTTCATGGGCTTTACACAGTAGGTATCATCATCAATAATTGTGGAATACATATTGTCCTTATAGTGATCCCAATGTCCGCTCGTTTCCCAAAGGTGCCTGTTCATAATCATAGGAGTTGAAACCTCAACATAATCCTGCATTGTGTGTATATCACGCCAATAATCTATCAACGCGTTTTTAAGCGCCATGCCCTTTGGCAAAAAGAAAGGAAATCCCGGCGCTTCCTCATTCATCATAAACAGACCCATTTCCTTGCCGATTTTACGGTGGTCACGTTTTTCCGCCTCCTCCAAAAGAACAAGGTAATCCTCAAGCTCCTTTTTGCTCGCAAAAGCGGTACCGTTTATGCGTGTTAGCATTGTATTGTTCTTGTCGTTCTTCCAATACGCGCCTGACTGACCCATAATCTTAAACGCCTTTAACGCCTTTGTATAGCACAAGTGAGGACCCACGCACATATCCACGTACTCGCCCTGAGTGTAAAAGCTGATAACCGCGTCATCATCCAAATCACCGATATGCTCCACCTTGTACTTTTCGCCTCGGCTTTCCATAAGCGCGATAGCCTCCTCACGCGGCAGTATCGATGGTTTTATCGGCAGATTTTCCTTGACGATTTTTCTCATTTCGTCTTCTATTTTCCGCAAATCCTCATCGCTCAGCTTTGTATCACCCAAGTCGATGTCATAGTAAAAGCCCTTATCGGTTGCGGGACCGTAACCAAAGTCGGCATGAGGAAACAGCCTCTTGACTGCTTGCGCCAAAATATGCGCCGCTGTGTGGCGAATAACGTGTAATTCTTCCTCGGGTGGACATTCCCCGACAGTTCCGTTGTTATAAATTACCTTCATGATAAATCTCCTTTTGTTTTTCAATTTGTATTTTAAATAAAAAACACCCTTAACAGTATAGCATACCATACCGTCAAGGGTGCGTAAATGCACGGTTCCACCTTGATTTTTAACTCAATTTCCGACAAACTTATCCTTTAACGCAGGACTGCGATAGCGCTTACTGCTACTTCGGCGCTACAGCTCCGGAATGGTCTTCGCTGCCGTTCCCATAAGAAACTCCCAGCATACGTTTCTCTCTCTTGATGTTACGCGGCGGCTACTCTTTCCCTCATCGCTTTTATTATTCAATTTTAGGCTATTATATCACTACATTCCGCTTTTGTCAAGAAAATTATTTTTTATATTTCCCCAATTATTTTTTATATTTTTCCAAAACCGCTCTGACCTCCGCTTCCATCGCGCACGACATTGCTTCGGACGCAACCTCGTCTGCCTCGGATTTTGACCACTTTGAAATTGTACACCTCGCGGCGAGAACAGATGAGGGGCTGACGCTGTATTCGTCAAGTCCAAAGGATATAAGCAGCGGCGCAAGCAACGGGTCGGATGCCGCTTCGCCGCACATACCTACGGTTATGCCCTCCTGCCTTCCACATTCGATTATACGCTTTATGTTCCGCAGTACCGCCGGATTATAAGCCGAATACAAATATGCTACACTCGCGTTTCCTCTGTCAACCGCCATTGTATAACCGGTCAGATCGTTGGTGCCGATACTGAAGAAGTCCGCCTCCTTTGCCAGCAAATCCGCTATAGCGGCGGCGGCGGGCGTTTCCATCATAACCCCGATTTGAATATTCTTGTCGTATTCTATGCCTCTGTCATCAAGCTCACGCATAAGCCCGCCAACCATCGCCTTTACGGCTCTTACCTCGTCAACACATGTAACCAAAGGAAGCATAATCTTTACGTTTCCGAAAGCGCTCGCTCTTAAAAGGGCGCGAAGCTGTTCCTTGTACAACTCCTCGTTACTGATACAGTATCTGACGGCGCGAAAGCCGAGGAACGGGTTTTCTTCATTTTTAAGCCCCAGATACGGTATATTCTTATCTCCGCCGACATCAAGGGTTCTGATAATAACCGGCTTACCTTTCATAGTCGCTGCTGCTTTTTTATACGCTTCAAACTGCTGCTCCTCCGTAGGTCTTTCCGCCGTATCCATATACAAAAACTCGGTTCTGAACAAACCTATTCCCTCGCCATCGTTCTCGATTACCATCGAACAATCATCCGGCTTTCCTATGTTACACACAAGCTCAACCTGTGTTCCGTCGGCGGTTTTTGTCGGCTGCCCCGCGAACTTGCGCAATTCATTTTTTGTATGAATGTACTCCTGCTTTTTCTTTAGATATTTATCCGTCGTTTTGTCATCGGGATTTATTATGACCTCACCGCTTAAGCCGTCTACTATAACATGCTGACCGTTTTCGATATTCGCGATTATGCCGCTTATGCTTAAAACAGCGGGTATTTCAAGTGAACGCGCTAAAATCGCCGAATGAGATGTACGTCCGCCGACTTCCGTGACAATGCCCAAAACATTGTCCTTGTTAATTCCCGCTGTCATCGACGGGGTTAAGTCATGAGCAATGATAATGCTCTCGCAGGGCAGGCGGCTTATATCGACTTCCTCTATGTCAAGCAAAATTTTTATAAGTCCGGTCTTTATATCCCTGAGGTCGGCGGCACGCTCCATAGTAAGCTCATCTCCCGTTCCCTCAAACATCATCGCGAACATATCCAAAACCTGCTCCGACGCGTACTCCGAAGAATAACCCTCTGAGATCTTTCCACGTATTTCATCGGTTATTGAAGGATCGCTTATCATAAGCACATGACCCTCTAATATTTCCGCCTCCTTATCGCCCGCGTTTTGACGCATATTCTCCGCCAAAGCTGTTGTTTTTTTCACAAAGGTCTCAACCGCGGAATTAAATCTGGCAAGCTCATCATCCGCGGACACGGCGGAATTTTGCTCATATGATAACTTCTGCTCCTTTATCAGCACAGCTTTTCCTATGCCGATACCGTCGGAGCCGGCAATTCCCTTAAACATTTTATCACCTACTCATTTGTTTGAACTAATTCCACAGCCTTATCAAGAGCCGCCTGCTCGTCATCGCCACTGCACTCGATTTCTATCTCGCTGCCGCACTTTATGCAAGCCGCTATAACGTTCATGATACTCTTGCCGTTATAATCCTTGCCGTTAAACTTTATGTTAACGTCCGAATTGAACGTTCCCATAGTCTTTGTAAAAACTCCTGCGGGGCGCATATGCAAGCCCTCGGTATTTGTAACCGTTACAACCTTTGATACCATAATAATCACTCCTGTTTATAAAATTATTTATTAATATATAACTACTGCACTACTCTGCCGATTTTATGGGCTTTTTAAGCAGCGCAAGCATTAACGCGCCCACAACCGAGCCTACTACCAGAGCTACAATATAGCCCAGTACGTTGCCCACAACCGGAAATACGAAGATACCGCCGTGGGGTGCCATAAGCGTGCAGCCAAATGCCATTGAAAGCGCTCCCGAAACCGCACTGCCCACTATACATGACGGGATAACACGAAGCGGATCCGACGCCGCATACGGTATAGCTCCCTCGCTGATGAAACACAGTCCCATGATATAGTTTACCACACCCGATTTCCTTTCATTCGGTGTAAATCTGTTTTTAAAGAAGGTCGTGCACAGCGCTATCGCAATAGGAGGCACCATGCCGCCAACCATAACCGCCGCCATTATATCATAATTGCCCTCGGCTATTGATGCTGTGCCGAATACATACGCCGCCTTGTTAAACGGACCGCCCATATCTATTGACATCATTCCGCCGAGAACCATGCCCAAAACTATCTTGCTCGCGCCGTTCATCGCCTTAAGACCGTTATTGAGCAGAGAATTTATCCAGCCGATTATAGGATTAAACAGGAACATAATCAAGCCCATAAGCAATATACCGATGAGAGGATATATAAGCACAGGCTTTATGCCCTCGAGCGCGTCAGGCAGCTTTGAGCAAACCTTCTCAAGAGCGAGCGTAATATATCCGCCGACAAATCCCGCGAACAGAGCGCCTAAAAATCCCGCCGATACCACAGTTGCGTCAGGGTTCATAAGCGACGAGAACGTTGTTCCGGCAACCGCCATCGCGCCTCCGACAAATCCAACCGCGAGTCCCGGTCTGTCAGCAATACTCATCGCTATAAAGCCCGCCAAAATCGGAAGCATAAATCCAAACGCTTCATTTCCTATCGTCTTGAAGAATGCCGCAAGCGGCGTGTTCATACCGAAGTTGCTCGGGTCAATAGAATAATCGTCAAACAGGAACGCCAGCGCTATCAGTATTCCGCCGCCGACAACAAACGGCAGCATGTGTGAAACACCGTTCATCAAATGCTTGTATACCGAATGTCCCACACCGTCTCCGGTATCGGTTGACGCATCCGATGAGCCTCCCTTGTGAGAGTAAATTCCGGCGGTACCGTCAACTATTTTGGCGATTAAAGCCTCCGGCTTATGAATACCGTCCGACACCTTGCTTTGAACCATTCTCTTGCCGTCAAATCTTGCCATATCCACGTTCTTATCCGCCGCAATTATTACACCGTCGGCTTCCTCAATATCCTTTTTTGTAAGCATATTTTTGGTACCGCCGCTGCCGTTGGTTTCAACCTTTATTTCATAGCCCAGCTCTCTCGCTTTCAGCTCAAGCGCTTCAGCCGCCATAAATGTATGCGCGATACCCGTAGGACACGCCGTTACCGCAACGAGCTTTACGGGTTTCTTGTCGGCAGCCGCCGGTGCCGCCGCTGCCGGTACCGCCGGTTCCTCTGTTTCTGTCTCTGAGCCGTATTTCTTCGTTTCCTGCTCGTCAATCAGCTTTAAAAATTCCTCCGGCGATTTCGCCTGAAGCAGCTTATTTCTGAATTCTTCATCCATAAGCATAACCGTTAGTCTGGACAGCACCTCAAGATGCAAATCTCCGCCTTTTTTCGGCGCTGCAATCATAAATATCAAGTTTGACGTTCCGCCGTCCATAGCATCAAGGTCTATACCCGACGGAACCGTTGCCGCCACAAGTCCCGGCTGTTTAACCGCGTCGCTTTTCGCGTGCGGAATAGCCACTCCGTCACCTATCGCTGTGGGTCCCTCTGCCTCGCGCTCTTCTATGTCCTTCTTATACTGCGCCTTGTCGCTTATGTTGCCTATGCTTTCATGCAAATCAATCAGCTTGTCATAAAGCTCCTGCTTGGAGCCGGGGTTTAAGTTTAACGCTATCGCGTCAGTCGTTAATAAATCAATAACTTTCATCTCTCTCACTCCTTAACATAAACTTATAAAATTTTTAATAATTTTTCAACCGTTGATTTTTCCGCCAGTCCGCTTGAGAAGGCAGTCGCGCTTCCGCACGCCGTTCCCAGCCTTACGGCATCTTTATAGCTCCCGCTTTTGATATACCCGAGCACAAAGCCCGCAACCATTGAGTCGCCCGCGCCGACGGAATTTATCACCTTTCCTTCCGGAACACCCATGTGTGTGATCTCGTCGTCCTCTGAGATTAAAACCGAACCGTCGCCCGCCATAGAGACAAGAACGTTTCTCGCGCCCATCTTCCGCAATCTCTTCGCGTATTCAACAATCTCGTCACGCCCGCTGAGGCTTACGCCGAACATCTCGCCAAGCTCATGATTATTCGGCTTTACAAGAAACGGTTTATATTTTAAAACATTGAGCAGCAAATCCTTTGTCGCGTCAACAACTATATTAACGCCCCTGCCGCTTAAATATTCCATTATCCTCTCGTAAATATCGCTTGGCATTGTCGAGGGGATACTTCCCGCAAGCACTAAATAATCATTTTCTCTGAGGATGTCCAGCTTTTCAAACAGCTTTTCAACGGCTTCGTTGTCTATAGACGGTCCCTGACCGTTTATGTCGGTTTCGACGGAGCCCTTGAGCTTTACGTTTATTCTGGTGCAGCCCTGACTGAGCCTTATAAAATCGGTTTTTATACCGCTTTCGTTCAGTCCGCTTTCAATGGCCTTTCCGGTAAATCCGGCAATAAATCCCAGCGCGACGCTATCCTGTCCGAGATTTCTCAATACCGTTGAAACGTTAATGCCCTTGCCTCCGAAAAACAGCTCCTCCCGCTCGGAACGGTTGACCTCGCCGCTATTCATAGCCGATAAATACATAACGTAATCAATCGCAGGATTAAATGTCACTGTATAAATCATCGTATCACCTCTTTTACTTAAATCATTGCTCTGCTTCTTTTACAAATCATTTACAAATCACTGCTCTGCTTCTTTTACAATCGTATATTCTCTGAATTTATTATTTATAAGTTCGTCGGTAATTATAACTCCGCTTTGTAATTCACTGAAGGTTACTGAAAAAATCTTATCCGATTTCGTATGATCGGCAAGTATAAAATTTTTATGCCCGCGCTTCATTACCTCCGCCTTCACCGCTGCCTCCTCAACATCGGGAGTCGTATAGCCTCTCCTAACGGAAATGCCGTTTGTACCCATAAAAGTCTTTGTGAAATTGTACTTGCGCAGATTATTTATCGCTTCGCTCCCTACTACAGCTTCTGTGTTCAGCTTTATCCGTCCTCCTATAACATACGCCTTTAGTCCTTTTTGGATAAGCTTTTTCGCGTGAACTATACTGTTGGTAACAAACGTTGTCCGAATACCGGCGCTGATAAAATCAATCATCGCCGAGGTTGTGGTTCCGGCATCAATGAACACAAAATCATCATTTGTGATAAGTCCCGCCGCTTCTCTGCCTATACGCTCCTTTTCAGCCACATTCAACGCGGATTTGGTTGTAAAATCGTCCTCATATACAAAATGCGATTTTGAAATTACCGTGGCGCCGCCATGAACCTTCTTAAGCCTCCCCAGCCTATCCAGAGTAACCAAGTCTCTGCGTATCGTAGACTCGGAGGCATCAAGAGCATCGGCAAGCTCAATAACCGTAGCCGAATTTTGCTCAGACAATATTTCGATTATTTTGTCGTGTCTGGTCTGTGTGAGCACCGTTAATCACCTCGCAGTCCGCGTAATTTGTTTACAAGTATATAATAACACTGCTTTCAGTCATTGTCAAGCATTTTTAATCATTATTTATCATTTATATTCATTTTCAATCATTTTTACTAAATAATTATTACTTTTTTAATTAAAATACCGATGTTATTATGCAACTTGCACATAAAAATAATTCAAGCCTTCTTTTATTATGTTGCGAAAATCCGCTTTTAAAAATCTGTCTTTTTACTATGCTCTGTTTTTTGTTTTGTATTCATGTATTCATATCCTAAGGCCTTTGAATGCGGAGGCTTTGTCCGTACCGATTTGCGCCTTGTCACGCATTGGCACTCCTTTACAATTATAATAAAAATGTACCTGATTTAAGGTGCGAAATATTTTTTGAAAGGAGCATAAATATGCTTGGATTTGTAAACAGAAAGCAAAGGCCCGATGAGCGGAGCTATTCGGGACGGCAGCAGGTAAGCGGCGATCAGTCCTACAGCGCCGAAGCGCCGGCAGGCGGTAATCACGCCGTATATCAGCCGCAGCCGGAGCGTCAAAATTCGGAGCTGGAGGCTTATATCAGCAAGCGCACCTCTGAAATTGACGCGCAGGTTGAGGAGTTTTCACGCAGGAACCCCGACTTTGACATAAGGCGCGAGCTGCAAAATCCGAAGTTCTGCAATTACGTGTGGGGCAACGGACTCAGCGTGGAGGACGCGTACTATCTCACTCACAGAGAGGATAGTCAAACCGCCGATACAGGCAGCGGACAAAGTCGTGAACCTGAAAAGAGGGTTACTGAAAACGGCACGTCCAAGACGGGCGGCGCGGGAATGGTAAAAAAGAACCCGGAGGACATGAGCGATGATGAGGTTGACGACATTATCAGGCGTGTCCGCAAGGGCGAGAAAATCTCGTTTTAATAATAAAATAATATTTGGAGGTATTTTGAATGAGCATTAACTACAACACACAGACTACCGCAACAAACAACGCGGGGAACAGTATTACCCCCGAAATGAAGGCATATTATGACAGGCAGATGATACGCTTCGCGAGTCCAAAGCTTGTACACGCGCAGTTTGGTCAGAGTAAGCCTATACCAAAGGGCGCCGGCAAAACAATTGAGTTCCGCCGTTTCAGTCCCTTGCCAAAGGCAATGAAGCCTCTTACCGAGGGTGTAACGCCAAAGGGAAACCGTCTTAACGTTACGACTGTCGAATCTACGGTTGACCAGTACGGTGACTATGTAACCCTGTCGGACATGCTTACACTTTCCGCGATAGACAATGTTATTGTTGAAACGCAAAATGTGCTGGGAGATCAGGCGGGAAGAACTCTTGACACCGTGATCCGCGAAAAAATCAACGCGGGAACAAATGTTCAGTACGCCGATGGCAAAACGGACAGAAATCTTCTTGTGGGCGGTGCGACATCAGGCAACGACTATCTGAGTGTTGCGGCTGTAAAGCGCGCAGTTGCAACACTGAAGCGTAACAACGCACAGCCAATCAAAGACGGCTGCTATGTCGCGATAATCCATCCGGACGTTGCAAACGACCTGACAAACGATCCCGACTGGAAGGAAATCAAGCAGAATGTTGACCCCAAGGATTGGTACAACGGCACAATCGGAAAGGTTCACGGGGTTGTTTTTGTGGAGTCCACAGAGGCAAAAATTTTCAGAGCGGATCCTCTGCGTACAATCGAAAACATTGAAACGGGAGATCCTGAGAGCCTAACCGTTGCCGTTGTTGACGGCAAGGTTATTACGGTCTCGGAGGAAATCGCGTCCGCGGATGCTGCGGCTCTCGCCTCAAGAGCGATACAAATAAACGGCTATGACTATTCTGTCGCCTCAGTCACAGCGGGCGACGCCGGCAGCGCGAAGCTCACGCTTACCGAAGCACCGGCGGCGGCCGTGACTCCCGGTTCTACCATATATCCGGCAGGCGCGGGAAAGGACGGCAGAGATATATATTCCACTCTGTTTATCGGTCAGAACGCCTACGGCGTTACAAATATCACAGGCGGCGGTCTTGAAACCATAATCAAGCAGAAGGGCAGCGCCGGTACGGGTGATCCGCTGGATCAGAGAAGCAGTGTCGGCTGGAAGGCAACACAGACGGCTGAAATTCTGTCACCGGAATTTATGGTCAGAGTGGAAACCACTTGCAGCTATTAAGGAGGCGGACTATGACAAAAGCACAGAAAAACAGGGCGGAGCTTGAACAGTTTTACAATGAGCTTGTGCCGATAATGTTGGTAAAGGACAACTGGAAAAACAAGGACGATCTGACCGTGACGGTAAACGGCACAAACTATCAGATAAAGCGGGGAACCACCGTTATGGTTCCGAGAAAAGTCGCTCTTGCTGTTGAGCGCAGCCACAATCAGGAGCTTGCCGCCGAAAAATATATAGAGAGCCTGAAAGAGGCATAGAAGGCGGTGGGTTATTATGCAATTAATCACGGCAATTGACACCGCCGATGCGCTGAGTCCGAACCATTTTACTTTGGACGAAAAGCTGATGTGGTGCAATGAAGTATCGCTGGCGCTGCGCCGTAATGTAAAAAAATATTATGACGAGATAGTGACCAAGGTTAACTGTGCCGGAGAACTTGAGCTGCCCGATGATATTGCTGTAGACGATGTGGAAGCAGCATACATTGGCGGCAGATACTTAACCAAAACAGACCTCAGAAGTATGCCTTATCTGAGCGGAGATATATCGCAAAGGCAATTCGGATTTAATTATCCCAAGCTCATGCGAGTTATATATCTGACAACGCCAAAGGAGGTTAGGGACATTTATGTAGACGGAAATTTTGACATAAGCGAGAGCAAAATTATCGGCTCCGAGCTGCCGTTTTCGGAGGGAGACGCAATAGTATGCGATATGCCCGACAATGAAGATTTTGAGCCTGCCGCCACATACGTTTATCAAAATGACGGTAAAGCGTTATGGCTGACGGATGATATATTCACCCCCGAGACAAAAGCGCATCTGACGATAAAGCGTATAATTGATGACGAAACCGAGGCGGAAGCTCCGTATGACAGAATGTATATAGAATATCTGCTGGCAAAAATGGCGCTTTATCAGCACGACTACGATACTTACTCCGCGCACATGATTGAGTACAACAATATTTATGATGAATACAAAAGAGATTATAAGACCGGATGTCCTCTGAATGACTTAGCGAGGTTTAAGAATATCTGGTAGAAGCTTAGGAGGTTTTATTAATGTATATACCGCCAATAGATCAAGGCGACAGTAACCGAAAAGTCGATATACTCAGCTTTTTCGGGTACGACCAAAGAGACAAAACAGACGACAGGCAGCTTTCGGAAATGATAAATATGTCCTCCGACTCGGTTCCGTGTCTTACACCCAGAAAACCACGGAGGCATATTGCCTCTGTCAACGGTATAACCGCTGTAACAGTTCCCGAATATGAGCTTGGCGACCTCAATTCCTTTACCGGAGTTGCCTCGGGACGGTTTTACTATAAGGGCACCGCTGTGACAAACATGACCCTTTCAGACGGCGAAAAATCAATTGTTGATTTTAACGGCTGCATCTGCATATTTCCCGATAAGGTATACTACCGCTATCTCCCCGATCCCGATACGGGTATCGTTGAAAACACGTTAAAGCCTATGGGGAAAAATCTCTCTGTCACGGGGGCGCGGTTTTATTCGCTCTATGATGATATAAGCGGCGAGTACACAGCGTATATACAGAAGACCGGAGCCGGTTTTGACGATTACTTTAAAACAGGTGACAGTATCGTTATATCAGGCTGCTCCTTGAGTCAAAACAACACCTTTATCGTTGACTCACGCGGGAAATACGCTGCTGACACGCAGATAGTAAGTGCAGTGGCGGACGCGGTAGACAGCGATAAGCTGTCGCTGCTAATGTATACAAAGAGCGGCGGCTATGGATTGTTTGAAAACACTACCGAAAGCGGCTCTGTAAATATATCAATTTCCGTACCTGATATTTCGGCTGCTTGTGTCCACAACAACCGCCTTTTCGGGACATCGGCAAATGGTGAATACATATATGCCTCTAAGCTTGGTGATTGCTTCAACTTTAACTCCTTTCAGGGGCTGAGCGATGACAGCTGGTATAGTGAAATAGGGACTCCGGGCGAGTTCACAGAAATCGTCAGCTACCGAACATCGGTGGTGGCGTTCAAACGCAACTATATACACCATATATACGGTGATTCACCGACTAATTTTTCAATCCCGAAGCAAACACTCGGCGGCGCTCTTGACGGAAAGAGTATTGCCGAGGTGGGCGGCGTACTGTACTATATGGGCGCGGACGGTTTTTATGAATACAGCGGAGGCGAGCCGGAGAGGATAAGCGCGCCTATAAAAACACTGTTTAAGACCTGCAAAAGCGGAACAGACGGACGCAGCTATTACGCTTGCGCTACCGACAAAAACGGGAATACCGCCCTTTTGGTATACAGTCCGGAATATTGTATGTGGCACAGGGAGGATGATACGGTTTTTGTGGATTTTGTCCGCCACAACGAGCGCTTATACGGCGTTACTCAAAGTGATATGTACAAATTCGGGGACGACGACGGAGACGAGATTATTAGCTGGTGCGTGGTATCCAAAAGGTTCACTCTTGATGATTTTGACTTCAAGGGTGCGAATGCCATCTATATACGTCTCGACATGGAGTCGGAAACGCGGATAAAGGTACATTGCGCTTTTGATGATGAGGATTTTAAGCTCTTTGGTGAAATTGAAGGCAAGGGCTTTATGGTACATAAAATACCAATCAGATTTAAAAAGTGCGACAGCTTCAGGGTCATGCTGGAAGGCGTCGGAAGGGCTACCGTTCACGACATTGAAATAATCACTTATACAGGAGGTAAAACGAATGTCAAGCACATTAGATAAAAATAAACAGATAAAAAGCGAGGTGCCGACACGAAAGGACGGAACAGTCGGTATACGCTCAACCTTAAATAACATGGGCATCGCCAACAGTCAAATAGGGTACAATGAAGCGAATAAGACTGTTACCCTAAACGGCAGGGAGTTTATAAAGCCGTCATATATTGATGAGGAAGCAGGCGTTTCATACGCCTCTCCCTCCGATATACAGCGAAGTCTGGTAAGCTTTTACTCAGGCTCCGCAAACCCCATAGTAAAGGTCTCCGACGCATATACAAAATATGCCGGACAGTACGGGCTGTCCTCGGACGCGCTGGGCTACACAAACGGAACAGTTACAATAGGAGGTACGCCCGTCAACACGCTGTATGTTGATGACGATGGCAAGGCATGGGCATTCCAAAACGATGTGGAAAACTCGGTTGATGATTATATTAATACTTTGAACGTCTCAACGCCGAATGATATTTTGAGTGAATATAGCGACAAATATTTGACACCAATATATAATCTGAGCCAATCCATAACAAGCCGCGATGAATTCTCATATGATCCGGACGGCGACCCGGTATATCAGGCATACCGCCAAAAGTATCTGACAGAGGGAAACCGCGCGGCAGAAGATACTCTGGCGGTATATTCGGGACTGACCGGCGGTTACGCAAATTCCGCCGCCGTCACAGCTGCCGCGCTTGCGGAGCAGTATTATATGAGTCAACTGACAAACGTTATTCCCGAACTCGCGCAGCAGGCATATGAAAGGTATTCCGATAAATACAGCACGGATATTGACCTGCTCGAAAGCATGATTGAGTTATATAACTCGGCATACAGCAACGCGGCATCCGCCAACAGCCTGATGACGGAGGGAATTAATTCATCACTTGCAAGCAATACCGCGAGGGACAATGCGGCATACGAACGATACTGGAATTCTCTGTTTAACAACCAAGATTACACATGGACAGATATGTTTAACAATCAGGATTACGACTGGACGGAAATGCTCAATAATCAGACTGCAACCTCAAACTATCTGGACATTGAAAATTCCCGCAACGAGAACCTTATGCAGCAAATTTATATGGGATATTATAATCAGATACTCAGCAATCAGATACAGGAACAGAACCTAAACAACAGGCTGACACAGGAGAAAATAAATCAGCTGATTTTGCAGAATATGATAGGTTATTAAAAAATTTAGGCTCCGCCGAAATGGACGGAGCCTTTTTTGATTAATTTATTATTTCCGCTTTTTCAATAACAATGGGCGTCTGCGGAGTTCCCGAGCTGTCTCTTTCGACATCGAGGAAACCATCGACAACATCCATGCCTTCGATTACTTCACCGAAAACAGCATATAAACCGTCAAGGTACGGAAGCTCATCATAGCAGATGTAGAATTGGCTTGAAGCGGAATTATAGTCGTTCGATCTTGCCATCGCGACACTGCCCCTTTTGTGGGTAAGTGTATTCTTCGTAAATCCGTTTTCTGAAAATTCACCGTTAATTTTCGTGTCGCTGCCGCCGGTGCCGTTGCCGTTGGGGTCGCCGCCCTGAGCCACAAAATCATCGATTACTCTGTGAAAGGTAAGCCCGTCATAGAAGCCGGATTTTACCAAATTTAAGAAGTTTTCAACGGTTTCGGGCGCATACTCCGGTTCACACTGAATTGTAAAGGTTTGCCCATCGCTCATTGTAAACCGAACCTTGCTCTGAGAGACCTTAGAACCGCAGCCTGATATGCCGACAAGCATAGCGGGCATTAACAATCCGATACATAACAGCTTTGATAATTTCCTCATTTATAAATCCTCCTGAATTTTCTGTTTTATATATTTTACAACCGCTTCGTATATTTTACAACATTATCGGCATATTGTCAAATAATTTTAATAATTTAAAAATATGGGTAATTTTTGTAAAATTAATTATTACAATTGTGTTTCAAAGTATTGACGAAATTGTTTTTTTGTTGTATCATTACAGTGTCATGATTATATGGCAATAACTCAGAACCTTAAATATTAAAATTTTATTCTATGGAATGAGGCAATGCCGTCTTGGAGTGTTGTCTCTTTTCCTTTTAAGTACGGGAGAGATTTTTATGAAAGAAAGCGCTACACTTTTGGCAGAAGCGATAAATAAATCCGAAAACATGGTGTTTTTCGGCGGAGCGGGAGTGTCAACCGAGAGCGGTATTCCCGACTTTCGCAGCAGCGACGGTCTGTATAATCAAAAATACAAATATCCGCCTGAGCAGATCGTGAGTCATACCTTTTTTGTGTACAGTCCCGATATTTTTTATGAATTCTATAAAGAAAAGATGATTTACGAAAGCGCAAAGCCCAACAAGGCACATATTGCCCTGGCGCAGCTTGAAAAAGCGGGTAAGCTTAAGGCTGTTATCACTCAAAATATAGATGGACTGCACCAAGCAGCCGGCAGCAAAAACGTGTTCGAGCTTCACGGCAGTATTCACAGAAACCACTGCACAAAATGCGGTCAGTTTTATGGGCTTGAGGCAATAACAAATTCCGATGGTATACCGTATTGTGAAAAATGCGGCGGTATAATAAAGCCCGATGTTGTGCTTTATGAAGAAGGTCTTGACCAAAGGGTTTTAAACGGCGCGGTTAAGGCGATACGGCACGCGGACACTATGATAATCGGCGGAACATCGCTGAATGTATACCCCGCCGCCGGATTGATAAATGAGTTTAGCGGCCATACACTGATACTTATTAACAAAAGCGCGACATCCGCCGACCGCAGCGCCGATATTGTTATAAGAGAACCCATCGCAGAGGTTTTCGGAGAGGCCATCGAGTTAATAAATGTATTTTGATAAAGGCTTTGTCAACATTGCCGCTTATGAAGCGGCACAATGAACGCTATGCAAAAGCCTTTATCAAAATCAGCGAGCGAAAATGACCGGATTTGTGCGAGCTTTAGCGGTGATTGCCTGTTCATTTTCCTCCTCGTCTTCATCTTCGCTCTCGTTATCCTGCGGCCTGCTCGTTGATGTCGGCTTACTTGTTGATGACGGCTTAGTCGTTGATGAAGGCTTGCTCGTTGATTTTATTTCCTTGTCATCATTGTCATTATTATCATCGTTTTCATCATTATCGTCATTATCGTCATTTTCATTGTCCTCACGGCTGTCCGCATCATCGGGAAAATCGGTTGAGCTCGGTTCGGGCGTGAACTCTATCGTTTCGGGAGTTTTGTAGTCAGCTGAACGCACGTACAGCTTTGAATCGCGGAAGTCCATAATCGCGCTCTCATATTTCGACAAATTGTTATCGATAACCGACGCGACAAGCTTGGCTTTGTATTCAAAATCGTCAAGGCTTCCAAACCATACCTCAAGTCTATCCTCAATAAAAAATTTTACATCATTCATGTTTTCGGCATCAAACTTGGTTGTGCGCTCAAGCAGCCCCGTCTTATCCAAATATCCCAATGCCTCCAGAACCGACGCAAGCTTTTCCTTGTCACTGCTTTCCAGCTTGCTGCCAAGATGATTTTTGGTTATATCCACGCCGTAAACTATCGGTGCGCTGTGTATAATCGTGCCTTTTGTCGTGCGATTAAGATCATCGCCTGAGTATACATCCGCTTCCGCGTTTTCCGCTCCCTCAGTCGGTTCCGGCGTGCTTGGCGTGTCATCCACAAAATATCTGTTTCCGTCCTCATCAAATTCATAATGACCGCCGTTTACTCTGTAAATCGGGTCGCCGTCATCATCATATCCCCAAATTGTACCGTCTGCGGTGGATAGATCCTCTTCCTCTTCGGCTTCACCGGACTCGGTGTCCTCATCGGCGGGATTCTGTTCCTCCTCGCTTATTTTGCTTTCCACTATCTGCCCTACATCGTCACTGTCTGACACAATTTCAAGAACAACTCCGCTTGCGTCGGATACCGAGAGTGTGTCGCCTACAGAAAAATACGCGTAAGGCTTACACTCGGTAACGTTGATTTTTACCGTATTCGGCAGAACACGCTCTATATGGCAATTCTCTATATAATCAACCGATTTTACGTTTCTTTTCTTATCCGAGATACGGGTCAGAAAAATATTTTTCCCCGTTTGTATTCCCGATGCTTCGATTATGGTATCGGAATGCACCTTACTGTTTCCCTCGCATATTATACTTTCTATATTAAAAACAGGCGCAAACAGGCAAAAGCACAAAGAGACTACCAAAACAAGCGCCGCGATAAGCACGCTCACGGAAATTATTTTTTTCTTTTCCGGACTCATTCTCCTTCTTGTTATTTTTTCTCTCTTGCCGTAGCTTCTTCTGTTTGTACTCCGCATAGTAATTCTCCTAATTTCTACTCCCTGACCTCTGCTTTGCCGCGCTAATATACCATTCTTATATCGGCTCCCAGCTCCTCAAAATCCCTAACAATGCTTCTGTAGCCGCGCTCAATATGCGAAACGCCGTAAACCTTGGTGTTCCCCTCGGCTATCAGACCGCCTATAACCATTGCCGCGCCGCCGCGTAAATCATATGACTTTATTTCCGCGCCGCTGAGACTGTCTCTGCCGCGAACCGTTGCCTGACACATATTGACATCTATATCCGCGCCAAGCTTCACAAGCTCCGGAGCATGCCTAAATCTGTTTTCAAAAATAGATTCGACAAAAACAGTCGTTCCCCTCGCGACAGCCATCGCCGCCATAAACGCGGGCTGCGCATCGGTTGGAAATCCGGGATAATACAGCGTCTTTATCGTATTTACGGCATATGGTCTACATTCCATTGCTATAACCGCACCGCCGCGCTCACTCTTTATCACGGCTCCCATATCCCGCAAAATCGAATTGCAAATCGACAAATGCTCAAGATTAGCCCCACGGAGGCGTATCTTGCCGCCGCAGCCGGCTACTGCCGACATATATGTAGCCGCGACTATTCTGTCCGGCATAATCGTAAACTCGGTTCCGTGAAGGCTGCTTACGCCGTTTATGACAATCACATCACTGCCGGCTCCTCTGATTTTTGCGCCCATTGAGTTCAGCAAATTCTGTAAATCCACGATTTCCGGCTCTCTGGCGGCGTTTCTGATAATTGTTTCACCGCTTGATTTTGTCATAAGCAGCATAATGTTCTCGGTCGCGCCCACGCTGGGACACAAAAGTGTAACTGTACCGGGCTTGAGCTCTGACGATACTCTGCAATGTATAACGCCTTGTCTGTCCTCAATCCTGACTCCCAGCCTCCTAAACGCGCTAAGGTGCAAATCTATAGGGCGCGAGCCAATCTCGCATCCTCCGGGATAGCCCACATTTGCCTCGCCCGTTCTCGAAAGCAGCGCTCCCAAAAACAAAATTGATGAGCGCATTCTGTTCATCATATCGTTATCTATTGTACTGCCGAATATGTTCTCCGCGCAGACAGTCACGGCTTCTTCCTTACTATCGTAACTGCAATAAGCGCCGAGTCGCTCCAAAATTTCCAGAGTGTTTTCAACATCGGTGAGAAACGGACATCCTCTTATGCAGGAGCATCCCTTATCGCACATCAGGCATGCCGTAAGGCACGGCAGAGCGGAATTTTTTGACCCCTGTACCTCTGTTTCGCCCAGCAGCTTTCGTCTTCCGTTGATGGATATATAGCTATCTGTCACCTGCGTTCCCTCCATTTTGCCGCATAATTAATATCTTCTCAATATAATATGCAGCCAACGCGGGTTTGTGCAAATGCTATATCCTCGGCTATATCTTCCGTTTTATCCTTGTATAAGCCGCTTTGCCTCTCTGTATATTTCCTCAGAGGCAGATGTTGTTCCCACACTCTTCGCGGCACGCCTCATGCTTCTCAGTCCTTCTTTGTCGTTTACAAGCTCATCAATTGCCGCGGACAGAGCTTCCTTCGTGAAATCTTTTTCGAGTATCACCCTCGCGCCGCCCTCTTTTTCTATAGCTCTGGCGTTGTGCTCCTGATGATTTGCCGTAACATACGGGGACGGCACCAAAATCGACGGCTTGCCGAGGGCGGTAATTTCGCTGAGAGTGCTGGCTCCCGCACGGCACACAACCAAATCCGCCGCTGACATCACAACGTCCATATCATATATGTACTCACTGACCTGTATATCCTCATACGCCTTTAGGTCAAGCTTATTTTCCGCAAATCTTTCAATCACGGTATCGTATTGAGAAAGCTTTCCGGTACCCATCATTACCTGATACTTTTTTGACGGAGCCACAGCACAAATCCAGTCAACGACAGTCCTGTTAAAATCCTTTGCTCCGAGGCTTCCGCCGAAAAATATTATAAATGGACGGTTATCAAGCTTTAATATACGTCTCGCCTCAAATTCACCCGTTGATAAAATAGTCGGACGCACCGGATTTCCGGTATAGATAATATGATTTGCCTTATTAATATAATTCTCAGCCGGCTTGGCTCCGATCGCGATTGTGTCCACATACCTTGAAAGCAAACGTGTTGTTATCCCCGGAAACGCGTTGGATTCATGCACCAAAGTCGGTATACCCATACGCGCTGCCGCAAACAGCACCGGACCCGCGACATATCCGCCCGTACCGATGACTATATCGGGTTTAAACCTCTTTATTATCTTTTTGGAGTCGGCAACACTCTTCGGCAGCTCGATTATGTTCTTAAAATTCTGCGCGTTAAGGCTTCTTTCAAAGCCGTGAATTTTTATTATTGATAAATCATAGCCCAAACGCGGAATAAGCTCCGCCTCAAGCCCCTCTTTTGTGCCGACAAAAGCGATTTCGGAGCTTTCCTTTTCGGATATATAATTGGCGATGGCAAGAGCAGGATTTATGTGACCTGCCGTGCCGCCGCCCGCAAATAAAATTCTCATATTATAACACCCTCTCCCGGCGCGAAACATTAAGAATAAGACCTATTTCCGCCATCGTTATTGCAAGAGCCGTACCGCCGTAGCTGAAAAACGGCAGAGGCATTCCCGTTACAGGAAGCGAAGCCGAAACAACGCCTATGTTAATAAGCGCCTGGAAGCCGATAAGTCCGATACATCCGACTACTATAAGCATACCCAATGCATCGGGAGCCTTTTGAGCTATTCTTATGCCTCTTACAATTAAGCAAATAAACAGCACAATTACCACGATAACGCCTATCCAGCCCAGCTCTTCCGCAAGAACGGAAAAGATAAAGTCATTGTGCGGCTCCGGCAGTGACAAATACTTCTGTCTGCTCTGTCCAAATCCAACACCGAAAATGCCGCCTGAGCCTATAGCGTACAGCGACTGTACTATCTGCCAGCCCGAGCCCTGCTTATCCGCGAACGGATTTCCGAAAGACAGCACGCGCTGCATTCTGTAATCCGATGTAAATATAAGTACAGCTCCGCCCAAAACCGCAGGTACACCCAAAATCAAGAAATGTTTAATCTTAGCCCCTGCAGCGAACATCATAAGCAATGTGGTCAACACTATCAAAATAGTGGCGCTGAAATGCGGTTCCATCATCAAAAGACATCCGACAGCGCCAACTATCAGAAGGCACGGTACAAAACCCTTAAAAAAGCTCGGCAAATTGTTCCTATATCGGTCAAGATACAGAGCAACCACAAGAACTGCGGCAAGCTTTACAATCTCCGAGGGCTGAAAGCCGAACAGCCATCTTGTAGCGCCGTTTGAAGTCGTTCCGACTCCCGGTATTAACACCAGTATAAGCATTATGATGCCGGCTGCGTACAAGGCAGGCGACAGCTTGGCTATAACATGATAGTCCACAGCCATAAAAAATATCATCGCCACTATACCGACACACAGACCCTTAAACTGATTTCTTACGTAAAAGAGACTGTCTCCCTCCTTAGCCGCATACGCGCTGGAGCTGCTGGCGCTGTAGAGCATAACCATGCCAAAGGCAATCAATACTACAGTAATCAATAAAAACTGATAATCAAACGCTCCGAGTCTTATTTTTGTTTCGCCGACTCTGATTATATTTTTGGCGGTAACCCTCACGCCCACGCGCTGAGAACGCTTCCGTCCTCTTATATCCGTATTTTCGGAGGGATTTCCTGTGTGTGTGACACTTTTATAATAACGTCCGTTATCGCTGTTCGCGGAGTTTCTCGCCGCATTATAACGTGTGCTGTCCCCAACGGAACGGCGGCTTTTACTGTTTCGTTCTGCCAATCCGATACTCCTCCTTAATAAATATTTTTATTTTATTAACCGCAGAAATACATCAATATGCAGAGCAAGAGTGTAACGAGTGAAAATACACATACTATTTTAACCTCGCCCCAGCCGCACATCTCAAAATGATGATGTATCGGCGACATTTTAAATATACGCTTTCCCGTAAGCTTATATGATGTTACCTGCATAATTACCGAGAGGGTTTCTATAACATACACAAGCCCCACGATAAGCAAAGTAATCGGGCGGTGGAGCATAATCGCCAAGCCGCATACGGCTCCGCCCAAAAACAGCGAGCCAGTGTCGCCCATAAACACCTTCGCGGGCTTCCAATTATACACCAAAAATCCGGCAAGCCCTCCTGTCAACGCCGCCGCGAACAGAGCAGTAACGCTGTTTGACACCTGAATTGAAACAACCAGATAGAACAGCGCGACAACTATCGTTATCGTTGTCGCCAGACCGTCTAAGCCATCTGTAAGGTTTACACTGTTGACCGTCGCCAGCATAACAAAAATTGTAAAAGGGATATAAAACCAGCTCAAATCAAGCTCTTTATCGGTGAACGGCAGGTCAATCACCGTCCCGACATTTCCGAAAACTGCCACAAATGTCGCAAATACCAGCGCGACAACAAATTGCAGTCCAAACTTCTGCGCTGCCGTAAGTCCCAAATTACGCTTTTTTACGACCTTTATGTAATCGTCTATAAAGCCTATCGCGCCGAAAGCAAGAGCCAAAAGCGCAACAATCACAAGATCCGTCAAATCCCCTGTTTGAATTCCGGCAAGCTTCTGCCATAAGCCGGTTATGATAAGCGCGACAATTATGCTTACTATAAAAATTATGCCGCCCATTGTAGGCGTACCCGATTTGCTTGCGTGCCAGGCAGGTCCCTCCTCGCGGATTTCCTGTCCGAACTTCAGCCGTCTCAGCATGGGTATGACAAACATTCCCAAAGCCAAAGACAAAATCAAAGCGGTTACGCCGCCGATTATGTAATACATTTAACTCTCTCCAATCAATTCAATTTTTCCGCTGCTCGTTTCCCATTTTATCAAGAGCGGCGGTGATTTTCTCGAGATGCATTCCTCTGGAACCTTTTATCCAAATAACATCCCCGTTTTTTATAATGGATTTCAGCTTTAAAAGAGCCGCATCGTTGTTATCAAACTCATAAATATCACTGGCGTTTAAGCCGTTTTCCTCGGCTCCCTTTGCAATAAGCTTTGCCATTTCTCCGATAGTAATAAGGCAGTCTATGCCCTTTTCGGCACACATTTTTCCAACCTTATAGTGTTCACGCTCCGAAGCCTCGCCAAGCTCCAACATATCGGCAAGACAAGCGACACGCCGTGCGCCGCCATCCTCCGAGGCTGTCAGAACAAGTACATCCATTCCCGATTCCATAGAATCGGGGCACGCGTTATAGCAATCATTTATGACCGTGTATCTTTCATATTCGGTTTTTACCTGTCTTAAGCCCTCCGGTTCAAAATCATGAACGCCCTTTATCATGCTTTCGACTCTGAGGTTATAGCGATAACCGACAAGTATCGCCGCCAGAGCGTTGTATATATGATGAATACCCGGTGCGGTTGTCTCAAAACGATATGTTTCGCCATCAAGCCTTACATCAAACTCGCTTCCGCATGAATACAGCTTTATGTTGGAGGCAACTACATCACACGCCTTGTTTTCAATTCCGAAATACAAGGTTTCGTAGTCAAGCTCGCCGTTTTTTGCCCACAGGAATTTATCGTCACCGTTCAGAATAACCGTACCGTCCATCGAAAGACCGTCAAGGATTTCAAGCTTTGCCTTGCAAATCCCCTCCTGACTGCCCAGATGCTCCATATGCGAAACACCGATATTGGTGATTACCGCTGTGTCCGGCTTTACTATTTTTGACAGTCTTGAAATCTCTCCGAAAGCGCTCATGCCCATTTCGATAACCGCCGCCTCAACATCATCGGACAGCCTGAACAGTGTCAGCGGTACGCCGACCTCGTTATTATAGTTGCCCTCGGTTTTAAGCGTATTATATTCCCGACTCAAAACCGACGCAATCATAGCCTTTGTGGAGGTCTTGCCGACGCTTCCGGTAATGCCTACAACGGGAATATTAAATCCGTCCCTGTAATATGAGGCGATGTCGCGCAAAGCCTTATATGTATCCTCAACCGCGACAACAGGCAAATCTCCAAAATCGCCCTCGCTCTTGTCCACAACGCAGCACAACGCTCCGTTTTCCACAGCGCGAGGGACGAAGCTGTGACCGTTGTTGTTTTCGCCGTTGAGCGCCACAAAAACAGTACCTTCCTCTACCTCTCTGTCATCCCTTACAACATTTTTGACAATATCATCCTTGTTACAGTTGCGGGCTTCCCCTCCGGTTACCTCTGCAAGAGTTCCGATATTCATACACCATTTCATAAAAATCTCCATTCCGCCGCTCCGTGCCGGCACAAATAGGAATTAAATTTCTCTTATCAACGGAGCAAGGAATGATAAGAGATTTTAACGTTAAAAGAAGCGCTTAGTCAAAATCGCGATACGACACGCGTAACTACCCTTCATAGCAGCCGAGAAGCTTTCCCACGATTTCACGTTCATCAAATTTAATTGTGTCCGTACCCAAAATCTGATATGTCTCGTGTCCCTTGCCGGCTAATAATATTATATCATTTTTTTCGGCGTGGTCAAGTGCATATTCTATAGCTTCAAATCTATTTGTTATAACAACATACTCACAGTCCGTTTCCTTTACGCCCTCAACTACCTGTTCAATAATCTTTTCCGGATCCTCCGTTCTCGGATTATCGCTTGTTACTATACAAAAATCCGAAAGCTCTCCGGCGATTTTGCCCATCATAGGACGCTTGGCGGCATCCCTGTCGCCCCCGCAGCCGAACAACGTCACCACTCTGCCCTTGGCAAAACCCCTTATCGCGTTTATAACATTCAAAAGACCGTCGGGTGTATGCGCGTAATCGATTATTACCGTATAATTCGTGCCGGGTGTTTTTACTATCTCAATTCTGCCCTTAACCCCTTTCGCGGTATGCAGCCCATCCACGGTATCGCTTAGAGATATGCCGTCCGCAAGGCAACAGCCGATAGCGGTCATCGCGTTATATACGGAAAACCTGCCCGGTATGGGCAAATCGACACGCTTGACTTCATCTTTAAAGCGTATATCAAAGCTTACGCCGTCGCCCCTCAGTTCTATGTTTTCAGCCTTTAAATCACAATCGCTGTCAATTCCGTAGGTGATTATTTTATCGCATTTCGCAGTTTCCAGCAGCAGCTTACTTCCGCCGTCGTCTTTATTGATTACACCGTTTTTACTGATTTTAAACAGTATGCTTTTTGCGGCGAGATATTCCTCCATTGTTTTATGAAAATCCAAATGATCCTGTGTAATGTTTGTAAACGCCCCTACATCAAAGGTGCATGACGTTACTCTGTCAAGCGCGAGAGCGTGAGAGGAAACCTCCATGACAACGTAGTCTACATTATGCTCCGCTATTTGAACAAACAGCTGCATAAGTTCCAACGAATCGGGAGTTGTTCGCGAGGTGGGAATAACCATATCGCCTATCATATTTTGATTTGTGCCGATTAGTCCGACCTTTTTGCCCAAATGCTCCAGAATTGATTTTATCAAATAAGTGCTTGTTGTCTTTCCGTTTGTTCCGGTTATTCCGATAAGCTTAAACCTTTTGTAAGGATAGTCATAATACGTTGCCGCCATATGAGCCATTGCTTTTCTTGTATTATCAACCACAACGCACGGCACGCCCACAGTCGGCATATCATGCTCCGCGACAACGGCAACAGCTCCGTTTTCAACCGCAGATCTGGCATACTTATGACCATCGACCGAAAATCCTGTTATGCACACAAACACATATCCCGGCTTAACCTTTCGGGAGTCATAGGCGATACCGCTGACCTTTATTCCTCCTCCGCCTCCTATTTTTTTTATACTTACATCCTTCAACAGCTCCGATAATGTCATAATATCTCCCCGACCTTTCCATATCCTATATCATTTTTCGTAATGTAATTTCGTAACGTAATTTCATAACGTAATTTCGTAACATAATTTCGTAACATAATTTCGTAATGTAATCTTATATATGCTATTGCTTAGACTAATCATTGGTTGTCTCGGACTCGTCATACCTAAATTCCAAGGTTATTACCGTTCCCGGCTCAACCATGGTTCCTTCTACAGGCGACTGACCGATGCAGGTGGCGTTTGTTCCCGATTTTGAAACACCTTGAATTTTGGCGTTCAGACCATCGTCCACAAGACTGGCGTTGGCTGCCGCCGGAGTCTGACCCACAACGCTTGGGACGGCAACCGTTCTTGACGCCTTTGTTCCCTCGGTATAAAGCACGATTGTGCTGCCGACCGTTGCTTTGGTGTGCGCCTTTGGTATCTGGTCAACCACCGTTTCACCGTCCCCGCTGAACTTTGCCGTAAATCCGCATTCATCAAGCGCGATACTCGCCTCAGTCTTTGCCATACCCGTTACATCGGGAATTTCAATTTCTATATATTCTTCCTCGTCCTCGGTATACTCGGGTTCTACGCCCAAATATTGCAGAGTCTCGCCCAAAATATCGCGCACTACGGGAGCCGCTATGGTACCTCCGTAATATCCCGCATCACCGGTAGGCTCGTCAAGAATTACAAGACATAAAACCTGCGGATCATCAGCCGGAGCAAAACCTATAAACGATGCTATGTACTTATTCTCTCCTCTCGGAATTTTCTCGGACGTACCCGTTTTTCCCGCAATCCTGTAGCCCGCGAGATAAGCGTTCTTACCGCCGCCCTCCGACACAACGGATTCCAAAATCTCGCACATCGCGGAGCTTGTTTCGCTTGATATAACCTGCCTTACCGTTTCCGCCTCTGAGTTTTCAACAATGCCCATATCGGAATTTACAACCTGCTTTACTATATGGGGCTTCATGAGTGTTCCGCCATTCGCCACGGCGCTGACCGCGGCAGCCATTTGCAGAGGTGTGACCGTTATAGACTGTCCGAATGACGATGTGGCTAAATCCACCTCTGTCATACTATCCTCTGTAAAGCCCAAGCCTTCGGCCTCGCCGGGGATTTCTATACCCGTTTTCTTAAAAAATCCGAATGCGTTTAATCCCTTTAAGAACCTCTCAACACCGATTTTTTGCCCTATTTGAATAAACGCGGGGTTACATGAATTCTGTACCGCAAGCGCAAAGTCCTGCGTTCCGTGTCCCGATTTATTGGCGCAGCTTATTGTTCTGTCGGCAACGGTGTAGGAGCCTCCGCAGGTAAACATATCGGTCAGCGAGCACGCCCTTGTATCAAGCGCGATTGACGCCGTAACAGACTTAAATGTCGATCCCGGTTCGTAGGAATCAACCACCGCCTTGTTGCGTCTTACCGTCTGCATGACCTCTGTCAGCCTGTCGTTGTACTCCTGTCCTTCAAGCTTTTCCAGCTCTTCTTCTATATTCGGATAATTTTCCTTAATCGCGTCCGTTATTTCAAACGGTGTGTTTAGGTCATAATCCGGCTCGGTACACATAGCGAGAATTTCTCCGGTGTTTACATCCATAACTATCGCTGCCGCACCATTTTTTACCTTGTTATCCGCAGCGGCAGCTTCGAGATACTTCTGCGCATAGCTCTGTATTGTTTCATCAATCGTCAAAACCACGCTGTTGCCGTCCTGCGCCGCAATATAGCTTTCATAGCCGCTGTTGCTTTCAAGTCCCGTTGACTGCTGTGCCGATACAACTCTCCCCGGAACGCCGCTTAATACGTCATCATAAATACTCTCAATTCCCTCAAGCCCCTGATTATCCGTACCGCAAAAGCCTATAACCTGAGCCGCAAGGTTATTATACGGATAATATCTCTTTACATCCTCCGTGAACACAACACCGTCTAAAGACGCTCCGGTCACATATTCCCTGAGAGCGTCCGCAACAGTCTTATCAACCTTTCTTGCCAGTGTTTCGTTTTGTATGTTTTTGGAAATTTTATCTTTTACCGTTTCCATCTCGAGATCAAGAATTTCACCTATTCGCTCCGCTACCCCGTCAACGGTCAGACTTTGTTTTTCAATTGACGAACGAAGATTCTCCGGTGTAATGCTTATTGTCTCAACGGTGGTGTTTGTAGCTAAAATCTTGTAGTTGCGGTCATATATATTGCCTCTTTTCGCGCTGACAGTGTTATCGCTGGTCTGCTGATCAAGAGCTTGCCTCGATAAGTCGCTTCCTCTGACAATCTGAATCCAGCCGACACGAAAAATCCACGCAACCAAAACAACCGTAAAACAAACGGCGATTATCATGAGTCTGTTTGCTTTTTTGCCCTTTTTTCTGTTTATTCTTCCCGCCATATTCTTTCCTCCATAAATCCAACAAGGCGACCTCAAACCGGCCGCCATTCTCTGTGGAAAGTCTATTAAATAATCTTTGAATTTAGAACAGTTTCAACGGACTTTATTAATCATAACCTATTAAAATAATCTATTTTATAATCTATATTATAATCTATTTTTCGGAGGATGATTTTATAACTTCATCCTTGGCTCCCATATCCACGTAAAATATCTGCGACGAATCCGGACTCACCATTCCCAATTGATTTTTCGCTATTGACTCCAGATTTCCAAGCTCAATGGATTTATCTATACTCGCTTGAATTCCTTCATTCGTTACAATTATTTTATTATATTCGCTGTTTAAAGCCTCAATCTCTCTGTTCTTTCCGAATATTGCCGTCTGCCTGTAAAGCAACAGTACGCACATCAGAAAAATAACCGCAATACCCATAATTGACATGACACGCGACCGAAACTTTTTCTTATACGCCAAACGCTCCTCGCGTGTCGGGACGCGTCTGCGTGTTATCGGTCTGTCGGTAATGGGCGGCACGGATATTCCGCCGGGCGACGCGTAGCCTCTCTCAAGTGTCCCGACTCTTCCGCCGTAGCCCTGATATTCGGTTCTGCCGCCATAGCCCTGCGTCGGTATATCATATCGCCTTTGATCTATGCCCGACCGCGTGCCGTACGCGCTTTCATACGAGCTTTGGTATGCGCTTTGGTTCGCGTTCCGGTACGAGTTTTGGTACGTGCTTTGTTGTGTGTTTCTGTATGAGTTTTGGTATGTATTTCGGTATGTGTTTCTACTTCCGTCAGCAGCCGAGCGCAAACCTCCGTCGGTATCTCCGTATGTCCGATAATACCGTGTGTTAACGTATCCGTTATTATAGCTATTATATTCATAAGCGCTTTGGGCGCTTCTGTTTTGGGTGCTTCTGTTTTGGACACTTCTGTTTTGGACGCTTCTGTTGGTTGAAGCGCCATTGCTGCCCGCGCGGCTGTTCCCTCTGCCGCGGGTCTGCACAGCTTGTCCGCTGTGTCTGTACCCATTTATCTGCTTAGTAGGCACTTAACCATCCCTTTCCAAATAATATTTCTTACTATATCTTCATTACTTATGTCTTCATTCTTATATCTTCTCAGCGACTCTCAACTTCGCGCTGTGCGCTCTGTTATTTAAACTCAGCTCTGTCTCTCCCGCCGTTATCGGTTTTCGGTTTACCAATCTTATTGTCGGCTTATTGCCGCAGACGCAAACCGGAAATTCCTTTGGGCAGGTACAGCCCGTTTTAAGCTCATTAAACACGTTTTTTACAATTCTGTCCTCTAACGAGTGGAATGTTATTACCGCGAGCCGTCCTCCCGTCTTTAAGCAATCCGTAAAATCCCTTATCGCCTTATCAAGCCCGTCAAGCTCATGATTAACCTCAATCCTTATCGCCTGAAAGCTGCGCTTAGCGGGATGCTTGTCCCCGTATCTCTGCTTCGGAGGAAACGACCGCTTTATGATTTCACTTAGCTCCGTCGTGGTTTCAATCGGTTTGATTTCTCGGCTTTTTACAATGTTTGATGCGATTTTCGCGGCGTTTTTCTCCTCGCCGTAGGCATACAAAATCCTGCGCAAATCCGCCTCGGTATACTCGTTTACCACGGTATACGCATCAAGGTCATCATCACAATTCATGCGCATATCCAGTCTCGCGTCGTTATGATAGCTGAAACCGCGCTCCGCTTCATCAAGCTGCGGTGATGATACTCCCAAATCCAAAATCGCCCCGTCTATTCCGCTGATGTTTAGCCGATTTAGAATTTCTTTTATGTTAAAAAAGTTGTCATGTACGGTTATTACCCCGCAATCATATTTGCCCAGCCTTTCGCCTGCCGCCTCAATCGCGGTACGATCACGGTCTATTCCAACCAAGGCGCCGCCGCTGCCGAGCTTTTCGCATATCAGGCACGAATGACCTCCGCCGCCCAGAGTTCCGTCAACGTATACCCCGCCCGACTTTATGTTAAGGGCATCCACGCTTTCGCTAAGCAATACAGAAATATGATTAAATTCCATAACCTACCCGCCTATATGAACTCCTCTTGCTTCATGATCTCTTCAATATTCTCAGCGCTGTACGCTTCATCGTTAAAGTACTCCGACCACTCATCCCGATTCCAGATTTCAACATGCTTAAAAGCGCCTATAACGGCAATCTCCTTTTTAAGTCCGATATATTCACGAAGATTTGGAGGAATAACTATTCTGCCCTGTGTGTCCAACTCACATTCCTTTGAGCCGGCGGAAAAAAATCTAAGCTTCTTCATATCGGTGAGACTTTCCAAGAACCTTATCCATTCGTCTCTCGGATACACGGATATACAGCTTATTCCTTTGGCAACGACAAAGGTCTGACCCAAATCGGCTCTGAAGCCGGACGGGATATTTACTCTGAACTTTGCGTCCACAGTTTGCATATATTCACCTATCAGCACCCTTGTCACCTCTTTCGTATTTTCTTATCCTAACGCAAAGCCTCTGCATCTCAAGTGTCTTATTAAAGGTATTCACAACACATTTGCTGCACCTTGATGGAACTTTAATACACTTTAACCCACTTTGCCCCACCATGATAACATTTTACTACAATCAAAAATAATATGCAAGAGTTTTTTAAAATATTTTTAACATTTTTGCAAAGTGGATAATATAATCGTAATTTGTCAAATTTTTTGGTCTATTTTTTCGCCAAAATCAGAATATATTGCGGTTTTCCAAAATAGAATACACAATATATTCCGATTTGTCTTTGGCAAGATTTCAGGATTAACCTTAAAAAATTATTAACCCGTGGTTATTGTACACCATACATACGAATAAAAATGGTGAAATACGCGAATTTTGTTTACAAATACATCAAATAAGTATTACAAAACGGTAAGGCGGAGATACATATGATGAATTATATATGGGGCGGATTGGTTATTGTTTCCCTTATAACCTCGGTCTTTACGGGCAGGGTGGAGCAGACAGCCGCTGCCGCGGTCAGCGGTGCGGGGGATGCCGTAACACTTTCAATATCTCTTATGGGAATAATGTGCCTGTGGACGGGTATTTCTAAAATCGGCGAGGAGGCGGGGCTGATAAATGTTATTGCAAAGGTTTTAAAGCCGGTTTTGAGGTTGGTGTTTCCTAAGCTTGATCCTCATTCAAAAGCGTTCGGAAGCGTTGTTATGAACATAGTGGCAAACCTTTTGGGGATGGGAAATGCCGCCACCCCTCTGGGAATCAACGCCGTGAGGCAGCTTAAAGAAATAAGCCCGCGCGGCGATACCGCGTCCGACGATATGTGTATGCTCGTTGTTCTTAATACCGCCTCGCTGCAGCTTATACCGACAACCTTGATTTCGCTCAGGCAAAGCTATGGCTCTGCCGCTCCGGGAAGCGTTATACTTCCCATATGGATTTGTGAAGCTTGCGCGCTGATAATGGGTGTTACCATGGCAAAGCTGCTAAAGCGGAAGAAAAATAAGGTGGAAAAATAAAAGGAAAAACAAGCGGAAAATTAAAAGGAAAAACAAATGGAAATAATCTCTATATACTCGGTTCCTGCCTTTATATTTATATTCCTGATGTATGGCTTAATCAAAAAAACGGATGTGTACGACTGCTTTGTCACCGGCGCAAAAACAGGGCTTGAGTCCACGTTTAACATCATTCCGTCTCTCATCGGACTTATGGCGGCAATAGCCATGTTCAGGGAAAGCGGGTGCCTTGAGCTTATATCAAGCGCGATAAAACCGGTGACCGATCTTTTACATATGCCGAGCGAGCTGGTTCCTCTCAGCCTTTTAAGACCGGTTTCGGGAAGCGCCGCGATAGCGGTGGTGACCGATATTTTTGACACATTAGGTCCCGATTCCGTTCAGGGACGGATCGCTTCGATAATGATGGGTTCTACCGAAACAACATTTTACACAATTGCCGTGTATTTCGGCAGCGCGGGGATTAAAAATATAAGATTTACGCTGCTTGCCGCATTAACGGCGGATATAACGGGTATACTTATGTCTGTCGCGTTGGTTCGTTTTTTCGGTTTTTAGAACATAAAATATTGACAGATGAAAATTAATATTATATAATTCTTTCATATTAAAATGTGAGAGGGTTTATGTAATGAAGAAAAATACTTTTTCAAACAGTGTGGGTTTTGTTCTCGCGGCGGCATCATCGGCAATAGGATTGGGTAATATATGGAGATTTCCGTATCTCGCCGCCAAATACGGCGGCGGAATATTCTTGCTTATCTATATTATATTGGTGGTCACGTTTGGATTTACACTTATGATAACCGAAAACGCGATAGGAAGAAAAACCGGTCTCGGTCCTTTATGCGCCTTTTCAAAAATAAACAAAAAGTTTGGCTTTATCGGAGTTTTGGCGTTTATAGTACCTTGTATAATCATGCCGTACTACAACGTAATAGGCGGCTGGATAATCAAGTATTTTGTGATGTTTATTTCCAACAACGCGGACGTAAGCGGTGATGAATTTTTCGGAAATATGCTGGCAAACAGCCCCGGTGAGCTTATAGGCTATCAGTTTTTGTTCACGGCGCTTACAACATTAATCATAGTCGGCGGCGTACAAAAGGGCATAGAACGGGCAAGCCGGATACTAATGCCTCTTTTGCTGATTTTGTCGATAGCTGTCGCGGTGTATTCATGTACGCTGCCCGGAGCAGTAGGAGGTATAAAATACTTCTTTATACCGAAATTTGAGAACTTTTCGTTTAACAGCATATTGGCTGCGTTGGGGCAAATGTTCTACTCTCTGTCTCTGGCTATGGGCATTATGATTTCATACGGCTCATATTTGCCAAAGGAATCAAATCTTGAAAAGAGCGTCGGCAGAATTGAAATATTCGATACAGCCATTGCCATTCTCGCGGGGCTGATGATAATACCCGCCGTATTTGCCTTTTCGGGCGGTAATACGGAAACGCTAAACGCCGGACCTAAGCTTATGTTTATAACATTGCCAAAGGTTTTTTACTCAATGGGACACGCAAGAGTTATAGGCTCTGTGTTCTTTATCCTGGTATTTTTTGCGGCGATTACATCGTCATTGTCAATAATGGAGGCAATAGTATCCAGCATTATGGACAAAATCGGCATAAACAGAACAAAAACATCGATAATCATAGGCTTGCTGGTATTTCTTGTGGGTACGTTTGTTTCACTTGGATATAACATTCTTGATTTCATAACAATCGCGGGAATGACTATTCTTGACATATTTGACTTTGTGTCAAATTCCGTAATCATGCCTATAACGGCTTTGGCAACATGTATATTCATCGGCTGGTTTGCCGGAGTTAATACAATAAGCGATGAAGTGGAGCTTTCCGGAGAGTTCCGCAGAAAGAAGCTTTACACTGTAATGGTGAAATACATAGCGCCCGTATTTACTGTTCTGATACTCATATCATCGGTGCTCTCGGCATTTGGAATTATATCATTATAGTATTATAATAGTCTGCCGCATGATAATCTGCTAAATGATAGTCCGTCACATGTGCCGGTATTGTCAAGACATCATCAAGACATTATATAATAATTTTCGAATAGATTTTCGAATAGATTTTCGAGTATTTAAAATAAAACCGGATAGCTTGACTTATTGAGGAAAAAATAGTAAAATATATGATGTTGTTTACTTAATATATCACGAGGAGAACATATATATGAACAAAAATCATGAGCTTGCCGAGCTGCTCTTTGGTCACATAACAAAGCAGCCGGAATATTATGAAGAAAAATACCCTAAGCGCAATCTGCCGGAGGGAACTCCGGTTACCCGTATAGGTCCCAGCCCCACAGGCTTTGTGCACTTGGGAAATTTATATAACGCTATTATCGGGGAAAGGCTCGCGCACCAAAACGGCGGAACATTCTTTTTAAGAGTCGAGGACACAGACGCGAAACGTGAAGTGGAGGGCGCGGTTGAACTTGTTATATCCGCTATGGATTTTTTCGGAATTCACTTTGACGAGGGAGCGACCGCAAACGGAGACATGGGCGAATACGGACCGTACCGTCAGCGTCTCAGAAAAGAGATATATCAGTGCTTTGCCAAAAAATTGGTTGAAATGGGTCTTGCGTATCCGTGCTTCTGCTCTGAGAGCGATCTTGCCGAAATGCGTGAAAAGCAGATTGCGGACAAGCTGAACTTCGGCTACTACGGAAAGTGGGCAAGGTGCCGCGATTTATCCGTAGATGAAGTAAGGCAAAAAATTGAAAACGGCGAGGAGTACGTTTTGCGCTTCCGTTCACACGGCGATGAAAACAACCATATAGAGGTCTTTGACGGTATACGCGGCGCTCTTAATGTGTCTGAAAATTACCAGGATTTTGTCCTGCTTAAGTCTGACGGAATACCAACGTACCACTTTGCTCATGTTATAGATGACCACCTTATGCGCACAACCCATGTTGTACGCGGTGAGGAATGGCTGTCAACACTGCCGATACACGTGCAGCTGTTTGACGCGCTGGGCTTTGAGAGACCCATCTATTGCCACACTGCCGTACTTATGAAGATGGACGGCGGTACCAAACGCAAGCTTTCTAAGAGAAAGGATCCCGAGCTGGGGCTTGACTACTACAGGTCTGAAGGCTACGTTCCGAGAGCGGTTTGGGAATACCTGCTGACGGTACTTAATTCCAACTTTGAGGAATGGAGAGCAGAAAACCCGAACGCCACGATTGATGAATTTAAATTCACACTTGAAAAGATGAGCAACTCGGGCGCACTCTTTGATTTGATGAAGCTTGAGGACGTAAGCCGCGAGGTTTTGCTTAGAACCGCGGCGCATGACATATATGATGAATTTTCCGAATGGCTTAAGAGGTATGACCCCGAGTTTTATAAAGTATTCACCCGCGACCGTGAATATTCCGAAAGAATACTCGATGTTGGCAGAAGCGGGAACAGACCGAGAAAGGATTTGACCTCATGGAAGCAGGCGCGGCGGTTCCTGTCATTCTATTTTCCCGAAACATTTGCCATCGAGGACGAATTTCCCGAAAGAGTTTCCGCTGAGGACAGAAAAGAAATCTTTAAGCGTTACCTCGACGCCTTTGACATAAACGATGACAGCTCGCAGTGGTTCCAAAAAATAAGGGATATAACAGACGCGCTTGGTTACGCGGTAAAACCAAAGGATTTTAAAAAGAACCCGGATATGTATAAGGGCAGCGTCAGCGATGTAAGCGCGGTTATCCGCGTAGCCCTAACCGGTAGAACCAACTCGCCCGACCTTTGGGAAATTTGCCAAATAATAGGCGAAAACGAGATGAGAGCAAGAATTAACCGTGCAATATAGCTGCATGACATATTGAGGGGGATAATATGGGTAAAAATAAGGACAATCAGAATAATATGCAATACAGACCTAAGAAAGTCAGCGTTTTTGATATTCCCAGACCGACTTTTCCGGAGCGTGCGGTCATAACCGGTGGTATGCCATACGGCAACAAGGAGCTTCACTTTGGACATGTGGGCGGAGTTTTTGTACAGGCGGACTGCCTGGCAAGATTTCTGCGTGACAGGATAGGCGATGAAAACGTTATTTTCGTTTCAGGTACCGACTGCTACGGCTCTCCAATTGTCGAAAGCTACCGCAAGCTTGTTGAAAGCGGTGAATTTGACGGTTCGATTGAGGACTTTGTGCGCCGTAATCATGAAAGCCAGAAAGAAACCCTTGGCAGGTACGATATAAGCCTGAATATTTTTGCCGCCTCCGGTCTTGACGAGGCAAAGGATATACACGCCGAAGTCAGCCGTGAACTGATGGAGGATTGGTACAGGAACGGACACCTTAAAAAAATGGTAACCTCTCAGTTCTATGACGCGAAGGCCGGTCAATTTCTTAACGGACGTCAGGTTGTCGGCAAATGTCCGGTTGACAAGTGCCAGAGCGACAAAGCGTATGCGGACGAATGTTCGCTGGGTCATCAGTATATGCCGGCGGATCTGATAAATCCCAAAAGCACCCTTACGGGTGAAACGCCCGAAATGCGCGATGTTACCAACTGGTATATTGATCTTACGAGATTTTCCGATCTGATGCGTGAATATGTGGACTCTCTGCCGGAAAAAGGCAACTCAAGACCGCTGGTATACAACACCATAAAGGAGTTTATGCTCCCGCCGATGATTTACATTAAAAACGATTTTTTTGAGGATTACGAGGCTCTTAAACCACAGTTATCCGAGCACAAGCTGTCTCGAGAGGACAACAAAACGTCGTTTGCGATAGAATTCAAAAGCCTTGACGACAGAGATAAAGCGAAGGATGTTTTAAACCAAAACGGAATACGCTTCCGCACCGGCAAGACTCTGGTTCCGTTCAGACTTACAGGAAATATAGAATGGGGCGTTCCCGCTCCCGTGCTGGACGGCGAGGAAGGACTAACTATCTGGGTTTGGCCCGAATCGCTCTGGGCGCCAATATCATTTACCAAAACGTACTTAAAGCGGAAAGGCAAGCCTGATGATGAATGGAAAAAATACTGGCTCAGCGAAAATTCCGAGGTGTTCCAATTTATCGGTCAGGATAATATTTACTTTTACGGAATAGCGGAAATGGCGATGTTTATGGCGCTTCAGGGGAAGGACAATCTTACGGTACACCCTAAGGACGGTCAAATGACACTGCCGACGCTTGTCGCCAACAACCACATACTGTTTCTAAACAAAAAAGCAAGCAGCAGCGGAGCCGTTAAGCCGCCCATGGCGGATGAGCTTTTGGACTACTACACAGCCGAACAGCTTAGGGCGCATTTTCTGGGATTGGGTCTGAGTCTTAAAAGCGTAAGCTTCCAACCAAAGCCTCTTAACCCGACCGCCGGAGAAAAGGATGCCGATCCCGTGGAACGAGAGGGTAAAATGCTGTCTAACGTATTCAACCGCGTGGCGCGTTCCTGCTTTTATACTATACAAAAGTACGGGGAGGCTATTATGCCTAAGGGTGAAGTGTCGGAGGATGTTAAGCATGCCGCCGATGAGACAATATTAAAATATGAGCATGCAATGTACAAATTTGAGTTCCACACGGTAATGAATTTGATGGACACATATATCCGCGACGCCAACAAGTTCTGGGCAAAGAATATCAAGGATGCCGAGAACGATGATGAAAAACGAAATCAGGTACTGGTTGATACACTTCATATGGTTAAAACCGCGATGGTTCTTATGCACCCGATTGCTCCGAAAGGTACCGAGCTTTTAAGAGAGTATCTTAACCTTGACAAGAGCATATGGAGCTGGGACAATATATTTAAAACTCTCACTGAATATCTTGAAAGCGAGACCGGTAACCATCCCATAAAGTTCCTGGAGCCGCGCTTTGACTTTTTCCCAATGAAAGTCTAAAGCTTAATACTTTAAGAAAACAAAACCGTCTGCGGATCCCCGCCGGACGGTTTTTATTTTATTTATTTATTTTATTTATCTTATTTTATCTTATTTTATCTTACTTCTCTTAAAAATGCCTCCATACGATTCAGCGCCTCATTAATATTCTTGATTGAATAGGCATATGAGCACCGTATAAAGCCCTCTCCGCTTTCTCCGAAAGCGTTTCCGGGAACAACAGCCAGCTTTTTGCTGTAAAGCAGCTCCTCGCAAAATTTGTTTGAGTCCATACCTGTGCTTTTTATGCATGGAAAGCAGTAAAACGCTCCCTTTGGTTCAAAGCAGTCGAGTCCCATAGCGTTAAAGCCGCTCACGATTACCTGTCTGCGGTAGTTATAATCATTGCGCATATCCTCGATATCCGCATCGCCGTTTTTGAGCGCCTCTATGGCCGCATACTGCGCGGTCGTCGGGGCAGACATTATCGCGTACTGGTGCACCTTTGTCATTGCCTTTATAATCGCGGGGTGTCCCACAGCGTAGCCCAATCTCCAGCCGGTCATCGCATAAGCCTTTGAAAACCCGCTGACAATCATAGTTCTCTCATACATTCCGTCAAGCTCAGCAATCGAAACATGACGCTCTTTATCATAAGTAAGCTCCGCATAAATTTCATCGGACAGCACCATTATATCGGTACCTCTTAAAACCTCCGCAATTCCCTCAAGAT
The DNA here is from genome assembly GCA_964442605.1 of uncultured Oscillospiraceae bacterium. GTDB lineage: Bacteria > Bacillota > Clostridia > Monoglobales > Monoglobaceae > Monoglobus. Next base: position 58,208 of record CAYTZR010000004.1, read on the forward strand.
CGGCTTTAGTCATTACCGCGCCTGTCGGGTTATTCGGAAACGGAAGTATAATCGCTTTGGTTTTCGGCGTAATGGCGCTTTTCAATTCATCAGGTGTCAGCCTAAAATCATCCTCTGCCTTTGTTTCAAGCACAACAGGAACACCTCCCGCCAGCGCAACAAGAGGCTTATAGCAAACAAAGCTGGGTTCGCACACAAGTACCTCATCTCCCGGTTCAATCACGGAACGCAAAAACAAGTCGATCGCCTCGCTTCCTCCGACGGTTACCAAGACTTGACTCAGCGAATCATATTTCAGGCTAAAACGGCGGTTCATATAATTGCTTATCTCGTATCGAAGCTCTTTCAGTCCGGCATTTGAGGTATAGTGTGTGTGTCCCTTTTCAAGGGAGTATATGCCTACATCCCTGATATGCCACGGCGTGACAAAATCAGGCTCGCCCACACCGAGAGATATGCAATCATCCATCTCTGCGGCAATGTCAAAAAAACGTCTGATACCGGACGGCGGCATGGCTGAAACAGTCTTGTTTATCATACTTTCAGGATTAAAACTCATAAGGATATTACCTCCCTGTCATCAACCGCTGTGTTTGAGCATATAACTCCGTCAAACTTATAACGCTTTAAGACAAAGTGAGTAGCGGTTCCCACAACGGACTCCATTGTAGCCAAGTGCTGTGAAATAAACAGAGAAATTTCTCTTATATTTGCGCCCTCAACCGTGATACCGAAATCATAGCTTCCACTCATCAGGTTTATCGCTTTTACCTCAGGATACTGATAAATCCGTTCAGCAATTCTGTCAAAGCCCTGATCTCTCTGCGGAGTAACCTTAAGCTCGATGTACGCGGTTACTGAGTTGGGACCCGATGCCTTATCCCAATTAACCTTTGCACCATAACCAAGTATTGTGCCATCCTTTTCAAGCTCGTCAATAATCGCGGCGACCTCTTCCGGCGCGGAGCCAACCATTGTGGCTATTTGCTCAAGCGCCAATCTGCAATCATTGTGCAAAATACCAAGGATTTTGTCCTTAATTGAATAATTAGACATATACAGTCCCTCCAAATCAGAATATAAAAAATTAGAATATAATTTGAATATAATAAGTAATGATACCATTTTTAATCCGAAACGTCAAGTGTTTATACAAAAAAAGAACCGCCGAAGCGGTTCATTTTAAAACTAATCCAAGAAGTAAATATATACGTTGCGTCTGCCGAACTGCTGGCACTCGCTCTTTGACCAGTAGAAGAGGTCAACCCTATTGCCTTTGATTGCGCCGCCGCAGTCACCCGCGATTGCGTAACCGTAAACATACTGTCCGTCGCATGACTCAATATACATTCTTGTTCCGTAAGGTATAACCGTGGGGTCAACCGCGATAACGCCATAGCCCATCTGCATACCTGTTGATGTAACACCTGCCCACGGTCCGTTGTCCTCCGCCGACGAATCATACGCTGTCGCCTGGAACACGCTGACTTTTGAGTAGTTAGTCGGCTTTGATGCCGGAATTTTGCCGACTTCAAATTCCTCCTGCGGTGAGTATTCAATAATCTCATCTACAGGCTCCGCAAGTACATACTCGCTTGATCTCTCTCTTGAAACCTCAGCGCCGTCGTTGTAGTAGACCTTATAGGTAATTTCCTTAACACCCTCAACGCCGTTTTGTGTAACAACTCTTTCTCCGGGAGCCAGAGATGTATTTTCAACCTCTATTGTATTATACGGTATATCCTCACTTACCACAACTACCTGATTATAATCCTGTGTTATGATGATTTCATCTCCCGCTTCAACAGCGTCTGTCATTCTGGGAGTGACCTCATCCTCCGCCGCCTCGATGCCGACATCAGCTAAAATGTCCGAAACCAGCTTTTTGGTTGTGTTGTACTGAGTAGTTACACCGTTAAATGTAATGTTTACGGGCATCGCTCTGTATATTTCAATAACAGAGTCCTTTGTAACCCTTTCGTTTAATGCCAAATTTGTTTCATCGCCCTCGTTAAGAACTATGCCTTGACCTTCAAGAACAGCCTCAACACTGGCGCCGTTTGTCTTAACAGTTATTGGAGTATTTTCCGAGTCGCAAATCGTAACAGTACTCGGAGTTGCGTATGCAAAGCCGCATCCGGTTGCCACAATGGCGGAAGAAAGCGCTATCGCAATACCTTTTTGGGCTGATAAGTTAATTTTTCTCATCAGTCTTGTAAACATCAAATCACCTCGAAATATTTTTTTGACTGAAAAAATCAGTCTGCCTCTCTGTTACGCGTGTTATTATATAATCTTTCCAAAAATCAGTCAAACTGCCGAAAATGCCTCACCGCCTTTAAAATCGCCTCAATCATAATATCGGCGCAAAATAAATACTTTTCTCTTTATTTTAAATGTTTTCTTCATTTTTCTCTTATTTTTAAAAAATTTTTTCGCGCCAAAAACAAATTTGGTTATTGTGCTCAAACCGTTTTTCTGCTATACTTATTTTATGGCATTATATCATGATTTTTGTGCGAAAAAACTTATTTTTTGCCTTGTAACAAAAATGTAATATAAATGTAACATTAATAAAACAAAGTCTGAAAAACGGCTGTAATGCCCGAATTTACGTTGTTTCTAATTTGTTACATTTATGAAATACACATTGTTTTTGTTAAATTTGCATAAATTTTTTTAAAATTCTTGGTAATCTTTCAAAATATGAATTTTTTATGAACAAAAACAAGTGATTATGAATAAATTATTAATTCAAATTAAGGATATAAGTATTATGAACCGTAAATTTATCAAACAAAATGAAAGAATTGACGATTTGAATTTAAACAATTTAAGACTCATACAAAATCCAAATCAGTTCTGCTTTGGGGTGGATGCCGTGCTTTTGGCTGACTTTGCCGCAAAGGGCATAAAAAAAGACGCCGAAGTAATGGATATGTGCTCCGGAAACGGCGTAATCGCGATATTGCTTACTCATAAGTCGAGTGCAAGACACATTGTAGGGCTGGAAATTCAAGAAGCGGCGGCTGAGATGGCGGCTCGTTCCGTAAAGCTGAATAACCTTGAGGACAAGATTGAAATAGTATGCGGTGACCTGAAGGAGGCAGCGGATAAGTTTGGAAAAAGCGTTTTTAACAATATAGTGTGTAATCCGCCCTACAAAGAGTACGGCGGCGGTCTTATAAACGAAAACAAAGCCTCCGCAATAGCGAGGCATGAGATTATGTGCAGCGCGGAGGATGTTATTGCCTCGGCTGAACACCTGCTGACTCCTGGAGGCAAGCTTGCCATGATACACAGACCCGAGAGACTTGTTGATTTAATCATATTAATGAAGAAACACAAAATTGAACCGAAGCGTCTGCGCTTCGTACATCCGTCATATCAAAAGACGGCTTCTATGATATTAATAGAAGGAAGCTACTGCGGCAGACCCAAGCTTTTGCTTGAACCGCCTCTTTATATTTATGAACCGGGAAGTACCGACTATACCGACGAAATCAACGCAATCTATGAACGCGAAGGAGATAACCATGAGTAATACGGATGTGAACCCGAATACAAACCAAGCGGAAAGCCCCGCAGGGAAGCTTTATCTCTGTCCCACACCAATCGGGAATTTGGGCGATATAACGGAAAGAACCGTTGAAACCCTGAAAAACGCGGATTTAATCGCCGCGGAGGATACACGGGTAAGCATGAAGCTGCTTAATCACCTTGAGATAAAAAAGCCTATTACAAGCTATTATGAGCACAATAAAAAGGAAAAGGGCGGATACCTGATAGAGAAGCTTCTTGGCGGTGCGCGTGTTGCTCTTGTGACCGATGCCGGAATGCCCGGGATTTCCGATCCGGGCGAGGATTTGGTGAAGCTGTGTATTGAAAATCAAATCCCTGTTGAGGCTTTGCCGGGAGCCTGCGCCTTTGCCACAGCGCTTATCGCATCGGGTCTGCCGACCGGACGTTTCACCTTTGAGGGGTTTTTGTCCGTAAACAAAAAAAGCCGACGCGAGCATCTTTCCGCGCTGAAAGACGAGCAGCGCACCATGATATTTTACGAGGCTCCGCATAAATTGATTTACACTCTAAACGATATGGCTGCTATTTTCGGCGGCAGCAGGAAAATCGTACTTGCCAGAGAACTGACAAAAAGATATGAGGAATATATACGCACCACGTTGAGCGGTGCAATCGAACACTTTTCTCAAAATTCTCCGAAAGGTGAGTTTGTGTTGATTTTACATGGTTCAGACGGCGGAAGATGCGAAAAAGAAAATGTTACGTCAGATATAACAGCTCTGATTTCAAGCTGCATCAGCGAGGGAATAAAAGGGAAATCAATAGCAAAAATTGCCTCCAAAAGCTTTGGCATATCCAAAAATGAGGCATATGATCTGTACTTGAAAATAAACGAGGGGAACAAGAGTTAATTATTTTTATCTTTCTCATAATAACTTCCTCTTTGCTATTTAACTGTTTTCCCAAAGCTTGCGCACCCGCCGAGAGGTTTATTCTCCCGGCGGGTATGTTTTAATTGGGAAGATTATTTATTTTTAAATTCACCTATATTATTAACACTTTTCAAATTTTTGTCACCAAATATTTTTGCTCCGGTTAACATAAATCTAATCCCCGTAAATTTCCTTATACCAATCTTGCTGCCAGTCCTCTATGCCTACTCCTTCACCAAAGTCCATTGGCAACGTCGGTTTATCTATTACAACCCTGTTCAGATTCTCTATATATTCCACATCTGCTCCGAAAGATTCTGAAATCGCCCTCAAAGGTACCATAGTTCTATCTCCTACAATTTGGGGTGCAACGTCAAGAGTTATTATTTCTGTTCCGTTTCCCATCTCAGTATTATCAATTTGCATTACAACCGTTCTTTCATCATTTGTCGCTGTTATAACTCCGTCTCCCTCATCGTATGTAACTTCCGCGCCGAGTGATTCAAATATCGCCCTTACAGGCACCAATAATCTTCCATTTTCTTCTATAGGTTCTTGATCAAACTTAAGCTGTTCTCCTTGACAAAATACTGCTACGCTTTCCTGTTCAAACTTTCCGTCAACTATGTATGGATCGGCTTCCGTTCCGCTACCGGATAATATTTGGTAATTGCTTTCATTCAAATAAAATGCAGGACGTATACCGTATGCATATGCAGGCATGAAAGAAGAATAACCAACATCACCATATACAAATGTAATATCTGAACCGCTCTGTGTGCGTAGACAATAACGATATTTGAGTTCTTCACCAAACCCACCATCATAATTATTTATTTCTTCAGCAGCAATCTCAGTTGGGTATGCAGCAACTGTACCAAAGTTAGTCCATAGCTTGTAGATTTGTCTGACATCAAGCAAAAAAATTGTATCACTTAGTCTATACATAGCTCCTTCAATATGGCTTAAGTGTTCTACGTCAGAATAAAAAGCACTACGTCCTCCTGTGCGACCATCACTGTAATAAAATTCGTTAGTCTGGAAAACATGATTTACCCCATTAGTTGCAAGTTCCTTATTCAAGTTTGATAATATCTGCCACTGCGAAACACTTTTTAGAACACCTATTTCGCTATCAGAAAAGTTTTGGGAGGATATAAAACCATCTTCATCGTGATAACCCAATTCAGATCCATTTTTCCCTGCTGCTTTAACAGGTGCAAATCCACTAGGCCATAATATATTGCCGCCTGTTTCTTTCGAATTAAGCCACGTTCTTATATTTGACTCCTCCCAAAAGCCATAACCATATTCATCACGAGGAGAATTATCTAACCTCGTCCCATATATACTGTATAACGATGGATCATCGCTGCCAACATCATATGATTTATAACATAAAATTTTATCACTTAGCATCAATATTCCGTTTTCATCATCTATGTCTGCACATTTCCAAATAATTGGTTCATTATCATATTTGCCAAGCTGTATATATGTACCAATTGATATATTATTATCCGCAAACGCCGTATTAGAAAATGTTATTATACAAAACATCATTACCACTGTATTAATTATTTTTATCTTTTTCATAATAATTTCCTCCTCATAATGTTTTTATAGGTTACTTCTGCCTAAAAATTTAATGATCGAATCGGACCAAACCCTGTTTATTGTTCCATTTGTAATATCATATATTAAGTCTCCACTATAAGAATTTTCGCTACTTTCATAATCAGATAAATGCGAACTAAACTCACTATATGGTTGCATATGTCCATCACACCATAATGTTAAATGATTTCTATCACTGTGCCTGTAATTGTTTGCATTCGCACCAGGTGAATAAACAAAATTTTGTTCGTTAGGTCCGCCTGCATAAATGCAAATTGGTGTATAAGCGTCATTAATATAATCATTAAAAGTATCTTTTATAATTAAAAATCTATTAATTTTGTTTGTAACAGTAGATCTAATACTTCCTTCAACTCTTCTACCTGTTATCAAGGAAATGTCATATTCTATTTCAACAGTAACATTTGTATTTGTTATCTTTTGACCATCCACAATACTTCCATTGCTATATACTGCATTCTGTGAGCTATTAAGACACATTACTAGATCATCCAATGTCTGTGTAAATTCTTCATCTGTAGTAGAACTGTTTACTTCATAAAAATACAGTCCTGGTTGTATTGCAATTATATCAAACAAATCTTTTGTCGTTCCATCACTCGCGTTATAACATCCAGAATTTGCCATTTTACCGATATAAGATAAACTCGATGGCTTTCCCAGTGTAAATGGTATCCAAAGTAACTTTTTATTCTTTGAGTGTATATAGTTTGAAATATATTCAAGACATATACGCTCAGGACTGCCATATTCACGCATATCCGGATTTTCGCGCCCAAAATATAATCCTTTAATAAACGTTTCATTTATACTTGAAAGATCATCAGAATATTCTGTTGTTAGTTTATTATATATATCATTCATAGCAGATAAATACGCACCAGCAAAAGTCCATTTGTCTGCATCCGATATTGCATATGCATTAAAGTGTGGTGTTCCTATATATAACGCCGGGAATTCATTTGGTCTTTCATTAGTTTCTAAACTGTTATATGCATTGACAATGTTATGAATGATTTTCCTGTAATAGCTTTCACACCCATCTACAACTTTTTGAATGAGATTTTTTTCAAGTATTTCATTATAATTTAAAGAAGGTGCATCATTTCCAATATCGCTATTTGATACTGGTTCACAATCAAAATCTAAGTCTCGTAATGATATAGCAAATGCAACTTTCTTATTGCTAAACAGTTTTAAGTAATTAACAAAAAACTCCTTTGTGTATTCAAATTTTTGATCTACATTTGTACCGTAGTAACGTGGCCATAATCCATCGCTAACACCACAGTATGAATCATATAAAACCATATAATATGTCTTATTATCCTCAACTACAGCTGATGTTTTGGTTATAGCAATATTTGCATTATATGATATTTGATTTGTATTAACAAAACGAATATATGCTGTTGAACCGGCTTCTACACCGACAGTAATAGTGTCACCTGCCGAAGTTTGCTTATACGGAGTTGTAAAGTTTTCGTCTCTGTAAACCATAACCACTGTTCCTGCAGTCATGTCGCTTGTATCAATACTGTAGGTTCCGTCCTCTGAAGCTAAGAAGCAAATTACATATTCTTCCCCTGCCTCTGCTGAAATACTGTAGCTTGCTGTTTCCTCACCATCCGTTCCCTCTATTACCACATCTGTAATAATTGTGCTTACATCTAATCTTTTGACTTCACTTATATATACTCCAAGTTGCCCCGATGTGTTATTGCCAAATGTATAAATATTCCCATCATAATCTAAAGCAACGGAAAAATCATATCCACAGGATATGTTTTTAATATTTGTATTACCTAATGTTGTGACTTCAATCGGAGTATATTCTGAACCCGCGCTAAAACCAAGTTGTCCATCATAACCATATCCCCACCCATATACTGTTCCGTCATCTTTTACCGCAAGAGCGCTTTTATAGCCGGCACTTATTTTGGATATATTGCTTAATGTTTCTATTTTTAAAGGTTTTCTTGGATTAGCTACACTAATTGCCAACTGTCCATTTGCGTTATCACCCCAGGAATAAACATTTCCTAAACTTGTAAGCGCAAGACAAAAATCAATTCCGGCAGATATATCAACAAAATATTCATTATTTTCTAATGATACTTCCAGTTTTTTGGGTGTTAAATTACGAATATTTAATGTTCCATTTCCAAGCTGTCCAAGTGGATTACCACCCCATACATATATTCCATCACTTGCAATAGCCGCTGAATAAACTTCACCAACACTTATTTTTATAAAATCAGTTTTATCCGTTATCTGTACCGGGGTTGATCGAGTTTCTGTGTCACCCTGTCCGAGCTGCCCATAATCATTTTTGCCAACTCCCCATAGCGTTCCGTCATTCTTTAAAAATAAGCTGAACTCGGTACCTGCCGCTATCTGCTTAACATTTGAGATGTTATCTAGCTTTGTTACAGTTTTTACCTTTCCGCCTAAATTCCCCATAGGATAGTTTGAATTACTTCCCCAGCCGTAAACATCGCCGTTCTTGTTAAGCACAAGGTTATGGTTTTTCCCGCGTGACACTTGAATAGGATTGCTTATACCGCTAATTACCGTCGGGTAAGTTTTTGTTGTCATCTTATCCGTTCCATCTGCATAGTATCCTTCACCCCAAGCAAGAACTTGACCTAACTCATTTATTGCTAATGTCTGCGTCCTATATGAATCAATCTGAAGTATTTTATAATCATAATCTATTTTGCACGGAACATATGTGCCTCCACTGATTAAAGCGGGATTTGATGTCATATATCCAAAACGCCAAACATTTTCCAAAACATCTATGGCTATACAATATCTTGTGCCAACTGCAATATCTTCAATATCATTTATATCATTAATACCTTCTATAGTGTCATATAATGTATCAGTGAATTTTTTGTTTCCACATATATGTAGATGATCATCAACAAAAGCAGTATAGTTACCACCTGCGGCAATTTTATCTACATATATTCCGGTGTTATACGGATGTTCTGTATACGTTGCAGAGTTTGATAATGCTACAGGAAACTGACCGTTGCTGTTACTTCCCCATACATACATTATGCCATTACTTCCTATTGCAACTGTATGATTGGATCCGCATTCTACCTGAACAGGTGCGGGTACCTCATCAGGATATCCTACCTGATAATAATCGTTTCGTCCAAGACCATGCAGAGTCTTTGCAGAGTCATTATAAAATGTATGATAATCACCCGCCGCTATCAATGATGCTCCGGACGCGATTTTATACGGTGTTGTTATAACTGTACTACTTGTACTGTTAATCTGCTTGTATGTATTATTTCCAAAACCGTATACATCACCGTTGGTTTTTAACACAATCGTATGCTCAAGTCCTGCGGCTACATCGCTTACGTCTGTCATAATCTGTACAGGTGTATTCTTATTTGCATTTGTACCTATTCCAAGCTGATACTTATCATTCCTTCCAAAACCGTATAGTATGCTATCTTCTGTTAATACAAAGGTTGTATCTCCTTTTGTCGAGACTTTAACTATTTTCTTATTTCCCCACGGTGCCAAGGCTTTAACAAATTCATTATAGCTTTCATTATCGCCTGTTCCGAGCTGTCCATAGGTGTTATCTCCGTATGTATATACTTCTCCGTTTTTTATACATACAACATGATTTGTTCCTGCTGATACTTTGTTTTCGATAATTTCAGATTCACTGTCCTGATAGAGTAAATCATATATGCCCATTACTCCATCATCATAGCTAAGAACGTAAAGCTTGTCATCACATATTACGCTCTTCGCACAGGAAGTAATATTATCACCATAGCTATCGGATTGCCATGTTTCACTTGCCAAATCATAAATAGATATATTATCTACGCCGGAAGGCAAGTAAAAGCCGCCTATAATATACAGCTTATTATCATAGAATTCAACCGAGGGTAATACCCTTGATGCCTCTGCATACTGATATGCACTGTATGTCCCTGTGACAAAGTCATACACTCTCATTGTATCATCGGCCTCATCACCGCCGATAAAATACACTTTTCCGGCCGTTGCGCAGACCGCTTCGCCATCGTAAGCTATATAATTTTCGGTGATATTTACATATTCCGAATTGCTTGTTGTTATGTTCACCCTATCAATAGCTGTGCCGGTCGATTCGTTCGAAAAATAGTAAATATATGTATCATCATATGTGACCGTCTCTATTATATCGCAAGTGCCTGTGCTGCATACTGTACTTAGAGTATTGGTGACCGGGTCATATACATCTACGTTTTCATTGGTTTCGCTTGCTCCCGTATCATATTCGATGCCATATCCTCCGGCAAAATATATCTTGCCGCCACATTCAATTGCCGAGCTGTAATTATAACCGCCGGAAGTATCATACAAAAGAGTAGTAGTATTTCCCGTACTCAAGTCAAAGCTTCTGATTTTGTAGTAGTACGAATAAGTATCACCGCTTGGGTAAAATGCGTAAAAATATGTATATATTTTACCGTTGCAGAATACAGTATTATCCGCGTCTGTCTGCGGTTCACTCGACAGCGTTGCCCATGTGCCGGTTGATATATTATACGCTTTATTTGTCTCACCAAAAACATAGATATAACCGTTGCATTCAAAAACTTTTTTAACTTTTATAGGCGCGTTATAATCATATGTCCAGCCATCGTTGGTATCACTCGCTACACTAACTGAGTTTACGGAATTTTCTGATAGGCTGAAAGTTTCCGCCGCTTGTTCCTCTGCAGTCGCGTCATACTCGGGAGTCCAGAATGAAATGGTGTATTTTGAAGTTTCTATTTCCTGTTCTGTGCTCTCGAGCGTCTGCGATCCGAGCAGCGTTATATCATATGTACGCTGACCGAAAGCCCCATACTCGGCCGTTATAGTATACTCTTCATCAGATGTGGGAATTGCCTCAAATGTCACCATACCGTCTGCGTCCGTTACTTTAGTCTTATCCGCAATATTAACAACCGCTCCCTGTACCGGGCTATAGCCATCGGTTACATAGACCTCTACATCTCTCACAGCAATATTGTACGC
>CAYTZR010000005.1:0-64118 GCA_964442605.1 uncultured Oscillospiraceae bacterium
AACCACAGTATTACTTGGATTTCACGGCTATTTTCTTTCTACCCTTGACATCAAACATACCGTTTCAACGTGCGGGGTTTTGGGGAAAAGGTCCACGGGGGTGATTTTTTGGGGTGTGAAGCCTATGCTTTTCAGATATTTTATGTCACGTGCCAATGTTGAGGGCTTGCAGGATATATACACTATTTTTTTAAGTGAATAAATTCCTCCCAATGCGTCCAGAAGCTTTTTATCACAGCCCTTTCGGGGCGGATCTAATATCGCAACATCAGGCCTGTCACCTTGTTTTAATATATTATCTATAACGATTTCGGCATTGCCGGCGTAATATTCGGCGTTTAAAATTCCGTTATTTTCGGCGTTAACCCTTGCGTCCGTTACAGCCTGCTTTACAACCTCAACGCCTATTATCTTGCCCGCCTTGTCCGCCATGAACTGTCCGATTGCGCCTATGCCGCAGTACATATCAAGTACGGTTTCGTGTCCGCTCAGCTCCGCGTATTCTTTGGCTATGCTATACAGCCTTTCAGTCTGCGCCTTGTTCACCTGATAAAAAGACAACGGAGATATATTAAATGTTACGCTGCCTATTGTATCTGTAAGATATGGCTTGCCATACAATACTTTGTTTACAGCCCCAAGAACAACATTTGTCTGTTTGGTGTTAATGTTTTGCAAAATACCGCATATATTATCACATGAATTTAAAATTTCACTTACAAGCTCCTTGCTGCGCGCAAGGTTCGGCTTGGCGGTTACAATTGTTACCAAAACACCGCTGTCACCTGTTCTTGTATAAATATTTCGTATCACGCCTTTGCCGTCTGTTTCGTCATATGCGGGTACAGAATATTTTTTCATCCAATACTTCACTGCCCTGATTACGGGCTTTACAGACTTTGAGGCAATCAGACAGTCATCGGCTTCAATAAGCCTGTGACTGTGATTTGCGTACATACCTATACCATCGGGCGTAACGGGGAATTGAGATTTGTTTCTGTAGCGTATCTGCTTTTCGGACGGGACGACAGCGTCCACATCGGGATTTCTGAGTCCGCCTATTCGGGTAAGACAGTCCGTTACTTTTTGCCTTTTAAAGCGAAGCTCCTCATCATAGCTCATATGCCAGAGCGCACAGCCGCCGCATTTATAAAAATTGCCGCATAAAGCCCGGCATCTTTCGATTGATGGTTTTATAACCTCAATCAGCTTACCGACAGCGTAGTTTTTAAGTACTTTTATTATAACGATTTTAACGGTCTCACCAATAATTGTATACGGAACAAATACCGCCATGCCGTTTAATTTGCCGACACCGTTTCCTTCGTCTGTCATTCCAGTTATTTCAATATCGAATATATCGTTCCTTCGCATGCAATCCCCCGAATTAAAATTATATGATTTCTAATTTTTATATATTTTACATTTAAACAAAAGCTTAGTCAAGAGAAGCATTGACTTTTTTATAAAAATAAAATATAATTGGAATATGCTTAGTATAAAAGAAACAATAATAGTAGAAGGAAAATTTGATAAAGAGCGCGTAAGGCGGATATGTAATGCGCCGATTATTTGTACCAACGGTTTTCAGGTGTTTAAATCAAAGGAAATGCTTGAAACAATAAAGCGCCTCGCGGAAACCACGGGTATAATCGTTTTGACCGACAGCGACAGAGCGGGCTTTATTATACGGAACCATATCAAGAACTGTATAGGCGGAGCGGGAACCGTAAAGCATGCGTACATACCGACGGTGAGCGGCAAAGAAAGGCGCAAGGATAAACCGGGAAAAGAGGGAATACTCGGTGTCGAGGGCATGGATGACGATGTGCTGCTAAATGCTATCAAAAAGGTCGCAACTCCATCGGTTTCGACTGCGCGGCTCACAAAGACGGAGCTTTACAGAGACGGTCTTTCCGGCAAGAGCGGCAGCGGCGAGAAGCGCAGAAAAATTCTTGCACGCCTGAGTCTTCCGCTAAGGTTATCTCCGAACGCGATGGTGGACATTATAAACAACGCAGGGCTTTATGATGAATATAAGGCGGCGCTTGAGGAGGAAATCAATGATTGAGTTAATAAAAAAAACAGTTGAACAGTCAATGCCCGAGATAATAAAAATCAGACACAAGATACATCAAAATCCCGAGTTGTCATTTGAGGAGTATAATACCGCAAATATTGTGTGCGGCGTTCTTGATAAAATGGGCATTGAGTATAAGTCTGAAATTGCCGGAACAGGAATTCTGGGAATAATACGCGGCGAGAGGCAGAGCGGCAATCCGAAAACCGTGCTTATCAGAGCTGATATGGACGCTTTGCCGGTGACGGAGCGGACAGAATTGAAGTTCAAATCACAAAATAACGGTGTGATGCACGCTTGCGGACATGATGTGCATACTTCTGTCTTGCTGTGCTGCGCTGTGGTTTTAAGTAAGCTGAAAGACAAATTTTCAGGCAGTGTAAAGCTTATGTTTCAGCCGGGCGAGGAAACAACCGGCGGTGCCGAGCCGATGATTGATGCCGGAATTTTGTGCTCTCCCGACGTTGACAGCTGTGTGGCGCTTCATATTGAGCCATCCCTGAATGTAGGCATGGCAAGCTTTAAAGCAGGTGCGGCATATTCCTGTCCTGATGAATTCTTTATTAAAATCAAGGGTAAAGGCGGTCACGCGGCTGCTCCTCATGAATGCATCGATCCGATAGTTATCGCGGCACAGACGATAACTATGCTTCAAACGATACCGTCAAGACTATCAAATCCGTTTAACCCCATGGTTGTTTCGGTATGCGCGATAAACGGCGGCTCCGCATATAATATTATTCCGAATGAGGTTACTCTGCGCGGAACGGCTCGTTCATTTTCGGATAGTGACAGAAATATGCTTGAGGAAAAAATAGAGCTTGCTGTCAGGCAGGTTTGTGCCATGTACGGCGCGGATTATGAATATAACTTTGACAGACTGTTTCCGCCGCTGATTAATGACACAGAAACTATAAACGCTTTAAAAACCTCCGCTCAAAATTATTTGGAGCCGGAAAATATTATAACGGCGACGGAGCCGACTATGGCGGGTGAGGACTTTTCGTATCTGACCCGTGCGGTTAAGTCATCCGCTCTTTTTTGGCTGGGAAGCACGCCTAACGGGTACAAAAAATATCCCCTTCATAACGAAAGACTTATTGCTGATGATGAATGTATAAAATACGGAGCTGAAATTTTTACTGATTATGTCCTAAATTTTTTAAGTAACTGACATTTGTCCGCTATCTGTCTTGAAGTATGGACACGGCGGCGGATTTGCGGTTTTGGAGTACGTGATGCGCGTTACCGTATTCAGCATGCATTTTCCGTCCTCCATAAAAACACAGTTTGATTCCGTGCAGTTTATATTTGACATTTATTCATCCCTCCATCAATATTTTGAGCCCAAAATATTATATTATACAGGAAAAATAATACATAACAGGTGATTATTATGCCGATTATCATTGATAAAAAAATGAAAAGCGAATTAATCAGTGGATTAAAATCCTTTTTTCCAAATAAGGTCATAATAAAATCTTATGAATTGTCCGGCGTTTCCGGTGCGATTTCAACACATCCCGATTTACAAATTCACTTTGTCGATTATAATACAGCGGTTTGTGCCCCGGAATGCTTTGAATATTACAGGTCAAATCTTGGCAAATACGGTATAAACGTTATTCGCGGGAATATAAACCCCAAAAACACTTATCCGAATGATATTGCATACAATGTAGCGAGGCTGGGAAATTATGTTTTATCAAATACACGGTATACTGAACCGAAAATTTTAGAATACTATAAAGGCAAATACAAAATTGTAAACACAAGGCAGGGATATGCAAGGTGCAGCTTGTGTATAGCGAGCGAAAACACCGCTATTACAGATGACCCGAGCCTGTACTCTGTTCTGTCAAAATTTGAAGAAATAAAAATCTATAAAGCCGAAAAAGGAATGATTTTGCTTGACGGCTATAATTATGGCTTCATAGGCGGAGCGAGCGGATTGATTGACGGAACCCTTACTTTTTGCGGCAGCATGAATGATGACGGAATTATTAAATTTCTGGATGATAACGGAATTAAGTTTGTGAGTATCTCGGGAGAGAGTCTCACGGATTACGGAAGTATTATTTGTCGGAGGTGATATGAGTTGAATATTACAGAGTTGGACTGTGATAAAAACGAGACGGAAGACGAAGTTGACAGTCTTGAACTTGACGAAGGTTATATTTCAGCCGACACGGCGGAGCTTGTGGCCGGCTGGCTTATAGCCAAATACCGCTCAAAGCTGATTTACAGCTGTATAGACGATGTATTCGGTGAAATGCCTGACGATGAGCGTGAAGCGGTATACGGAAGTGTGTGTGATATAATCAGCGGCAGGTATGATCTGAAGCATTTGGAATATATAAAACAGAAAATTATTGATTTTTTTGAACGTTACAAGCGGATGAATATTGATGGGTTTATTAATTTTCGTTTAAAGGCATACAAGGATGAACTGAAGGTTTTGGTAGAGGAATGCGGCTACGATGTGCTGGGCGAAAAGGAATATAAAGAATATCTGGAGCTTATTGACTTGATCAATTTTGTCTTCAGCGGCGAATATTATTAAATTGTTTATACACCTCAAAGGTTAAACGCCTTCTGAGGTGTATACTTTTGCGCTAAAGCAAAAGACTTACGTATAATTTAACGTAACAGTAAAGCGATATAAAGAACAACCGCTTCACGGAATTGTCTGGGGTTATAGCCTGTTTTTTCGCTTATTCTATCAAGACGGTATTGCAGAGTATTTTTATGAATAAACAGCTTTTCACAAGACCTTTGGAGTGACATATCACATGAAAAATATGTTTCCAAAAGTTTTATCTCTTCATCTGATAATAAAGAGATTGTCTTTTTGAGAAACATCTCCTTGCCCTCCGCTGTAACACTGCCAAGCAGTATCTCGATATTAAGATCATTAAAGTCACAAAAACCCGTCTGTTTGCATTGCGATGCTTTCAACGCGATACATGCACTGTTGTATGACCTGTGTTGTTTTGAAATCCTTTGACTGCTTCCAACCGCTACACCCAGCAGCTGCTTATTATCGGCAGCGAAGCTTCTGAGACGGTTAATCATGGCGTGGAGCTTATCCGCTTCCGCAATTGCAATGTACTCATGAGGGTATATGTATGAATGTACAACAACCGGTGGTAAGTTAAATAATTGAAATACATGAGCTTCAAGCATGGAGGTATTAACCGCGTTGTATCTTTTATTGAGCCGCACCACGATAGTGCGGTATTCTTTGCTTCTGTCCATATTAAGCTCATTGAGGCAATCATCAAAATACGCGTGATTACTAATTTCGCCGCTTATCAGCCCCTGAATAACATAGTTGCGCTTTTGCTGCTCAGAACGCTCGTAGCTTTCCAGCTCCTGCTCCAAAATAAAAAGCCTTGTTATCTTCACCGCCAGTTCGGTATATTTACGAACTTTTTCCGGTTCACCGCTTATTCCGATTACAGCTACGACTTCGTTTTGGTGAATTATCGGAATATTAACGCCCTTCTTTGTTCCGTTAAAGCTTTCATCGTCGTCTACCTCTATGATCTCACGGCTTATTGAAGCCCTGTGTCCTATTTCGTGATAATCACCCACACGTTTCTCATCGCTGCTTGCGAATATAATTCCTGACGGTGTAATAAAATTCACACTCTGACCGCAAACATCTTCAACCGCGTTTATAATCTGATTTGCAAGACTTGCTTTGATCTGATTTCTCATCATTATGACCTCCATTCCTTTTATTTTTCATCTGAAGCTTCTCAGAATTTTATTTGAATTATATCTGAATTATATCAGAATTTTATCAGAATTTTATCTAAAATTTTATCTGAATTTTATATGAACTTTATCTTAGTCTTATCAAAATCTTATCTTAATGATTTTATTATACAACAATCCCCAATGAAATGCAATATCATATTACTGATAACAAAAAATCACTGTAATATTTTAGTAAATTGTTATGCGTAACATTGTCTTTCTACTCTGACGATGCTATAATATTTATAACATCAGCGCTGGTAATAATTGTTTAAGGAGGAAAGCTTTTATGAAAACTGTAATTGCGATTGATTCATTTAAAGGAAGCATGACGTCTATGGAAGCGGGCTATGCGATCTCGGACGGAATATGCCGCGTGCTGCCGGAGGCAGAGGTTTTGGTAAGACCGCTTGCGGACGGCGGTGAAGGGACTGTTGATGCTCTTGTTGCGGGAATGAACGGAGTGCAGGAAACTGTTACGGTAACAGGACCGCTCGGAGCGCCCGTTGCGGCAAAATACGGAATAATCGGAAAATCAAAAAGCGCGATAATTGAAATGTCGGCGGCTGCGGGTATTACGCTTGTTCCGGAAAACGAGCGCAATCCGCTTAACACAACAACCTACGGGGTAGGAAATCTTATACGGGACGCTATTTTAAAGGGATGTCGGAATTTTATAATCGGTATCGGCGGAAGCGCCACAAATGACTGCGGTGTAGGAATGCTGCAAGCGCTCGGCTTCGGTATGCTTGACGGGGACGGTAATCAGGTTCCCTATGGCGCAAAGGGTTTGAAGTCCATAAAGAGGATAACGGACGACAACGTAATTCCACAGCTTGAGGAATGTAATTTCCAAATAGCCTGTGATGTAACAAATCCTCTTTGCGGCGAGGAAGGCTGCAGCGCGGTTTACGGACCGCAAAAGGGCGCGGATGCGGCAATGGTAAAGCAAATGGATTCATGGCTCTCAGACTTTGCCGCTCTTACTAAGGAGAAATATCCTGATGCCGATGCTGATTTTCCGGGCACAGGCGCGGCAGGCGGATTGGGATACGCGTTTATGGCATATCTTAACGGCAAGCTTGAACCGGGAATTGAAATAATACTGCGTGAAACAGGACTTGAGAGCTATATAAAGAATTCGGAACTTGTAATAACAGGCGAAGGACAGCTTGATTTTCAGACTTCATTCGGAAAGGCTCCGTCGGGAGTTGCGGCTCTTGCAAAGAAGTATAATATCCCTGTAATTGCATTCGCCGGAAGTGTAACAAAGGATGCAGCGGAATGTAACAAGCATGGTATAGACGCGTTTTTCCCTATATTGAGGAGAATATGCACACTTGAAGAAGCAATGAACACGGAAAATGCAAAGGTAAATCTGACAGATACCGCAGAGCAGGTTATGCGGTTATGGACACTAAGATAAACTAAGATAAAGTAAGATAAAGGAGGTTTTGAAATGGAAGCAGTAACATTTAATACATTAGGAGCATTGCTGGGTCTTGCTCTTGCAATATTTCTCATAATAAAAAAGGTGCAGCCGGCATATGCCCTTATAGCGGGAGCATTAATCGGCGGTCTAATCGGAGGCGGCGGACTTGCAGGAACGGTTTCGACTATGGTGAGCGGAGCGCAGGGTATGATTTCCTCGGTGCTGAGAATTATGACCTCAGGTATTCTCGCCGGAATTCTTATTAAAACAGGCGCTGCCGAAAAAATATCAGAGGTTATAGTCGCAAAGCTTGGGGAAAAGAGGGCAATTACCGCAATAGCAATTGCTACAATGATAATATGCGCGGTCGGAGTTTTTGTGGATATATCGGTTATAACCGTAGCCCCGATCGCGCTCGCCATCGGCAGCAGGTCGGGTAAAAACAAAGCGTCTGTTCTTCTTGCAATGATAGGCGGCGGTAAGGCGGGAAATATCATCTCACCGAACCCAAACACCATCGCGACTTCCGAGGCATTCGGGATAGACCTTACATCACTTATGATGAAAAATATAATCCCCGCGATAGCTGCTCTTATAGTGACAATTATTATCGCTTCCTTGCTGTCGAAAAAGAATGGAGAAATGATTTCGGAAAATGATCTTGAAAAGAGCGAAAATAAAAATCTGCCCGGATTTTTCGCATCAGTATGCGGACCGCTTGCGGTTATTATCCTTCTTGCCCTAAGACCGCTGTTTAATATTACGGTAGATCCGCTTATTGCACTCCCTATCGGCGGCATTATATGCGCTCTTGCGACAGGCAAAATAAAGAACTTAGTCAGTTATTCAAGCTTTGGGCTTACAAAGGTTATCGGCGTTTCTGTATTGCTCATAGGAACAGGCACTATAGCGGGTATAATAAAAGCGTCCGCCTTGGAGAACGATCTGACAACACTGCTCAATATGCTTAATCTTCCATCATTTGTGCTTGCCCCCATTGCCGGTATACTTATGGCAGGCGCGACAGCGTCAACAACAGCAGGAGCGACAGTTGCTTCACAGACCTTTGCCGAACCGCTTATGAACGCCGGAGTAGATGCGGTAGCAGCCGGCGCTATGATCCATGCCGGTGCAACTGTCATCGACTCACTCCCACACGGATCATTCTTCCATGCAACAGGAAACAGCGTAAATATGAGTATAAAGAACAGAATGAAGCTTATCCCTTATGAAGCATGCGTGGGTCTCACAAGCACTGTAACAGCAATTATCATATATCTTATTACAGGATGACAAAAGCCGATTTTTGGGAATAAAGATTTAAATAATTTAAATATATTAACGGTGCAGCGAAATGATGATGTGACCCCAAAAAGTCTAACTTTTTGGGGTCGGTTCAACATGACTGCACCGTTTTTAATTTCATATTCTTCTGTCCAATACTCCGACGCGGCTTCGTTTATATTCCGCGAACGTGCCGTTGTCCAAAGCGTTCCTTATTTCAGCCATCATATTATTATAAAAATACAAATTATGAATTACCGCAAGGCGCATTGCAAGCATTTCGTTTGCCTTGAACAAATGCCTTAAATATGACCTTGAAAAGCTTTTGCATGTATGACAGCCGCAGTTTGGATCTATCGGAGTATCATCGCACTCATATTTCACGTTTCTAATATTTAAAATTCCGAGCGATGTGAAAATAGTACCGTGTCTGGCGTTTCGGCTGGGCATTACACAGTCGAAAAAGTCTACGCCTCTATCCACTGCCTCGATAATATTAACGGGAGTCCCCACCCCCATAAGATAACGCGGCTTATCCTTCGGCATAAACGGCTCTACAGCCTCAATGATCCGATACATTTCCTCCGTTGACTCGCCTACCGCGAGACCTCCTATTGCATACCCGTCCAAATCCAAATCGGCAATCCGTTTCATATGCTCAATTCTTATATCATCATAGGTACTGCCCTGATTGATACCAAACAGCATTTGATTTTTGTTTATTGTAGCGTCAAGCCGGTTTAAGCGATTTATTTCCGCCTTGCAGCGTGCAAGCCAGCGCGCCGTTCTGTCCGCTGAGGCTTGCGCATACTGCCTGTCACACGGGTTTTCCATGCACTCATCAAATGCCATAGCTATTGTTGAGGCTAAGTTGGACTGTATACGCATACTCTCCTCCGGTCCCATAAAGATTTTATGCCCGTCAATATGCGAAGAAAAGTAAACCCCCTCCTCCTTTATGTTGCGCAGCTTTGCGAGTGAAAACACCTGAAAGCCTCCGCTGTCGGTCAGGATAGGTCTGTCCCAGTTCATGAACTTGTGAAGTCCTCCCATATCGCGAACAACTTCATCACCCGGGCGCAGATGCAAATGATATGTGTTTGAAAGCTCTACCTGACAGCCGATTTTTTTTAAATCAAAGGTATCAAGAGCGCCTTTTATAGCCGCGGCGGTTCCGATGTTCATAAACACCGGCGTTTCGATTGTTCCGTGAACCGTTTCAAATCTGCCCCGTCTCGCTCTGTTTTCCGTTTTTATAAGTGTATACATGCTATTCTCCTAATTAATTTATTAATCAATATAACTTAATTTATTAATCAATATAACCTGAGCGAAGCAAAGCTTTTGCGACATTGCCGGTCCGTGGCTTGGCAGAGCGGAATATGGGCTTCGGGCAATTGTTCAAAGCAAAAGCTTTGCTCAGAGTTACAAATTATCAATGTAACAGCATAGCATCCCCAAAGCTGAAAAATCTGTATTTTTCTTTTACAGCAGCCTCGTATGCCTTGAAGATATTTTCCTTGCCCGCAAACGCGGAAACCAACATAAGCAAGGTTGACTCCGGCAGGTGAAAATTTGTTATAATCGCGTCGGTTATCTTAAATTTATAACCCGGATATATAAATATATCAGTATCGCCCATTTGCGGCTTCATGAAACCGTTCTTATCCGAAACGGTTTCCATTGTGCGAACCGAGGTCGTACCGACGGCAATAATTCTACCCCCGTTTTTGCGTGAGGAGTTTATTATATCCGCCGCTTCCCCGGTGACCTCGTAATGCTCGGTATGCATAACGTGATCCTCAACGTTTTCAACCGACACCGGTCTGAACGTTCCGAGTCCCACATGCAATGTCAAATACGCGATATTTACGCCCTTTGCTTCTATTTCCTCAATCAGCTCATCGGTAAAGTGCAGCCCCGCAGTGGGAGCCGCCGCCGATCCGTCAATTTTGGAATATACCGTCTGATACCGCTCCTTATCTTCAAGCTTTTCCTTTATGTACGGCGGCAAGGGCATTTCCCCCAATCTGTCCAAAAGCTCCTCCCAAACACCGTCAAACTCAAACCGTGCAATGCGATTGCCATCAGGCTTTACCTCTGTTATCTCAGCCTTAAGCAAGCCGCCTCCGAAAACAAATCTTGAACCTTTACGCGCACGCTTTCCGGGCTTTAAAATAACATTCCATGTGTTGTTGTCAAGACGCTTGAGCAATAAAAACTCAATCTTTCCGCCTGTGTCCTCCTTAAAGCCGTGGAGCCTCGCCGGAATAACTCTGGTGTTGTTCATAACCAAGCAATCGCCCGGATTTAGGTATTCGATTATATCTCTGAAATGCCTATGCTCAAGCTCGCCGCTGCTTCTGTCCACTGCCAAGAGCCTTGATGAAGCCCTGTCCTTAAGCGGATGCTGGGCTATTAGCTCCGGCGGCAAGTCATAATAAAAATCCTTTGTTGTCATTTGCTCTCCCCTAATACGCTGCCGCGATATATGTATCTGTAAAATAGTGAGTCAATATTTCTTCATAATTGTATCCGTTTTCCGCCATTCCCTTCGCTCCGTACTGGCTCATGCCAACGCCGTGACCCCAACCTGTACCGCTGAACGTAAAGGCGGTATTCGCGCTCGATGTCTCGCTTACGTCCGAATACGTTGCCTGATACTGACCGTTTGTCGCATACAGAGTTGTGCCGTCAAACTTTTCTCTGCCCGAGCCTGTCAAAAGCTCAAGCTGCGTGGGACGCCGCCGTATAAGGGTTGCGCCGTCGGTTACGGCGACATAGGCCTGAGCTTCGGCGTCACCGTTGCCTACCACAGTGAACTTCTGGCTCTTTGTGACCGTACTGAAAATTGTGCGGCATTCCTCAAGCTCAAAGGTTTTAATCGCGGTATTGCCGGTAACCCTCATTTTGGTAACGCTGCCGTTTGGCGAATATTCCAAGGCCTCTATTTTTTCCACATCACCCACATCGTAGCCTCGATTACGCATTATTGTGGAAGCCTCATCCACCGTCAAAACTCCTGACCAAACGCCGTTGGTAACATTCTCGGTGTCCTCAAAGCTGTTGTCAACGCTGACAAGATACGGAACCTCGTTGCCCCACACATATCTTACATCCTCAGTGTATGCCCCCATAGACGAGGCATAGTAGCACTCGCACAACTCTCCGTCATATGCAAGAACCAGTCCTTTGGTTGCGTCAACAGCGTCATATATCGACTGTGCCTCACGTGATATTCCCGTATACATCTGGCAATGAGTGTTGGCGCAGACATCAAATCCATAGCTTGCGTGCTTTCCTATATTCTGCGCGACATAGTTTCTGGCGCACACAGCCTGAGCCTTCAGCGCTTCAAGAGGCCATGTGGAACTCATTTCGCTTGATACAACGCCGTACAGATACTGATCAATATCCACTATATTTATTACGGCAAATGCATCGCCGTCCTTGATTATGTTAAGACTGCCGCGGTAAGCCGCTCCCTCAATCGTAAAGCGTTCCTCCCAGAAGTTTGTGTATATAGGTCGCAAACCGACTCCTCCGCTGCCTTTCTCGCGGTATAGAACATTGCCGTCTGTATCCTGAATTGAGATCTGTCCGTCATCAAGCCTTATCATAACAGTAGTATTTTCTATGATCTGCTCCTCATTAAAATTCCGGTCATCAAATGTTCCGACGTAAAATCCGCGTTCGCTCGTAACGGTAACGAGCGACTTAGCCGACGAACCGTAATACAGCCCCACCTTTACAGTCTGTGAAACATTTATATCCGCATAAACCGGCGCGAACCCAGGTGCGCAGACAAGCATAACAAACGTCAGTATAGCGCCGCATATTCGATATTTACACAATCCCTTATCTAATCCCTTATACAATTTTTTATGAAAAATTTTATTAAGCTTTTTCATGTTACCACCTCAAGAATTGTATTACTGAATTTAATTGTACCATACTTCTTAACAAAAAGCTATATCTATATAAATAATTTTTGTTAAATTTAATTTACGCAGATTTCAAAAAAGCATTTGACATAATGGTAATATTGTCATATAATTATATATACAAATGAATTCAAGGAGGAATTGGGATTTGAGACAATATGACATTGGAATTATAGGCGCTACGGGAATGGTTGGACAGCGTTTCATAACGCTGCTTCACAATCATCCTTGGTTTAATATAAGGCTTCTGGCGGCTTCGCCGAGAAGCGCGGGGAAAAAATATATCGACGCTGTAGGCAAACGCTGGGCCATGAAGGATGACATTCCATGCTCTGTACGTGATATGGTTGTCTATGATGCCGTGGCAGACGTTGAGAAAATAGCGAAGCTGGTTGACTTTGTTTTCTGCGCAGTTGATATGAGGAAGGACGAAATCAGTGCGCTTGAGGAAAAATACGCAAAGGCTGAATGCCCCGTTATTTCCAATAACTCGGCTCACCGCCACACCTCGGATGTTCCTATGATTATACCCGAGATTAACCCGGAGCACGCTGAAATTATTGAGGCACAGAAAAAAAGACTCGGCACAAAACGCGGATTTATCGCTGTAAAGTCAAATTGCTCGCTGCAATCATATCTCCCCGCTTTGGCTGTTATCAATAAAAGATACCCCATCGACCATGCCCTTGTCACAACGTATCAGGCAATATCAGGCGCGGGTAAAACCTTTGAAACATGGCCTGAAATGGTTGACAACCTTATACCGTACATCGGCGGCGAAGAAATGAAGTCGGAGATTGAACCCAACAAGATTTTAGGATCGATAAAGGACGGCAAAATTGTTCCGTCCACAGAGCTACAAATCGAATGCCAGACCTACAGGGTTCCCATATCGGACGGTCATACAGCCGCGATATTCTTCAGCTTTAAGGACAGAGAAAACAAGCCGTCGGTTGAGGAAATCGAGAAAATGTGGAGAGAATACAAGGGCGAGCCGCAAAGGCTTGAGCTTCCTCACGCGCCCAAGCAGTTCATACATGTTTACACCGAGGCTGAGCAGCCGGAAATGCCGCAAATCAGGGAAGCGCGCGCAATTGACGGCGGAATGGCAATATCCTGCGGCAGACTGAGAGAGTCGGTTCAGTATGATTATAAAATGGTTTCCATGAGCCATAACACTCTGAGAGGCGCAGCGGGCGGCGCGGTACTCATGGCGGAGCTTTTAGCCGCGAAGGGTTATTTGGATTGATTAAGCTTTTATGATTATGCTTTTATTTAGGAGGAAAATATATGTCAAAGATTTTACCTTTCACCGGATCGGGCGTTGCCATTGTTACACCCTTTGACGGTGATAAAACGAACTACGATGAGCTTGGCGGAATAATCGAAGATCAGATTGCTAACGGCACAGACGCCATTGTTATCTGCGGAACAACCGGAGAGGCATCAACTATGCCGGATGACGAGCATCTTGCCGCAATCAAGTATACGGTTCAGAAAACAGCGGGAAGGATCCCCGTTATTGCCGGTACCGGCTCCAACGATACAGGTCACGCTGTTTTGCTTTCCAAAAAGGCGGAGGAATTCGGCGCGGACGGTATACTTTCAGTCACTCCATATTATAACAAAGCGACTCAAAAGGGTCTTGTCTGTCATTTTACCGCTATTGCGGAGGCAGTTGATATTCCCATTATCCTTTACAACGTTCCGTCAAGAACGGGTACGTCAATAGGTATACCCGCACTTAAGGAGCTTTCGAAAATCGATAATATTGTCGCGGTAAAGGAAGCCAGCGGAAACCTGAGCTTTGCTTCACAGCTGGCGGCGGAGGTGCCGGAGCTTTACATCTATTCCGGCAATGATGATATAATTGTTCCCATGCTTTCTATAGGCTCAAAGGGTGTTATATCTGTTGTGGCAAACGTATGTCCCAAAGAGACTCATGAAATATGCAAATATTTCTTTGACGGCAAGATTGACAAAGCAAGAGAGCTTCAGTTGAAAATGCTGAACCTTATAAATGCTCTGTTTATTGAGGTCAATCCAATTCCCGTAAAGACAGCCATGAATCTCATAGGCTGGAATGCCGGAAATCTCAGACTTCCCCTATGTGACATGGAAGAGGGCAACCTTGAAACGCTGAAAAAGGCTCTTACGGATTTCGGAATAGAGCTTAAATAATATAATTACAATATAATAAATAACCGGAAAGACAGTGATGCAAATGACGAAAATATTATTAAGCGGCGCAAACGGTAAAATGGGCAAAGCCGTTACACGTGTGTGCGAGAATAACCCAAACGCGAAAATTACAGCCGGATATGACATAAATACCGCAAGAAATGCAGATTTTCCCGTATACTCGAATATAGATGAGGTCAGTGAGGAATTTGACGTTATAGTTGACTTTTCACACCCCTCTGTGTTTGACAGCATAATAGACTATTCCTTAAAGACAAAAACTCCGGCGGTTATCTGTACTACGGGCTTGTCGGATGAACAAAGGTCAAAAATGAATGAAGCGGCGAAGACAGCCCCTATATTCTTTTCGGCAAATATGTCAATCGGCGTAAATCTCCTTATTGATTTAGCCTGCAAGGCGGCAAAGTTGCTTGATGGCAGCTTTGATATTGAGATAGTCGAAAAACACCATAACCAAAAGCTCGATGCGCCGAGCGGCACCGCGCTTGCGATTGCCGATGCAGTTTCGGACGCGGTTTCCTTTAATCCCGAATATGTCTATGACAGGCATTCGGTCAGAAAGAAGCGTGATAAATCCGAAATAGGTATACACGCGGTTCGCGGCGGCACCATAGTAGGTGAGCATGATGTTATTTTTGCCGGAACCGATGAGGTTATTGAGCTTAAACACAGCGCCGCGTCAAAAGAAGTTTTCGCTGTCGGCGCGGTTAAGGCGGCAATCTTTATGAAAGACAAGGGCAGCGGAATGTACAGCATGAAGGATCTGATTGCTGAATTTTAATAAAAATATAATCGGAGGTTATTCTTATGATTAAGACTATTACCGACATCAAATTTTTTCCGGAGGTTGCGATAGTTACGCTTAACAATATACCCAATACCCCGAGCAGCATTGCCGGCATACTGGGTATAATATCGGAAAACGACATAAGCATTGATATGATCAGCCAGACCGCTCCGTACAAGGACAAAATCAATCTCTCGTTCACCATTGCCGAGGAGGATTTGGGAGCGGTTATCGGACTTACCGGAAAGTTTAAGTCTTTGGCTCCTACAATTTCCGCCGATATAAACGGCAATAACACAAAAATCCTGCTCAGCGGAGAAGGCATGAGATGCGAATCCGGTGTCGCGGCGGAACTTTTTGCGTTGTTAGCACGCGAAAATATCAGAGTAAAGCTTATTACCACGGCGGAAACGGAAATATCGTGCCTGATTGACATAAAGGATGTTGAAACCGCTAAAAAAATCCTAAGTGAATAATTTCAGCCGCGGCATATGCTTCTCTCTGCATTGCTGCGGTTTTTGTAGGCAAAAATATTGAAATAACGGTTTAAATATGTTATAATGATAGACGTGTTGCAATAAATTTTTTACACATTTCGAGGAGAATTAAGTATGAAGACTAAGCATATATTGTTTCTTTGCGCGTTCGCATTCATGTTATTTTTTTGTAACACGGTTCACGGTGCGGGGCTGACTGAGTATGACGGCTATATCGTAAAGTATAAAACGCCGATTGCAATAGCCGCGTCCGACTCATATGACGATAGCAACGCCCTGACTCCGCTTGTTCCCGAACAAAACATATTCCTGTTGAAAAACGAAACACCCGACTTTATTCTGACTCTGGCATCTGACAGTAATGTTGAATACATAGAGCCGGATTATACTGTTCGGATACCCGATGACGAATTGGTTTTTGAACCTGATAGCAATACAGCATCGCTTCAGATTGCGAATGCGTTTTCGCTTACGCCCACGTTTTCAGAGCCGAACGATCCGTTTTATGCCAAGCAATGGGGAACCGCGATGGTAAATGCGGATGCTGTATGGGAAAACGGAGCGTACAGCAGCGATATAAAAATCGCCGTTATTGACAGCGGAAGCGCGTCGCTGCACCCGGATATTACTCAAAATATCGTCACCGAGGTTGACTATACAGGCACAAGTGTATACGATGTCTACAAGCATTCCACATTTATTACCGGCACTATTGCCGCGGATACAAATAACAATTTGGGAATTGCGGGAATATTACCGGAGGCAAGCATTGTTTCTCTAAAGGTCTTTAAGGAGGATACGGGATCAATAAGTAATATTGCCAAAGCAATTTACGATGCGGTAGATGTATATGACTGCGACGTATTAAACCTGAGCCTTGGCGCTGATGTAAATTATGTAACATTGAGTGAAGCTATAGAATACGCTGTTCGGAAAAATACAATCGTTGTGGCGGCTGCGGGAAACAAGGCAGTCGGTCAAACGGGAGAAGAAATAATGTACCCCGCCGGAAACGACGGAGTAATAGGTGTTGGCTCTGTGACGAGCGATAAGGAATGGTATTCAAACAGCCACTACAACTCATCGGTTGATGTTTGCGCTCCCGGAGTCATTGTGTACAGCGCCCTCCTCAGCGTAAGCTCAGACAAGATTAGATATACATACGGCACCGGCACCGGTACCTCCTACGCTGCTCCTTATGTAACGGCGGCAGCGGCGGTCGCGAAATATTATGACCCATCTATAGACAGTGATGGGTTTATGGAACTTCTGGCAAACACCTGCGAGCATTTGGGAGATCCGGGTAAAAACGCAAAATACGGTTATGGTTTGATTAATTTGCGTGAAATCGTAGATTATTATAACAAATTGTTAAAATTCGCCCGTTTTAACGTGGAGATAAACGATGACACCGCAAACGTCAGCTTGCTGCTTATAAACCGCCCCCTAAAAGACGGAACGGTTTATGTATGCTCCTACGGCGATGATGATACGTTGATTGACTCAAAAGCCATAACCGCCGGGTCAAGCTCTTTGCAAAGCATTGACGACATAGCGCTCACTTTGGACACAAGTGCGGGGCAGCCGTACATAAAGGTATTTTTCTGGGATGAGAATATGAAACCGATTATAGAACCGTATATTTATCAGGTTAGTTTATGATACACTATAAAATAAAACAGAATATATTTAAATCACCCATAATATTATCATATATGAGGTGATTTTTTATGTATGTGATAAAGCTTAAATCGCTGATATTTTTCGCTGTAATCTTTATTGTTTCAACAGGCATTGGGATATTCGGAATAAGCTGTCTGCGCAGTGAAGCTCCGCACATAATCGAAAGCTTCTCGGAGCAGACAGAGGATGCGATCAGCCTGCCGATAATTATGTATCACGGGCTTACCGAAAATCCATCAAAGGTCAATGCATACGTCATATCGGTGTCCGACTTTGAGAGCGATTTAAAATATCTAAAAGAAAACGGATACACCGCCGTTTTCATGAGCGACGTTATAAGCTATGCGGACGGGAACGGAGATCTGCCCGAAAAGCCGATAGTTCTTACCTTTGATGACGGTTTTGAAAATAACTATGAATATGGTCTTCCGCTGCTTGAAAAATACGATATGCGCGCAGTTGTATCAGTTGTGGGCAGCTATACCGAAAATTATTCAAGTATTTCGGATAACAATCCGGAATATGCGTATTTAAACTATGAAACAATAAATAAAATGACGGAAAGCGGCAGATTTGAAATAGCCAACCACAGCTATGATATGCATATGCTTCCGAACATGGCGGGCAACACAGACGGGCGAAAGGGCGCGGCAAAAACCATCGGGGAATCGGATGATGTATATCGCGAAAAGCTGATTTCCGATACCCGGAAAGCTCAGGATTTGCTCAGCGAAAATTGTGGAATTATACCGAATGTTTACACATATCCCTACGGTGAAATTTCAAAGCCGGCGGAAGCAATACTTAAAGAAATGGGCTTTAGAGCCACTCTGTCATGCCTCGAAAGGGAAAACTACATAACTCCGAAAAACCCCGACTGCCTCTACTGCCTCTGCCGCTACCTCCGCGACAACACCCGCTCCGCCTCCGATATTCTGCAAAATTAAATACTACAAATCCTATCACTACTATCATAAGTTATTAACTATCTTAACTATTAACTATTAACTTAATATTACCGGCTTAACGGTTCGTACTCAATAATTTTATGGTTTACGGAAAAAAATTCAATATTTGAATCAAAATACAGATGAGAAATCTTTCCTCCGAATATAAATTCACCGTTCTCATATGTGTTTGAGCTGTCCCATGTGGTATCGACAATCAACCATCTTCCATCCGTGTATACCTCATTCCATGCGTGGTTTTCATACATCGTATCGATATTCTCAGCCGTCCAAGCGGAGTCTCCTCCATTAATATCCAAAGCGTAACCAGAAACAACATTGCATGGAATTCCCATACTGCGGCATAGAGCGGCATAAACAACGGCGTAGCCGAGACATAGTGTTCTCCTTCCGCTGATAATTTCAGTGGCGGATTCGGGAAGACTCATGTTACTGTCGGCAAGGCTTACATCGTAATACAGTTCGGAAGCAACCCAGTCATGGAGCGCTGCCGCACGATCATAATCGTTTTCACAGTCTTCGCAGATTTTCTCCGCAAGAAGCTTCACGCTCGGATCGTCTGACTGTATCAAGCTTGTAGCGGTCAGAGCCTCGCTTAACGGTCTGTCCGCTTCGTAAAGTGTTAAATTGTGTTCAAGCGCCGGTGACGGCTTTAAAACCCATTCACCGGTTTCTTTTTTTATAATTTTTATATAATCACATGCCCAGCTGTTATAGCTGCCAAATTCCGCCGGTCCCGAAAATATTTCAACGCTCAGCGCATCATAATCATCGGGCAGTGAAACTGTTTCGTCAAAGCTGAAATCAGGGTCTGTGCCGATTATCGTCTGAGACACGTTTTCTCCGCTCTCGGTGTTTACCATGAGAGCGATATATGCCATATCGGCTGAGCCTGAATTTCCGTAGACACCGAGACTGTCATAGTTAACGTCTATTCCAATGTATTCTTTCGGATAGAATGTTAACCTTGAACCGCTTTTAACATAATTATTGGCAACCATATCATCAGATGGCGTCGTCTGTGTATCTCCCGCCGAGCGGGTTGTCATCTTATTAAACACAGGTAATCGGATAGTGCTTTGGTATACGTTTTCACTTATTTCCGATATTTTTTTACACAGCTCAGGATGGTTTTCCTCCAAATACGGCACATAATCGGACGGTTCTCTGAATATATCCGTCATAATGTTAACAGTGCATAAGAGAAATATTATACATACAAGAGCTGTTAATGTCCCAAAAAATTTTTTCACGCAGTATCATCCTTTTAAAACCGATTAGCATTTTATAGCATTATTATAGCATTATTATAGCATTATTTAATATTATTGGCAACAGAAAAAATCTCAAAAATTTAGTCATAACTCACAAAAAAACACTGAATTTATGCGAGATATACAGAAATATTTCTATAAAATTTGGCTATTTTAACCGCAGTAGCTTATTGACAATAGTTTTACGTTAATATATAATTATAGTAATAATTATTATTATAATTATATAGTCATTCAATTGTTAATAACGTATGGTTAATTAACTGAAAGGGGAGATGTTTTTTGAATAAGACATACTTAAAACGCAGATGTCTTACCTCATGGCTGGTTGTTTTTTCTATGCTATTATCCGCCATGGCGGGTTTTACAATTCCGGCAAGCGCCGAAGAGGAATTAAATATGCCTGATGTCTGCGAATTTTTGACTTCAAGCGTTACTAGGGCTGAACCTGATGATAACGGAAGTACGGAAATTTCAGATGGAGCAATATTAACAAGAGATGAGATATTGGTGCTCACTCTGGATTACACATTGCTTAACAAGGAAGTTACTGCAGACGACAGTATAGTATATACTCTGCCGAGCGGCATTGCGGTAAGTACGCCTATAACGAACGGTGAAACCACCAGCACCAATGGTCAAATTATAGGGCATTATACTGCCTCCGGGGACAAAATAGAATTTAAATTTTATGAAGACTTCCTAAACGATAACAGTAATATCGTAGGTAAATTTTCATGTCAACTCAAATTCGATCAGGAGGCTCTCGCCAACCTTGCCAAAGGAAGCTTTATGTTTCCCGCGAAAAGCAGCTATACTACAATAAACGTCACATTCGCGCCCAATCCAACGAGAATCAAAACTGTTGAGAACGTAGATGAGGAAGGCACCGTTACATATAGAATTGATTTGACCCCGGATGCTACATATCATACTGTTAACATATCGGATGTTATGGGCAGCAATCTGGAATATGTTGGGGACTTATCTGTTTCGGTGCTTGATGGCTGGCAGGAAGATACGTATTATGCTTGTTCTACCGTGACAGAAAATGATAACGGCTTTAGCTTTGATCTGTATAACGCTGAGTACGGAAAGACTTACATAATAAGATACAAGGCAAAGATCAAAGATGTATTCGATACGGGTAATACGGAAAACAGCGTATACTGGAACTGCCAAGTAGGCGATAGCAGTATGGAGCCTGATCCCGTTGCCGGTGATACATTAGACCGCGTGACATGGAGTCAGGTAAATAAGATTTCAAAAAGCGGAAGCTATAACTCCGGAACGGGTAATATTGAATGGACAATATCCGTAAACAGCGGCAGTTTAAAAGCAAATATGAAAAAAGCGGTTGTAACAGATGAATTTCCATCATCTCTGACCGCCGAAAAAGTCACTCTGGATGGGATTGAACTACTACTCAGCGACTGTATAGACAGCGACGGGAACTTCAGCTACACATTTCCGGATGCCGATGATATCAGCGCCCACACCTTTGTTATCACGACCTCATGCAGCGCTGAGGACGGAACATATATATCCAACATCGCGAATGTCAACTACACGGAATATGATCAGCAAGGAACGGCAAATGCCGGCGTTACCTTTGGTACGACCGCCGCTTCAACTCCCGAACCGTCTCTTGACGCGCTGCAAAAGGAACTCGTGAACGGTGATGAAACAACAGGAATCGCGAAATGGAAAATAACCATTGATGCCGCGAAACTGAGTGGTAAAACGGATGTCTATATTTCAGATACCTTTTCAAACGGCGGTTACGCATGGGAATTTACCACCAATACAAAATATATAGCAGACTCATTTGTCGTAAAGCTCGGCGATGAAGCCTTGGTTCAAAATACGGACTACACCATTGATTCATGGAACGGACTTTCGTTTAGCTTAAGTATTTCAGATGATGTATTAAGCAGTATCCCGGAAGATACTGCGGAAGATATTACAATTGAATACGAAACCAAAACCGATACAAGCTATTTCGATAATAATCCAAACCAAACTCTTGAGTTGGTTAACGAAGCCGCCTATAACAATGATACCGCAAGCGCTGTTTGGAGCGTAAACACCACAAAATATGTTGTTAAAAACGCTAAAAGTATAAAATGGGATGATACGTTAAACGCGTATGTGGCTGAATGGGAAATTAAATTCAACGAAGCATTCAAGGACTTCGGAAACAACCCTGTTACATTGACCGATACCTTTGCCAATGAAGGTATGGAGTATGTTGCCGACAGTATGAGCTGGAGCGGATACGACAGCAGCTGGAACTTTATATCCTCCTGGTCAGGCGATTATGAAGTAACAACGGCGGTAACTGACGGAGGCCTTGTCTTTACAATAACAAATCCCGAAGCATATACCTATATAATAACCTATAAGACAAAGCTTCCGGCGGACAAAGTGCCGGCAACCGGAAACGATTTGACACTGAATAATACTGTAACAGCGGAAAACGAGGAAGATTTAAGCGATACCGCATCCGCAGAAATTACGGCTGAAGATGTTGTCGCAAGGAAGACAGCAAAAGCGATAAACAACGAAAATGACAGCAGCAGCGAAGCATACGCGATCGAGTATACAGTCGATGTAAACAGATTGGCACAGGATTTAAATCCAACCTCCTCTACGCTGACGCTCAGCGATACTATCCAAAAGGACGGAGTAGAATTACTGCCGGCGACGATCGTAGTTACAGACGCGTCCGGTCAAAGCTTGGATAAATCGAGCTACAGGGTAACCTATAGCGCCATAACACGAGAGCTGAAAGTAATTGTGCCGGATGAACAATACCTAAAAGTATCCTACAGAGTGAAGCTCACGGGCAGCGCGGGTGCTTCTGTTAGCGTAAGCAATACGGCTCAGCTCCAAGGAGAGTACGAATACGGTACCGGCACTCAAGGAAGATATACTGTTCAGAAGGCAAATTCTGAGGCTGTTGGGCGCACGGGAATATTGCAGCTTACAAAGATAGATGAGGATGACCTAACCAAAGCACTGGAGGGCGCAGTGTTCGAGTTCTATGCCGTAGATATTACCGCCGACGGAAATCTACCCGTCAAGGGTAATATTACTAAATATACCACCAATGCCGACGGTGTTATAACGTTCGGTCAGGACGAAAACGGAAACGGCACCCTACAGGAGGATACTCTATACGGATACGGTGAGGTAGCAGCGCCTGACGGTTATATCTTAGATGAGACTCAGTTTTATTTTGTGATAAAAGGCAATGATTTTGATACCATGTTTGCTACATGGAGTGAAAAGTATGGTACAGAATTCGCGGAAAATATTTTAACATACTCAGACGCGGGGGCAATTCATACTATTACAAATAAGGCAGAGACTATTGCCACACCTGAGCCGACAACTGTACCAAGCACTCCAACGCCTACGCCCACGGCAACGCCAACCGCTACGCCGACGGCAACACCAACTGCTACACCAACGCCTACGCCCACGGCAACGCCAACCGCTACGCCGACGGCAACACCAACTGCTACACCGACGGCTACACCTACGGCAACACCAACCGCTACACCAACGGCAACACCAACGGCAACGCCAACGGCAACACCAACGGCAACGCCAACGGCAACACCAACCGCTACACCAACGGCAACACCTACGGCAACGCCAACGGCTACACCGACGGCAACACCGACGGCAACGCCAACGGCTACACCTACGGCAACGCCAACGGCAACACCGACGGCAACACCAACCGCTACACCTACGGCAACGCCGGAGCCTATCAAGATAAGCAAGGTTGAAATGGTGAACGGCACAAGTCAAGAGCTTCCCGGCGCAACGCTGACAGTTTATGTTAAGAACACGGACGGAACAATCGGCGAAATCGCGGAAGGTACAATTAATGGTGAAACAGGAAAGCTCACATGGGTTTCGGGAGATGAGCCTACAGAGGTAAGCGGTCTTGCCGACGGCGAATATATACTTGTTGAGGAGACAGCTCCCGATGGATATACCACAGCCGAAGAAATAACCTTCACAGTTGCCGGCGGCAAGGTAGATAACGAAAATAATAGCGTTGTTATGGAGGATAAGCCTACAAAGGTAACAATTTCAAAGGTTATTCTCGGTCAAGGAACCGAGCTTGCCGGAGCGCAGCTAACCATATATACCGCCGATGAAAACGGAGAAAAGACAGATACGATAGCAAAAACCGCAGGAAGTAATGATGAGCTTACGTGGACTTCAACCGGAGAAGCAAAGGTTATTGAAAAGCTTCCCATAGGCACATATGTTCTGGAGGAAAAACAAGCGCCCAACGGATATGAGAAAGCGGAAGACATTACGTTCAGAATTAATGCGGACGGAACAGTTGAGGTTAAAACCGACGGCGTATTTGTTTTACACGAGGATGCTGTTGTAGTTATGGAAGATGCTCCGATAAATATTCCAAGCACTCCTACACCCACGGCTACACCAACCGCAACACCAACCGCAACACCAACCGCTACACCAACGGCAACACCTACGGCAACACCAACCGTAACACCTACGGCAACGCCAACGGCAACACCAACGGCAACGCCAACAGCTACACCTACGGCAACGCCGGAGCCTATCAAGATAAGCAAGGTTGAAATGGTGAACGGCACAAGTCAAGAGCTTCCCGGCGCAACGCTGACAGTTTATGTTAAGAACACGGACGGAACAATCGGCGAAATCGCGGAAGGTACAATTAATGGTGAAACAGGAAAGCTCACATGGGTTTCGGGAGATGAGCCTACAGAGGTAAGCGGTCTTGCCGACGGCGAATATATACTTGTTGAGGAGACAGCTCCCGATGGATATACCACAGCCGAAGAAATAACCTTCACAGTTGCCGGCGGCAAGGTAGATAACGAAAATAATAGCGTTGTTATGGAGGATAAGCCTACAAAGGTAACAATTTCAAAGGTTATTCTCGGTCAAGGAACCGAGCTTGCCGGAGCGCAGCTAACCATATATACCGCCGATGAAAACGGAGAAAAGACAGATACGATAGCAAAAACCGCAGGAAGTAATGATGAGCTTACGTGGACTTCAACCGGAGAAGCAAAGGTTATTGAAAAGCTTCCCATAGGCACATATGTTCTGGAGGAAAAACAAGCGCCCAACGGATATGAGAAAGCGGAAGACATTACGTTCAGAATTAATGCGGACGGAACAGTTGAGGTTAAAACCGACGGCGTATTTGTTTTACACGAGGATGCTGTTGTAGTTATGGAAGATGCTCCGATAAATATTCCAAGCACTCCTACACCAACAGCAACGCCTACGGCAACACCGACGGCTACACCAACTGCTACGCCCACGGCTACACCAACCGCTACACCAACGGCAACGCCAACGACTATGCCGACAACTCCGACAATAGAGCCCACGGCAACGCCGACTGCAGAGCCGACAACTCCGACAACAGAGCCTACGGCAACGCCGACTGCGGAGCCGACAACTCCGACAATAGAGCCTACCGCAACGCCAACGACTATGCCGACAACTCCGACAATAGAGCCTACCGCAACGCCGACGACTATGCCGACAACTCCAACAATAGAGCCTACGGCAACGCCGACGACTATGCCGACAATTCCAACAATAGAGCCAACGGCAACGCCGACTACGGAGCCGACAACTCCGACAATAGAGCCTACGGCAACGCCGACTGCGGAGCCGACGGCAACACCAAGTATACCCATAGTTCCCGTACCGGAAACTACGCCTACACCAACGGCTACGCCGGACGCTTCTGCAACAACGGAGCCGGAGGCAACAACTACACCGGAAGCTTCTCCAACAACGGAGCCTACGACAACTCCAACATTGGAGCCTACAGCAACACCGACTGCGGAGCCAACGGCAACGCCTGTTACTGTAACCCAACCGACAGTACACAACCATTACAGAGGCGGAGTTATAATAGGAACGACCGACCCATTGCCTACCGCTACCCCCTCGGTAACTTCGGAGCCTACATCTGAGCCCATGCCGGAATCTACGCCGGCGGATCATGATTATACTAATTCGCCCGGAACAGACATATCCGGAGATACATCAGACGAGACCGCAATTGATAATTATGATACTCAAAACGATACTCAAAGCGGTGACGTTTATGAAGATAACGCGGACGGCGATGGCGGAGCAGCTCATGAATATACTCAAGGACCCGAGCAATCAGGTACGCCTAAGACAGGTGATAATTCAATGATGGGTGTATGGCTTCTTATAGCGATGATAACAGGGCTCGGCGCACTTTATCTTGGTTATAAGTCAATCGCCGGAAACAATAACAATGATAAGAACAGGAGGGTATTATAATGAAAAAGAAGGTTTTAAAATTTGTTTCAATATTATGCGCTGCCGCCTGTGTTTTATCCGTATTCAACATAGTCAGAATTCAGAAGCAGTATAAGGATAGTGAGGATTATTATGATAATCTTTCAAGCATTATGATCTCAAATCGTGATTATCAGATTTATGTTTCCGATAATCAAAGCGGGGAGGGCGAAGCTCCTGTTGATGTGAATTTTGAATTGCTTAAAGAAATGAACGCGAATGTTGTCGGATGGCTGTATTGCGAGGGTACGCCTATAAACTATCCGGTAGTTCAAAGCACCGACAATTCGTATTATTTGAAGCATTTGTTTAACAATCAAACAAATTCATCGGGGTCAATATTTATGGACGCGCTGAACTCGCCCGACATGACAGACGCGAACACCGTGATTTACGGTCATAACATGAAGAACGGCACCATGTTTGCTTCTCTTGAGAATTATCAATATCAGAGCTATTATGAGCAGCATCCGGTAATGTACTACCTGACTGAAGAAAAGAGCTACAGAATTGATATTTTCGCGGCTTACAACGACAGCGGCGTTTCGGAAACATATACAATATTCTTTGATTCGCCGCAGACTCTGGGCAGCTATCTGCAAAGATCGTGGTCAAAATCAGATATAAACACATCATCACTTGACATGTCGGTAAATGACAACATAGTAACGCTTACGACCTGTACCTATGACTTTGATGACGCAAGGTACGTTGTTCAAGGCAAGGTTACTCCGCTTGACTGACGGTACGTATAAATACGGCATCGCAAAACGCGATGCCGTATTTTTGTCATCTGACTTACACAATTTCTTTTAAGGTTCGGCGGACGGCTCCTACTCCGCTGTTCAGCTTGGCAAAATATTCTTCTATACACTTCGCAGCTTCTGTTTCATAAAGATTTAACCCGAAAATCCGTTCATTTGAAAGCAATGCCTTCAGTACGCTGTGAATTTTTCCATTATCGGTACAGCCAAACTCAATGCTGCCAATTATGCTTCGCACATGCTTAAGCAGCGGGTCGGGGCTTGGTTCAAATTTATTTCCGTTATCATCTATTCCCATAATGTATCGGCACCATCCCGCAATCGTCAGCGGAATAAATTTGAGCTCGCCGGTTTTACCTTTCTTCCGGTATGCCTTTATTGTTTCCCCGAAGCGTACTGCCAGCTTTTGTGAAGTATCGCACGCGATCCTCTGGGGTGTATCGGGTATAAACGGATTTGGCAGACGGATATTTATAACCTCGTCTATAAACTCATTGGGTGAAATAATTTTGGGGTCGGCAACCACAGGCAGTCCCTCCTTATACCCAACGCCTTTTATAAGATCAACCAATTGCTTATCCCGCATTTCATCGCTGATTTTATTATATCCAAGCAGGCATCCGAACACAGCAAGACAGGTATGGAGCGGATTTAAACAGGTACAAACCTTCATCCTCTCTGTCTTGTCTACCGTTTCCAAGTCCGTATATATGATACCGCTCTCATCGAGCGGCAGATGTTCTCCTATATCCTCGATAACCAAATATTGCGGGGCTTCGGAATTCACAAACGGAGCCGCAAGGCTGCGCTTTTCGGTTTCATAAATTGAAATATTTTGAATTCCATCCTCTTTTAAAATCTCAAGAACCTTTTCGGAGGGTCCCGGAGTTATCTTATCAATCATTGTACAGGGATATACCACCTTATTTCGCATATATTCCAAAAATCCGGCATTACCCCAATGCTCAGCAAATTCAGTAACCGCTGTTTTCAGCTTTTCACCGTTTCTTGAGCAGTTGTCCATGCTAATCAATGTTATCGGCTTTGCGCCGCTTATAAATCGG
This sequence comes from uncultured Oscillospiraceae bacterium, assembly GCA_964442605.1. Taxonomy (GTDB): domain Bacteria; phylum Bacillota; class Clostridia; order Monoglobales; family Monoglobaceae; genus Monoglobus. Next base: position 28,117 of record CAYTZR010000005.1, read on the forward strand.
TGGTAAAGCAGCGCGGTCAGCCTGCCCATATATGTTTTCGGAGCCTCGCAGCCGTTTTCAAAGTCGCTTATAACCTCAGGATATAGCTTTCCGTCAGCGCTTCTTAAGCTATATCCTTTTTCGGTTATGGTAAATGAAGCAATTTTTAAGCTGTCTGACGCAAATATCTCTTTAAGCCTGTTTGTATCTTTTGTGTTATTAAAATCAAGCGTAAGCGCCTCGGTTACACTGGCTATTACCTCTTTTAAAACCGAACCATCGTTGTTGAGTGTGACCGATATGGAAAGATTATCATTTTCATCAAAAACTTTTTGAATAATCTCAAAGTCATAACCCTCAACGGCAATTATTCCTCTGTCCGTTATACCCCGGTTGAGTAAGTCCTGACACACAGCCGCCGGGAACGCCCTAAATATATTTCCCGCTCCAAAGTGAACCCAAACAGGATTTTCATAGGTCTTCTTTCTGACAATGCGAATGTCGTATTCGGGCAGCTTAAAATCGCGCCCTTGCCACTCGGTTCTTCCGTCAAGCAAGCTTTCAACATCTAAATTCATATACGCACCTCCGATTTTTCGATTGCCTCCAAAAGTCCGTTCAGATATGCCGCTCCCAGCGCCCTGTCATAAAGTCCGTAGCCCGGCATTGCCTGTTCTCCCCAAATCATTCTGCCATGGTCGGGTCTTATGGGACCGTCAAATCCTGTTACATAAAGCGTTTTCATAATTTCATACATATCCATTGATCCATCTCGCGAAAGATGGGCAGCCTCCTCAAATCTGCCCGGCGAGTGATGACGCAGGTTTCTGACATGGGCGAAGTGTATTCTGCCCCTTGCCGCCCTTATTATTTCACATATATCATTTTCGGGATTTGAACCGAGTGATCCGGTACAGAGCGTTAAGCCGTTAAACGAACTGTCAACCGCACTGAGCAGCTTTAAAATATTTTCTTTATTATTAATAATTCTGGGCAGACCAAACACAGGCCACGCCGGATCATCGGGATGGATTGCCATCATTATGTCGTGCTTTTCACACACATGCCGAATTTTTTTAAGGAAGTATACCAGATTTTCAAACAGCCTTTCATCATCCACATTCCTATAAGCCTTAAAAAGCTCCTTAACGTGCCCAAGCCTTTCAGGCTCCCAGCCCGGCATAACAAATCCGCCGCTGCCGCTGTCAATACGGCTGAACATTTCCTCCGGATTAATCTTATCAATCATTTCCTGATCATATGACAAGACAGTTGATCCATCCTCCCTCTTCTTTTTAAGCTCAGAGCGCGTCCAATCAAAGACAGGCATAAAGTTGTAGCATACCAGCCTTATGTCCGCCCTCGCCAGATTTTCAAGCGTGGTTATATAATTATCTATATATTTATCACGCTCGGGCAAACCGATCTTTATTGAGTCATGAATATTAACGCTCTCTATTCCCTCAATCTTAAGTCCCGCGGCTTCAACCTTGTTTTTCAGCTTAACAATTTCATCATACTGCCACACCTCGCCCACGGGCACATTGTAAAGTGTGGTAATAACCCCGCTAACGCCGGGTATCTGCCTTATTTGCCACAGCTCCACGCTGTCGCTTTCTTCACCGAACCATCTTAGTGTCATCTTCATAAAAAACTCCATTCCGCCGCTCCGCGCCGGCACAAATAGGAATTAAATTTCTCTTATCTGCGGAGCAAAAAATGATAAGAGATTTTTATTAAACCGCCGTTTTACGTAAAGCAAAAGAAACTTTCACGTTATCTCCCAAAAATTCAATATCCCAAAAGCCTTGGTAAAAACATAGACACAAACGGAACAAAAGTCACAAGCAGTAACACCGCAGCTATCACACCGTAGTATGGAAGCAGCGGTTTAATAACTCGCTCAATCGTTGTTTTGGCAACTCTGACTCCCACAAACAATATATTCCCCACAGGCGGAGTGATCGTGCCTATGCATAAATTAAACACCATCATAATACCAAACTGTATTGCCGTCATTCCAATCAAATCGCTTGTTACAACCGGAAGAAATATCGGAGTAAAAATCAATATCGCGGGTGTTATGTCCATAAATGTTCCGACAACAAGCAGTATTATATTTATGATAAGCAATATAACTACCTTGTTGCTGCTTATACCCAGCAGCGCACCCGATATAGCCGCCGGTATTCCCGTAAACGCCAAAATCCAAGCCATAATACCCGACACACCTATCAGGAACACTATTATTCCCGTTGTCTCGGCGCTTTCTTTAAATATACGATATAAATCCTTAAAACTGACTGTTCTGTATATTAGGGATAAGATCATGCTGTATACAACCGCCACAACCGATCCCTCAGTCGCCGTAAACACACCTGTTATTATACCACCGATAACTATCACAATCAATAGCAAACTGGGTATCGCTTCAAGTACGATTTTAAGCGCTTCCTTTGCCTTAACCCTGCGGCTGCTCCTGTAGCCGCGTGATCTTGCCGTAAAAAACGCCACAGCCATACACGCCGCGCCCCAAAGTATACCGGGAATATAGCCTGCCATAAACAGCGCCGCAACCGATGTTCCGCCGCTTACCAGCGAGTAGGTAATCAAAACATTACTGGGCGGTATCAGCAGCCCGGTTGGAGCGGTCGCGATATTTGCCGTTGCGGAGTAGTCAACATCATACCCCTCCTCTTTTTCTATCGGACCGATAATCGAGCCCATCGCCGAGGCGGACGCAACACCGGAACCTGAAATCGCGCCGAACATCATGTTCGCCACAGCGTTCGTATGCGCCAAAGCTCCCGGTATTCTGCCGGTTAAAAGCAGCGCAAAATTAATCAGTCTCGCCGCGATACCTCCCTTGTTCATAATATTTCCCGCCAGTATAAAAAACGGTATTGCAATCAGGGTAAACACGGATATTCCGGAAAACAAGCGTTGGGCGCCCGTCAGAACCGCAGCGTTGAAATCCATTATCGGCAATATGGCAAGGATCGAAGAAATACCTATCGACACAGAAATCGGAACCCCCGCAAGCAAAAGTACAACAAGTATAATTCCGACAATCAATCCGGAAACCAAAGCTACACTCATTCTAATTCCTCCTTTTCTCTGCCGGCGTGCGCAAGCTCATATATATTGATAATACCGAACAACGCAGTAAAGAGACCGCAAATCGGTACAATAACGTATATTGCGGACATTGGAACACCGAGTGAAGCCGTCATCTGCGTCATAGTCAGGCGCGTTATGCTTATGCCTCCATATATCATTACTAAAACTGCGAACAGTATAACAAGCGCCTCTGAAAAAATTTGCACATACTTAAGTGTTTTCCCGCTAAGCTTGTCGGCGAGAAAGCTCATACGCATATGCTCTCGCTTGCCGAAAACCAAAGCCGCCGCCAACAGCGCCAGCCATGTAAACGAATAGGTAAGCAATTCCTCTGATACGGTGCTTGGGGAATTAAATACAAAACGAGTCACAATCTGATAGGTTCCGACAATAGTTATAAATATAAACATTATAACGCATATAACCTCAAGTATTCTCACCAGAATATTTTTAAGCATTATCTCTATCCTCCTCTATAGCATCATATATGGAACGCAGCTTTGGATTATCGTTCAGAATTTCCTCCTGCAATCCGCTCACCTTTTCGCGGAACGGCTCTTTGTCAACCTCTATAAAATGAACTCCCATTTCCTCTGCGGTTTCCTTCGCTTCCCGCACCGCCTGCGCCCAGCTTTCGCGCTCAACACGATTGCATATCTCCGCAGCCTCATCAAATATTGCCCTCTCGTCCTCGGACAAATCCTTAAGGAATTTCAAATTCGCGATAAGCATATCCGGTACCATTTGATGCTGATTATAGCTGTAATATTTTGCTACCTCGCCGTGCTTATTATTTGTCAGAGCAAGCTCGTTGTTCTCCGCTCCGTCAATAACGTTTTGCTGTATGGCTGTGTACACCTCACCGAACGACATGGGAGTTGCCGATGAATTAAACGCCTCCATCATTTTTACGTTTGTAGCGCTCTGCTGAACCCTTATCTTTTTGCCCTTTAAATCCTCGGGAGTCAAAATCGGAGCTTTGGCGTAAAAATTCCGCGTCCCCGCGTCAAGCCACGTCACTGTTTCAAAGCCCGAGCTTTCGGTTGATGTGAATATACCTTTCATCAGTTCATCATTTTCCATCACCCTGTGGTAATGCTCCTCGCTGTCAAACAGATACGGTATACTGAATATTTGGTAAATATCATCAAAGCTTTCCAAATTTCCCGTACTTGCGACACAGTAATCTATCGCGCCCGTCTGAACAAGCTCAATCGCTTTTGCCGATGAACCCAACAGTTCGTTAGGAAATATCTGAACGTCATACTTATCCCCAAGCCTCTCCTCCACATATTCTTCAAAAGCCAAAAGACCTATATGGTCGGGGTGAGTCTCAGACTGTCCATGAGCAATACGTATAATTCTTTTCCCTGAAAATGCGCCGCCGCAGCCCGACAAAAGCGTTATTGACAAAATTAAAATCCCGCATAACGCCAAACGTCTGTATATCCTCATAAAAATCTCCTTTTCATCTAATTCTATCAGGTATTATCTATCAGGTATTATTTACAGAAAATACAATAATTATGCTATTAATTAAATCAATAAAAACAGTCATCCTGCTTTTTGATGTGCTCCAAAAAAGTTAGACCAAAAATCTAACGATTGGGAGGTCACATCATAGGATGACTATTTTAATATTCAATTTCAATAAGATATTCAATTTCAATAAGGGTTAAAAATCCGCTTTTAGCAAAACGCCTTACGCGCCGATTGCCAGAAAATACACAAGCACCAGCGCACCCAAAACAATGCGGTACCACCCAAATGCCTTAAAGTCATGCTTGCGTATGTATCCCATAAGAAACTTAATCGCAAGCACAGAAACCACATACGCCGCAACCATACCGACAAGCAAAATAACCAGTTCGGAACCGCTGAACATAAATCCCTTTGCAAAATACTTTACTATTTTTAAAAAGCTTGCGCCGAACATAACCGGAACCGCCATAAAAAATGAGAACTCCGCAGCTACGACACGGCTTGAACCGAGTATAACCGCTCCCAGAATGGTCGAACCACTGCGAGAGGTTCCCGGGATAACCGACAATACCTGAAATATGCCAATCAAAAACGCTGTCTTGTATGACATCTCACTGATTGAATTTATCTTTGGCTTCTTATTTCGGTTTTCTATAATTATAAACAGAATACCGTAAATAATAAGCGCGGCAGCGACAACATAAGCGTTATACAAATACTCGGTAATCAGGTCATCAAACGGCAAAGCGATAATTACAACCGGAATTATACCGGCAATTACCTTCAGCCACATTGTCCATGTGTCCTTTTTCTCAGCCGAGGTTTTTCTCGGAGAAAACGGATTGAGCTTGTGAAAGTACAGCGTCACAACCGCCAGTATTGAGCCGAACTGAATTACAACCAAAAACAGATCCATAAATTCCTTACTGACATTCAGCTTGATAAATTCATCCACCAAAATCATATGACCGGTGCTGCTTATGGGAAGCCATTCGGTAATACCCTGTACAATTCCCAAAACTATGGTTTTTAAAATTTCAATAAAACTTAAATCCAAAGCAATATTCCCTCCTGATACATAATCTTTATTCACTATTATATACGTAAACCCTATTAATATCAAGACCGAAAATCTTAAAAAATATTACAATTCACTGTTTTTTTATTTGTATTTTATTTAATTAATCGGCAATACTAATATTCGGTTAACACTTTATTACAAATTAATCAAAAGCAACACAAACCCCAAAAAACGTGTTATAATATATAATCAGATTTGAAAGCCTTCGGCTAAAATTTAATATCAATAAAAAGGATGAATACCATGGCAGAACATATTAAAAACGGCGTTGATTTCAGGCTTATCAATGCCGAAAAATTTAAAACCAACACCATAAGCGTGTTTTTTAACATTCCGCTCAAAAAAGAAACCGTAACCAAGGCCGCACTGCTGCCCTCGGTTATGAAACGCGGCACAACGCGCCACAAGACAATGCTCGAAATATCCAAATACTTAGACGAGCTGTACAGCGCGACACTTCGCGCCGGCATCAGGAGCAAGGGCGACGGCGAGGTACTGTACTTTACCGTTGAGTATATACGCGATGAATTTATAGGGGAGAGCCTGACCGAAAAAATAATTGAACTGCTCCGTGAGTTCATATTCATGCCGCTTGTTAATGACGGCAGCTTTAACGAGGACTATTTAAAAGGAGAAAAAATAAACCTTAAAAACGCAATCGAGGGTCTTATAAACGACAAGCGCGAATACGTTGAGGTAAAGTGCCGTGAAGCGATGTTCGGTGACGATGGCTACGGAATGTTTGAGGCGGGCTGTGTTGAAGACCTTAAAGAAATAAACGGCAGAAATCTTTATGAATTTTACAAGCATATAGTCAGCGAGACAAAGGTAGATATAATCGCAAGCGGCATGTTCGGCGATGAAGCTCTGAAGCAGATAAAAGACAGGCTTGCCGGAGAATTTATCGAAAGAGATGTCGAATACGTACAAACTGAAATTGCATACCCCACAGGTAAGGAAATAAATAAAGTGGTGGAGGAAATTCCGGTTGTTCAGAGCAAGCTATGCATAGGTCTAAGGTGCGGCACACCTCCTACGTCAAAGGAATATTACGCGCTCATGCTGGGCGGCTGTATATTCGGAGGAAGTCCTTTTTCAAAGCTGTTTAACAACGTGCGCGAAAAGCTCAGTCTCGCATATTACGCGGTTGCAAGAACCGAACGCTTTAAGAGCACGATGTTCATAAGCTGCGGCATTGAAACCGAAAAATATCAGGCGGCGTATGACGAAATTATGGTTCAGTTTAATAAAATGAAGAACGGCGAAATTGAGGATAGCGAAATAGAAAATTCCAAGCTGTATATGTGCAGCCAATTCACATCCATGAAGGATGGGCTCAGAACCATGGAGGATTATTATTTATCTCAGGCGATAATGAACAACGACGGCGGAATTGATGAGCTCATCGAAAGAACGAAAAAGGTTACGAAGGATGAAATCATTCGTGCGTTCGGCAAAATTGAGATTGACACGATATATTTTCTCAAGGGAAACATTAACGGAGGTGAGGCAGAATGAGCGAATACAAAACGGAAAAATTTTACAGTGACAGCCTAAAGGAGGAAATGCTTCTCGCCACTCACAAAAGCGGCTTAAAGGTGTACGTATTTCCCAAAAAGGGATTTAGTAAATACTACGCTATTTACGGAACGGATTACGGATCTACCGACAGAGAGTTTATTGTCCCGGGTGAAACCGAAAAGACAATTGTCCCCGACGGTATCGCTCATTATTTGGAGCATAAAATGTTTGAGCAGCCCGATGGCGGCAATGCATTTGACAGCTTCGCCTTAACCGGCGCATCAAGTAACGCCTTCACAAGCTTTGATTTGACCGCGTATTTGTTCAGCTGCACCGATAAGTTTTATGAAAATCTGGATATCCTGGTTGACTTCGTAAACAATCCTTACTTCACAAAGGAGAATGTTGAAAAGGAGCAGGGAATAATCGGTCAGGAAATAAAAATGTACGATGACGATCCGGGCTGGCGTGTTTTCTTTAACGCTTTGATAGCCTTGTTCCAAAATAATCCCGTAAAAATAGACATAGCCGGAACAGTTGAAAGCATAGCTGAAATAGACAAGGACATTTTGTATAAATGCTATAACACATTCTACAATCCCGGTAATATGATACTTGTTTTAGTCGGTGATGTTGATATGGACGAGGTTATGCTTCGCCTTGACAAGCATCTCGGTATCGGCAAAAACTTAGGCAGTATAGACCGCCCTGAAATTTCAGAGCCGAAGGAGCGTGCGCGGGAATATATTGAACAAAAGCTGGTGGTTTCACAGCCTATGTTCCAGGTAGGCTTTAAGGATATTACTCCGTTTACAGACGGAAACGAGCTGCTGCGCCGTGAAATTTCTACCGATATTATATTGGATGTCCTTTTCGGTAAAAGCAGCGATTTCTATATGGAGCTTTATAATGAGGGCTTGATTGACGGCGGCTTCGGCGGCGAAACAGAGCTGGAAAAACGCTACGGCTTCACATTGATAGGCGGAGAGTCAAGGGAACCGAAGCTGGTTTATGACAGGATAAAGCAGCGTATAAAATCCGCTCAGGAAAGCGGCATCAGCCATGAGGAAATAGTCCGTGCCAAAAAGGTGTTAAAGGCTTGCGCAATAAAGCTGTTCAATAGCATCGAGGGTATGGGCAACTCGTTTATACGTTTGCTCTTCAAGGGCATTGACCCGCTTAAATATTCGGATGTAATTGACAACGTTTCCGACGAGGAAATAAATCACAGGCTCAACACACACTTTGATGTGTCAAACTGCGTACTGTCAACCGTTCTTCCGGCTGATACACAGGGGGAATAAAAGTGATAAACCAAATCTCATTTCCGGGCTTGGGCATTAATTTGACTGTAAACCGTGTGGCATTCACAATATTCGGTATAAACATTTATTGGTATGGAATTATAATTGCGGCGGGCGTAATTCTGGCGTTTATCTACGGCATGCGTGAGTTTAATCGCTGCGGACTGAAGCAGGATGACCTCCTCAATATGTTTCTGATATGCATACCGGTATCAATAATCTGTGCAAGGCTATATTATGTGGCGTTCAGCTTTGAACAATACAAGGATGACCTGATGAGCATTTTTGATATACGAAACGGCGGAATAGCTGTTTACGGCAGCCTTATCGGAGCGGGAATTGTGGTTGTAACATACTGCTTTAAGAAAAAAATAAATCTCGGAGCAGTTCTTGATATTTTGGCAATAGGATTTTTGATAGGTCAAACCATAGGACGCTGGGGAAACTTTGTAAACGGAGAAGCGTTCGGCTCAGAAACAACACTTCCTTGGGCAATGACAATTTCCTCGGGCGGGGTTACATACGCAAATTCGGTTCACCCGACATTCTTTTATGAATCCCTTTGGAATTTTGTCGGTCTTATATTGCTGGCGATTTGCAGAAAACACAAAAAATTCAACGGCGAAGTTTTCTGCGGCTATATACTGTGGTACGGTCTGGGCAGACTTTGGATAGAAGGGCTGCGCACCGATTCGCTCTACTTGGGTTCTGTAAGAATTTCACAGGTAGTTGCTCTGATTTCCATATTTTTGGGTATCTGCGGAATTGCCGCAGGCAGGATAAAAAAAAGAAAAAAAGGCTATAGCAAAAATAAATAGGAGGCAATTATGGAGCAGGATATTCAGAAGCTTAAACAGCGCATGGCGGAGCTGGCTCAAAATGATAACCTAAGATATGAAGATATTTATAAAATAAAGCTGGAAATGGATGACATGATTGATAAATATTATTTTGAGCAAATGTAAATCGTAAATCAGGTCATAAATATGGATTTGCCGCTTGACATATACCTTGACTTGTGATAGAATGAAGATGTAAGAAATCCTTAAAGTGCAATCATTTTTGGGAAATATTAAATGCGCCTAACAGTCGCGGTATTCTTCATGCGGGAATATGGACAAAGCGCGGCGCGGCTTGACGTTCTGACCGTAAGGGTTCGCCCCAAGCGAAAAGACGGAATTATACGAATATTTTTATTGTGCGCAACGATTAGTTTGTTCGCGTGTTTGGTATATTCCAATCCTTTCGCTAAAGGCGGGAGGATTTTTTGTTTAAGAAAAAAATTTTAAATATTTTTGTCTTTAAAAGTTATTTTAAAAGAAGGTGAATAGATGGAGCAAAACCGAGTTGCGTTAATAGGAATAATTGTTGAGGATATTACCGTTACCGACAAAATCAACGAAATAATTCATGAGTTTAACGAATACATAATCGGCAGGATGGGTATCCCCTATCGCAGCCGCGGAGTTTCCATAATAAGCATAGTGATCGACGCGCCGGGCGATGTCATATCGAGACTTTCCGGAAGGCTTGGTATGATCAAAAATGTACAGGCAAAGGTACAATATACTAAAATATAACTAAAAGAGGTGTTTTAAATGGAAAACTACAAATATGATGTAAGCTCACCGAAAGCTGAGGAATTTATTAACGACGGAGAAATACTTGAGACATTAAAATATGCGGAGGAAAACTGCGAAAACCGCGAGCTTATCGAATCTATAATAGGCAAAGCAAGGGAGCGCAAGGGGCTGTCGCATCGTGAGGCGGCGGTTCTGCTTGACTGCAGGCTTGCGGATTTAAACGAACAAATGTTTGAGCTGGCGAGAGAAATAAAACAGAAAATTTACGGCAACAGGATAGTTATGTTCGCGCCGCTGTACTTGTCAAACTACTGCGTAAACGGCTGTGTATACTGTCCGTATCACGCGAAGAACAAAACTATCCGCCGCAAAAAGCTGACTCAGGAAGAGGTCAAAACAGAAACCATTGCCCTACAAGATATGGGTCATAAGCGGCTGGCGCTTGAGGCAGGCGAGGATCCGGTAAATAATCCCATAGAGTATATTCTCGAATGTATAGACACAATCTACAAAATCAAACACAAAAACGGAGCAATACGCCGTGTAAACGTAAATATTGCCGCAACGACAGTCGAAAATTACAAGCGGCTTAAGGATGCCGGTATCGGTACCTACATACTGTTTCAAGAAACATATAACAAAGAAAATTATCTAAACCTGCACCCAAAGGGTCCAAAGCATGACTATGCATATCACACCGAGGCAATGGACCGGGCAATGCGGGCGGGTATTGATGATGTTGGCTGTGGTGTGCTCTTTGGGCTTAATCTTTACCGATATGATTTTGTCGGACTGCTCATGCACGCCGAGCATCTGGAAGCTGTTTTCGGTGTAGGTCCTCACACGATAAGCGTGCCCAGAGTCTGTCCTGCGGACGATATTGACGTCGGTGATTTTTCAAACGCAATCTCCGATGAAATATTCCACAAAATAATCGCTGTTATACGGATTGCGGTGCCGTATACGGGAATGATTATCTCCACACGTGAAAGCGAGGAAAGCCGCAGAAAGGCGCTCGAACTTGGAATTTCCCAAATAAGCGGCGGTTCAAAAACCAGTGTCGGCGGGTACGCGGAGCCTGAGCCGGAGGATATGAATACAGCGCAATTTGACAGAAGCGACACAAGAACTCTTGACGAGGTTGTAAACTGGCTCTTAGAGCTTGGATATATACCCAGTTTCTGCACAGCTTGCTATCGTGAGGGAAGAACCGGAGACCGCTTTATGCCGCTTGCGAAGTCAGGAGCAATTCAAAATTGCTGCCAGCCAAACGCGCTTATGACCCTAAAGGAATATCTGGTAGACTACGCATCGCCGATAACAAAGAAAAACGGCGAAAAGGTTATAGCTGATGAGATAGAAAAAATTCCGAACGAAAAGGTTTATAAAACTGCGGCAAACTACTTAAAGCAAATAGAGCAGGGCGCGCGCGATTTTAGATTTTAGGATAAAGAACAAGAATATGGGCAGGAGCCGTCCCGTTTAGCAGGAGCCGCCCCGTTTAGATGGGCGGCTCCTGTTTTATTTGTTAATTTTCAATCACTGATTAGTCAATCTTTAGTCAATCTTCGAAAGGCTTTCAAAGCCCTTATCCAAATCCTCATTTACATTTTATCTCCCGGCTCAAAAACCTTATCATTAATATTAATCTGGTCTTTTATTGTAGTCTCCGCAATATCATCCGTAGTGGGGGTTTTTCTCTCGTTTATCGGAGTGTATTTCAGCCGCTTTACAGCGCTCTTATACGCCGGACGAATAATTTTATTACTTGTGGTAATCTCCTCTATCCTGTGCGCGCACCAGCCCACAATTCTTGACATCGCGAATATAGGCGTGAATAACTCTTGGGGAATTCCCAGCATCTGATATACAAATCCGGAATAAAAATCAACATTCGCGCATATAGGCTTGTCAACACCCTTGACTTCCTTAAAAGCAATCGGAGCCAGCTCTTCTATCGCCGAATATAGCTTAAATTCATCAGTGCGGTCGGTTACTTCAGCTAAATATCCCGCTCTCTCCTTGAGAATAACCGCTCTCGGATCCGATATTGTATAAACCGCGTGCCCAAGCCCGTATATAAGACCTTTGCCGTCGCCCGCTTCCTTTCTTAAAATCTTTTTGAGATATTTATATATCTCATCCTTATCGCTCCAGTTTTTAACATTAGTCTTAATTTCATTCATCTGAGACATCATCTTGTCATTTGCTCCGCCGTGCTTAGGTCCCTTTAAAGAACCAACCGCACCGGCAATCGCCGAATATGTATCGGTTCCCGTGGATGACATAACATGTACGGTAAACGCTGAATTGTTACCCCCGCCATGCTCCGCCTGAAGCATTAAAGTCAAATCAAGAATTTCAGCCTCAAGCTTGGTAAAGCTGTTATCCGGTCGTATCATATGAAGGAAATTCTCAGCCGTGCTGTATTCCGTAACCGGATTGTGAAGTATAAGACTTTGATTATCAAAATAATGCCTCTTGCAGGCGTATGAATTAGCAATAAGTACCGGAAATCTCGCGATAAGCGACAGGCTCTGCTTAATCAAATTATGAAGCGATATGTCATCCGGATTATCATCATAAGAATAAAGCGCCATCACACTTCTTGCAAGCTTATTCATAATATTTTTACTGGGCGCTTTTAATATCATGTCTTCAGTAAACTCCGGAGGCAGCACCCTATGATCAGCCAAGTTCTTTTTAAATCCGTCAAGAAGGTCTCTACTGGGCAGAAATCCGAATAAGAGCAGATACGCAACCTCTTCAAACCCATAACGTTTTTCGGCTCTGCAATTCACAACAATATCCTCGATATCAATACCTCTGTACCTCAGCTTACCCTCAACAGGTACCTTGCTTCCTTCGTCAATAACATAACCGTGAACTTCACCGATTGAAGTAAGTCCTGCCAAAACACCTGTGCCGTCCGCGTTTCTCAAGCCGCGTTTTACATTATACTTGGTATAATATTGTTCGGGTATAACATTCCAGCGTGAATTCTGACTCCTTATAAGCTCTATGTACTTTTCCGTATTGTCATTAAAGCGGTTATTATTAATATTTCCCACAAGCAGTACCTCCCTTTGCTTATCACTTTTTTAGATTATACACCAACAGGCGAGACGGTGTCAACAAAAAAGCAAAAATTAATATTTATAATTTGGCGGTATCTACGCAAATTTTTGGGATTGCGCAACCGCCATACGGTCACACTCCTCATTTTCGGGATGACCGTCATGACCTTTCACCCAATGCAGAGCAACATCATGAGTGTCAATAAGGTTCAGAAGCTCCTCCCATAAATCCGAATTAAGAGCCTTTTCTTTTTTATTCCGCATCCAGCCGTTACGTCTCCAGCTGCGCGCCCAGCCCTTTTCCACCGCGTCAATAAAATATTTTGAGTCACTGTAGATGTCAACTTTGCATCTTTGATTGAGCGCTTTCAGTCCCACGATAACCGCCATAAGCTCCATACGGTTGTTTGTGGTATTTTTTTCGCCGCCCGCCAGCTTTTTCTCATACCGACCGAACCTTAAAATCGTACCGTAACCGCCGGGACCGGGATTGCCGCTGCACGCACCGTCTGTATACATTTGAACTGCTTTTAATTCTTCCATAGCTCACTCCATACTTACAAATTTAATTGCTTCTGTTTTATGGTGCCGTCACGATATGCGGCGAGCAGCATTTCCAAATCCTTTATTCTCTCTTTTATCCTTTCGCCTTGATCGGTATCGGCAACCATTTTACGATAGCCCGATTTTTCCAAAACTACGATTTTGGAATGTATGTCTTTTTCTTCACGCACCGCTTTTTCTTTGGACTCAAACGGCTCATGCGACGCCAAAATCATACCGTGGGAGTTATACAGCAGAGTATATCCGGCAATACCGGTTTTTGGCTGATACCCCTTTGACAAACCGCCATCTATGACAAACAGCTTTCCTCCGGCTTTTATTGGACTTTGACCGTTTTTAATCTCAACAGGCACATGCCCGTTTATAATATGCGATGACGCGGAGCGCAGTCCGAATTCCTTTAATATTTTTATACAAATCTCCCGTTTCTCAACATTTTTGTAGTACGGATTTTTCTTTTCAACATGAAGCGATGGTTCATCGACAAAATACTGCTCAAATGTTGTTATTTTATCCTTTCCGAACAGCGGTGACCGAGAGCCGCACCACAAGTACCACAGCAGATCCTCCGCATCGGAATGTTCCTGTGTTCCGTCCTTAGTCTTTACGCCCTGTCTTACTTGATGGTCAAGCTCGTCAAGCAACGCCTTACCGCTGAGTTTCTTGCCGAATATGTCCACTGTTTCAAATTCTCCATCCGCTGTCATCGGAATGCAGCCGTGGAACATAAGATTGGAGTTAAAGCTGTTGTACACCGCGCCTCTTTCGCACATAAATTCCATATGGGTTTGCAAACGCTCGCTTGTCATGAACGCTGTTCTCAATCTTTCCATGACCTCATTTTCATCAGAAGTCAAAGCATACGGATTTTTAGGGTCAATTGTCGGAAAATATTTGTCCTTAAGTTCATACTCGCCGCCGTAAAGCTTTATCGTACCCTTCTCAAAGTCAATATTGTTAAGCAAAAGCCTGTCATCCATTTTATACTCAGGGTGACGCATTATTATCTGACCCTCAAGCTTAAACTGAATAACGGTTATCGCCTTGTGTATCTTTGAAATAAGCTTCTCATCGTGCTTGCTGTATTCCGTCACCTCAATATGACGCGGCATAAAAACAGCGCAATTATCATTTGCATAAGCCTCCATTGCGAATACTGCCAATGGACGAATGCTTATACCATAGTCTCCCTCAATGGTGTTCATATTGTCATATCTGGAACTCAGACGAATAACATTTGCGATACATGCCATGCTTCCGATTGATGCGCCAAGCCATTCAATATCATGATTTCCCCACTGAATATCAACGCTGTGATGTTTCATGAGTGTATCCATAATTATCGGCGCACCGGGGCCTCTGTCATAAATATCGCCGATTATATGAAGATGCGCTATCGACAACCTCTGAATAAGATTTGACATCGCGATAATAAACGCATCGGCACGTCCTATTTCTATAATGGTTGTGACGATTTGCTTATAGTATTCGTTTTTGTCAATTTCGTAATCCTGTATATGGAGAAGCTCATCTATTATATAATCAAAGCCTTCGGGCAGAGCCTTTCTGACCTCGGAACGGGTATATTTTGAGGCGCTGACCTTACATACCTCTATCAGCCTGTGCAAAGTCAGCATATACCATTCGTCCAAGTTCGAAACGGTGTTTTTTATAATTTGCAGCTTCTCCTCAGGATAATATATAAGCGTCGCCAACGCTTTTCTGTCCGATTCGGGCAGGGTGTTCTCAAAAACCATATCGATTTTGGATTTAATAACCCCTGACGCGTTTTTCAAAATATGTGTAAACGACTCGTACTCGCCGTGAATATCGCTTAAAAAATGCTCTGTTCCCTTCGGCAAATTAAGAATAGCATTAAGGTTTATAATCTCCTCGGACGCTTTTCTTATATTACCGTACCTCATATGAAGGAGCTTTAAGTATCTCAAGTCACGGTCAAGACTCGCACCTTTTTGTCCATTATCTTTCATTGCCGTTCTCCTCTTAATTTAAATATGGCTCCGCAAAAAGCGGAGCCTTACCGCCGTTTAACCATAGAATTTTCAGCGTTCGCCGCGTTAATTTGCCGAATGAGCACGGTGTTTAGCTTCGATATTTTCTTTAATCATCATATCCTTTACCTTCATGAGACGAATTTGGGTTGAACGCTCATTTTCATCCAGCTTCATCGTTATATACTTGATTTGTCTTTGGTATTCGGGTATCATAACATGTTCCAGCGCGTTTACTCTGCGGCGTGTCTTTTCAATTTCGTCCGCCATAAGCCTACAGGATTTTTCACACTCTGCCAGCTTTAACAGCTTTGGAAATACATCGCTTAGTGATTTGACCGCATCATCCAAATCACCCGATGTAAACGCAAAACCATAGGAAAATATATCCCCCTCCTGCGGAGCGCCGGTCTTATAATCAAGCACGGGTATTTCAACACTCATTACATTTTGCTTTGAAACGGAAACCGAAACGCTCTGCTTTGGAGCAAGCAAGGCTGTTTTCAGAGAAGGGTCGTTCATCACAGCAGATGCCAGCACAAATCTTTGATTTGATGCCCTTATCCCTGCCTCTACCTCCTCGCGGAGCTGCTTATTGAGCCGCACCAAATCCAGGAACCTGCGCATGAGCTCATCACGCTTATCCTTGAGCAGCTTGTGTCCTCTAAGCGCGGTGGCAAGCTTTTTCTTTTGCTGCGTCAGCTCCATTCTGGTGGGATTAACTTGGGTTGTTGCCATAGGACTTCCTCCTATTCCTGATAATACTCGTCAAGGAACTCATCCTTGATACGCTTCAGCTCGCTTCTGGGCAGAATTGACAAGAGCTTCCAGCCGATATTTAATGTTTCTTCTATATCGCGGTTGGTATCATACCCCTGCGAAACATATTCACGTTCAAATTCGTCTGCGAATTCGGCGTACTTCTTATCTATATCAGTCAGCGCCGCCTCACCCAAAATTACCATAAGCTCCTTTGCGTCCTTACCTCTCGCATAAGCCGCAAAAAGCTGGTTCAGTGTATCGGCGTGGTCTTTTCTGGTTTTTCCTTCGCCTATACCTTTGTCTTTAAGACGGGAGAGCGATGGCAAAACGTCAATAGGCGGCGTGATGTTTTTTCTGTAAAGCTCACGTGACAGAATAATCTGTCCCTCTGTTATATATCCGGTAAGATCGGGTATCGGGTGAGTTTTATCATCTTCAGGCATAGTCAATATCGGTATCATTGTAATCGAACCCTTTTTCCCTCTTTGACGACCCGCTCTTTCATACAGGGTGGCAAGATCTGTATACATATAGCCCGGATAACCGCGGCGGCCGGGAACCTCCTTACGCGCGGCGCTTACCTCACGGAGCGCGTCGGCATAGTTTGTAATATCCGTCAGGATAACAAGAACATGCATATCCTTTTCAAAAGCCAGATACTCCGCGGCTGTCAAAGCCATACGAGGCGTTGCTATACGCTCAACCGCCGGATCGTTTGCTAAGTTAACAAACATAACCGTTCTGTCTATTGCGCCTGTTTCCTTAAAGCTTTCGACAAAGAAATTAGACTCCTCAAAGGTTATACCCATCGCGGCAAACACAACCGCGAACGGATCGTCCGTACCTCTCACCGTTGCTTGTCTTGCAATCTGCGCGGCAAGATTTGCGTGGGGCAAACCGCTCGCCGAAAATATCGGCAGCTTCTGACCTCTTACCAGAGTGTTAAGTCCGTCTATCGCGGAAATTCCCGTTTGAATGAACTCCTCGGGATAACTCCTGGCAGCCGGATTCATAGGCAATCCGTTTATGTCCAGTCTTTTATCGGGCAGGATTTCGGGACCGCCGTCTATAGGTCTGCCGAGACCGTCAAAAACTCTGCCGAGCATATCGGAGGAAACGCCCAGTTCCATACTTCTGCCCAAGAACCTTACCTTGCTGGTTGACAGATTAATTCCGGTGGACGGCTCAAACAGTTGAACCATAGCGTTGCTTCCGTCAATTTCAAGCACCTTGCAGCGGCGTTTTTCTCCGTTTGACAAAATAATCTCGCCAAGGTCGTTATAGTTTACGTCCTCAACATTGCGCACGAGCATCAAAGGGCCCGCTACCTCCTCAATAGTTCTGTACTCCTTCGGCATATCAATCCACCTCCCGATTATCTGAAATAAGTGCGGTAATCTCACTTGTCAGTGTGTCGGACACACGTTTATACTCACCGCTTAAATCCTTGTCGCTGTAATATTTAAATCGTCCTATCTGCTCACGGACGGGCATAGACACCAAATCATCAACATCCACTCCATGCTTTAAAGCCCCAAGACAATTTTCGTAATAGTCAACCATGAGACGCATCATAAAATACTGCTTTTCAAGGGCTGTGTAGGTATCAATCTCATGGAAAGCGTTCTGGTGCAAAAAGTCCTCACGCACACTGCGCGCCGCTTCAAGCTTGATACGGTCTACAGCTGACAGAGCATCCATACCAACCATTTTGACGATTTCGTCAAGCTCCGACTCTTCTTGCAGCAGCCGCATAATCTCGTTTCTGAGCTTCATCCACTCGGGGTTTACATTCTGATTGAACCACTTCTCCATTGTATCAATATAAAGCGAATAGCTGGTAAGCCAGTTTATTGCGGGGAAGTGCCTCTTGTACGCCAGGTTTGCGTCAAGCCCCCAGAAAACCTTTACTATACGCAGCGTTGCCTGTGACACAGGCTCGGAAATATCTCCTCCGGGGGGCGAAACCGCTCCTATTACCGAAAGCGCACCTTCCTCGTTTGCGCTTCCCAATGTTATTACGCGTCCCGCACGCTCATAAAACTGCGCAAGACGGCTCCCAAGATATGCGGGGTATCCCTCCTCGCCCGGCATTTCTTCAAGTCTGCCGGACATCTCGCGGAGCGCCTCAGCCCATCGCGAGGTTGAATCCGCCATCAGCGCAACCGAATATCCCATATCTCTGAAATATTCGGCAATCGTTATACCGGTATATATTGATGCCTCACGCGCCGCTACAGGCATGTCGGAGGTGTTTGCAATAAGCACCGTTCTCTCCATCAAGGATTTTCCCGTCTTCGGATCTACAAGCTCCGGAAATTCGTTCAGAACGTCTGTCATCTCATTGCCGCGCTCACCGCAGCCTATATATACAACTATATCCGCATCCGCCCATTTTGCAAGCTGGTGCTGTACAACCGTTTTGCCACTTCCGAAAGGACCGGGCACCGCCGCGACGCCGCCCTTCGCGATTGGAAACATTGTATCTATTACGCGCTGACCGGTAACCAACGGCATATCGGGCGGAAGCTTCTCCTTATACGGTCTGCCCTGACGGACAGGCCATTTTTGCATAAGGGTTACGTTTTGTTCACCTTCATCTGTTTCAATAACCGCTATTGTTTCGTCAACCTTAAAGCTGCCCTCGGATATGGACTTTAGTGTACCGCTTACTTTAGGCGGCGCCATTATTTTTTGTGTCACAACACCCGTTTCCTTAACCGTGCCCAAAACATCGCCGCCAACTATCCTATCACCCTTTTTTAATGTCGGAACAAACTCCCAGCTTTTATCCCGTTTCAGTGACGGAACATCAACACCGCGCTGAAGGTTATTGCCCGCCACCTTCATTATATCGTCAAGCGGTCTCTGTATACCGTCAAATATGCTTCCTATAAGTCCGGGCCCAAGCTCAACACTGAGCGGCATACAGGTGGTTTCAACGGGCGTACCGGGTCCTAAGCCCGATGTTTCCTCATACACCTGAATTGAAGCTCTGTCGCCATGCATCTCAATTATTTCACCGATAAGACGCTGCTCGCCGACACGAACAACATCGTACATATTACATTCCTTCATTCCCTCGGCTATTACCAACGGACCGGCAACCTTACTGATTATTCCTTTCCCCATATTTATCACATCCTAAATTTTCGATTTATTTAATCATTAAATATTATATCAGAGCCGACCGCCTTTTCAACGGACTGCTTTACACCGCGTATTCCGCGTCCGGTATTACCGGAAACCCCCGGTATGGTTATAACGGCAGGCAACATCTTCGTTTCGCATTTTTCGATTTCGTCGGAAACGTACTCCGCTGCCTTTTCGGTTATATAAATCACAGCATATTCACCGCCTGTAACAAGCCGCTTAAACACCCTTTTGCACTTTATCGGCTCATCAACAAAAAACGTTTCAAGCCCCAGCGCGCCAAAACCGGCAACACTGTCCTTGTCTCCTACAGCCGCAATGTTATACATATAAATCACGTATCCTTTCTCTGACAAGCTCCGCGTCAAGGTTATTTTTCTTGCCGGTTATAATAATCTGAACCGCTTTAAGCTCGTTCTGCTTTGCCAGAATATAAGCGAAAATCGGCGCAACGGTAAATGGGTTATGCTTCTCGCTCTTTATCAAATCCATAATCCTGTTGTCCGCCCATTTTTCAAATTCAGACACGGATATTTTTAATTTTTCAACAGCTTCTCTGTAATCGGTATGCTCCAAATACTTATAAACTTCGTCAATATTTTTTGCCGCTGCTGCCGCCAAGATATCCGTATCGATACCGTCACATTTAGCGAGCGCACGCTCGGTAAACCCTCTGTTCTTGCCGGTCAGTGCGGCTCTGACGGCTATTTTTATGTCGCTGAGCGCCGCAAGCAACTCGGCGTATTCCCGAGCTATCGGAATGCCTGAGCTTTCTCCGGTATCAACAATTGCCTCGATACAGGCTCTGTCAACATATATATCACATTCCTGCCCGTCACCTGTTTTCAGAAACGCTTCAGTTGCCTGCTTGGCGGTTTCCGCCAGAAAATCAGGCAAATCGCCATATTTATTCAGCTTTACCGACTCCAAAATCAAGCTCGGTTCCACAGTTCCTCCGCTTAAAAAATAGCCTTCGGGTTCCTCTGACGTATACACAGCCTTTATGGCAGCTTTGAGATTATGAAAATCCGTCTGTAAAAGCAAGGTCTTAAAGGGATTTGGATTTTTATCGGGTACGAGCTCGTCAATCAGTTCCCAAAGCTTTTTTGTTTCATCAGCCTCCAAAGCTTCAAAATCCGAATACTCCTCGCCGCTGCCGTAGCCCTTCCCCGCCAAATATCTCATCGCTTCGGCGAAATCAGAGCACAGCATAAGCTGCTCCAAGTCCGAGGAGGTCAGCAAATCAAGCTCCTTAGAATGAATTCTGGATACCGCATATGTGTATTGCTCGGTCATAATTAAAATCTCCTTTTGACTATCTGAACAAGCTCTTTAAAACCTCTTCCTTTATGTTATCAATATTTTCTTCAACAAGCGCGTCAATGGTGCAGTTTTCTTCTATGTCAATATCATCATATTTAACAATAAAGCCGCTGTCAATTCTCTCTGAGACCTCTGTTTTTAGGTTTGGAAGCTCCGTTTTAATATAATCGCTAAAGCTTTTCGGCATCCTGTGGATGTCATTTTCGGAAAGAAGCATTGTTCCGGGTACATTTCTTACATATTTTTTTGTCAAAGCAATCAAAAAATCAAAATATCGTTCTTTATCAATATTTTTCAGCTTATCCGCAGACTCGTCTACGAGATTATTGATAAGTCTTTGCTTTTCGGACAGCAGCTCCTGAGCCATGCGGTGCCGTATTGAATTTTCTTCGCGGCGGCACGCGGACTCATACGCCTTTTCGGCTGACACCTCGGCATTATCGATTATTTGTGCGGCCTTTTTGTTTGCGTCGGAAATTATCTCCTCCGCTTCCGCCTCTGCTTTCGCCTTTACCGCTGCCACAGCCTCCTGCGCCTCTTTATCAATCTGACTGAGTATAAGGTTCAAGCCTCCGGTTTGTTTCTCCACTGTCATCACTCCTTTTTTATGGTCTATATATTAAGACCGCCTATTCCGAAAATTGAAAGAATAGAAACCAAAAGAGCAAGGATCGCATAGGTTTCAACCATTGCGGCAAATATCATAGACTTACCCATTTGGTCAGGACGCTTCGCCACGAGATGAATACCCGACACAGCGGCTCTCGCCTGTCTTTTAGCTGACCAAAGTCCCACAAACGCCATTGGCAGACAAGCCGCAAGGTATAACAGTCCCTTTGCTATCGAAATATCCGTGCTGCCTCCGAGTATACCGATTTGCGATAATGTAATAAACGCGATAAGAAGCCCATAAATTCCCTGTGTACCGGGCAGAAGCTGCAGAATAAGAACCTTACCGAATTTGTTGGGATCCTCAGTCACAACTCCGGCTGCCGCCTCACCCGCCATACCTACTCCGATTGCCGAACCGATACCTGCCATCAATGCGGCAAGCGCGGCTCCGGTCAAAGCAAAAACAATACCTAAATTTTCCATCTTTATTTTTCCTCCTTGAATTTAAAATATTTTGTATTGGCTGTAAACGGCTTGAACTTTTCGCCGCCGCCTTCATAAAATTTACCAAAGAACTCCACAAACTGCAGCCTGTTTGTGTGAACGTATGCCCCGAGCAGATTGATTGCCATATTGAGGGTATGTCCTATAACGAACACAAGTGTGAAGCATATTATCCCCACAACTCCGCTGCCGAACATACTTCCCATTTGATTGAACACCTGCGCTATAACTCCGGTCGCAAGACCCAGCGCAAGCAATCTGGAATATGACAATATATCGCTCAAGTAGCTCGTTATGCCGTAAAGCTCATATAATCCCTTTGCAACACGCTTGCCGGGATTTTTTGAGGCACGTCCCGCGAACAGGATAATTCCCAAGGCTCCTATGCCGGCGCACACTGCCGCAGCTGTTCCGACAGAATGCGGAAGCACAAAGTTCAATTCTGTCATGTCCGCAAACATCTGCATAGACAGCAAATACACGATTGCGCCTCCAACCAACAGATACCATGACACCACGTCAAAGAACGCTCCGAACACATCACCGTTTTTAACCATTTGGTAGAACTTAATCGCAAGCCCGGCAAACAGGTGAATAATTCCCACCGCGAACGAGAATATAAGCATACGCATTGGATTATTTATCGGTTCAAACCACAGCGCGGGAATTGTGACAGTTGTTCCGAAAAACGTGGTGGATATAACCTTTACAGCATCACCGAAAAATCCTCCGAACATTATCCCCCAGAAAAATGTTGATATTCCGCATCCAAAGAACATCTTCATCGTCTTTTTCATTCCCGACTCCATATTCGGATAACGCAAAAGGACAAATCCGCAGCCGATTATCATAAGCAGTCCGTAGCCCGCGTCCGACAGCATTATGCCGAACAAAAAGTAATAGAAAAGCGACATGATGAACGTCGGATCGATTTCAAATCTGCCCGGCATACTGTATGTTTCAAGCACTGTCTCCACAGGCTCCGCAAAAGCGTTGTTATCAAGCAGCACGGGCGGCTGATCTTCTTCCGAAAGCTCACAAACCTCCACCGCAGCATCATACTTACGAATAAGCTCATCGCTTAACCTTTGGCAATATTTTTCCGGAACATACCCATATATAACAAAAAATTTTCTGCGTTGGTTAATGTCGCCCAAGGTCTGATACTTCTCTATTCTCATCGCATAGTAGTCCACCATGAATTTAAGCAAGCTTCGGTGCTTTGCAAGATACTGAATTCGTTTTATATTCTCCTCTGTCTCACGGCGTGAACTCTCGATTTTTTCATCAAGCCTATCCTTTTCCTCAGACGGCAGACCGGATGCGATATAATTCGGACGCATAAATCCGATGTCGCGCAGATATGACTCAATCTCATTTCTTTTCTCTCTGCGGCACATGATACAAGCATTTGTCAAGCCCTGCTCCGAGTGAAGAACCTCGACATCCACAGCATACATCGGATCGTCAGTTCTGCCGTTCTCAGCTATCAAGGCATCAAGCTTAATCAAAATGTCTTTTATCGAAAATTCATCCTGAAACGAGCCGATAAAAGCGCATGTCTTTTTTGTACCCATAAAATCCATGGGAATGTCAAGACTCATCCACGGCTTAAGTGACAAAATCGCGTTTTCATACTTCGCAATATCCGCCTCAAGCTCATAATTTCGCTTTGAGAGCTCATTAATCTCATGAGCAATGTTCATAACCCTGTCCACATTGTCAACCGTGTTATAATACTGCTCCACGCTCAGCATTTTTTTGCTGCTGAACATAGAGAGTATGGGCACATCCTCGGGCTCATATTTATTAAGCGCCAAAAGAGCCTGTTCCAGAGATTCTTTTGCCTTTAAAAAGGTTGCCGCAGACTGAGACGTATTCATTTTCTCAAATCCGAGCTCTGATAAATCCTCGCTTATTGGCTCCAAAACGCCGAAACGCTGCAACGCCTCCAAAATGGCTTTACGCCGGCTTTTAAGCCCGTAAACCTCAACACGTTTCATAGGCAGCTTTGCCATAAAGATCCTCCTTTCATTGAATTATCATAAACGAATTATTATAAACAAATTATTAAACATTGTTTCAAAAAATAGTTATGCTAATTCCTCCATAATAATTTCAAGAGCCTTATCCTTGGCTTTAGCAAAAACAGCATTCAGCTTTTCAATCTCGCCTTTTTGGCTGTCAGCAAATTTCCCTCTGATTTTTTCAGCCTCTGCCTTAGCGTTTTTTTCATGATCAGCCATAATCCGTGCGGCAGTCTCTTCGGCTCTTGCGATAATTTCCTTCGCCTCATTTCGAGCGGATCTAACTATATCGTCAGCCTCCCCGCGAGCCGCCTTCTCCAATTCCTCAGCCGCGCACTCCGCCGCTGTCAGTCTGTTCACAGTTTCCCTCGGCACAAGTCTCACCATCCTTTTGATATTATTTAATATTATGCCGCAATATGTCAATTTGTATTTATACAAGTGTTTAATTATCATAATATTAATATTAATTTTATATTAATTTTCAATATTTATTTTCACAACAATATTAATTTTCATAACATTATATATTATACATATAATTTTGGGATTTGTAAAGCCGTTTTTCCAAACAAGTTAAATTATTCCGATTTTTAAATATTTAAATAAATATTTTGTCCGAATATATATTACACATATTATTTAAGTTTATTTAAACAGTAATAATTATGTTCGCCCAAACATAAATATGAACAATACAAGTTTTGGGAGGCGAACAATGTGAGACCTTACATAGAGGAACGAACCGTTGAACTGGGACAATACATAGTTGATAATAAATGTACGGTGAGAGAAGCGGCAAAGAAATTCGGGATCTCAAAATCAACCGTTCATAAGGACGTTACGCAAAGACTGCAAAAAATTAACATAAGACTGGCAGAACAAGTCGGTTCTGTTCTTCTTGAAAATAAAAACGAACGCCATATAAGAGGCGGCAACGCCACAAAGGAAAAATACAAGCACTTAAAATCAGAGCGTGAACACATAAAAAATAATTACGCGTAATCAGAGAGCTGTTCGGTTTTGAACAGCTCTGTTAATTGTATTTGATTTAAATAAATTCATCAAAAACATAAATGACAAAACAATATGATTAAATATATATTTTTTGAAATTTTGAAATTTAGAAAATTTAGAAATTTTGAAATTTTATGAAATTTATTTTAAAAACTCTTGTTTAATAAAAAGATTAGTGTTATAATAATTGTTAAACTTAAAACGAAGTGTTAAAACACGGATATATGCGATAATTTCGTTTTAAATCAAAAACTTTACGGAGTATATTTATGGGGATTATTAAACTAATAAGGAATGAAATAAGCTTGACCTTTGAACGCGACCCCGCAGCAAGGTCAAAAGCTCAAGTTTTCTTTCTCTATCCGGGTGTTAAAGCGTTGATTTATCACAGGATTGCGCACAGGCTTTACGAGAAGGGCAGATATTTTATGGCTGACTGGCTTTCCATGCACACACGAAAGGTGACCGGCATTGAAATTCACCCTGCCGCACAGATAGGTAAGAATGTCTTTATCGACCACGGCATGGGCGTTGTCATCGGAGAAACTGCGGTTGTAGGGGACAACTGTACCATATATCAGGGTGTCACCTTAGGCGGAACCGGCAAGGACAAAGGAAAACGCCACCCGACAATCGGCAATAATGTAACCATAGGATGCGGCGCAAAAATATTGGGACCGTTCACAGTAGGAGACAATTCCAAGGTTGCGGCAAACGCTGTTGTTCTCAATGAGATACCGCCCAACAGTACCTGCGTCGGCGTACCCGCTCATGTGGTAAAGCGTGAGGGCATTAAGGTTGCTCCGGCATCCACCGTATACATTGCCGATCTCGACCAGATACACTTTCCCGATCCGGTTTCTATGGACTTGTGCAATCTGAGAAATATGATAGGCAAGCTGTCTAAACGGGTTGAAGATATAGAATGCGGCAATAGCAAAAAAGAACCGAACAAATAACGAAGTCAATAAAAACTCAATCAACACAAAATTCATCAGTTTAAAAAACCAATCGGTTTGGAAAGGAATAATACATATGAAGCTTTTTAATACACTGACCAGAAGCAAGGAAGAGTTCATTCCAATCAAAGACGGAGAGGTTAAAATGTATTCCTGCGGTCCGACCGTGTACAACTATTTTCATATAGGAAACGCAAGGCCGTTTATAATTTTTGACACGCTGCGCAGATACCTTGAGTACCGCGGCTATAAGGTTAAATTTGTTCAAAACTTTACCGATATAGACGATAAAATGATAAATAAGGCAAATGAGCTGGGTATTACCGTAAAGGAGCTTGCCGATCGATTTATTGATGAGTATTTTACCGACGCGACAGGTCTCGGAATTCACAATGCCACAGTTCATCCCAGAGCCACCGAAAATATTGATGCAATAATCGAAATTATAGAAAAGCTGATAGCCAACGGCTACGCGTATAATGTTGACGGCGATGTGTATTACAGCACCAAAAAATTCAAGGATTACGGAAAGCTGTCGCATCAGCCCCTTGAGGACTTGGAGAGCGGTGTGCGTATAGATATAAACGAGGATAAGCGTGACCCGATGGACTTTGCCGTATGGAAAAAGCAGAAGCCGGGCGAACCCGCGTGGGAAAGCCCTTGGGGTATGGGACGTCCGGGCTGGCATATTGAGTGCAGCGCTATGGCAAACAAGTATCTCGGAAACACGATAGATATTCACAGCGGCGGGCAGGATCTTATTTTCCCTCACCATGAAAACGAAATCGCCCAAAGCGAGGCGGCAAACGGCTGCAGCTTCGCCAACTACTGGGTTCACAACGGCTACATCAATATTGACAACAAAAAAATGTCGAAATCTCTGGGCAACTTTTTTACTGTCCGCGATATAGCAAAAGAGTTTGACTATGAGGTTATACGCTTCTTTATGCTGTCGGCTCATTACAGAAGCCCTATCAATTTCAGCAAGGAGCTTATGGAATCATCAAAGTCCGCGCTTGACAGAATTTACAACTGCATGGAAACATTGAAATTCCTAAGCGGCACAGCGTGCGTTACGGAGCTTAAAGAAAATGAAAAGGATGTTATCGCGTCGCTTGACGGATACAAAGAAAAATTCATCGCCGCAATGGACGATGACCTTAACACAGCGGACGCTATATCGGAATTGTTTGAAATCGTCTCCCTTGCCAACGTAAGACTTACCTCCGAAAGCAATCCGTCAAAGCAGGCTGTTGATTATGCCTATGATATGTTGGAGGAGCTCGGCTGCGTTCTGGGACTTTTACAGAACAAACACGAGGGAAAAATTCCCGATGAGGTTGCGGCGCTTGTAAAGCAGCGCGATGAAGCCAGAGCGCAAAAGAATTGGGCAAGATCGGATGAAATCCGCGACAAGCTGACGGAGCTTGGTTACTCGGTTAAGGATACAAGGCAAGGACAGCAGCTTATAAAGCTGTAATAAATTTAAAGGATAAGGGTTATAATATAATTATGATAGACGTCATTTTGGAAAGCCTTAATCTAAACAAGGTTCCGCCTATACAATATTCTCCGCTAACGCTGGCGTATATAGGCGACTGCATTTACGAGCTGTATGTCCGCAGCTACCTGATTAAGGACTCCAACCGCAATGTGAATACATTGCACAAAACAGCGGCAAAGCATGTGTGCTGCAAAGCGCAGTCCGAGCTTTACAGAAAAATAGAGCCTCTGCTCTCGGATGAGGAGATGGGCGTATTTAAACGCGGCAGAAACACCAAATCCCATGTTCCGAAAAATTCGGATATGAGCGACTACCGTATAGCAACCGGAGTTGAAGCGCTAATCGGATTTTTATACCTATCCGGCAAAAAGCAGAGAATATGCGACTTGTTAAAACATATATTTGAATAATTTATCCCCGGCATATACATATTCAAACCAAAATATATGTCGGGGTTGATTTTTTTGAACAACAATATAAGACAAAAACTTATTAATTTTTTTATGATTTTGCTGGGCGGCTCAATAATGGGCTTTGGCTTGGCGTTTTTTCTTGTGCCGACACAGATTACCGCCGGCGGCGTCAGCGGTATTGCGACTGTGCTGCACTATCTTTTTAATCTCCCGGTGGGATTTATGGTGCTTGTGATCAACATTCCGATTTTTATATTGGGCTTTGTCAACTTTAACGCTAAATTTCTTCTCTCCTCGGTTTTTGGAACAATGGCGCTGTCGCTTTCCACTCAAATATTTGAATTGGACTTTTTTAATGCCCTGCTTCCTATATCAAACGATATGCTGCTTTGTTCGGTATTCGGCGGTGTTATATACGGTCTTGGCTTAGGTCTGACTATGCGCTATGGCGGAACCACCGGCGGAACAGACATACTGTCATTGGTCTTTAAAAAATGGTTCCCGTCTATGTCGATAGGGCAGCTTTTCATAGCAATCGATGGTGTTATAATAATATTTGCGGGTATCGCGTTTAAAAGCCTTGAAACCATTCTGTATTCCATAGTAATGCTGTTTGTCAGCTCTCATGTTCTCGACACGATTTTAGACGGTGTTGACTTTGCGAAAATCATATATATAATTTCCGAAAAAAACACCGATATTTCTAAGGGAATTGCAAATGAGCTCAAGCGCGGTTCAACCGTGCTTTCCGGTTACTCATTCTACAGCCGCAAAAGCAGAGGCGTCCTGATGTGCGTTATGCGTAAGCACCAGGTTCCGCGTCTTAAAAATCTGGTCACAAGCATTGACCCAAACGCGTTTGTTGTTGTCAGCGATGCCAAAGAAGTAATAGGGCGGGGCTTTAAAATATCCAATGCCGAAAAATAAACGCAACGCGTAAATCATAATTCACTTGCCGATTAAACCGAACATCTTTTTGTTATTTTGTTATTTTGTTATTTTGTTATTTTGTTATTTTATTGTTTTATTGTTTTATTGTTTTATTACCAGCACCCAATCCGTGTCATCGCCATAAACCTTTGGAACAACTATATGCCTTGTTTTGTCATCTACAACACCGGCATAGCCGTAGCTTCCCGCAGATGGTCTGAAAAAGTACATATCATAACCCGCGTAATCCGATAGATCAAGATCATATTCCGTTGCCGAGAAGGTATAAGCCATAACGAATTTCGATCCGCCAAACACAGAAACCCTTTCATACTTTTCACCCTGCGGTGATAAGAGTAAATCACAGCGTTCTTTTCCGTTATAAAAATCCACCGACTCCATCAGCTTTTTTAAAAAGCCCATCTGCTCCGAACCATCGTGATGTAAAGCATCCTGCCATTTATCCCTCGCGCCGTATGTTACGCCTTTGCTGACCCCATCATAAAACTGCATAACAGAATTGTCTCCGTATGTATGTCCGCACGCTCCCTGGAAAACCGACCAATACGCATATCTTCTCGCGTCCTTTGCTGTCCAATACGGCTGTGTAACATCATGAAGCCCTTGCAATATCCACTCATAAGACGGTTCACCGTCCAAAACAGGCTTTTCGGAGCGTTCATAATCCCTTTTCACATATTTCCAATTATCCGGACCGAAAAATCCGTCCTTATTCTTACTGTCATCCCATTTTCCTATCTTATATTGATCATATCGGCGATGCCCGGACTGAAACATATTAAAATCGAGCCATTCCGCATCGGCAAACCAATCCGTGGATGTTGTTCTTCCGAAGGGATGAAACCCGATCAGGGTGTTTGGCATCTGCCTTTTAAACTCTTCACCCATAAGTGTATATAAATTTTCATAGCCCTCACCCCTTATATCACCGCCGAGCAGCCAAATAATATTGGGATAATCTCTATAACGGGAACATAAAAAATCCGTATACCTAATCGCGTTATCCTCGTTTAAAACACCTTTCTTTGCCAAACTGCCCCACGCGGGCAGAAGAGCAACATACATACCGAGTTCCTCTGCCATCCGTATCACCCGATCACAATGCAGCCAATAATCTTCCTCTCTGTAATTAAACGCTTTAACATTCATCTTATTTACATCTTGAAGCTCTTCGGTGGCATAAATTAATACCGCCTGAATAACATTAAAGCCTTTATCCGCGCGATTTTTCAAGTATAAATAAGCCTCTTCCTCGGTTATGTTGGTAAAAATCAGCCACGCTGTATCGCCCAACCAAAAGAACGGCGTGTCACCGTTCGAAAAATACCTTTTATTATCTGCGACCTTTAATTTACCGTTTTCCCACGGCTTCATAAAATAACACCCCTCCAAAAAAATTCAGCCGGAAATTTTTCAATTAATCTAAATCGGTATCTCCAATGTCAAATAAACCGTCTGTAAGCCGAATTATAGCACAAAAACCACAAAAAAGCAACCTCCGGTAACTGATTTTGTCGCAGGATCTGTAATTAGGCACACGCGCATAAAGCGTTGCCCTAGGGTTTAATGCCAGCCGCTGCCGACATTTTTTGACACTCCGGCTGCCGATAAGGTGTCTGTGCCGTAAACCACCAGATCCTCCTCATCATACTTATCTTTCGCCTTTTCATCGAAAAATCCCCTTCTCTCCTCTATCACATGTATTACATCATTTTTTAATCCATTTTTCCGAATTATCTATAATGATTTCTTTTCTTCTACTTCTCGATAGCCCCGTAAAATTAAATACATTTTCCGCATATTTTTCTCTGATATCTTGCGTTGTGCCAATTTTATGAGCTGGGTTTCCGGCTATTACACTTCCTTCTTCTTCTATACTTTTAGAAATTACGCTTCCGGCACCAACAATTGTATTTTTTGCTATTGTCACTCCAGGTAATATAATGGCTCCTGAACCTATAAAACAATCATCTTCAATCATAATCTTTCCAACAAAGTCTGTCCCATCTTTAAAACATTTAATAGCTGAATTATCATGAGTTATCAATGAGACATTTGTTGAAATCGTCACATTATTTCCTATTTGTATTAGATATGGTTCGCCTGTAGAAATCTTACTAAATAGTCTGCACCCCCCCCGATTTGCATACCAGTATATCTATATCTATCAATACGTATTTTCATAGAATCTTTGTTTAAGAATTGATATATTTTTTCCATAACTCTAAACTTTAATATCTTCAGATTCATTATTATTCCTCTTCTACTATCATTTCAATATAGTTTTAAATAAATATCTTAATCTTCTTTTATCAATTATGTATAAAAAAATCCAAGATATAACCATATAAATTACTATACCTATTAAAATTTCAATAAAAATACCTATAAACGAATTTGCTACTACATCTTCAAGTCTTTTGATTAGTATATACATAGAAAATCCAGCAACCAAAAAAAACCATGAATCTCTTATAAATCTAATAAAATCTAGTTCTCGCCTTACAGCAAAACACTGAATAAACATAACTATAAATTCTGCTGCAAGAGTTCCTAATACAGCACCCATAGGCCCCAAACTCGAAATCAGCGAAATATTTATAATAAAGTTAATCACCGCACCTGCTATGACTGAAAAGATATATTGCTTATCTTTCTCCTTCGGAATTAGATATTGTGTACGAATTACACATGCTATCGAAGTAAAAACAATAATGGGAGTTAAATAAATAACTAATTTTGTGCTCGCCCTAAAATCTTCACCATAATAAAGTGGCACAAAACGTTCTGCTATTGCTGCCATTCCAAATGCCATTCCAATTGATAGTGCCATCACTAATTGCATAGAATCTCTAATAAAAATACTAGACTTTTCCGCTTCACCACGGGCACAGAGATTCGACATTTTGGGCATCATGACTGTTCCTATTGAAGTTACTATAGTTAATGGGATTGTCACTAACCTATCAGCATTTTCATATAATCCAGTATCAACCATTGAGCCAATAAAACCAATCATGATTTTATCCATGATATGATATAAACTAACAGCAATTACTGGTATAAAAAGAATTACGTTAGGTTTAATATGCCTTATAACATCATCTTTTTCTGGGATTGAATATGATACATACTTTGAAAGATTAATCCATAAATAAAATGAACTTATAAAATATCCTAATGATAAAATTAATGTGTATATCCATATATCCTCTTTTTCTTTAACAAAAACAAATATACATAAAGTTGTGCATATTTTTATAATACCACTTCGAATAACTATCATCTTAAATTTTTCTATTCCATAGAAGAACCATGATACATCAAACATTGCTGAACTAACATATAAAGTCTGAAGTAATGCAATATAAAAATATTGATTATGGATAACAAAAATAAAAATCAAATATATTATTAAAGATGTCGTTGAAAACAACGTCTGCATTGTATAAATGCTTGAGAATTCTTTATTCAATTTATCTTTACTATCACGTACCTTAGCAATAGATCTATTCCCATAATTTGCAAGTCCCATTTGTGCAAAAAGTACAAAATAATTAGCAATGGAATATGTATATGTATATTGACCTATACCTTCCGCTCCTAATACTCTTGATATATATGGTGCTGTAATAAAAGGTAATATCATAACCAGAACTTGATATGTCATATTAAAAAGAATATTGGATTTTGTAGTATTTTTCTGTGTACTCATTTTTTTACCTTTTTTCTATTTAATTTAATCCGAACATAGGAAATAGCATATCTATATACTTCAACCTGAAATGGGAAAAAATCCATTCTACATCCCTTAATATAAAAGTAACATGCCCGTCGAAAATTTTTTTGACTTAAATGATCAAAAAATATAAATCTATATGTTTTTAAATAAACTCTTTTTTTAAATCCTGGTTTTCTTTTATCTATAGATTCAATCGTATCACCAAACACATTTAAATAATTTTCTTTTGTTTTTTCTAAAGAATCACCATGTAATTCATTTTCTCCTTCATTAACTCCAAATTCAATTAAAGGCTCTTCAATCGCCCCTAATAAGTGTTTTTTAAAAAATCTCAGAAGCATTTCATAATCTTGGTGCCTTCTAAAACTCACATCAAAACCATTAATATCTTCAAGCGCACTGCGCCTAAACATTAATGCAGAAGTAGTTGGTGAAAATGTTTCTAACAAAATTTCTTCGGATAAATCTCCTTGTAATTTTCCACAAATAACTTGTCCATTTTGAAATCTTCCACAATAAACTGCATCATACTCTATATTACTTTCTAGAAATGCTACTTCCTTTTCTAATTTTTCAGGGTAGAAGAAATCGTCATCATCCAAAAATGAAATATATTTTCCGCGTGAATGCTTAATTCCTGTGTTTCTTGCGGCTGCTCCATTCATATTTTTTTCATGTTTTAAATAAATCACTTTCCTATTATTCTTATATGCCAACATTATGTCTTCAGTGATTGCTCTAAAGTTGGTATCAGGATCATTATCATCGACAACAATAATTTCTATCTCTTCAATAGTTTGATTGAGCGCAGAATCAATCGCTACAGTAAGTCGATCTGCCCTTTTATAAGTTGGAATAATTACACTAACTATTATTTCGTTCATTTATATCCTCTCCTTTTCTCGGATTATTATATTTTAGCGAACTAATCGCTCCAATAAATATGACAAATGCACTTTCATCGAAAATACTTCCGGAAATAAAATATCTCAAAAACATTGTACATATAAAAAATATACAAATAACCCTTCTCATTCCTGAACTATAAAATAATCTTTTGATTATATATATAAATAATCCAAG
The DNA here is from genome assembly GCA_964442605.1 of uncultured Oscillospiraceae bacterium. Lineage (GTDB taxonomy): Bacteria > Bacillota > Clostridia > Monoglobales > Monoglobaceae > Monoglobus. Next base: position 61,890 of record CAYTZR010000005.1, read on the forward strand.
AATAAAAATACTACCCACTAACCATCCAAATGAAATAAGCACTTCATAAAAAATATTATGTGCATACACTCCCTCACGAAGAACTGTTCGATCATAATACAAGCCATACACATTAAGCCCCATATTTTTAAGGACTTGTTTACATTGTATATAAATGCTTTGACGTCCTGAATCATCGGTCAAGCTTCCCACACCTAGTCGATTAATAATATAAGATGTTTCTGCAAACTGGCTCTGAATAATTAATGGGATAATTATTTGAATGACCAAATAAGATAATATAATTGCAATTAACATATATACTAGATATTTAATATTTCCTTTTTCTTGATATAAAATTATAAACCACGTTGATATAAAAAGAATTATAAGCCACAATAGTGGACCTCGTGCCCCATAAATTAGACCCTCAAGTAACCCAATTCCAAGGAAGATCCATTGTATTCTTTTTTTGTAACAAAATGCAGCAATAAATATTATACCCCACACTGGTAATAAATCATAAGAAAAAGACATATAATTCGTATTATCAAATTCTAACAACTTTCCCAAAAAAGATAGTAGTACTATAATGTCAGAGAAAAGCAGAAACGATGTTGTACTGAAAAGCTTTTCCCAATCATCTACCCGAGTGACGATCAACGCTGTAATGGGAATAGTTAGTATTAGCATCATTTGAACATCGCTGCTTCCATAATATTGCCTTGCAGCATCTGTTGAAATCAAAAAATTAATTCCGAAAAAGCCCCATGTAATAAGTAATATTAATATAGATTGTTTGTAAAGTTTATGTTTTATTAATCCTTTTATTGCCAACAAAATTATTGCTAGATAAATAATTTCCAGCAAATACGGGACATTAATACCAAAAAAATTTAACAAAAAATAAATACATCTGTATATCGGATGAGATAATAACAACAAATATGTACATAATAAAAATGTACTGTCATTTTGTTTATTTTCCATCCTTCACCAAACCTTCCTTTTGTTTATTAATGTCATTTTCATAAATACCCTTCAAAGAATATAGCAATGCCTCTTTCATACTAGAGTCTTTATAATATATATCATATTTTGTCAACGCAAAGTACGCACAATATATTATAGAAAAAATCAATCCATATACATATCTTGTTGTCTTACCCCTATTGTAAAAATACTCTGCATTAAACCCATGAAACCACGTCGACTGCTCTTGTGCCACACTTGCTATTTCCACCGGTTCATAATATATTTTTAATTTCTTTTTATAACAATCAAGCAAAAACTTATTTTCTTCACCTGAACCATTTAATGTTCCAGCTCCCACTAAAGTATCAAATTCAATCTTATTCTTTATTGCTTCTAGTCGAAAAGAAATTTGACAAGAAGATACTCGCATCAAATCCAAGATACTTAGTCGTTTTCGTTTTCCTCCGAATCGATCTGATTTATTTATCATTTTAAATATTATCAAATCCGCGTCTGGTATATCATTATAAGCATTAATAATTATTTTCTCCAAATCATCAACAAATACCTCATCATCATCACTTAACAAACACACATCCGCATCTGCCAACTCAATTGCTATGTTTCTACTTTTAGACAAGCCTCTGGAGGTTGTATTGTAAACAGTGTGGCAATTATTCAAACATACTTTTGAATTATTATTACATTGATTAATTACTAATGTATTAACCTTAGATAAATTTGAGTTTTCGATAATGGAATAGTCCTCTGCATACATACAGCTTATTAAAACTTCAAGGTTCACAAACTTCACCTCATTGCACTTTATTTTCTATAATCTCTATAATTTCTCAATAGGAAATCTCACGATCACACTTTTCTTGAGCACATCTTCTAAAATTAGCCACATTTATAATCTAAGTTCTCTGTCTTTCATATCGTTGCAAAACATTTCAGAGGCACACACAATTTTTTTGCCTTTGAAAACATTGTTTTCTCATATCCTACTAATCTTGCTTATCAGTTATATCCCCCCGCCATTGATGATATACTCTATAGTTCCACACCTATACATGATCAAAATGACCGGTTTTGCCAATAATCATGTAAGTTTTAAAATAAATCAATCAATTTTTTTGCAGACATATTTACTATAATCCTTCCCTGTGTCAAAAATCATGGCATGAACCGCAGCCTTCTGTGCTTCCTTAGAAGGGAGTTTCATATAATCCCCATAGCGATATTGCAAATACTCCTTAATTTTATTAGAACCAA
>CAYTZR010000006.1:0-60214 GCA_964442605.1 uncultured Oscillospiraceae bacterium
GGCGCGCAGGCGACTGCCCCGCAGGGGCAAGATATAATTAGTGAATAGACTTATACTTCTATTTATTCCAAATTCCCTTTACTTCTTTCTTAAAGGGCAACTTTATTTCAGTTAATCCTCTTTATTACGACTCCAAAAACAGACTCAACGGGTATCGGACCGAATTCGCGGCTATCGCGGCTGTTACTCCTGTTGTCTCCCATAACAAATATATATCCGTCCTGAATGACTATCGGCAAATCCTTGCTGTATTCCCCCGCGCTCATCAAATCCGCTATATACTTTCCCGCCGGACTGTAGGAAACCCTCGCATACGGCTCATCAATTATGCTGCCATTTACGTATACCAAGCCGCCGCTCATATCAATATATACCGTATCGCCGGCTAAGGCGATAATTCTCGAAACCGCCGCGCTGTCGTCATCCTCCGATTTGAACGTAATAATGTCACCGGCGCACAGATCCCGCGAAGTTTTATCGATAAGCCAATGCTCGCCCGTTTGCATTGTCGGCTCCATGCCCGTGCCGGAAACACGAATCAACGAAAATAAAAATTGATTGCAGATAAATATAAGCAGTACTATAATAGCGGCTATACACAATATATACACAAAAAATTTGAGCGCGGATCCCTTTTTCTTAACGGGAGCCGCCTCCGAGACGCCGCTTTCACTTTTCATATCAGTCACCCCTAAATAACACACAAGAATTTTTTAATTATAATAATTATAGTATATTATACCAAAGTTGTCAACTTCTCTGCATTTTAAGAATAATAACTAAAAATTTATAAAAAAGGTTGTAAAAATATTAAAAATATGCTATATTTATAATATATACTTGGTGGGGGAGTTTTCTATGGCTAAAAGATACAGAGGCAGATATAATCCTGCTTATAATATTGTTAAGCCGGAGCATTACGAGATGTTTAGGAACGTACAACCGAATAATAATCCGTGGTATCTGTTTGTGAAGCGTTTAACTGATATCACCTGTTCTTTTTTGGCATTGGTTGTTTTATCCCCTCTGCTTTTGGTTGTTGCCGCGTGTATAAAGAGCGACGGCGGTCCCGTGTTTTTTATGCAGACGCGTGTGGGCAAGGGCGGCAAGACTTTTAAAATGTATAAGTTCAGAAGCATGATAGTGGACGCTGAGGAGCTGCTTAAGGAATTGGAAAGTAAAAACGAGGCAAGCGGACCTGTGTTTAAAATTCATGACGATCCGAGAGTTACAAGGGTTGGCGCTTTTATCAGAAAATACAGCATAGATGAGCTTCCGCAGCTGATTAACATCTTAAAGGGAGATATGAGCGTAGTCGGTCCAAGACCCCCGCTCCCGTCGGAGGTGGAGATGTATGATGCGTATGCTATGCAGAGACTAAAGGTTAAACCCGGTCTTACATGCTATTGGCAGTGCTGCGGGCGCAGCAAAATCAGCTTTGAAAAGTGGATTGACATGGATCTTGAATACATAAACGACCAAGGAATTTGGTGTGATTTTAAGATGATACTTAAGACAATTCCCGCGGTTTTAAACGCAGACGGAGCTTATTAACCGCGGTTTATTGAGGAGAGATTTAAATGACAATTATAGAGTTATGGGACGAGCTCGGCGTTAATAAGGCTGAGGTTTTGGAGCGATTTGCGGGCAGTGTTGAAGTCGCGCGGAAGTGTACCGTTATGTATGCCGAGGATACAATAATCGGCGACCTTGAGAGTGCAATCAAAGAACATAATTACAGCGGCGCGGAAAGAGCCGCTCACACGCTAAAGGGTATTGCGGACAATCTCGGCTTTAAGGGTGTACACAAATACGGTCAGATGATTGTTGATGATGTGAGAAGCGGCAATTACGATAATTTGCCCTCCGAGTTTGAAAAGCTAAAAGCGGAGCATGATAAAATCTGTGCGCTCGCAAAGACCTTGTAAATTTTAATTTTGTGAATATGATGTTGTCAGCGGGGGAACGTTAAATGTCCGGAAACACAAGAAGCGAGAAAAGCGCTAAAAACTTACTGTACGGTATTGTTTCTCAGTTTGTCTCTGTTATTTTTACATTTGTTGTAAGAGTTGTTCTCGTTCATCAGGCAGGCATATTGTCAGTCAGCCTAAATGGACTGTTCAATGAAGTAATAGCGATGCTTTCTTTGGCTGAACTCGGCGTAGGCTCGGCGATAGTATACAGCCTTTATAAGCCGCTTGCCGAGAATAACGAGAAAAAAGTTGTCAAGCTGATGAATATGTACAAGACGGCTTATCGTAATATTGCCCTTGCCGTGTTCGGTATAGGAATGTGTCTTGTGCCTGTAATACAAAATATTGTTACCAAGGTGGATGTGTCGGATAACTATATTCGCCTTGTTTTTGTGCTTTTTTTAATTCAGACCTCATCTTCATATCTGTTTTCGTATAAGAGCTCGTTGCTCAATGCGGATCAAAAGGTTTACATCGTATCTAAAATCAATACGGTGGTAAAGATTATAGTTGAAATAATAAACATAGTGTTGCTGTTTGTATTCCATAACTACTTAATTTATTTGACGGTGGAAATTCTTTTGACACTCGCAACCAATGTTGTAATATCGGGTCAGGTTGACAAGATGTATCCGTACCTCAAGCGTAAGGATGAGCTGTTAAACGTCGAAAAGCGCATGGTTTTCAAAAATGTAAAAAATATATTTATCGGCAGTCTGTCGGGCAAGATAACCAATTCGACCGATAATATATTGATTTCGATTTTGGTAGGCACCTATGAAGTCGGTATCTACACAAGCTACTCAACACTTGTTATGGGTCTTAGGCGCATAATTGACCAGCTTGATTCCGCCACGGCGGCAAGCGTGGGAAATTTGGTTGCGGAGGGCAACGGCGCAAGGTGCAATACGGTATTGAAAAACATGACTTTTATCAATTACTTTTTCGGTTCTTTGTTTTCGTGCTGTTTTTACTGCCTTTCCTCAACCATTGTCAGGATACTGTACGGAGAGGAGTATACCTATAGCTCAAACACGTTTTTGGGCTTGCTTGTGGTATTCTTTATAGCTCTGAACTTTTTCATAACCACGCTAAGAAGCCCGCTCTGGAGGTTTATGACGGCATCGGGTCTTTTTGCCAAGGATAAAAATATTTCAATCGCGGGAAGCACCGCCAATCTTATTATTTCCATTGTTTTCGGTATCAAGTTCGGGACGTTTGGAATTCTCATCGGAACCTTTGCGACACATATAATCCAGATAGTACTGAAGATAAAGCTGCTGTATGCCGAATGTTTTAAAATCGGTTCCCTAAGATACTTTGTTATTTTCACGGTTTACTTCGCCTCCGGTGTGTTTTCCATGCTTATATCAAAGTTTATATGCGCCGAGATAATAATGGGAAATCTGTATCTCGACTTTATTTGCAAGGCGGTTGTCGCGGTATTTGTGCCGCTTTGTATAAACTATATTTTCTTCGGCAGAACAAAGGAGTTTGAGTATTTTAAAGAAACCTCATGGGGATATTTTCTTAAAATATACGATGCTTTAGCGCCCCATATACCGATATTAAGAAAGAAAAGTGTATAATCCGAAAGGTTGTTTGTTATGAGAGATGAAAGGAAATATAAGGTTGCGATGATCGGGCACAAGCGTATTCCCACCCGTGAGGGCGGTGTTGAGGTTGTGGTTGAGGAGCTTGCTCTGAGATTGGTTAAGCGCGGTATCGCGGTTGACGTGTATAATCGAAAGGATAGGTTCGGCAAGGAAAACAAACAGCCGAAAAATTACAAAGGGATAAGAATAATCAGAATTCCGACATTCAGGGCCAGCGCGCTGAACGCCTTTGTATATTCTGTTCTGGCGAGCGTCAGAGCGCTTTTCGGGGGCTATGACTGCATACATTATCACGCCGAGGGACCGTGCGCGATGATGTGGCTGCCTAAAATTTTCGGCAGGAAGGTTGTTGCCACCATACATGGGCTTGATTGGCAGAGAGCCAAGTGGGGAGGCTTTTCCACGTGGTATTTAAAGCAGGGAGAAAAAATCGCCGCCGGATTTGCCAATGAGCTTATAGTTTTGTCAAAAAACAACCAAAAATATTTTATGGATAATTATCGCCGCGAGACAAGGTTTGTTCCAAACGGCATGTCACCTAAAGACAAAAGCTTCCCGCCGGAGCTTATAAAGGAAAAATTCGGACTTGAAAAAAACGGATACATACTGTTTTTGGCGAGAATAGTGCCGGAAAAGGGTCTGCATTATCTTATTGAGGCATTCGGCAATATCGAGACGGACAAAAAGCTTGTGATAGCGGGAGGATTAACGCCGGGCGATGAGTATGCGGAAAAAATTAAGGCGATGGCAGCTAAGGACAGCAGGATAATCCTTGCGGATTTTGTACAGGGACAGCTGCTTGACGAGCTTTTTGACAACTGTCTGGTATATGTTCTGCCCAGTGATATTGAAGGGATGGCTATGAGCCTGCTGGAGTGTATAAGCTACGGTTCGCCGTGCTTGGTCAGCGATATTCCCGAAAATATCGAGGTTGTGGGAGATTATATGCCGTCCTTTAAGCACGGCGATATAAAAAGTCTTGAAGCCGAGCTGAGAAAAATTATCGACAGCAACGGTGCCTCTCTTAATAATAACAGCGGCTATCGCGATATACTCCGGAAATACGATTGGGAGGATATAGTTGACAGAACGCTTGGGATTTATCTCATTCCGAAGCATAAGAACAAATTATCTTATAAAATATATGATTGAATATATGATTGATAGAAAAAAACAAATAGCGAAAATAGGTGAGTTTGATGAAGGCGCTGCTTATAAATAAATATTTATATCCTAAGGGCGGAGCGGAAACCTATACCTTTAAGCTGGGCGAATACCTGACGGCTCACGGGCACAGTGTTGAATATTTCGGAATGTTTGATGAAAAAAACATCGTTCATAACTCCGCTCGGCAGTATACCCAAAATATGGATTTTCACAACGCCGGAATACAAAAATATTTATATCCATTTAGGATAATTTACTCGTTTCAGGCACGCAGAAAGCTTAGAAGCGTAATCAAGGATTTCAAGCCGGATATAATACATTTGAACAACATTAACTTTCAGCTCACTCCATCGGTTATTGATGAGGCAAAGGCAAACGGAATTCCCGTTGTCCAGACCGTTCATGATTTGCAGATGCTGTGTCCAAATCATCTTATGTTTGATTTGAATTTGAAAAAACCGTGCGAAAAATGCTTGAACGGTTCAAAGCTTAACTGTATAAAGGGCAAATGCATACACGGATCAACGGTCAAGAGCGTGATTGGCGCTGTTGAGGCGTGGTTGTATGCTTTAAAGGGAACCTATAAAAAGGTGGATAAGTACATATGTCCGAGCAATTTCATAGAAGCCAAGTTGCTGCGGAAAAAACGTTTCGGAGAATATATTTATCGCGGTAAAACCGTGGCGATACATAATTATATAGAGCTGCCCGATATGGCTGAGAGCCGCGCGAAAAAGGATTACGTTTTATTCTTCGGCAGACTGTCGGAGGAAAAGGGTGTGGATTTATTTGTTGAAGCCTGCGAGGCGTTGCCCGATATTAAGTTTATAGTAGCCGGCGGAGGTCCTATGGAGGACGCTGTGAAGGGCGTGCGGAATATTGAATTCGTAGGCTTTAAAACCGGAGAGGAGCTGCATCGTCTTATAGCGGAAGCGCGTTTTTCGGTGTATCCGTCAATATGGTATGAGAACTGTCCGTTATCTATACTGGAGTCCGAGTCCTTCGGGACGCCGGTTGTGTGCACGCCGCTTGGGGGGATGCCGGAGCTTGTGGATGATGGAAAAACCGGAACTATTTTGAGTGAAGTAAGCGCTGCCGCGCTCGCGGATGCCATCGGCAAGCTGTGGGGAAACAGGAGCTTGTGTGAAGAAATGAGCCGAAACTGCATAGAAAAGCGCGGACAGATGATCACTCTTGAGGAATACGGAGAACGAATAGAGCGTATATATAACGAGGTTTTGAAATAACAGATATATTATTATCCGGATATAATTAAAAGTTTTATAGCCATATATTTGAATTTTGACTGTAATTTTATTATTTAAGTTTAAAATAATAAAATATAATACTTGTAATAATTATAATAAAATGATATAATATTTGTATCGTTGTAAAATTAGTTTTAGGAGATTATGGGGGATTACAGATGTCAAAATATAAAAGGATTATAATTCGCTTGCCTGAATATATATGGCAATTTATTTGTGTTTTAATATTTTGTGTAATCGGTTTTGTCGCTAAACTTTTTTTTAAGAGGTTCAGAAACCTGTGGATTGTTTCGGAGCGCGGAAAAGACGCGAGGGATAACGGGTATTATTTTTATAAATATGTTCGGCAGAATCACCCTGAAATTAACGCTTATTACATAATAGATAAAAAATCTGCCGATTATGCTAAGGTTAAGGCGCTCGGCAATGTGGTGAATTATAAAAGCTTTATGCATCATTTGATGTTTGCGGCAGCGGATTATAAGATAAGCAGCCATATTTCCGGATACTCGCCGGATATATTGTGCTATAATAGATTTCAAAAGCTTGGGCTTGTTCGCGGCAAACTCGTCTTTTTGCAGCACGGAATAACAATGGATAATACGAAGTGGTTGTCTTATACAAACACTGTTCTTGATTTGTTTGTGTGTGGCGCTAAGCCTGAATATGAGGCGGTAAAATCCGGATACGGATATCCCGATGGTGTGGTTAAGTATTTGGGGCTTTGCAGATATGACGCCTTGCTGGAACCGCATAAAGTAGAGAACCGTATATTGCTTATGCCGACATGGCGTATGGATATATGTGAGGTCGGAAACCGCGGTAATTTTACAAAGTCGAAGTATTATAGGGCGTATCAAAGCCTGATTAACAACCAAAGGCTGATTGATTTTTTGGAGGATAATGATTACGAGCTGGTGTTTTATCCGCATTTTGAAATACAGAGATTTTTAAGTGATTTCAGCTCCAAAAGCGGCAGAGTTACTATTGCATCGTTTGATGAATATGACGTACAGGAGCTGCTGATGAGTTCCAAATTTCTGATAACGGATTTTTCGAGTGTCTTCTTTGATTTTGCTTATATGGGTAAGCCGGTAGTTTATTATCAGTTTGATGAAAAAGAATACAGAGAAAACCACTATGACAGCGGGTATTTCAGCCATAGAAGAGATGGTTTCGGTCCTGTATTTGATACTGAGGCTGAAACTGTGGATTATGTGATTGAAAGCTTTGCCAACGGCTTTCCTCTTGACAAAATATATGCCGAGAGGGTTGAAAACTTTTTCGAATTTAGAGATAATAATAATTGCAAACGTAATTTTGATGCGGTTGCTTCGATGTAATTCGACATAATTCAACATAATTCTTAAATAGATAAATAATTATAAATAAGAGGCTAAAGCCTCATATTGAAGGATTTACAAGGGAGCAGTGGTATATGTCTACTTTGCAAAAAAGACAAAATTCCCGAGTTCTCGCTGCGATTTACATATTGTGTTTTGCGTCGGCTGTTTTAATTGACTTCGGCTACGGATACAGCAAAGCAAAGGTTATAACGGTGGTAACCGTTGCCATAGCCTTCGGAATTTTGTTCATAACAGGGGATTTTACCAATCTTGATACTATAGCGAGCTTTTTTGTCCTGTACGGAATATGGTTTTTGGTGGTTCTTGTATACTCAGCCTTGCTTTGGATACTCAGCTTTGAATCGGTTTCGTACATTGCCAGGGGATGCGCGAAAATACTGTATCAGTTTATTATGGTTTTTAACCTGTGCGCGGCGGCGTACCTTTTTGGAGAAAAGGGAATTCATTACATGTTTTGGGGGCTTGCGCTGGGGAATTTAGCTATAGCCGTTGTATTGATACCACAGTATACAACCGGGGAAATCATTTCATCTATAACTTATTTTCTGACAGAGGGCGGAGAAGCGACAGGTTATATGAAAGGGCTTGAAATTCATGATGTAACCTTTACGTATGGATTTTTCTTAATTTATTTTATCCTTTTTGATAAAATAAGCTCTAAGAAAATGAAAATAATAAATATTATTACAGCATTGTTCCTATATGGTGTGGGATTTAAGAGAATAGCAATAGCGAGTTTATGTGTTATTATTGTTATAGGTTTATTATTTAAACGCATGACGCCGAACACTCGTGAGAAGTTGATGAAATGTATATTATTTGCGGCGCTGATATTAGCGTTTTTATATCTTTTCGCGATACGGGCAAATGTATTTACGTATTTGGCAGAGAATACCGATATAAATGTCAATGGAAGAAATGTTCTGTATGAAGCTATCAATAAATATTGGAGTATATCCCCGGCGTTTGTGGGTTACGGATTTGAATATGTCCATGTTATGATGCAGGAGATTGCCGAATCCGGAAATACAGCCTTTAATAATATGGTAGATATACATAATGACTTTATACGTGTTTATATAGAGATGGGTTTTTTCGGATTTTGGGCGTGGGGACTTTATACGCTTATTTTCCAGTTTAACCGTATCAAACATAGATGCGGGCATAAAACGGTATGTTTGTTCTTTTTGTGTGAGATGTATATTTACTTTACATATATGACGGATAATACTCTGTTCTACTTCTATACGGGAACGGTTTTGAGAATGATGCCGCTGTGCTACGCTTTGCGGACAGCGCGGGGAAATCCGGAAAATGATAAGCTTGTGGTTGAAAAAGACAATAAAAAACGATTGTTTGAGATATTTTCAAAACGCGGTGAAAATTCGGTTACGTTATACAAAAAGAACTTGAAATAATGTGATAAGTGATAATGTGGGAAAAAAGGTGGTTTGTGATGTTTATAAAGGATTTGAAAAACTACATAAAAAAAGATGCGAAAAAGCTCAATGTAAGCGGCATTAAAGAACAAATAAACGAAAGAGCGGCAAAAAAGAAAAAGAATAAAAAGCAACTTGATAAAGGCGCGGAGGTTTCCGGGCTGTCGCCTACAAGAATTGTGTTGCTGCAGCTTTGGAGAAGAAAGTACCAAATTATCTCTTTGACTGTGGTATTTGTATTGATTTTATGTATATTTTTTGCGTTTCAAAGCAGAAATACAGTTAATGTGACTATGTCGCTTAATTATGAGGAGGCAGCAAAGGGGCTTAATCCGAATTCCACACGATTTAACGTGTATGAGCTTGTGTCAAACGACGTCATGGAACAGGCTATTTCATATATGGGACTTCAGAACGAGCTTACACCCGAACGGCTCGCAAGAAATATTTCAATAAAAAGCACAAACACAAAAGCTATCGATATAGAGTCAAGTCAATATTTTATTTCAACCAGCTTTAACGTTACATACAAAAAGAACAAGAATATTGATATGTCTGTCAAAGATATGATGACAATGATATGTAAGGCATATAATGTTTTCTTCCACAAAAACTACGGTGATAAGCTTAATGCCCTTTCGTATGATTTAGACGATATTTCCAATATGGAATATGTGGAAATATGCGATGCCATGGAACACCAGGCTTCCAGAATGGAGCTTTACGTTCATAAGAGAGCAAAGGAGAACGGTTCATACAGATCCGATGAGACAGGAGAGACTTTCAAGACCTTGGAGAGACAGTTCCAAAATCTGTCCGATTATGATATTGCAAAGCTAAGGGCATTTGTTCTTGAAACCGGTCTTGCCAAGGATAAGACTTCTTTCATACAAACTCTGAACTATAAAAATTCCGTTTTGAATATGGAGTTTCAGAAGTACACAGCCAACTATTCAGTTCGCCAGGATACCATAGCTATGTATGATGAGTCCATGATAGGTACTGTTATGATACCGGCTATTAATGATAAAGATGAATATTATATGTCAAGAACCAATATCGGCATAGATTATTTGGCTAAGGATGCTGAAAGCAGCTTGGAAAAGTCTACAGAGACTTTAAAGGATATAGAAACCAATAGGGATGTTATTGATAGGTTAAGCGCCGGTGTTCCGACAGATGAAGATTACAAAAAGGCCGATGAAATGATTAATGAAATAGTTCGGGAATTCAATCGGATTTCACAGCTGGCGACTGCGATCGATAAAGAATATATAAAATATAAGACCAAGGACTATATTACATTCCAGACATCAGAGCTATCATTACTCGAAAGGCTGTCAATTAAAAAGGTAATTGCTTTTGGCGTTTTGTTCCTGTTGGCTATATGTATTATTTTCTATTATGTGGATAAGAACAAACTTAGGAAGAGGGGTGTAATTCTATGAGAAATTTTGAAGTTTTCAGGTACATAAAAAAATGGAGATTTCTCATAGTGGCTGTTTGTATTCTTGGCGCGCTTATCGTGTATAAATATGCCATGTCGCAGCAGGTGTATACCGCTCAGACGGTTATCAGGTATTCAAATTCGGAAGCCAAAAGAGGCATGACTCCAAGCGGCGACACACTTGACGTTACTGAAATATATTCTTCAAATGTCATAACAGATGTGCTTGAAGATTTGAACTTGGGAGCGAGCGTTGATTCTATACGCTCAAGATGCAGCGTTGTGCCTATTATTTCCGAGGATGAGGAGGCAAGAAAAGAGGCCATCCTAAAGGAAGGCGAGGAATACGAGTACTACCCCACAGACTATCTTGTCACATTCGGTGTTGACAGTGATTACACTCAGGAGTATGCCGCGAATGTGCTGGATTCTATACTTGAAAATTATTTTATAAATTATGGCGAGAAATACATAAATCAGACGGTTCTTCCGAACAACGCATCAAACATTGAAAGCGGAGGATACGACTATATCGAAAGCGCGGAGATACTGGATTCCTCCGCGACAGATATATATAATTATTTGTATGATAAAATGTACCATTATCCGGATTACAGGGCTGCCTCAACAGGATATACCTTTAATGATCTTTATGATATATATAAGGAGGAGCTTAATTATAATATCCCTAAGCTATACTCAAAAATCTTAAACCAAAAGGTATCAAAAGATCAAAATATGCTTATAAAGGATTACAGAAACAGGATAACGCAGTATAACATAACCTTGACAAACCTACAGGAGACAATTGACCCGCTGTATTCGTTGATTTCTCAGTACAGCGAAAAGAGTAAGGAGGGTATACAATATCATTACGGTAAAGGCACCGATTCCGATAATACAAACGATTATATCCTAAAGGATGTATACGATGATGATAATGAATACAGGACAATGAACACCGAAACCACGTATGATACACTTGTTAATCGCTATGTAGCCCTTAAGGTAAACTCTGAGCATACAAGGGTTGATATGGAGTATAGGCAAAATCTTCTGAATATCTTTGAGGAGGCTGTGCCGGCTGTCGATGAGGAAGCGGCAACAGATGAAATAGAAGAATTAATGCATCAGCTGATTACCGATTTGGATAACGATTACAGCGTTGTTCAGACCACTGTTGATGAATTTAATCAGTATCTTGGAGCCTCAAATATCACACAGCTGTCCAGTGTTTTTGTGTCGGAAAAAATAAATGTCAGCCTGTATTTGATTTTAGCGCTGCTGATATTCCTTGTTTTCGGATGCCTTGGCGCAATCCTTATCGGGCGTACACAGGATTTTGTGGAATATCTGCTGTACACAGACAGAAAAACCGGATTGCACAACCGCGCGAAGTGCGATACGCTTATTAATACATATGCTGAGAAACCGCTTTCCGATAACTTCGCGTTTGTGCTTATCAGACTTGACGTTTTGAAGGAGGTAAACAGCGAGATAGGCAGAACAGCGGGAGATACGCTGCTCGGTGAATTTGGGCGTATTCTGCGCGAAACAGCATCGGATTACGGCTTTGTCGGTTATAACGGCAGTGATCAGTTCATGTGTATCTTTGAGAATTGCAGCTTCAATAAGGCGGAGATGTTTATTGAAACTCTCACAAGCTATATTGAACATTATAACTCGCAGAAGCCTGATCAGGATATTGCTTTTTCATATGCGGTTGAGGAAACGAAGCAAAAAGGCATTTATGATATGAGAGGGCTTATCAGCGCGGCTTTCAAAGACATAAATTCATTTAACAATTTAGATGTAAATACAAAAAATACAAAAAAATCCAAAGCTGATAAGAATGACTCAAAAAATGATTAATATATTGTTTGAACGGAGAGAGTAAGCTATGAAGAAATATTTAAAGTTACTGTCAAAATATAAAAAACGCATAATTGCCGTGCTGCTTATTATAGTTTTGGCTGTTTGCATCTATAATATTGCCGACCAATCTAAGATAGACGTATCATTTTATCAGGTAGTATCGGAAAAAGTATCTGATAATGTAAGAATTGTTGTGCTTGCGGATTTACATCTTAAGGAATTCGGCGAGAACAATTCCAAGCTTGTGGAGAAGATAAGAAATCTTAGTCCCGATATAATCGCATGTGTCGGCGATATGAATATGACGGATGATGAGGATTACAGTGTTGTCGTAACACTTTGTGAGCAGCTTGTGGAAATTGCGCCGACCTATTACTGTTTGGGTAATAATGAGTACGAGGCAATGCTGTTTAACGACTCAAAGATTGATGAGGATATTGCGGCGACGGGTGTTCATGTTTTGAATGATGAGTCGGAGGTTGTCACGATAAATGACACAAAGCTTAACATCGGCGGGCTATCTCAGGGACCGGAGCAGTTTGAGCGTTATGGACATAAGTTCTTTGATAAGTATATCGAAGAAGACTACTTCAAGCTTCTGCTGGTTCACTATCCTGACGAATTTTTGGGCGTTTTGGAGGATTATCCGATTGATTTGGCGCTCTGCGGTCATGCGCACGGCGGACTTGTCAGGCTTCCGTTTATAGGCGGTCTTTATTCCACCGGCGAGGGATTTTTACCGGAACTGACCGAGGGATACCACACCATAAGCAACAGTAATATAATCATAAGCAGAGGCTTGGGAAAATCCAGTATCTGGCCGAGACTCAACAATCCGCCGGAGCTTGTTGTGGTTGATTTGTGTTGGTATTGAGTTGGTGTTGATGTGTTGGTATTGTTATGATAGAATATTTTGAATTGAGGGAGGTTTTGTCATGAATGAACCGCTTGTCAGTATTATTATTCCAATATATAATATGGGTGAGAAATTAAAAAGTTCAATAAAGCATGTGCTCAATCAGACGTATCAAAACTTAGAAGTATTGCTTGTTGATGACGGTTCAACGGATAATACGCTTGATGTTTGTAACAGGCTTGCGGAATTTGACAGGAGAATTAAGGTTTTCCATCAGGAAAATCAGGGCTCGGGACCCGCAAGAAATTTAGCTATAGCAAACTCATCCGGAAAGTATGCTTTCTTTTCGGACGCGGATGATGAATTGTCGGAAAATGCAATTGAAAGGCTGGTTGGGGTTTTTAATAACAATGATTGCGATTTAATTGTTTTCGGTTATCGAATTGAGTACAGCTTTGGCAAAAGCAAGGTGTTTGACAATTTTCCGAACAGATCATTTGACGGCGGTTATGTCAGGAGGAATTATAATCTTTTCATTGATAAAAAAAACTGGCAGATTTACGGTGCTTTATGGAATAAGTTGTTTGATTTGGATGTAATCAGGAATAACAATATTGTGTTTCCGCCTATGAAACGACATCAGGACGAGGTATTTGTGCTGCGGTATATTGATGTGGCTCAAAAAATAATGATGATCAGTGATGTGTTTTATACATATTATCATAACGATATGAATAAAGCTTTTAGCAAGTTTCCTATTAATTACTTTGATATGGTAAGCGAGTTTAACGCAAACAGAATAAAATATATTATTGACTGGAATCCGGATAATAAAGAGGCTGTAAACATACTCAGCGATTCTTTTATCAACTATACTACAAAAAGTCTTATGCATCTGTTTAATCCAAAATGGAATATGAGCTTTTCGGAACGTTACAGGCGCGTTAAGGATATTGCGAGACGCTGTGTCGATGAAATGCCCGATAAGAATTATAAGTCAAATTCAACAATGTATAAGCTAATGAAAAAAGAAAGATATTTTGCACTGTATTTTGTTGTACGTTTGGCGCTGTTCAAATATAAAAATGATATCGGCTAAGACAATCGCGAGGTATATTTATGGATAAGTTGGTTAGTGTTATAGTTCCTATTTATAATATGGCGGAAATGATTGAACGCAACATAAATCAATTGCTTGAACAGACCTATGATAATCTTGAAATCGTATTGGTAGATGACGGCTCTGAGGATAACGTGCTTGAAGTATGTAACAGGATAGCAAAGCTTGACAAAAGAGTAAGCGTTATTCATCAAGAAAACCGCGGCGTTGCCGCCGCAAGAAACAACGGCATAGATTTTTCACACGGAAAATATATTTATTTTATGGATATTGATGATGAGGTGGAAAGAAATACTATCGAAGAAATGGTTTCAGTAATGGAGAAAGATAATTCCGATTTGGTCGTATGCGGCTTTGCATATGTAGATAAGAACGGAGAAACGATAAAAACTGTCAATAACCCGTCAGGCGTTTACGATGGTGACTATGTGAGAATTAACTTTGATAAATTCGGATTTAACGATTCAGAGTGTCGTATATCGGGTAATATATGGAATAAACTGTATAAATCCGATATAATTAAGAATAATAATTTGCGTTTTCCAAAGCTTAGACGCAACGAGGACGCAATATTTAACTTGGATTATATTAATTATATCAGCAAAATCAGTTTTTGCGGCAAGGTATACTACAAGTATTATGTCAGCAGCGCTCACTCAAATGCACAGAAATATTTTAATAGCATTTTAAGCGATACGTTATTACTCATAAGCAAAAAGCTTGAGTATGGCAGAGATTGGAATAATAACAGTAAGGCTTTCTTGGAGAAGCTGTGCCGCGAGTTTGCCGTGAATATCGACTTTTATATGCAGATGGTTATAAATGACAGTCGGGATTTTAATTTAATAGAAAAGTATAAGTGTATAAAAGAAACGGGTGAGCTGTTCAACGCCGAGCTTCCGACTCGTGATTTATGCCCCGACTTTTTGAAATATAAGTTGATGCTTAAAAAGAAATATTTACTGTTGTTCATAGTTGAATATATTAAGAGGTTACAGTTAATGTTCAGAGAAAAAAATTACAGATGAGATTTTGTTTTGATTAGAAGCATATTAAAAGCATATTGGAATTATATTAGATTATATTAGAAGTATATTGGAAGTATATGAAAAATTGTCCCGATTAAGGAACCGCTCCGATTGAAATACCGTTCCGAGGCGGTCGGGACAATTTTTATGCGGTTTTTACCGATTTAAAGCCGCGAAAATTTTTGTAAAAAAAGCTATTGAAATAGTTTCTTTTGTATAGTATAATTACTTATCTGATGGAATTCCTAAAATTTGTGAGGAGATGAAAGATATGCCGGATAAGATTAAGCTTTATGCGTTCAACAATTTGACAAAAACCTTAAGCTTTAATATATATGATGTATGCTATGCCAAAAGCGAGCGGGAGCAAAAGGATTATATCGCCTACATTGACGAGCAGTATAATTCAGAACGTTTGACAAAGATCCTGTGCGATGTTACGGATATAATCGGCGCTAATGTACTAAGCATTTCAAAGCAGGATTATGACCCTCAGGGCGCGAGCGTGAATCTTATGATAAGTGATGAGTCAATGATACCCGCTCAGCCGACGGTCAGTCATGTTACGGGGGATGAGATTATGCTCCACCTCGACAAGAGTCACGTTACGGTGCATACCTATCCGGAATATCACCCCGACAAGGCAATTTCAACCTTCAGAGTGGATATATGCGTTTCTACATGCGGTAAAATTTCGCCGCTAAAGGCTCTTGATTATCTTATCGGAAATTTTGATTCCGATATTATCACCGCGGATTACAGGGTAAGAGGCTTTACCAGAGATTTGGACGGGAAAAAGCTGTTTATAGATCACTCGATTACATCTATACAGGATTTTATTGATAAAAGAACATTGGAGCGTTATGACGCGGTTGACGTAAATGTATACCAGTCAAATATTTTTCATACAAGAATGCTTATTAAGGATATTGATCTTCAGAATTATTTGTTCAAGACCGATGTTTACGAGCTGGAACCGAAAACCCGGCTTAATATAAGCAACAGTCTGCGCCGAGAAATGATTGAAATATTCAGCGGACAAAATATTTATTGATGGAGGGTACTCGGTTGGAGCAGAGAAAAGCCCCGATTTATGAGGCATTAATGAAGTTTAAGTCAATGCGTATAGTCCCGTTTGATGTGCCGGGGCATAAGCGCGGCAAGGGTAATTCGGAGCTGACAGATTTTTTGGGCAAGAAATGCATGGAGGTTGATGTTAATTCAATGAAGCCTCTCGACAATCTTTGTCATCCGGTTTCGGTCATACGCGAGGCGGAGGAACTGGCGGCGGATGCGTTTGGTGCAAAGCACGCGTTTTTTATGGTCAACGGAACCACAAGCGCCGTGCAGGCTATGGTGTTTTCGGCGGTAAAAGACGGTGAAAAGATTATTTTACCGCGTAACGTTCACCGCAGCGCGATAAACGCGCTTGTCGTAAACGGAGCGGTGCCCGTTTATGTAAATCCGGGGGTAAACAAAAGGCTGGGTATACCTTTGGGGATGAGCGTTGAGGATGTTCAAAGGGCAATAGACGCAAATCCTGACGCAAAGGCGGTTTTTGTAAATAATCCCACCTATTACGGCATATGCAGCGACTTAAAAAGGATTGTCGATATTGCCCACAGGGCAGGAATGCTTGTGCTCGTTGACGAGGCGCACGGAACGCATTTTTATTTCGGCGAAGGGCTGCCTATAAGCGCAATGGCGGCGGGTGCGGATATGGCAGCGGTCAGTATGCATAAAAACGGCGGTTCTTTAACGCAAAGCTCATTTTTGCTCATAAACAGCTATATAAGCGAGGGTTATATCCGTCAAATAATAAACTTGACTCAGACAACAAGCGGCTCGTACTTGCTTATGTCATCCCTGGATTTATCCAGAAAAAATCTTGCCCTTAACGGAAGAGGTATATATAAAAATGTTTTGGAGTTAGCGGAGTATGCCAGAGCCGAGGTAAACAAAATTGGCGGATATTACGCCTTTGGCAGGGATTTAATAGACGGGAATGCCGTATATGATTTTGATTTGGCAAAGCTGTCCGTACATACCGGAGATATAGGACTTGCGGGTATAGAGGTTTATGACCTGCTCCGCGATGATTATGATATACAGATTGAGTTCGGAGATATAGGAAATATTCTCGCCATCATATCGGTAGGAGATACAAAGCTGACGGTAGAGCGCCTTATATCCTCCCTCAGTGAGATTGAGAGGATACATAGTAAATCCGCGGCGGGAATGCTTGAGCATGAATATATATCGCCGGAGGTAATAACCACTCCAAAGCAGGCTTTCTATGCGCCAAAACGAGCGGTTCCCATAGAAAAAAGCGACGGCATGGTGTGCAGCGAATTTGTTATGTGCTATCCGCCGGGAATACCCATATTGGCTCCCGGAGAAATGATAACAGCCGAAATTCTGGAATATATAGCCTATGCAAAAGAAAAGGGCTGCTTTATGACGGGGACCGAGGATGTCAATTTAGATTATATCAATGTAGCAACATAGCAAATTTAGCAACATAGCAAATTTGGCAACAGGGCAAATTTTGCGGAGTTTTTTACGCCGCTCAAATAAATTTAAAATTAGAAAATTAAAATTATCAAAAAAATCAAATCATCTATTGACAAGAGGCGGCTGTAATGGTAAAATGGATAAAATACTTGGAAAGGGGACTTGATGACATTGCGGTTAATGTCCGAAGTTAAGTCAAAAAATCGGTTTTGTTCTTTTCACTTTCCGAGGGATATTTATTTTTAAATTCAGTTAATAAGGACGTTGAGGTCTGGTGTTTCTCAATTGTCCTTTTATTTTGCGCATTTTTGGATAAAGGAGTTGGTTTTATGCAATGCGGAAGAAACGCGAAGCTCATATTGGAAAACGGAACAGTGTTTTCCGGCAAGGCGTTTGGATGCATTCGTGACGCGGTAGGCGAGGTTGTGTTCACAACAAACATGACCGGTTATCAGGAGACGCTGACAGACCCGTCATTTTGCGGACAGATAGTGGTTATGACCTATCCGCTTATCGGCAACTACGGTATAAACTTTGATGATATGGAGTCTGACAAGCCTGCGCTTACGGCTTTTGTTGTGCGTGAGAAGTGCGACTATCCCAGTAATTTCAGAACAGAGATGAGTCTTGACGGATTTCTGCGTCAAAACCGTATTATGGGACTTGAGGGAATAGATACGAGGGCGCTCACAAGGATTATTCGTGAAAGCGGCTGTATGAAGGGTATTATTACGACGGCTGAGGAGCTTGATGAAAGTGATATTAAACAGCGTTTTGAAAGCCTTGATAACAGTGATGTTATCAGCCGTGTTTCCTGCAAAAGCTCATATAACATAAAGGGGGAAGGCAAGAAAATCGCGTTTATAGATATGGGCGCGAAGGCGGGTATTATCCGTGACCTTAAAAGGCGTAAATGTGATATAACGGTATTCCCGTATAACGCGACGGCTGAGGAAATTATTAAGATTGAGCCGGACATGGTGTTTATATCAAACGGTCCCGGTAATCCGGAGGATGTTCCCGAGACTATTGAAACGGTGAAGGGCCTTATCGGCAGATACCCGATATGCGGAATTTGTATGGGACACCAGATAATCGGGCTGGCTTTGGGTTGCAGAACTCAAAAGCTTAAATTCGGTCATCATGGTGGAAATCACCCGGTAAAAAATTTGGAAACAGGAAGGGTTTATATATCCTCTCAGAACCATAACTATATAGTGTCGGATTTACCTGATGGTGTCGAGGAGCTGTATGTCAATGTAAACGACGGAACCTGCGAGGGAATTAAACACAAGACATTGCCTGTGCGCAGTGTGCAGTTTCATCCCGAAGCGTCTCCGGGACCGCTTGACACAGGCTTTATATTTGATGATTTTTTAGGTCTTATCAATGGAGGTAATGAAAATGCCTAAGGACAATAGCATAAAAAAGGTACTTGTTATCGGTTCCGGTCCGATAGTTATCGGACAGGCGGCAGAGTTTGATTATTCCGGAACTCAGGCATGCCGCGCCATAAAAGAGGATGGTATAGAAGTCGTTTTGGTAAACAGTAATCCGGCAACCATAATGACTGACAAGGATACTGCCGATTACACATATATTGAGCCTTTGACAGCGGAATATCTGGAAAAGGTAATAAAAAAAGAGCGTCCCGACAGCCTTATTGCGGGAATGGGCGGTCAGACGGGGCTTAACATTGCCTGTGAGCTGTATGATAAAGGAATACTTGATAAATACGGTGTCAAGGTAATAGGAACATCAATAGAATCAATAAAAGAGGGCGAGGACAGAGACAGCTTTAAGCGGCTTATGGAACGAACAAATCAGCCGATGATTAAGGGTGAAATTGTAAACACCGTAGAGGATGCCTGCGACTTTGCGGACGAAATCGGTTATCCCGTAATTGTACGTCCGGCTTACACGTTGGGCGGCACGGGCGGCGGCATAGCCGAAAACCAAAACGAGCTTATTGAAATCGCGACACAGGGTATTCATTTGTCGCGCGTGGGTCAGGTTCTTATCGAAAAATGTATAAGGGGCTGGAAAGAGATTGAGTTTGAAGTCATTCGCGACGGAGCGGGTAACTGTATAACGGTATGTTCTATGGAAAACGTCGATCCTGTCGGTGTACACACGGGTGACAGTATAGTTGTCGCGCCCGTTCAGACATTGGCAGACAGAGAATATCAGATGCTCAGAAAGGCTGCTATTGACATTATTAATACTATTGAGATAAAGGGCGGCTGCAATGTTCAGTTTGCACTTAATCCAAGCAGCTTTGAATACGCGGTTATAGAGATAAATCCCCGTGTCAGCCGTTCATCCGCTCTTGCTTCAAAGGCTACCGGTTACCCGATTGCGAAGATAGGAGCAAAAATTGCCCTTGGGTATAACTTAGACGAAATTAAAAACGCTGTTACGGGCAAGACATATGCTTGCTTTGAGCCGGCTCTTGACTATTGTGTTGTAAAAATTCCGAAGTGGCCGTTTGACAAATTCTTTGGCGCGAAAAGGCAATTGGGTACAAAGATGATGGCAACCGGTGAGGTAATGGCGATAGGCAACAGCTTTGAGGCGGCGCTTCTTAAGGGCATACGCTCTCTTGAGATAAAGCAGTTTACGCTGATACGCGAATTTTCGAAAAATCATAGCCTTGAAGGTTTAAAGCACAGGGTTGTGGTTCCTGACGATGAGCGTCTGTTTGATTTGGCGGAGCTTATCAGACGTGATTACCTTATGGAAAAAATTTGCGAGATAACCGGCATGGATCCGTGGTTTATAGAAAAGATTAAAAATATAGTTGAAAAGGAAGAAGAGCTAAAGGAATACACAATTGAGACACTGACACCCGAAGTCCTGAGAGAATACAAGGTCATGGGATTTGGCGATGAGGGAATTGCCGAAATCATAGGCTGCAAGGGCAGTGACATAAGGGAGCTGCGCCAAAAGTTTAACATTTATCCGGCGTATAAAATGGTTGATACATGTGCCGGAGAGTTCGAGGCGGTATCGCCGTACTATTATTCCACATACGATGAGGTAAACGAGGCGAAAGCATCAGACAGGCGCAAGGTGTTGGTTCTCGGATCCGGACCTATCAGGATCGGTCAGGGTATTGAGTTTGACTATTGCAGTGTACACAGCGTACAGGCGCTGAAAAAGATGGGTATTGAAACAATAATAATCAATAATAATCCCGAAACTGTAAGTACCGATTTTGACACATCGGACAAGCTGTACTTTGAGCCGCTGACCGAGGAGGATGTTTACAGTATAATTGAGCTTGAAAAGCCGGATGGAGTAATTCTGCAATTCGGCGGACAGACCGCTATCAAGCTCGCGAATTTTCTGGACAGAATGAACGTTCCAATTCTTGGCACAAAGCCAAAGTACATAGACGAGGCTGAGGACAGAGAAAAGTTTGACGCGGTTTTGGAGAAGCTTAGCATAAAACGTCCCAAGGGCAGAGGCGTTTGGTCTGTGCAGCGCGGTATTGAAGAAGCAAATGAGCTGGGATATCCGCTGCTGGTTCGTCCGTCATATGTTCTGGGCGGTCAGGGAATGGAGATTACTCATAACGAAACCGAACTTGTACAGTATCTGGAGGATGCCTTTAAAAAGGATAAGGATAATCCGGTTCTGATTGACAGATACTTGGGGGGACGTGAGCTGGAGGTTGATGCAATCTGTGACGGTACGGATGTGTTTATCCCCGGTATAATGGAACATTTGGAGCGTGCCGGAATACATTCGGGGGACAGCATTTCTATATATCCGCCCCAGAATGTTTCGGAGGACATAAAAGAAAAGATAATGGATGTAACCCGGCGGATCGCCGTAGAGTTAAAGGTAATAGGAATGATTAATATACAGTTCATCGAGTTTAAAAACGAACTGTATATTATTGAGGTAAACCCGCGTTCCAGCCGTACTGTACCGTATATTACAAAGGTTACCGGGGTTCCGGTCATTGACATTGCCACAAGGGTTATGATGGGCGAAAGCTTAAAATCAATGGGCTATGGCAGCGGAATTAGCCCCGAATCCGACATGGTTGCCGTAAAGGTTCCTGTATTTTCCACAGAAAAGTTGCCGATGGTAGAGGTCAGTCTGGGTCCGGAAATGCGGTCCACAGGAGAGGTTCTGGGCGTTGGCAGAAGCTTTGAGGAGGCAATATATAAGGGCTTTGTAGGCGCGGACACAACAATTCCCAAGCCCGGCAGTACAATTCTTGCCACAATAAGGGAGCGGGATAAGGAAAACTTTTTGCCGCTGGCAAAGCGGTTTGCTTCTATGGGCTGTAATTTTATTGCTACCAGTGGAACTGCGGAATTTCTGCGCGGTAACGGACTTTCCGTTAAAGACGCGAAAAAAATAAGCGAGGGTGTGCCGAACGTACTTGATGTAATCCGCAGCGGTGTATGTGAGTTGATAATAGATATTCCGCAAAAGGGTAACGACAAGGGCAGCGACGGCTTTAAGATAAGACGCTGTGCTTCCGAGTGCTCGATTACTCTGATGACATCACTTGATACAGTCGGCGCTCTGGTAAGTATAATGGAGAGAAACATGACTCCCGATGATGTAGATGTAATATCGGTAAAAGAAATAAAATGATAAAAAAATAAAATAAATAAAGAATAAATTAAGAAAATAACAACGGAGCGCCGCAGTGGCGCTCCGTTTGATTTAAAGTGGAGCCGATAAGCAGATTCGAACTGCTGACCTATTCATTACGAGTGAATCGCTCTACCTACTGAGCTATATCGGCGTTCACAGGTTAATATTATATATTATTTTTTATCGGTTGTCAAGGGTTAATTTTGCAATTTATTTTTATTTAATTTTATATGTGCTTTTAACGTGTTTCATCAATAAAAAAGTGATAAAAATTGCTTGACAGAGTATTATTCGTAACTTATAATATTATAAGGAATGTTATGTTTTAATATAAATCTTTGAATATAAGAATGGAGAATTTATAATGAACGAGGAGAAAAGAAAAGCCCTTGATCTCGCTATGGGGCAGATTGAAAAGCAGTTCGGCAGTGGAGCGGTTATGCGTCTTGGCGAAAAGCCCAAGGCAAATGTTGAGGCTATACCGACCGGTGCGTTGGCGCTTGATATTGCTCTCGGTATCGGCGGATTGCCAAGGGGCAGAATTATAGAAATATACGGACCCGAGTCTTCCGGTAAAACCACCGTTGCGCTTCATGTTGTGGCGCAGGTGCAAAAAATGGGAGGTGAGGCAGCTTTTATTGACGCTGAGCACGCGCTTGATCCTGTTTACGCCGAAGCTCTCGGTGTTCACACCGATGATCTTATTGTTTCACAGCCCGACACGGGCGAACAGGCGCTTGAAATAACCGAATACCTGGTAAGGAGCGGTGCGGTTGACGTTATCGTTATTGACTCTGTCGCGGCGTTGGTTCCCAAAGCGGAAATCGAGGGGCTTATGGGTGATGCCCATGTGGGTCAGCAAGCAAGACTTATGTCACAAGCGCTCAGAAAGCTTGCCGGTATTATCTCAAAATCCAATACAACGGCAATATTTATTAACCAGCTGCGTGAAAAAATCGGTATAATGTTCGGTAATCCCGAAACAACCACAGGCGGAAGAGCGCTTAAGTTCTATGCGTCGGTAAGACTTGATGTAAGACGTGTTGAAGGGATTAAGGGTGATGGAAATCTTATCGGAAACAGAACCAGAGTAAAGGTTGTAAAGAATAAGGTCGCTCCTCCGTTTAAAGAGGCGGAATTTGACATAATGTACGGCGAGGGAATTTCCAAAATGGGAAATGTGGTAGATGTCGCCGTCGATATGGATATTATACATAAGAGCGGATCGTGGTTCAGCTATGAGGGTGAACGTTTAGGTCAGGGACGCGATAAGGTTAAGAAAATACTTGAGGAAAATCCGGAGCTTGCCGTTGAGATTGAAAACAAAATTCGTGAACAAGCAGGTCTGCCCCTGATTGGAGAGGAGGACATGAATATGTTTGATGATAAGCCGGTAGAGGGTCTGGAAAAGCCAAAGAAAAAGAAGTAGTTTTTTAAAAAAGCCTTTCTCTGCGCTTGAGAGTCATTGCTGAGAGAATACATGAGTGAACGGAGGGTTATATGACGTGGATGAATTGTTAAGAGGAAAGCGGTTGGCTTTGCGTTTTTTGTCTGCCAGAATGTATACCTCAAGAGAAATTTTCGACAGACTTCGCAGGAAGGGCTATGACAGCGAGGTTGCGGAGCAAATTGTCAGTGATTTGATTAAAGAGGGTTTTTTAAACGACAGGCACTACGCGGATTGCTATATATCGGACAGTGTAAATCTAAACGCCAAGGGCGAGTATCGTATCAGACAGGAGCTTATGCGCAAGGGTGTTCCTCCCGCTGTGATTGATCGTGCTATCGCTGAGGCAGACGTGGATTTTGATGCCGCGCTAACGGATTACATTGCCGAAAGACTGAAGATAACCGAAATTACCGACAGAAAGGATCTGGAGCGGTTTCGGTCTATGCTTGCCAGACGCGGTTATTCGCTTGACGAGATACGCCGCGCTCTCAGAGAATTTGATTTTGACTTTAAAGATTGATTATGGCTTGATTATTGATTATGACTTGATTAAGGAGAATTTGAATTGAAAAAGATAGCGATTGCATCTTTGGGATGCTCCAAAAATCTTATTGATAGCGAGCAAATGACAGCTATTCTTAAATCCGCCGGATACGAGCTTTGGGAAAACGAGGCGGATGCGGATATTATGATTGTTAATACCTGTACGTTTGTTGAGGATGCTCAGGTTGAGTCGATAAATTGCATTTTGGAGCTTGCGCAGTACAAAAAAGCGGATGATAAAAAGCTGCTTATTGTTACCGGCTGTATGGCACAGAGGTATAAAGAACAAATAATCTCCGAAATCCCGGAGGTTGACGCGGTTATAGGTACCAATGAGTATAACAGAATTGCGGAAATAATAGACGACTGCCTAAATAAGCCGGATCAAACGGAAAGGGTTTGCTGTTCTGATGCGCCGCTGCTGTATGAGGGAGCCAGAGAGCTTACAGCGCCGGGATACACCGCGTTTTTAAAAATCGCGGAGGGCTGCGACAACAGGTGTACCTACTGTGTCATACCGTCTGTAAGGGGCAGATATAGGAGCCGTAAAATCGAGGATATTATCAAAGAGGCCGAAGTCATGGCGGCAGGCGGTGTTAAAGAGGTTATTGTAATAGCGCAGGACACAACGAGATACGGTATTGATTTATATGGAAAGTATAAGCTGCCCGAGCTTTTAAGGGAACTGTGCGGAGTTCAAGGCATTGAGTGGGTGAGAGTACATTATTGCTATCCGGAGCTTGTAACGGATGAACTCATCGATGTTTTCGCAAATGAACCTAAAATATGCAAATATTTGGATATACCCATACAGCATTCCAGTGATAAGATTTTAAAGCTTATGGGCAGGCATACAAACAGAGAACAAATAACCTCGCTTATAAGGAAGCTGAGGGAGCGTATTCCCGGTGTTGCTCTGCGAACCTCAATAATAGTAGGTTTCCCCGGAGAAACCGAGGAGGATATGGAGGATTTGTTAGACTTCATACATGAGGCGAAGTTTGACAGATTGGGTGTATTTAGGTATTCCAGAGAGGAAGACACGCCGGCATATAATCTGCCAAATCAGATAGACGAGGAAGAAAAACGTCTGCGGTTTGAGAATGTTATGGTTGCTCAGGCGGATATTGACGATGAAAACAATTCAAAAAAATGCGGAACCGTACAAAATGTTCTGGTCGAGGGTCGCGATGAAATAATAAAAAGCTACTATGGCAGAACATATGCCGATTCCATTGAGATAGACGGGAAGGTTTTCTTTAAATCCAAAAAGAAATTAAAGCCCGGCGATTTTGTACAGGTTAAGATTGATGAAGCTGTGGACATGGACCTGTTCGGCACCGCTGTGGAATAACGGAGGAATATATATGAATTTACCAAATAAATTAACGCTTTTGAGAATAATACTTATTCCGGTATTTATGATATTGTTTTTAAGCTGCGGAACTGTTGGGTTGTATTTTTCGCTCGTTGTGTTTCTGCTTGCTGCCGTAACCGATTATTTTGACGGCAGGATTGCGCGCAGAGCTAACTGTGTTACAACATTCGGCAAGCTGATGGATCCTATGGCGGACAAGCTTTTAACAATAAGCGCGCTGATTTGCTTTTTGGCGGTGGATGCGCCGTATATAAATGCGTGGGTGCTTATAATAATAATCGGACGCGAATTAATTGTAACCGGCATACGTATGCTTGCTTTGGAAGAAAACACGGTGATAGCGGCGAGCTTATTTGGAAAGCTGAAAACCGTTTCGCAGTTTTTGATGATAATTGTTGTCATAATAAATGAAATAGTTTGTGTATACAAAAATCCGATGGATGGAGGCTTTGGGAATTTTCTTGTGTTTATCCTTGTGATAATTTCTGTAATTCTTACAGTGCTGTCAGGTGTAGATTATATATACAAAAACAGATATTTGTTAACGTTTAAGTAACGATTATGTTACATAAGCATAACAAGTATTGAAATTTCCGCGAATTTATATTAAGGTGATAGCGAAAGATAGGAATGAGTATATGAATATAATTGTGGACGCTATGGGCGGTGACAATGCCCCCGGTGAAATTGTTAAGGGCTGCGTTATGGCGGCGAAGGACTTCGGAGAGAAAATTACCTTGGTAGGTCGTGCCGAACAGATAAACGAAGAACTCAAAAGGTGTGATTACAGCGGTGATAATATCGAGGTGGAGAACGCGAACGATGTAATAAGCGGTGACGATGAGCCAACGGCAGCCATAAGGCAGAAGAAGACATCATCACTCAGGATAGGGCTCGAGATGCTGCATAAGAACCGCGGCGATGTATTGGTAAGCGCGGGTAATACCGGCGCTTTAATAACCGGCGCGACACTTATCGTAAAGCGCATAAAGGGCGTAAGGCGCGTGGCTTTGGCTCCGCTTATGCCATCCCAAACGGGCTGCTTTCTGTTGGTTGACGGCGGCGCGAACGCCGAATGCGGGTCGGCATTCTTAAAGCAGTTTGCTATAATGGGTTCCATATATATGGAGAAAATCATGAAAATCAAAAAGCCCAGGGTAGGGCTTGTGAATATCGGTACCGAGGAGGAAAAGGGAACCGAAGCTGTGATTGAAACTCATAAGCTGCTTAAAGAGACACCTATAAATTACAGGGGATATATAGAGGGCAGAGAAATTCCTCTTGGTCTCGCGGACGTTGTTGTGTGTGACGGTTTTACCGGCAATGTTATTCTGAAATTTATGGAGGGCATGGGTATATTTATAAAAGATACTCTTAAAAGTCTCTTGCTTGATGGAGTGCGTTCAAAGATGGCTGCGCTGCTTATCAAGGACAAAGCAAAAAAATTAGCGAAAACCATGGACTACACAGAGTACGGCGGCGCACCGATACTCGGCTGTGAAAAGCCCGTTATAAAGGCTCATGGAAGCTCGAATGCAAAGGCTTTTTATCATGCCGTAAGGCAAGCAATTGATATGGTCAACAACAATCTTGTGAATACCATTGCGGATAACATAAACAGGTATTAAACAGGGCGAAAATATAAGGAGAAAGGCAATAATATTATGAGTGAGATATACGCAAGGGTGGCCGGTGTAGGAAAATATCTGCCGGAAAAAATACTTGATAACGCATATTTTGAAAGTATAGTGGACACAAGTGATGAATGGATAACAAAGCGTGTCGGAGTCAAGGAGCGCCGCATGAGCGATGAAAATACATTCACCTCCGATTTGGGGGCAAGAGCAGCGGAGGCGGCGCTGAAGGATGCCAATATGAGCGCGGAGGATATAGACTTGATTATTCTGGCGTCCGTTTCGCCTGAGATGTACACTCCGTCAAGCGCTTGTATGGTACAGAGTATGATTGGAGCAAAAAACGCGGCTGCGTTTGATATAAACGCGGCATGCTCAGGATTTATTTTCGCTGTGTCCATAGCAAATCAGTTTATTAAAAACGGAACATATAAAAATGTTTTGGTTATCGGAGCGGATACACTGACGAAAATTACGGAGTATCGGGATCGTTCGACGTGTGTGTTGTTCGGTGACGGCTCCGGAGCGGCTGTGCTTACCGCGACGGAGAAAAAGACGGGCGTTTTGGGGACGGTTTTGGGTTCGGACGGAAGCTCGGGAAACTCCCTGACCTGCTGTGACTTAAAGGTTTCCGATGAGGACAGAGAGCGCAGACCCTTCGGCAATTACCGTACATTGTGGATGGACGGCCAGGCAGTGTTTAAGTTTGCCGTAAAGATAATGGAAAGCGCAACCCGTGAGGTCGCGGATTTGGTAGGAATTCCGGTTGAGGACTTGGATTTGATAATACCGCATCAGGCAAACCGGAGAATAATCGAGGGTGCAAGAAAACGTTTAAAGATTGATGAAAATCATGTATTTTCAAATGTGGAAAAATACGGTAATATGTCTGCCGCCTGCGTGCCTATCGCGTTGTGCGAAGCGATAGAGCAGGGCAGAGTTAAAGCCGGAGAAAAAGTGGTTATTGTGGGCTTTGGCGGCGGTCTTACATGGGGCAGCGCTCTTATAGAGCTTTAAAGGTTGCGGAAAGGCGGATTATAAAAATGAACAGAATTTGTGAATTGCTCGGAATTGAATACCCGATTATTCAAGGCGGTATGGCATGGGTCGCGACAGCCGAGCTGGCGGCTGCGGTTTCAAACGGAGGCGGTCTTGGACTGATTGCGGCGGGCAGCGCTCCGGGTGAGGTTGTGCGAGAGCAGATAAAGAAAGCAAGGGAACTAACGGATAAACCGTTTGGTGTAAACGTTATGCTTATGTCGCCCTTTGCCGATGAGGTGATGAGGGTTATTATTGAGGAAAAGCCGGCGGTTGTTGCCACGGGTGCGGGAAATCCGGGAAAGTATATTGAGGATTTAAAAAACGCGGGTATAAAAATTATGCCGGTTATAGCCAGTGTTGCTATGGCAAAACGAATGGAAAAGGCGGGAGCCGATGCTGTAATAGCAGAGGGAACCGAGGCCGGCGGACACATAGGAGAGCTTACCACAATGGTTTTAACTCCTCAGGTCGTTGATGCGGTGTCAATACCGGTTGTTTCCGCGGGAGGCTATGCCGACAGCAGAGGAACAAAGGCCGCGTTTGCTTTGGGAGCCGACGGTATTCAGGTCGGTACCAGATTTATTTGTTCGGATGAGTGTATCGCGCACGAGAATTACAAAAACGCTGTTTTGAAAGCGAAGGACAGAGACGCTGTTGTAACAGGACGTTCAACGGGCGCACCGGTCAGAGCGCTTAAAAATAAGCTTACAAAGGAATATGCGAGACTCGAAAAGGAAGGAGCTTCTTTTGAAGAGATAGAAGCGCTGGGTGTCGGAGGCTTAAGACGTGCTTTTCAGGAAGGCGACGTTGAGATGGGTTCGCTTATGGCGGGACAGAGCGCGGCTATGGTACATAAAATTGAGCCCTGCGCTGATATTATAAAAGACTTTTTTAAAGGGGTAGAAATATGAAAACGGCATTTTTATTTTCCGGACAGGGCGCTCAGGCGATAGGCATGGGTAAGGAGCTGTGTGAAAACTTTTCCGTGGCTGACAATGCTTTTAACGAGGCGAGCGAGGCCCTCGGATTTGATATAAAAGAAATGATTTGGAATGGTGACAGTGAGACTCTTATGATAACGGAGAATACTCAGCCGGCAATTTTGACTATGTCGGTCGCGGCTTTGAGGGTAGCTGAGGAGCTTGGACTTAAAGCGGATGTTTTAGCCGGATTGAGTCTTGGCGAGTATACCGCTCACGTAGCGTCGGGCAGTATGGAATTTTCCGATGCCGTAAGGCTTGTTAAAAAAAGAGGAAAGTATATGCAGGAGGAGGTTCCGGTTGGAGTTGGAGCGATGGCTGCGATAATAGCGTTGACGCCGGATGATGTCAGGGCGGTTTGCGCCGAGGCTTCAGTCAAGGGAATATGCGAACCCGCGAACTTCAACTGTCCGGGACAGATTACCGTCGCGGGCGAAAAGGCGGCTGTTGAGTATGCCTGTGAACTCGCGAAGGAAAAGGGCGCAAAACGCGCCATGCTGATGCCGGTTTCGGCTCCGTTCCATTGCAGCATGCTCAAGGGTGCCGGAGAGAAGCTTGCCGCAGAGCTTGAAAATGTAACCGTTTCGGATATGAAAATCCCGATTATTACAAATGTGACCGCTGATTATATTGCGGACAAGGATGACATTAAGGATATTTTGGTACGTCAGGTTTCGAGCTCTGTGTTGTTTGAGGAAAGCTTAAAGCGTATGATTGCCGATGGTGTTGATACCTTCATTGAAATCGGACCCGGCAAGGCTCTGAGCGGATTTGTTAAGAGAATTGACAAGACAAAGACGATTTTAAATATTGAGGATATGTCATCGCTTGAAAAGACGAAGAGCGTTTTGGGTATTGATTAAGGGGAGGTAAATATGGATTTTAAGGATAAATGTGTAATAGTAACCGGAAGCGCCAGAGGCATAGGCAGGAAGATTGCTCTGAAGTTCGGAGCGGAAGGCGCGAATGTTGTTGTTTTTGACATAGATACAGATGGTCAGGATGTCACAGCTCAAAGTGTTTGCGATGAGATAAAGGCCGCGGGCGGAGACGCGAAGTATTTTCTGGGTGATGTATCAAAGCCCGAGGATACCGACGCGCTTATAAAGTTCGCAAAGGATGAGTTTGGCAGCATTGACGTAATTGTGAATAATGCGGGAATAACAAGAGATAATCTTATTATGCGTATGAGCGAGGCGGATTGGGATGCGGTGCTTACCGTAAACCTTAAGGGCGCTTTTAACGTCATTAAGTCGGCAACAAGAACTTTGATGAAGCAAAGAAGCGGCGCGATTGTCAATATGGCTTCGGTATCCGGAGTTATGGGAAATGCGGGTCAGGCAAATTATTCCGCTTCAAAGGCGGGACTTATAGGTCTTACCAAGTCGGTCGCAAAGGAACTGGCTTCAAGGAATATCCGCTGTAACGCGATTGCTCCGGGTTTTATCGAAACTCCTATGACCGATAAGCTCAGTGAGGAAATACAACAGACTTACAGAGAGGCAATTCCGCTGAAGCGTTTCGGTCAGGTTGATGATATCGCAAACTTGGCGGTATTTCTTGCGGGAGATAAAGCAAAATATATTACAGGTCAGGTAATAAATGTTGACGGCGGGCTTGTAATGTGATAGAATTTCATTAATAAAAAATAAAAAATAAATATATTTTTATAATTATTTGGAGGAAAACAAAATGGATATTTTTGAAAAGGTAAAGGAAATCACAGTTGATCAGTTAGGCGCAGATGAGGATGCGGTTACGTTGGATGCTTCTTTTATCGATGATTTGGAAGCGGATTCCTTGGACATCGTTGAACTTATGATGGCGCTTGAGGAGGAGTTTGATATCGAAATACCTGATGAGGATGCCGAAAAGATTTCAACCGTTAAGGATGCTGTAGACTATATTACTGAAAATCAGGAATAAAATCAGGAATAATAAGATTGATAAATAACTCGGATTTTTTGGCTTTGCAAGGGACGTCCGAAAGGTCGTCCCGCGCAAGCGTATTAAATAGATCCTGCAGAAGCTTACTTTTGGTGAAAGTAAGCCTCTATATGATTTGGCCGCACCGGAAAGTCGGGCAGGCTTTTGAGCGTGTATATATTTTAGGAGGATAATAATAATGAGGAGAGTAGTTATAACAGGCGCCGGCGCTGTCACTCCGGTAGGAATAGGCACTGAAAATGTCTGGGAAAATATTAAAAACGGTGTGTCGGGCATTGGGACAATAACAAAGTTTGACCCGACTGATTTTGCTTGTCATGTAGGAGCGGAGGTTAAGGACTTTAATGTTACCGACTACATAGACAGGAAAGAAGCGAAGCGTATGGACTTGTTTGTTCAGTACGCGGTTGCTGCGGCTAAGATTGCCGTTGAAAATGCGAAACTCAATATGGATGATGAGGATCCTACAAGAGTTGGCGTTATGGTCGGTTCAGGCATTGGAGGTATCGGCACTTTGTGTGAGCAGCACTCAAGAATGCTGGAAAAGGGACCGAGTAAGGTTTCTCCTTTCATGATTCCTATGATGATTTCGAATATGGCTGTAGGTCAGATTGGTATTGCGTTCAATTGTAAGGGTGTAAACCTGACTACTGTTTCCGCGTGCGCCTCGGGTACGGACGCAATCGGACAGGCGATGCTGGCAATTCGTCGCGGCGACGCGGACGTTATATTAACCGGTGGAGCCGAGGCGACAATAAATGAGTTGGCGTTAGCGGGATTTTCGTCAATGAAGGCTTTGACCACAAGAAACGATACTCCC
Source organism: uncultured Oscillospiraceae bacterium (assembly GCA_964442605.1). GTDB lineage: Bacteria > Bacillota > Clostridia > Monoglobales > Monoglobaceae > Monoglobus. The sequence continues at coordinate 32,084 of CAYTZR010000006.1, forward strand.
GATAAGGCTTGTTCGCCCTTTGATAAAAAGCGTGACGGATTTATTATGGGTGAGGGCAGCGGAATTATGGTTATTGAATCATTAGAGCATGCTAAGGCGAGAGGCGCGGAGATAATCGCTGAGCTTGCGGGCTATGGTTCGACAAATGATGCTTATCATATTACCGCTCCGGCGCCGGGCGGCGAAGGCGGCGCCAGATGTATGGCAGTCGCTGTTAAGGATGCCGGTATAAAGCCGGAGGAGGTTGACTATATCAACGCTCACGGAACGTCAACGCCGTACAACGATAAGTATGAGACGGCGGCAATTAAGACCGTGTTCGGCGAACACGCATATAAGTTAGCGGTAAGCTCCACAAAGTCGATGACAGGTCATATGCTTGGCGCGGCAGGTGGTATTGAGGGTATTATTACTGCATGGGCCGTAAGGGATAACTTCATTCCGCCAACGATAAATCTTGAGGATTCGGATCCCGAGTGCGATTTGGATTATGTTCCCAACAAAGGCAGAAAGGCTGAGATAAACTGCGCTGTTTCAAACTCACTGGGCTTTGGCGGACACAACGCCTCAATTGTATTGAAAAAATATACAGATTAAGAGGTTTTCTTTGAAATGAAATATTGTTTCGGGAGACTTCGGTCTCCCGCTTTTTTTACATGGAGGAACGTAATATGAATTATGATTACAAGTTTAACGATGAGAGCCTGTATAAGCTTGCCACGACACATATTTCGTTTGCAAATGATAATCATACAGAGAGTAATCAGCGGCTGGAATTTTTGGGCGACAGTGTTCTTTCGTTTGTGGTTGCTACATACATCTATAATGAGTACAAGGATGTTGACGAGGGCGTCTTGACGGAAATAAGGGCAAACGCGGTGTGTGAAAAAACCCTCGCCATAGCGGCGCGCAGGCTGGAGCTTGGCGAAGATTTGCTGTTCGGCAAATCGGAGCGTATGTCGGGAGGCAAGTATAAGGATTCTGTGCTGGCGGATGCCTATGAATCCGTGCTGGCGGCGATTTTTCTGGACAGCGGAATAGAGAGCGCACGCGCGTTTGTTATGGATACAATAGGAGGTATGATAGGAGATACCTCGTATGTGGAGCTTGAAAACTATAAATCGGAAATACAAAACTATTATCAGAAGCGCGACCGAAACCGCGAGGTTGTCAAATACCGTTTGGCATCAAAATCAGGACCCGATCATAATCCAACCTTTGAGGTAGAAGCGATATACTGCGGCAAGGTTATAGGCAGGGGAAGCGGTAAAAACCGAAAAAGCGCGGAACAGGAGGCGGCGAAGTATGCCCTCAGACGGATCAAAAACGAGACGGTATAATATCCCGCTGTTTATTCCGCACGAGGGGTGCGGTCATGATTGTGTTTTTTGCAATCAGAAAAAAATTACCGGCGTGCAGACCTCTGTTACACCTGAGCAGGCATATCATGAAATTTCAAATTATCTGAGAACAATAAAGACGGATGATTGCCATATAGAAATCGCGTATTTCGGCGGCAGCTTTACCGGACTGAGTTTAGAGCTGCAGCGCGAATTTTTGGCGGTGGCGGCATCATTTGACGACGAACGCATAAAGGGAATACGCTTGTCCACAAGACCTGATTATATAAACGAGGATATTTTAAGGCAATGTGTGGAATTCGGTGTTAAAACAATTGAACTCGGAGTTCAATCCGCGAATGATGACGTGCTTTTAAAAAACAGACGCGGACATACTTTTTCTGATGTCGTAAGCGCGGCAGATATGATTAAGTCCGCCGGAATAGACCTCGGGCTGCAAATGATGGTTGGAATGTATGGCTCAGATCCTGACATGGATATTGAGACCTGCAAAAAAATCATCGCTCTTCAACCAACCTGTACTCGTATATATCCCACATTGGTGCTAAAGGGCACTTATCTTGAGAAATTGTATAATATGGGCGAATATATGCCATACACTACGGAACAGGCGATTGAGGTGTCAAAAGAGTGCTTAATAAGCTTCAGAAAAAATAATATTGACGTAATTCGAATTGGCTTATATCCGGGAGAGGACTTGCGGAGCGAGGGAAATATTGTAGCGGGACCGTTTCACTCGGCATTCGGTGAGCTGGTGGAAAACCGTGTTTACAGAGACAGGATAGAGGCGGATATAATCGAAAAGGGACTGAAAAACTGCGAATATATCGTGGAAGCCCCGATTGGCGAAACTTCTAAAATAATAGGTCAAAGAGCGTGCAACCGTAAATATTTTATTGAAAAATATGGGATAAGGATAAAAATATGCTCGAAATAGAAATGAAAGACGATTTTTTCTGGTACCTGGATTGTAACCATGAGAAAATAAGGGTAATGGAGGAAATTGTAATAGGAAAGTCCAGGGCTGATGTTATGGCGGTTCTGCCTGACGGAATTATAGGATATGAGCTTAAGAGCAACGGCGACAGCTATACGCGTCTGCCGACTCAGACTCGTGACTACGACAGGTTTTTCGACCGCAACTATCTTGTTGTGGGAGAAAGCCACAGGAAAAACGCTCACAAGCATGTACCGCAGCATTGGGGTATAATTTGTATTCCGAATGTGGGGCAAAATATAGAGGTTTTGCGTGAGGCGGAGAGTAATAAAAAGGCAAAAATGAGGTGGCAGCTGTCATTGCTGTGGCGCAGCGAACTCCTTAATATCCAAATTATGAATGGCTTGCGTAAGTATTCAAATAAAAGCAAATATTATGCTATAAAATACCTGATGGACAGCGTGGAACCGTCAATTTTGAAGAAGCAGCTTTGCAATGAGCTGTTCGAACGGGAATATGATTTGTCGTAACAAAGTACTTGTAATATTTTGTGATGTATGCTAAAATAATTACATGGTTATATAAGCTGCTGTTTTCGGGAGGGGTATTATGAGCGGTATAATGATGTATGTGTGGCTTTTGGTGGGATTTGTTTTGCTGATTAAGGGGGCTGACTTGTTTGTTGACGGAACATCGTCGATTGCAAGGCTTTTGAAGGTGCCGAGTATTATTATCGGTTTGACTCTTGTTGCCTTCGGAACCAGTGCGCCCGAAATGGCGGTGAGCTTAGCGGCGGCAGTAAAGGGCAGCAATGACATTGTTATAAGTAATGTGCTTGGCTCTAACATGTTTAATCTCTTGGTGGTTGCGGGCGGATGCGCGATTATAAAAAATCTGCCTGTTTCTTCGGATATAAGAAAGCGGGACTTTCCGCTTTCCATAGCTATAGCGGCGGTTTTGCTCTTCTTTTGTGTAAACTCGTTTATGATGGGCAGCGGAGACTTTGTAATAGGAAGAATTGAAGGAATAATCCTTTTTGCCGGTCTCATTGCATATTTGGGATTTTTGGTATATTCCACGCTGAAAAACAGAACGGGCTTGCCGGAGGGCGAGGAAATCAAGATTATGTCCCCGCTAAAGAGTATAGTTTTTACGATTATCGGAATTTTAGGCATTGTTCTGGGCGGAGATTTGGTGGTAGACTCGGCTACGGAAATTGCCAAAGCCTTCGGACTCAGCGATATAATAATCGGACTTACGATTGTGGCTGTGGGAACCTCGTTGCCGGAGCTTGTAACTTCGCTTGTCGCAACACGAAAGGGCGAAAACGATTTGGCGATGGGTAATGTTATAGGCTCAAACATATTCAATATCATGTGTGTGCTGGGACTGTCCGCCTCAATCAGTCCGGTAAAGGTTGCGGGTTTTTCCGTTGTGGATTTAAGCCTGTTCTTGGTCTTATGCCTGATTATATATTTGGTGGTGTTTTTCAGGAACAAGCTGGAGCGCTTACCGGGTATACTTATGGTTCTGGCGTATTTTGGATATATGACGTATGCGGTGCTGAGAGAATTTATGTAGGATATGTAGGATAAGAAAAGAGGTGCGATATGAAAAGAAAAACATTTTATATAATATCGGCGGTGTGGTTCGTCTTGGTGGTTATAGTCATAGCGTCAAGCTTTTTGCCTATAGTTGACGCGGCAACACAGGAAACAGTTAAAAAATACATGATTTTGATTGTGTGTGTCGGTGCGATTTGCCTGATGCTTATCAGACGAATGGTTAAGGATGATAAATAAAAATCGGGACAGCGAAGCGTTTCGCTGTCCTTTGTTCTTTTAAATATTACACGAGAGCATCCGCCAACGCGTTAAGAGCATCGATTGTTTCCGGCTTTATTGATGATTTAATCGTAACGATAGGTTCAACTATTTCAATATCCTTCATGCTTTCAAACGCCGCCTTAATCTTCTTGCCGGACATGGGCGCCCATGTTCCGTTTTCAATTATGCCAACCTTTCTGCTTCTGTAGGTTTTAGCGATAAGGTGATTTATAAACTCGTCTGCCGCGGTGAAAATTCCTCCGTCATAGGTGGGAGAAGCGACAACCAAACGGTCATAGCGGAACGCGTCCTCAACACACTCCGCCCAGTCATCGCGTGCCAAATCGGCAACGGAGACTGTTACGTTTTTCTCGGTTAGGATTTCAGCCAGCTTCAGAGCGGCTTTTTTTGTGTTTCCGTATATGGAAGCGTATGCGATAAATACGCCTTCTGTTTCGGGTTTATAGCTGCTCCAAGTGTCATACAAACCGATATGGTATCCAAGGTTTTCTTTGAGAATCGGACCGTGCAGCGGACAAATTATCTCAATATCGAGATTTGCTGCCTTTTTGAGCAGAGCCTGTACCTGCGCGCCGTACTTTCCAACGATGTTAAAGTAATAACGTCTTGCTTCGCACGCCCAGTCCTCGTCAATATCAAGCGCTCCGAATTTACCGAAGCCGTCGGCTGTGAACAAAATTTTCTCAGCGCTTTCATATGTCATCATAACCTCAGGCCAGTGTACCATGGGAGCCATAATAAATTTTAGGGTGTGAGTACCCAGGTCAAGCGTATCGTTTTCCTTGACGACAACCTTTCTGCTTTCAATATCTATGTCAAAAAACTGACCAATCATGGTAAAGGTTTTTACGTTGCCGACAATTTTCATATCAGGGTATTTTTCCGCCGCAGCCTTTATGCCGGCAGAATGGTCCGGTTCCATGTGCTGAACCACCAAATAATCCGGTGTTTTGCCGTTTAAAGTTTCGTCCAAGTTGCTTAACCACTCATCGCATGCCCTAACATCAACAGCGTCTACAACCGCGATTTTTTCGTCTAAGATGACATAAGAATTATAGGAGACTCCGTTTGGGATAATATACTGTCCCTCAAACAGGTCAAGCTCATGGTCGTTGACGCCTACGTATTTAATGGTGTCGGTTATTTTTATATCACTGCATTTCATAAGAATACACCTCCAAAATATTTATAAATATTATATCACTGTTTTTGTAAAAATCAATATTTTTTTAAAGCTATAGCCGCAGTCTGTAGCCCGCACCCCAGACCGTTTCGATATATGTATCATTTTCACTCTCGATTTTATCCCGTATTCTTTGAATATGAACAGTAACGGTGGCGGAATCTCCCACGGTATCTATACCCCATACTCTGTCAAGCAGATGCTCCTTGCTGAATACCATGTTCGGGTTTTCGGCCAGGAACAGCAAAAGGTCATATTCCTTGACCGGCATAAAAATCTCTTTATTATTCACAAACACTCTGTGAGAGTCCTTATGTATTTCCAGACCGCGTATTTTAACGGAGTTCTCCGCTTTGTTATTCATCAGCTTACGGAAGCTCAGGTATCGGGTTATGTGTCCGTCTATCCGTGCCGCAGTCTCCGATACAGAGAAAGGTTTTTTGATATAGTCATCCGCCCCTGCGCCAAAGGCACGTATTACTGACGCTTCATCTTTATCTGAGGAAATAAAAATAATGGGCGTCATTTTTTCTTTGCGTAAAGCGGAGCACACATAAAATCCATCCATTCCCGAAAGTTGGGTTTCCGTTATGATACAGCAGTAATCGTTTTCTAAGGCCGCCTTAAGCCCGGTCGCGGATGAGTCCTCGATGTCGCATCGGTACTTCAGCATAGAGAGACAATTGTTTAAAAATTCAGCGGCTTTCCTGTCGCTGTCTATTATTAAAACCTTCATATCAAACACCAATAAGATTATATCAGCGTCATAGAATTTAGTCAAGAAAAAGTTTGGCGGAATCGTGGAACAATAGCCAAAATAAGCCTTGTAAATCAACGTTTTTTCGGTGTAAATTCAGGCATAAAAAATACAAAAATTTTTAAAAAACTGTTGCGCCGAAAACACTGTTATGGTATAATTAAACATATGGAAATAATTGAAATGAAAGGAATTTATATATGAAGTTTGTATGTAACAGAGATGCTTTAAATTCTGTGGTTTCCGATGCTTCAAGAGCGGTTTCCGGACGTTCCAGTCTCGAGGTTTTAGAAGGAATATATATCAAGGCGGAGGAAAACGGACGTCTTACCGTTATAGGAAATGATTTGGAGATAGGTATAGAGTCTGTTATTGAGGCGGAGGTTAAAGAGCCGGGTGAGGTTGTGCTCAACGCGAAGCTGTTTGTGAAAATACTCGCGTCCTCAAATGACCCGACAATTTCCGTGGAAACCGACTCAAATTATATGACAACGATTAAATGCGGAAAGGCGAAGATTGAGATACCCGGAATATCACCTGTGGATTTTCCGGATCTCCCATATGTTAATGAGGAATATTCGGTAAGCCTGCCGGGAAATGTTTTGAAGAATATGATTGAGATGACAAGCTTTGCCGCCGCAAAGACTGACAACGACCCCACAAGAATGGGTGCGCTTTTGAAAATTATGTCGGACGGTCTGTCTATGGTGGCTTTGGACGGTTACAGAATTGCGCAGCGTAGTGTGTCTTTAGACGGCAATTTTGAGCCAAAGGAAATGATTGTACCCGAAAAATCATTAAATGAGCTTGCCAGAATTATCGGTGATACCGAGGACAATATCAGGATCGCCGCCGCGCCCGGGCATGCGATTTTTTATCTTGAAGGCTGCAAGCTTGTTACGCGTTTGATAGAGGGAAGCTACATGAATTTTGAACGTATTATTCCCACCTCGTATGAGCTGGAGCTGGAGTGTTCCACTCATCAGGTTGCCGACTCGGTCAAGAGAGCGTCGCTTATTATTATAAACGATGTTATAAAGGGTCCCATAAGATTTAACATAACCGATGGAAATATAAATGTATCATGCAAAACGTCCGCGGGCTTTGTCGATGATAATATCGCGGCTGATACCCCGCCCGATACATCTCTTGAAATAGGCTTTTATAACCGCTATTTGCAGGATGTTTTTAATGTTATTCCCGATGATACGGTTTTGATGAAGTTTAACAAGAGCATAAATCCCCTTGTTATAACACCCGTTGAGGGGAATGATTATATGTATATGATACTGCCGATAAGGCTCAGAAGCGTTAATTAGTTCCTATATGATAGTTAAAAAGTTAAGACTTGAGGATTTTCGGAATTATGAAAATCAGGAGATCGAGTTCGGCAGCGGTATCAACGTCATATACGGCAACAACGCTCAAGGCAAAACCAACATTCTTGAAGCGGTTCATATGTTTTCGCTGGGCAAGTCCAACCGCACCTCTAAGGATGCGGAGCTTATACGTCACGGAGCCGCGAGTTCTAAAATATATATGGAATATTCGGCTTATGACCGTGACAGTTTTTTTGAAATCTCGCTTCACAGAGGAAAGCGCAAATCTATAATATATAATGATATACCGGTCAGGAAGAACAGTGAGCTTTTGGGCAGGTTCAATGTGGTTTATTTCGGGCCGGAGCTTTTGGGGCTGGTTAAAGACGGTCCAAAGGGGAGACGGCGCAATTTGGATATGCTGATAAGTCAGTTGCGTCCCAATTATTTCTCGTGTATCACCGGACTGAAAAGGGTTGTGGAGAGCAAGAACGCGTTACTGAAAATGGAAAATCCCAACAGAACCCTGCTTGACGTTATGAATGAAAAGCTGGTAGGATTATCGGCGGAGCTGATTTTATACAGAATAGAATTCATACGCAGAATTGAGGAAATCGCACGGGAAATCCAACTTGATATATCCTCCGGCAAGGAAGAATTATCGGTTAAGTATATGTCGTGTATAGGCAGAATTGCTACGGAAGAAAATCCCGACAGAAAAGAGATTATAAGCCGGTTTTGCGAAAGGCTTAACGCGTCAGCGGCAAGAGAAATGGAATATGGCGAGACGATAGTCAGTCCCCACCGCGATGATATTGCCTTTGAGATAAACGGAAAGGATGCCCGCTCATTTGCGTCGCAGGGACAGCAAAAGACTATAGTTCTTGTGGAAAAGCTGGCGGAGGTCAGACTGATAAGGGAGGAAATCAACGAAACTCCCGTTTTGCTTCTTGACGATATAATGAGTGAGCTTGACCGGAAGCGCAGACAGTTTGTTATGGCAAACATAGATGATATGCAGATAATGATTACCTGCACCGATTTGGACGAGTTTTCAGAAAGCTTAAACAGTATAAATACAGACAGCGGCAATAAGCTTAACAGAATTTACGTTGAGAACGGCGCTGTCGGTAAGCAATCACAGTAAAGACAGTAAAGGATATAAGATTATGTATTTGCATTTAGGAAAAAATACGACTGTGGACACAGATGACATTGTTGCGATACTTGATATGGATAACCTGACTATTGCCAAAACCTCTCGTGAATTTTTAAAGGCGGCGGAGGAGCAGGGAATAGTTATAAGCGTAGCGGAGGATATACCGAAATCTGTTGTTGTGTGTCACAGAAATATGCAAAGCACTGTATATATTACGAATATTTCTTCAAAGGCTTTATCGGGAAGAGTTAAGCGTCTGAAAAATTTTTCGGGCTACTCGCTGATATGGTTTGACAATTAGTTTACCGTCCGTTCTTTGCCCAATGAGCGGCAGCCTTGTGAATAAAATACTATAATGGGCAGAAAGGCAATGAAAAATATGCAAGAAGAACAACATATTACAAGCGTTCCTGTTGAGGAGTCTTACGATGAAAATCAGATACAGGTTTTAGAGGGACTGGAAGCAGTACGGAAAAGACCCGGTATGTATATCGGCTCCACATCTTCAAGAGGCTTGCACCACTTGGTTTATGAGATAGTGGATAACTCAATTGACGAGGCACTTGCCGGTTATTGTACCGAAATCTTGGTTGAGATAGAAGAGGACAATTCGATTACCGTTACCGATAACGGTCGCGGTATTCCTGTCGGCATTCATCCCAAAATGGGCATACCCGCCGTTGAGGTCGTTTTCACACAGCTTCACGCCGGCGGTAAGTTTGGCGGCGGAGGATACAAGGTTTCCGGCGGTTTGCACGGCGTGGGAGCGTCTGTTGTTAATGCGCTTTCGGAATACTTAGAGGTTGAAATACGAAACGGTGAGCATGTATTCTATCAGAAATATGAGCGTGGCAACAGCTGCGGTTCACTTAAAGAGGTTGGCGACGCGACAACAACCGGAACCAAGGTTCATTTTAAACCCGACGGTGAGATTTTTGAGGATTTGGTATTTGATTATGATATTCTGTACAGACATTTGAGAGAGCAGGCGTTCCTGAACGCGGGAATAAATATTATTTTAGTTGATAAACGTATTGATGCCCCCGATGATAAAAAGAGAATTGAAATGAAATATAGCGGCGGTATCCGTCAGTTTGTCGAGTATCTGAATGAAAATAAAGAGGTTATTCATAATGAGGTTATCTATGTAAACGCTGTTCGTGAAACCTGCGAGGCAGAGGTAGCCATGCAATATAACGATGGCTACAGCGAGATGATAATAAGCTTTGCGAATAATATCAACACCACAGAGGGAGGAACTCATGAGACAGGCTTTAAGTCCGCGCTTACCAAGGTCATAAACGATTACGCAAAGCGTAACGGAATGCTTAAAGACAGCGACCCGAATTTGAAAGGGGAGGATACCAGAGAGGGCTTGTCGTGTATTATAAGCGTAAAGTTGATAGAGGCGCAGTTTGAGGGACAGACAAAGACAAAGCTGGGCAACAGCGAAATGAGAAATATTGTCGAAAAAATGGTTGTTGAAAAGCTGGGCGAGTACTTTGACGAAAATCCTTCCGTTGCCAGAATTGTTGTTGAGAAGGCTTTGACGGCGTCCCGTGCCCGTGAGGCGGCGAAGAGAGCTCGCGAGAATACAAGGCGCAAGTCGGCTCTTGAGAGCAGCTCGCTGCCGGGTAAGCTGGCGGATTGTTCGGACAGAGATAATACCTATACCGAAATATACATTGTCGAGGGAGATTCGGCAGGCGGTTCCGCGAAGCAGGGCAGAGACAGACGTTTTCAGGCTATACTGCCTCTTTGGGGGAAAATGCTGAATGTTGAAAAGGCGCGTATAGATAAGATATACGGCAACGACAAGCTGACTCCGGTTATAACGGCGCTTGGCGCGGGTATAGGAGATGAGTTTGATTTAAATAAGCTGAGATACGGCAAGGTTGTAATTATGGCGGATGCCGATGTTGACGGCGCCCATATCAGGACACTTATGCTGACTTTCTTTTTCAGGTATATGCGTCCGCTCATCGAGGATGGTCATGTGTATATCGCACAGCCTCCTCTCTATAAGATTTCCAGGGGCAAGACAGACAGATACGCGTATTCAGATCAGGAGCTTCAGGATATTTTAGCGGAAATGGGCGATGGCAGAGCGCCGACAATACAGCGTTACAAGGGTCTGGGTGAGATGAATCCGGAGCAGCTGTGGGAAACCACAATGAATCCGGAAACCAGAATAATGCTTAGGGTTGATTTGGATGATGCGCAGCAGGCAGATGAAACCTTTACCATTCTTATGGGAGATAAGGTTGAACCGAGACGTAAATTTATTGAGGAGCGCGGCACATCCGTAATAAATCTTGATATATAATACAGGGCAAGGTCCTTATTAAATTCGGAGGATTTATGATATTAATAGAAAAAGCAAAAGTGATGAATATCGAGGGTGCGATAAGAGGCGCGCGTAACCCGATGAACAGCTGGGATAGAATAGACAGCGCCTATGATGCCGATGGTAACTATATACTGGGCGAGAACGATCTTGGTTTGGCAAAGCGCCTTTGCGGGGCGGGAAGCGATCACAGAAAGTTTATACGTCAGATTTTAGTAAGTGTTGATATAACGGCACCGCTGTATTGGTGGAAGGAGTTTGACACTTATAAAGTCGGAACTGTCGCAAACTCAACCAGTACGATGCACAAGATACATTCGAAGCCGTTTCAGCTTTCTGACTTTTCCTGTGAGAGGCTCACAAAAACCGCCCTTGAAGCGTTTACCGCATACATTGAGTTTATGGAGTTAAAGCGCAAGCATTTTGTGGAGACTAAGGACAAGGTGGATTGGTATGATATGATACAACTTTTGCCTGCCAGCTACAACCAGAAGCGTACAATCAGTATGAATTATGAAAACTTGCATAATATGTATTACGCAAGACGCAACCATAAACTCAGCGAGTGGCGCGAGTTTTGCGATTGGATTTTAACACTGCCATATACAAAGGAATTGTTCATTGAGGAGTGAATATGGATAACATATTAAAATTTGATAGTATAAATATTGAGCTTAAAACAGCATTCGGTTCCGTTATGAGTCTTAAACACGAGTTTGTGTTTAAGACTCAGAGCGAGACCGGTTTTTTTAGTATGGGCTTTAAGTTCAGTTTGCCTGAGTCCGCCGTGATTTCAGGCTTTGAGATAAAGGGCGGCGGCTTTTCCGTAAAGAGCGCCGCGGTATCCGACAATACGGAAAGCGGAAACGCGGCTGTGTGCCTTACCCAGCTGTCATCGGAAACATATATGCTTAAAATGAATGAAATTCCCGATATAAGCGCGGGCTTTTCGTTTATCGTAAAATCGACTGTGATTATGAAATATGACCTCGGCAGTTATGTTGTCGCCCTGCCATTATACACTGTTCAGGATATTTCAAGAACAGAATACCGTTCCGATTTGGAAGCTGTTACGAGCGTGAATATAAGGGCAGAAATAAGCGGCCGGGCGGAACGTGTGTATTCGCCGACACACAGCTTTGATGTATCATCGGCTGAAAAAGGAGTCGTTCTTACATCTACCGTAAAGTCGGGCGGTGTGTATAAGCTGTGTGTTGACAAGTCGCCGCAAAAGAGCAGTATAGGATATATTTGCAAAAAGGAGAATGATCTCTTTAACAGGGGATATTATTGTATATATGATATTGTGCTGCATGGAGACGGAAACCGAGTGGAAAATAACAGCGATATGATTTTTATTATGGATATAACGGGCGGAACAGAGTTTGCCAAAAATGCCGTTCGTTTGGCAGTATTTGAGTTTGTTTCATCTGTTGATACACAAACAAGGTTTATGCTGTCGTCGCTTTCCGGTGAAATTTTTTCAAAGAATTTTCAGCGCTCAGACAGTGAGACGCGGGATCGCATAAAAGACCGGCTTAAAAAAGCCGACGCTTCCGGCATAAATTCCGGCATAAATTCTGATAATATAATAACGGAAATGCTTAATATTGCCCAAAACGCAGATGCGCAGATTATATTTATCACATCGTCGGGGCTTTTATCGACAGAAAAAGAGCTCAGGGACAAAATTATCAGTTCGGGAATACGCTTTAATATAGTATCGTTAGCGGAGGAACTGTTCAGCGGAAGTTATGAGAAATTAGCGTCAGCGGCGGGAGGAACCTTTGGAAGAATAGATCCCGGTCATGATTTTGGTTCGTATGCGGTCGGTTTTTTATCGGCGGTCGGAACACAAACAGTTAAAAACATGACAATTACTCAATACGCGGCGGGTACGTACTACATGGTGCCTTATAAAATAGACAGCTACGTATTCGGCACGCCGATTACGCTGTCACTCGGTACCGAAACCGAATATCCCGATGAATTTATCTTTCAGGGAGACGGAGGGTTTTTTAAAAAAATCAAGATTGAAGAAATTCAGCTTTTGGAAAAAGAGGAGGCGGTAAGCCGCGCGTTTGCACGGCTTACACTGGATGAATTATATAAGCTTATGAGCCGCTCGGACATTGCCGCCGAGTCTTTGACAAAGCTGAAAAAACAGGCGGCAGCTCTGGCGGCTGAGCTTAACGTGTTATGCCCCGAAAACAAATATTCGGCGCTTGTCGCGTGTAATGGCAAGGAAGCGCAAGGACCGCTTTTGCTTACACTTAAATATACCTATGACGATGAGTCTAAAAGCGCTATGCCCGTGTTTATGGATTTAGGAGCCTTCACCGTGTCGCAATCCGAAAGAATTATAAATAGGGCGCTGGGTGCGCTTATGTTTTGCGTTCGTTTGGATGGCAGCATCACAACGCCGTATGAATACAAATATCGAGCAAAGCAGGAACAGACTGCTTATGCTTATGCCGCGATAAAGACGGCGGCAGAGCGGGGGCATCTAAAATCCGTGCATGAATATGACGATGTGCTTGCTGCCGCAAGGGAATATACAGAAGCGGACGGCTTTGATATTGAAAGGTTTCCCATCGTATACGACAGCCTTGAGGTAAAAGCGTACAACAGTATAATTGAGAGTCTTGATGTAAAGGAAATTTCAAGACTGATTTTAACATTGATTTGCGGCTTTTGGATGTGAGTTTAACAAAAATTTACGCCGCATTGCCTGTACTCAGCTTTACGCATATTACTGTCATATCATCATTTTCAGCGCCGCTTTTTCTGTTGCGTTCTACAGCTTTGTCAAGAATAAGCTGTGCCAGCTCCTTTGGCGGTATTTCGATTTCGATATGCTCTACAAGCTCCTTTATCCACGGGTCATCGGGCGCGGAGGTAACGCCGTCGCTGGTCATGATAACGAGCGAGCCGTTTTCGAGGGTACGCGCAAAGGTCTCTATGTCGCCTATCGGAACTATACCTATCGGCAGTGACGCGGCACGCACCGTCTCCGTGTATTCTCTGTGTTTTATAAAGCTTGGCTCGGCGCCGTTTTTGATAAATTCTATCTGGCCTGTATAGAGGTCTACAATGCACATATCTACTGTTGCAAAAGCATCGCGGGCGGATTTCATCACCATGATTGAATTTACCAACTTTACCGCGATAGCTTTGTCAAAGCCGGCATCCAAAAAGCTGCCTAAAAGGTTCACAATAACGCCGCTTTCAAGAGCGGCTTTATGACCCTTGCCCATTCCGTCGCTTATGGTGACGGCGAGCTTGCCTCCGCTTAAATAATCCGTATGATGCCTGTCTCCGCTTTCATTGTCGCCCGGCAGTGAGGCAACACCGACTGTCGGTTCAAAACCTTCAATTTGGCAGAAGCGTATTTTACACTTACCGTTTTGCCTGTTTTCACACAGGTTATACGGTGTGGCAACATTTATTCCCATAACCTTTTTGATGACCGGTTTTATGCGCTTTCGGCAGACATTTATATCCTCACAGCCGGAAACGGTAATTTCAATTGTGTATTTTTGGTTTTTGCCGCGGATAACATCAACTCTGTCTGCTGATATACCCATATCGCTTAATACATCTTTTATCTCGTCGGCAGCTATAATATCAAATGTATTTTCATTACAGATTTCATCGGCAGCGTTTTTAATTATTCCGGATATACCCTTAAACTGCTGAGCGGTCAGATCTCGGTTTTCCCGCAGTTTGGTTTTCCATGTTGTGTTTATTTTATAAATCTCAAACAGTCTGTTTATTTCGGTGATCAATGGCAGGAGCCGCACACACTTGTCCGCAAAGCAGCCCGGAACATCAGTCAGCTGCAAGCAGCCCTTACGTTCCATTATTTCAAGAAATTTAAACATTGACGTGTATGTGGCGTTAAAGTCTGTTTGCCAGCAGAACATAGCCCTGTCACAATTTTTGCAAATTCTGTCGGCAGCGGTGTCAAAAAGCAGTGAAACCTCGGTCATATCAGTATTGTTCTGCTTGTCCGACATTTCATCAAAGGTTTTGGAAATTTCCATGAAGGAGTCTGAAATGCACATGAGCTTTTCGTTTACATATTGACGAAAGCGCGCGCTTTCATCGGATTTTTCCATATCAAAATCCATTATCTTTTCAGCGGAAAGAATTACACTTCTGGGGATGATATAAACTATTACCGCCGCCGCGATAAGCTCATATATGTTAAGCAGATGCTCCGCACCGCTCGGTATACCCATGTACAGCAGTATAGCAAAGCCGAAAACTCCCAGCCACAGGCATACGGCGCTTTTACCAAAATGAGCCGCGCTTCCGAGAATAAGACCGCATATGGTAAACACTGCCACATGCTCAGGGAAAAAGCCGCTTATTCCGAGTATTATACCGGCAAAAATACCCGTGACAGCACAGCGTGTTACACCCTTGCCCGTAAGCGCGACAATTCCCAAAACAACACACGCCAGAAAGTTTGAGAAGTTAAATACCTCCATAATTGTCAGTGTGCGAGCGCTTAAAAGTATCACTCCAATCATAACGCATATGCTTATTTTTTCATCTGTAAGCAAGCTGCGCGTCAGGAACTTATTTTCAAGTATAACGTCGCGGCTTCTGTCAAAGACCAACGCTCCAACCATCATAAGCAAGATGTCACATATCGTCAGAATAAGTCCCGCCACGGTAAAGCCTTGCCATATGAGAACCGCTGTTTCGCAAACTAACATAGTAATCCCGGACGCTGCTTCCGCGAAGTAAAGCGAGGGATTTTCGTTTTTGTCAACAGCAAACAGTATAGTTTCAAAAATCACACATGTCGATATGTATCTTAGAGCAAGCCAAAAATCAAACAGCAGCAAATATCCGATTGATACACATATAAGGTTGATTATGCTTTTCAGAGAGAATTTTCTGTCTATCGTCAAAAACGCGATACCAAATGGCGCAAGTCCGGCAACGGGCATAGCGCCCGCGAACAAAATTCCCAAAAGCCGCACGGGTATGTCCCAAGCCTTTAAATCGATAATCCTTTTTTTCTTTTGTGTCTGAACCTGCAATGAAACCTGCGCAGGAACAAGTTCGGTGTTTCTCATAATAATACCTCCGTTTTATGTGAGCATATCCAAACTTCGTTGATATGCTCCGCTTTTCATTTGTTTTACAAAAGTATTATAATAAAGTTACATGGTAAAATTTGTCATAATCGGTTTGAAAATTAAAAATTTTTTTGAATTTTAAAAAAAGACTAACCCGATTTGGATTAGTCTTTAATTAATCACTGTTTTATACATATCTTTCAAACTTTGCGCCCATAAACCTTGATTTTGAGCCGCCGGCAATATAGAAGTAGTAAGATTTACCCGCTTCAACCTCAATTGAGCACAGAATTTTCTTATTTGTTTCGTCAATTGGGTCGCTGAATATGTTTTCAACAGACGGATCTTCGGCTCCCTCGGGGACCGCATAGAATACAACACCGTCTTTTACCGAAACACCATAGGCGTAGATAGTAAATATTCCGTCCTCGGAGGCTGTATATTTCATAGCGCAACCGGTAGCCGCGCCGTCAGCCCATCCGCCGTTTGTGTTTTTGCAGGTTATGGCGCAATTATGGCTGAAACCGTCAGAATATGTCTTTTCATCTGTCATAGTTCTGTCAAACTGAACCATACCCACAAGACCGGGCATAAACTCTGTTCCCGCCGCCTTATTTATATCTGTCGAAACCGCTTTCCAGCTTGAAACCAATTCCAAATCAGGCTCCGGAGTGTTATTGGGCTCGGGCGTCGGTGTCGCGTTCGCTGTCGGATCATAGTCATCGACATTCGGGTCATAATCTACATCACGAACATATGAACCGTCCGCAAGCTCGTTCGCGTATTCTTCAACATAAAGGTAACCATCGGAGGAAAGCGATACGCCGTCCTCTTTGTTAAATTTGTCAAGACCGTGATTGTCCTCCCATTCATTTGGAATTCCGTCATTATCACTGTCCTTTGCCTTTGTGCCTGTCAGTACGGGATAGCCTCCCGCTTCGCTCGGAGTGTTGATAAGACCCTTGGTACCGCAGGTCGCGGTGCCGGTTCTGACCTCATTTACAATTCTTGTATCAACGCTGTCACGGACAATACTTGCGCCCGCACCGCTTAATACCGATTCATAAGCATCTTCGGCTGTTTCGGTGGTGACGGGATATTCGTCAATATATCTAAAGTGAACGGTTTTGGCTTCCTCGGTTATATTGCTTGCCGTCCATATATAATAGTTTTTCGCGTCACTGTCCTTGTCAACACCCTTGTTATTATTCGCTGTGACGCTTGAATTGCCGTAAACATAGTTTCCGTCCACATAGAGGTCTGTGCTCCAGTCGTAGGTAACGCCGTTCCCCGAGGAGGTCAACTGGAATATTCTGCTCTTTACACTGCTGCTTGTGGCAGGTCCGTATTTATAATAACTGTTAATTATATTTACGGGAGCCGCCTCCTGTCCGCCGTAGGCTGAGTTACCGCCCCAGTTGTAAATAACGTTGTTTCTCAGGTCGGTAAGCTGCATCTCGTTTGCCATATCATATTCCGATCCGGCGGTGGTTCCGGCGGCAATTCTCGGGTTTCTGCTGTCATGATCCGCCAAAAGGTTATGATGGAACGTGGCATTGTAGCCTCCCCAAATACCGCCGTAGCCGTGACTTCCCTTATCATGAACGGATTCCTTTAAGCTTTCAGAAATAATACACCATTGCAAAGTGAAGTTTGTGTTGTCGTAGAAGGATGCACATTCGTCAACGCACCAGCTGATAGAGCAATGGTCAATGATGATGTTGCTGCGGTTCCTGCCGCCTATAGTATCCTCCTCCATAGTTTTTTCGTCGCCCATTCTAAATCTCATATAGCGAAGAATTACGTTGTTACCGGTAATATCGGTGTTGCAGTTCTTAACACAAATTCCGTCACCGGGAGCGGTTTGACCGAGTATTGTCAAGTTATCCGCCTTTATTGTCAATGTGTCATCAAGCTCAATGTTTCCGGCAACATCAAACACTACAATCCTGTTAGGTTGTGAAACAGCGTCTCTTAAAGTGCCGGTACTGCCGTCATCCGTCAGCTTTGTTACATGGTAAACCTCCGGAGCTTCATTGTCACGCGCACCGGTCGCCCACATACCGCCGCCTTCCGCGCCCGGAAACGCCGGAATATAGCTGTTCGTGACAACATCGCTATACGGTGTCAGTGAGTCCTCGCCCCAGAGAAAGAATTTTACATTGGTATGTGCTTCATTAAAGGCGAGTTCCACGGGAACTCCTGCATCCGACTGCGGAATACTTTGAGCAATCGCGTCTGCAACCACGCCATCTTCATACGCCGCGGCAACAAACAATACTTCCTCGTTGCTTTTATTCATTACATTCGCTGTGATATTTTCAAGTATGGCTTTTGGCTCTTCGATATAATAAACCTGTTCGCCGTTTGAGCCGGCTGCCGCAGCAATCGGCGCATAATAAGCCGATGACAAAATAACACATAAAGCAATAAACAAAATAATACCTCTGTGCCCTTTTAGTTTCATAAGATTGCACCCCTAAAATAAATATTTGAGTATATTATACAATATTTTTATTAATCAGTCAATCACTTGGGGAAATAATAATAGCATAAATCTGATAAAAGAACAAATTTTTAATGTTTATGCAAATTATTTATGTAAAAAAGGGGCGGCTGCGTAAGCAACCGCCCGTGAAAATTATTATTCAGCAAAATTTTCCTGTGACTTTCTGAGATAGGTTTCATATCTTTCGGTCAGGTCTTTTTCCGCTTTATCGAACAAGCCCTGTGCCTCATCCGGGAATGCCCTGAGAAGCTGCAGGTATCTGTTCTCACCCTTCATGAAGTCTTGAATTCCGCCCTTCGGAGGCTTTGAATCAAGCGTAAACGGATTTTTGCCTTCAGGCGCTTGCGGATTGTATCTCCAAAGATGCCAGTATCCGCATTCAACAGCTTTCTTTTCTTCAGCTATCGAGTTACCCATACCGCCTCTTGCCTTAATACCGTGATTGATACACGGAGCATAAGCGATAACGAGGGACGGACCGGGATAAGCTTCAGCTTCCTTAATGGCTGTCAGAGCCTGCTGCATGTTAGCGCCAAGAGCAATCTGTGCTACATATACATAACCATAGGTTGTAGCAATCATACCCAGATCCTTCTTCTTAACTCTCTTACCTGACGCTGCAAACTTAGCGACAGCAGCTGTAGGTGTAGCCTTAGAAGCCTGACCTCCTGTATTTGAGTAAACCTCTGTATCAACAACAAAGATATTAATATCCTGATCCGATGCGATTACATGGTCAAGACCGCCGTAGCCGATGTCATATGCCCAGCCGTCTCCGCCGAATACCCACTGTGAACGCTTAACCAAGAAGTCCGTTCTGTCAGCTATTTCCTTAACAGCCGCATTAGACTTGTCTGCGTCTTTAATGAGCTCTTCAATCTTCCTTGCTGCAGCCTTTGAAGCGTCCGCGTCATCCTTACCCGCAATCCACTCGTCAAAAGCGGCTGCCAATTCGGGAGAAACAGCGCCCTTAGCTTCATTCATACGGCTAACCAAGGTTTCTCTGATCTTCTTGTTAGCTGTAACCATACCAAGACCGAACTCCGCGTTGTCCTCAAACAATGAGTTAGCCCATGCGGGACCTCTGCCGTTTTCATCCTTGCAATAAGGCATTGAAGGAGCGGAGCCGCCCCAGATTGATGTACATCCTGTAGCGTTGGCAACCATCATTCTGTCGCCGAACAGCTGAGTAATAAGCTTAATATAAGGCGTCTCGCCGCAGCCTGCGCATGCGCCCGAGAACTCAAGATAAGGCATAGCGAACTGAGAATTCTTTATGCTCTTCTTTGTGTCTACAAGATTTGCCTTGTTGGGAACCGACATAGCGTAATCCCATTTAGCGGCCTCGCCCTGAGCGAGAACATCATCGATAGGCTTCATAACAAGAGCCTTATTTTTAGAGGGGCATACATTCGCGCAAACACCGCATCCCAAGCAGTCAAGGGGCGATACCTGCATTCTGAACTTCAGACCCGTATCCTTAAATTCAGGACCCATAGCGGGCTTAACATCAAATCCATCAGGAGCAGCCGCGGCCTCTTCCTCTGTAATAAGAACGGGACGGATAGAAGCGTGCGGACATACAGCCGAGCATTGGTTACACTGAATACAATTTCCGATTTCCCATTCGGGAACCAAAACGGCAACTCCGCGCTTCTCATAGCGTGATGTACCTGTTTCAAACGTACCGTCCTCTCTGTCGAGGAAGGTGCTTACAGGCAGCTTATTACCGCGCTGCGCGTTAACCGGTTCAACAACCTTAGTGATAAATTCGGGCTTTCCGCAATCGCAAGCTTCCTCATCAACAGCATCCTTCCATGCCGCCGGAACGTCAACCTTGTGCAGCGCTTCGATAGCGCCGTCAACAGCGTCACAGTTCATCTTAACGATTTCGTCACCCTTCTTGCCATAGGTCTTCTTGATAGCCGCCTTGATATAATCAACAGCCTGATCAAACGGAATAACGTTAGAGAGCTTGAAGAACGCGCTCTGTGTTACCATGTTAATTCTGGTAGGACCAAGTCCAACCTTTACAGCAACATCAACAGCATTGATTGTGTAGAATTCAATATTGTTCTCCGCAATGTATCTCTTAACGTTGGCGGGAAGATTTTTGTCCAGTTCTTCGTCTGACCATACACAGTTAAGAAGGAACTTGCCGCCCGGCTTTAATCCCTCTAATATATCATATTGATGAACATATGCAGGCTTATGACATGCGATGTAGTCAGCAGAATCAAGCAGGTATGTAGACTTAATCGGCGTCTTACCAAATCTCAGGTGAGACATTGTTACACCGCCTGACTTCTTTGAGTCATAATCAAAGTACGCCTGCGCGTAAAGATCGGTATTATCGCCGATAATCTTAATAGCGTCCTTGTTAGCGCCGACCGTACCGTCAGAACCGAAGCCCCAGAACTTACAGCAGGTTGTACCCTCAGGAGCGCAGTCAACTGTCTTTCCGAGAGGAAGTGAAAGATTGGTAACGTCATCCACAATACCTATCGTAAAGTTTGTTTTAGGCTCGTCAGCATCAAGGTTATCAAACACCGCGACGATCTGTGTAGGCGTTGTATCCTTTGAACCAAGACCGAAACGTCCGCCGACAATCTTAGGAGCGTTCGGGCAATCCTTGTAAACGCCGCAAATATCGAGGTACAGAGGCTCACCGAGTGAACCGGGCTCCTTTGTTCTGTCAAGAACAGCGATTTTTTCAACCGTCTTCGGTATTACGTTAAAGAAGTACTTAGGCGAGAACGGTCTGTAGAGGTGAACCTCAAGGACACCGACTTTTTCGCCCTTTGCGGTCAGGTAATCAACTGTTTCCTCAGCAGCCTCGCACACACTGCCCATAGCAACAATAACCTTTGTTGCGTCCGGTGCGCCATAGTAGTTAAAGGGCTTGTAATCTCTGCCCGTAAGCTTAGAAATTTCAGCCATGTAATCGTTTACGATATCGGGAACAGCGTCATAGAACTTGTTTGAAGCCTCTCTGCCCTGGAAGTAGATATCGCCATTCTGAGCCGTACCTCTGAGAACAGGGTGCTCGGGATTGAGAGCGTTGTCCTTAAATGCTTTAAGAGCGTCCCAGTCAACCAGCTTTTTGAGATCCTCATAATCCATGACTTCGATTTTCTGAATTTCGTGAGAGGTTCTGAAACCGTCAAAGAAGTGCAGGAACGGAACTCTGCTCTTTATAGAAGCCAAGTGAGCAACTCCGCCCAAATCCATAACCTCCTGAACACTGTTTGAAGCCAGCATAGCAAAGCCCGTCTGACGGCATGCCATAACGTCCTGATGGTCACCGAAAATGTTAAGTGCGTGAGCGGCAAGAGCTCTTGCGCTTACATGGAAAACCGTCGGGAGAAGCTCGCCGGCAATTTTGTACATATTCGGGATCATAAGCAAAAGACCTTGTGAAGCCGTAAACGTTGTGGTCAAAGCGCCTGCCTGAAGAGCTCCGTGAACAGCGCCTGCTGCGCCGCCCTCAGACTGCATCTCAACCATTTCAACTGTTTCGCCAAAAATGTTCTTTTGACCCTTTGCACTCCACTCATCGACATATTCTGCCATAGGTGAGGATGGAGTAATAGGATAGATAGCTGCGACTTCCGTAAAAGCATACGCCACGTGAGCGGCTGCGCAGTTACCGTCCATTGTCTTAAATTTAGCCATTTTTTAAATCCTCCTTGGATATAATAAAAAATTTATTTTTTTCACAATAAGAACTCGGTGTTTATGCATTTTGCTCAAATGCAACATACCTTATTTAAAGTATATCATACTATTTTATGAATTTCAAATGTTTTTACAAAAAAATTATAAAAAATTAAAAAATTTTTATATTTTTGTGCTAAGTATTTACTAATTTAAAATAATATGCTATTATATAACTTGATTGATACTTGACTTATACTTGATTTATACTTGACTGATACTTAATTTTTGATTTAATCGGATTTAATCGGATGTCATACGGGAGGGATAATACCGTGAAGTGGAAGGAGCTTTCAAAATATTTGGGGATGTTTATATTTGCCGTTGCTGTTATCGCGGTATATAAAACATTTGATAATATTGACAAAATTTTCGGATGGTTCGGTTATCTTATATCTTTGTTAAAGCCGTTTATCATCGGCTTTGTAATCGCGTATGTGCTGGTGGTTCCGTGCAGATTTATCGAGAGAATGCTGCTTAAGCGTTCTTCGGGATTTTTGGCAAAGCACCGCAGAGCCATTGCGGTTGCCGCGATATATATATTATTCCTGCTTGGAATAGTATTGGCGCTTGTGGCAATTATACCTGCGCTGATTTCAAGCCTTGTGGAGTTTTATAATAACTTACCGTCTCTTATCGAGGATTTTGTAAATTGGTTTAATTCATTAAAATTGGATGTATCAATAGGAGAAGATACGCTCCGGCAGTTGTTTGACAATGAGTTTTTCTCTGTTCAGAAGATTATGACATATATGAACTTTGATAATATGAACAGATATGCGCAGGGGGTTATAAGCGCAGGCTCCGGACTTTTCAGTGTATTTATGGGTATAATTATTTCGGTGTATACATTGCTGGACAGGGCAAATTTAAAGCAGACGTTAAACAGGCTCTTTAGATTGATATTTAGGGATAAAAGCCGTGGATTTGTCTTAAAGTACATGAGTCGCATAAACGAGTACGCAAATAAGTATATTTATTGTATGCTTGTGGATGCTCTGATTATATTTATTGTGTCGTTTATTATTCTTTCTGTTGAGGGTGTAAAATATGCGCCGCTGCTCGCGCTCATGACGGGTCTGTTTAATCTTATTCCGTATTTCGGCGCGATTACAGCCACGGTTTTAACCTGTATTATAACCGTGTTTACCGGCTCTCTGACACAGGCTGTTATAGCGCTGGTTTCGCTGATTGTTTTGCAGCAGCTTGACGCGAATTTTATTCAGCCGAAGCTATACTCGGGTTCGCTGCAGGTAAAGCCTTTCTGGGTAATTATGGGAATACTGCTTGGCGGCGGTTTGTTCGGATTTGTCGGATTTTTCCTCGCTGTTCCGATTACCGCGCTGTGCAGAAGTATTTTTATCGATATTGTAAACTATCAGGAATCGAAAGCCGCCGTTGCGGCTCCTCAGGCAGAGACAGCGGCAGAAGCGGAAGCGGATGAAAGTAAGATTTTTAAAAGGAAGCCCAAGCCTCCGGCGAACGAGGAATAAAGTCCCCGAAAAGCCTGTTGAAAATATGCGTCTGATGACGCGTAGGATAAAAACGAAGGATAATCAAAGCTTACGGAGGTGTGAGGCAGATGGACGGTAATCACTCGGTTTATCGTTTTTTCGGATACCGGTATTTGGTATGCTTTACAGCTTTCTTTTTGTCAGGAACGGCAATTTCGATAATATCGGGCGCGGCGGAGCGGAATTTTAATTTTGCGTGGATTGCCGTGATTGCCGCGTTGATTTCAGCCGCCGTCTGTATTTTGAAATTCGGTTCGATGAAGCTCGGGATGAAAATCGGTTTTATGAAACTCGGTTCCGCAGCGATAATTATAATATACTGTGCCGCGTTTATTTTCGGGCTGATATATCCGTCGTTGTATAATCAACTGTTTTACGGTAAACTTAAAAATATTGACGGTGATTACGGAACGGTGTACGGCAGAATTGTGTCGGAGCCGGCTTTAAGCTCAAGCGAAAAGACTGTTACCGCGCTCGTAAAGACTGAACGCATAGAGCTTGGGGATACGCTGATTGACTCAAAAACCAAGATGCGTGTATATTTGCCGAGCGACAGCGATGTAAAATACGGTGACGGAATTAAGCTTGAAGGCAAGCTGAGCCGTCCCGAGGAGGAAATAAACGGGTTTAAGTATCGGCTCTATCTTTTAACAAGCGGTTGTTATCTGATTTCATTTGCGGACGAGTATTCGGAATATACGCCTGACGTCACGCTTTGGGACAGATTTTGCGGTCTTGGCTTTGTGATACGGAGTAAAATTAACGAATACAGCTGCGCAACATTCGAAAACAGCGAACTGAGCGGCTTGCTTACCGGTATTCTTATCGGCGATAAAAGCGGACTTTCCGATGAGACATACGCGAATATGTCAAAATCGGGCTTTATGCATATTGCCGCGGTTTCGGGGCTTCATATCGGTTTTCTGTGCGGCTTTATGTTATTTGTGCTAAGATTTTTTGAAAGACGAATTCGTGTTCTGTTTATTATACCATTATTGTTAATCTATATGTCTGCCGCGAGCTTCACTCCTTCCGTTGACAGGGCGGTAATCATGCTGTGTATGATTTTGGTATCATGGCTTATATTTAAATCAAGCGATACATTGACATCTTTATTTGCCGCCGCGCTGCTTCTTTGCGTTATAAATCCGTATGTATTGTTCAGTATAAGCTTTATGATGTCATTTGCGGCTACATTTTATCTTATAATGTTCATGACTCCGGTTTCGGTTATTTCCGCTCATTGCTGCGGCGTTATTACCAAGAATAAAAAGCTTTTTACAATTCTGTGCAGTTTATTGGGATTTCTGATTGTGCCGATTATTTGCCAGATGGGAATTACTCCAATATCCGCGTATTATTTCGGGAATGTTTCCTTTCTGTCGTTTATAGGCAATATTATTGTCGTACCATGCACAATGCTGGTGTTTGTCGCGGGTCTTGCCGGAACCGCCGTGTTTTGTTTTTTCCCTCAAGCGGCGGTGGTTTTGGGTAAGCTCGTAATATATGTTCCGCTGAAGCTTATATATACAATCGCTGAATTTTTCTCGCGCTTCAGTTACAGTCCGGCATATAAGCCCATGGTTTTAAGCGTTTTATTTTATTATGTTCTGACTGCGGTGTTGTACATAATTTTGATTAATATCGGCACAAAGATTAAAGCGAAGACGTAAATTCTTGTTATTTCTTGATATAGTTATTTCTTGATATAGCGGGATTATTGTGTTATACTATTTAAAAATTTTTAATATGGAAATGAGATTATGAGCTACGAAGAAAATCTGCAAGAGGATATTGTGTATGGAAGAAACCCTGTTATGGAAGCGCTGAATTCGGGACGGACGATTGACAGACTTTATATTCAGGAGCGGTTGAATAACCCTATTATCGGGAAGATAAGAAATTTGGCAAAGGAGCGCGGTGTGCGTTACAGCTTTGTGGCAAAACAAAAGCTGGACAAAATCACGAACGGGGGCAATCATCAGGGGGTTGCCGCAGCGACTGCGGCACATTCCTATGTTTCGGTTGAGGAAATTTTAAAAAGAGCGCGGGAGCGTAATGAAGCTCCGTTTGTTGTTATCTGTGAAGGTATTACCGATCCGCATAATCTGGGTAGTATAATAAGGTCGGCAAACGCGGCGGGTGCGCATGGCGTTATTATTCCCAAAAACCGCAGCGCTTCACTGACCTCCACCGTGGCAAAGGTCAGTGCGGGAGCGCTTGAATATACCTATGTTGCCAGAGTGTCAAATATTGCGGGAACCCTAAATAAGCTGAAAAAGAGCGGACTGTGGATTGTGGGAACCGATTTATCGGGAACTCAGCTTCACTATGATTGCGACTTAAGGGGTGCGCTTGGGATTGTCATAGGCAGCGAGGGCAGCGGCATGAGCCGTATTGTCCGTGAGAGCTGTGATTTTTTGGTAAAGATACCGATGCTCGGTGAGGCGGAATCGTTAAACGCCTCCGTGGCGGCAGGCGTTCTGCTTTACGAGGCGGTACGTCAGAGACAGAAACAATAAGGGGGTTATAGCATGAGAATTCTTGCGGTCGGAGATATTGTCGGCAGAGCCGGCAGAGAGTATTTATATGAAAACTTGGATAAGATACGCGATAAGTACAATATTGATTTTGTAGTTGCCAACGCCGAAAATTCGGCTGAAACCAACGGTATAACTCCCGATATTGCGCAAAGGCTTATTGAGTGCGGCGTCGACGTTATCACAATGGGCAATCACACCTTTGGCACAAAGACGGCAGGAAGCGCACTGGAGGATAATCCGAAAATAATCCGTCCCCTCAACTATCCGCCCGAATTTGAGGGCAGAGGCTATATCGAAACGGATTTGGGATTTGCCGAAGTTGCGGTTATAAACCTTTTGGGCAGGGTAAATATGGCTCCCGCCGAAAACCCGTTCAGAGCTGTCGAAAAGGCTTTGAAAGAGATAAAAAGCGATATTATTATAGTGGATATTCACGCCGAGGCAAGCAGTGAAAGATTGGCTATGGGCAACTTTTTGGACGGCAAGGTGCAGGCGGTTTTCGGAACCCACACTCATGTGCAGACGGCAGACGAACAAATTTTGCCCGGCGGCACGGGATATATTTCGGATGCGGGAATGACCGGAATAATGGATTCTGTATTGGGAACAAAGAAGGATATTATTATGGAGTTCTTTTACAGTCCGGGCAAGCGTTACAGGTTTGAAAAGGAAACCGAGGGCGAGGTTTGGTTTAACGGCTGTGTTTTTGAGATAGATAATAAATCAAAAAAAACCGTCGGAGTTGAGCGTTTAAGGTTCAGCAGAGTTTAATAAGGAGGATTATGAATAATAATTTCTATGAAATAAACAAACAGGACAGGAGCTATATCGCGTCAAAAGCTATAAGCGAAAACGGCGCGGTAAACGGATTTTCAAGATCCCTCGGCGGTGTGAGTCGTGGCAGGATTTCGGGATTTAACTTTGGCTACCGCGTGGGCGATGACCCCGAAAGCGTTCTTAAAAATTATTATTTGTCGGCGGAGGATTTGGGTTTTGATGTAAGGCGTGCCGTGTGCGCGAGACAGACCCATACAGCAAATATAAGGATAGTAACGCCTGCGGACTGCGGAAAGGGCATATTTCGAGTTGACAGTGATATACAAGATACAGACGGGCTTATAACAAACGAAAGGGGAATAGCTTTAATAATTTTTACAGCGGACTGTGTTCCGTTGCTGTTTTATGACCCCGTAAAAAAGGTTGTTGCCGCTTCTCATGCGGGCTGGAGAGGAACGGCGCAGAATATAGGCGGAAAAACCGTAAGAATGATGTGTAAAACCTTTGGCTCCGCGCCGGAGGATATAATCGCGGCTATCGGACCGAGCATTGGCGTGTGCTGCTTTGAGGTGGACGAGGATACTGCCGCGAATTTTGATGAAGCGTACCGCGTGCCCAAGGCGAACGGAAAATATCATGTGGATTTGTGGAACGCCAACCGCGATAAAATCGCGGCGGAGGGCGTCAGGGATATATTTGTTTCGGAGGAGTGTACCGTGTGCAATTCGGACAAATATTATTCCTACAGAACGCATAAAGAGCATACGGGTCGTCAAATCGCGGTTATCGCTTTAAGGGATTAGATTATGATGATAGTGTAAGGTAAATCTGTTGCTCGCAAAGCTTTGCTGCACCCGGGTTCTCTGTGCCACTCACAGAGCGGCAATGCAAGCTTCGTGCCACTCGCAGAGTGGCAGTGGAAGCTTCGGTAGCTATAAGCAAGCTCTGCTTGCGGATTCAAAGCTACCTTTCAAAATTGCTTGCAATTTTGACTAAGAGCTTCCTTAAAAGAGCGCAGCGAACACGTGAGGCGCGCAGGCGACTGCCCCGCAGGGGCAAAATATT
>CAYTZR010000007.1:0-53634 GCA_964442605.1 uncultured Oscillospiraceae bacterium
TCGATTTTGGTTTATCACTGCGTTCGGTAGATTGGCAGTGATCACTGAGGAGGCAAACGGAGTACATTTTCTGCAATGTGATGTTTGAGGAAGGTGGACGTACATACTGTTACCTCGCGGATAATGATGACTATTGCGAGGGGGATTTGGCGGTTGTTCCTGCAGGGTCAGACAATCATGAGACCATCGTCAGAATCGAATCTATAGAATACCATTCGGGAGATGAAGCTCCTTTCCTGTGGATAAGACGAAGCGTATACTCAGGAAATATAAGAAAGATGACGATGAAAATGGTTGAGGCGATGGTAATCCCATGCACTCGACCTTAGTGGTTAATACGATAATGTAAAGCATTGTTTCGCAGTTGGATAAAATTGTGGAGCAGTACTGAAAGAGCGTCGAACCTTTTAATTTTGCCATACTTTTTAAGGATTGCCCATTAGTGATTTCGGTTTTGAATAGTGAGGCGCTTTGATGGGCGTTGAATATGACCGGAATGCCCCAAATGTAAATATAAGCTCAGAGGGTTAATTATAATTTCAACTCACACGCCCCTCGCGGGGCGCGACAAGAACAGTTGTATTACAATTTTTGTGCAACAGATTTCAACTCACACGCCCCTCGCGGGGCGCGACCCTTATAATCCTGCGGGTATCTTCCTCGTTTTTCATTTCAACTCACACGCCCCTCGCGGGGCGCGACAAATAAAATTAACATACAAATTCATACCAAGGAGATTTCAACTCACACGCCCCTCGCGGGGCGCGACTTGTTGTATCATTTTGCTTGACCACGTGGTGGAGATTTCAACTCACACGCCCCTCGCGGGGCGCGACGTATTATTTCACATCAAACAACGCGTACAACGATTTCAACTCACACGCCCCTCGCGGGGCGCGACCGGTGTACAAGTACGGATTTAACATTCCGTTCCACATTTCAACTC
The DNA here is from genome assembly GCA_964442605.1 of uncultured Oscillospiraceae bacterium. Classification (GTDB taxonomy): domain Bacteria; phylum Bacillota; class Clostridia; order Monoglobales; family Monoglobaceae; genus Monoglobus. The sequence goes on from CAYTZR010000007.1 coordinate 947, forward strand.
ACACGCCCCTCGCGGGGCGCGACTTACTATGCTTCCCGCGCCTGAAATGCCTTTAATTCATTTCAACTCACACGCCCCTCGCGGGGCGCGACCGACGACGCGACCTTTAAGCGGGTGGAAATCAAAATTTCAACTCACACGCCCCTCGCGGGGCGCGACATGGTGACTATGTTGAGAATTTATTTATTCATCAATTTCAACTCACACGCCCCTCGCGGGGCGCGACACTCGTACTTTGCCGAAAAGGCGAACGCACAAATATTTCAACTCACACGCCCCTCGCGGGGCGCGACGGTATTTTGCATGATATTTTGCGGCAACGTTTCCGATTTCAACTCACACGCCCCTCGCGGGGCGCGACTATGCCGGAACCGCTCGTTAGCGTTGAAAACGCCATTTCAACTCACACGCCCCTCGCGGGGCGCGACGTGTTGCCGTCGGCACCGCCCTGAGTGTTCACATTATTTCAACTCACACGCCCCTCGCGGGGCGCGACAATATGCAGCGGAGCGACTTAACGCCATACGAACATTTCAACTCACACGCCCCTCGCGGGGCGCGACTGATGTATTTGACAATTCGGCGGCGTATATCCAATTTCAACTCACACGCCCCTCGCGGGGCGCGACCTATCGTATCGGGAGAATTATTTTCAATGAGAACATTTCAACTCACACGCCCCTCGCGGGGCGCGACCCGTATTATCAAATGTGACCGTAGCACACTCGATATTTCAACTCACACGCCCCTCGCGGGGCGCGACAATCATCTCCCGCATATTTTCCTTTATGTTCGCAATTTCAACTCACACGCCCCTCGCGGGGCGCGACCATATCAAATTTGACCCGGACAAAATCAGTACAATTTCAACTCACACGCCCCTCGCGGGGCGCGACTCATTATTTAATATTGATTTTACTCGCTCTTTAATTTCAACTCACACGCCCCTCGCGGGGCGCGACTGGCAAAACCGCGCAGAGGATAATTTTCCCCGTTATTTCAACTCACACGCCCCTCGCGGGGCGCGACTCTATATATAGTATATATAAAGTCTAACTCCCACAACAGAGCGGACTATACAATATATTTGTTCCAAAAAACAAATAATTATTTTATAAATATATTAAATTTTTCAGGCGAACCTATACGCATTTTTATTATTATATCAGGTTCGCTCTATAAGATTAAACTTCCTTCAGGGTCATAAGTTTGCTTCGCACCTATATGTTCAACCCTCTTCTTCCAATTATTTCCCAAATAGTAAAACCGCAGGCTATCCGTTTCCTTATCTATAATTTTAATAAGTTTATCTTTCAGCTTTAAAAAGGTGGCATAATCAACATCAACTTCGAATACGGAGTTTTGAACTCTCTGCCCATAATTTGTACATTCTTTCGCAACCTTTCTAAGTCTTTTCCTACCTGCCGCATCAATCGTAGCTACATCATAGCTGACTATAGTCATCATATACATTCACCTACTTTATTAAAAAGCATGGATATTCATCTATTTCTCCGCGAATATATTTAGCAAGCAGCATGCTTTGTACATATGGAAGAAGCCCTACCATTATTTTTTGTTTGAGATATGGATGTGTCATATTGGAACGTTTCTTTTCCTGCCATTTTGACAATACCTTTCTTTTACCATCTTTATTTAAAAATACTGCGCCGCTTATCTCAACATCGAAATCTCCTGCATTAATTATTTTCAGATTAATCAGTGTTAAAACAAAACGTTCAACAATACATCTGCTTTCCTCGACCAAGTCACATGCCAGCGACGAACGTCCGGGGCGTAGCGAATGATAAAATCCCATATAGCTGTCCAATCCCACACTTTCCAGCGCCGATGCATAATCGCATGTCAGAATTGTATACAAAAATGACAATATTGCATTTACTCTGTCTAAGGGAGGGCGTTTATTTCTTATTACAAAATAAAAATCTTCTTTCTGATGTAAAATCAGTTTATCAAAAATATCAAAATACGCTTTTGCCCCATTTCCTTCTATCCCGAGAAGAACGTCATAATCCGAAGCTTCATAAACAGCTTTTATACCATAATTCAAGCGTTCTATGCAATGTGTCAATGCGCCGTCCGAATCAATATTGGGATAATCCTTCATTGTTCTTTTGACAACGCTTCTTGTATTTGCAAGCTTTGCCGCCACGGTATTTTGTCTAAGCAAAGCCGGAGGCTTGTTAAACAATTCATACTGCTTTTTACGGAGCAAAACATTCCCGTGTGACGCGCCCTGTATCCTCGCCAAAAAACGACCATAAGGCGATATAAAATTAATCGGTATGCCATAATCGGCACATTTACCCATTAGTGATGGTGAACATCCCAAATAACTGAAACAAAATATGCCCTCAATATTTGAAAACGGCAGACGAAGTTTTACCTCGTTATCGGCCTTGCAAACAACATTTTCACCGTCAAGAGTAAGATATATATTTTCATCGGTTATATACAACGTATTTAAAAGCTTTCTCATACACTTTCCTCTATTATTCTTTTTACACTATATCTTTTCGTCTGCGGCATGCACACATCCCTCATGGAACAACCGGAGCAATTTTGTTTCTTTTTTCTTTCGGGTATAACGCCTTTTTCAGCAAGTTCTTCCATTTCAAATGTCAGTGTGTCGAATAAATTTCTGTATTTTTCATACTCTTCATCAAACGGCATCTTAACCCTTCTTCTCGTATCGCAATAATATATGTATCCCTCGCTATCACAATTCCATATATAATCAGCACACAGCTTTTGCGCGAATACCTGTATCGCATCGGTTTCACGCACGGAGCCGTCCTTAGGTTGAGTTGGCTTGTATTCAATGATCCTTACCTTAAACCGACCTCCAAGCTCCTCTATCCGTACTCCATCTTTGCTTTTGCAAAATTCTATGCAGTCGGCAACACCGTACATGTCAAAATCGTCATTATATAAAGCAACCGAGCTTAATACAACTTTATCACTGCTTTTATATTCATGCTTACCGGAATGTACATTTTCATGCATAATGTTTGCTTTAACAACGAATACATTTTCGACCCAGTCCTTGTTTATATCCATAAGCGCAAAGCGACGCGGACAATACATATAATGCTGTATACTTCTTATGTTTATCATAGTTTTTCGTAAAGTTCAACGCCCTCCGGCATCACTCCGTCAACTGAAATTTCATAATCGCCAAACTGTCTCGGAATAATAACGCCATCTTTTTTGGAAATCACAATCTTATCAAACAGAATATTAGCCGGCGCGTTCCCCAAGAGGGTGTCATGCTTGAACACATAAAGCTTTCTCACGCACATTTTGCCTCTCGCGGCGCTTCTGTCGTGTTCAAACATATTTATTATCGCATCCCACAAAAGTTCAAGATCCTCTTCGGAAAATCCCGTAACTTTCTGAGCTAACATAGCGGAAATATATCCATCGGCTCTGTATAATCCATATGGTATTATACTTTTTTTACCCATTTCCGTTTCGCCCTTGCCAATATCCTTTTCGTTGGTTATAGCCTGTCTGGTAATTGTTATATCTTGTGAGAATACGGGGTCAATGCTTTTTGCGAAGTTGAACTGTACCGGACCTCTGACAATGCCGCACGGGTCATTACCGGTACTCATTACTGCACCGAAGGCTCGAACATCAAAGTAGTTTTTGCACATATATTCCCTTGCTTTCCTTACATCGTCGGGAATTTTACCCTTTTGTCCCGTTTTAAGTCCCTCCGCCTCATACGCCGCCGCAAATTTTGAATTAAGCGATCTGTCGGGTTTGATAAGTATATTATAGTATGGTTCATTATCTTTCACAATTTCTACAAAATTGCGGATTTTTCTTTTAAGACAAACGTCCGTAACTATACCGTTTGATGTCTCCGGATCAATTCTGGGCATATTGCCCGCATCCGGATCTCCGTTGGGATTGCCGTTTTCAACGTCAAAAATTACCGTAAATTCATATCTGTTTTTAATTGCTTCCATAGATTTTCTCTTCCTTTCATTTTATATCTTGTAATTTTATAATATATAATTAACTTTTCTTGAAAAAATCCTGATACTGCTGATAGTATCCTATAATAAACTTGCCCTGCTCGTTAAGAGACAGTGTTTGCGGAAACTCTCCGCACAGCTTGTCAATTATTTCACCCACAAGAATATTATTTTTATTTGCGTACTCATCCTTTCCCAGATGATACTGTGCAAGCTTCAAAAGCTTTGGGAATACAGCGGCAGGCTTTGCACATGCCGAGGCGAAATACGAATCCTTTATCGTTCGGTTCAGGTTCCCTCCCGAAGCATTCTGCTGTATTCTTTCCAGCACGGCAAACAACCGCCCGCACAGATATGCCTGATTAGTGTTTTCTTTATCGAGTGCCATTTTTATCTCCTCCTCATTTTTATAATATCTTATATATCTGTTAAGGTACGCCTTGATAATTCCAGCGCGTACATAAGTGACCGATTTGTCGGTTTTTACTCTGCGTACCGCTTTTTCCAGAAGCGATACAGGGTATTTACCGCCGCTGAGTATTGAATTAAACAACGAAGCCGCAAGCGGTGGCGGTATTTTCTCGTTCGTACTTTTCGGAGATTTGAGTTCCTTGAATAATCTCCACATCGTAATATTACCCTTTGAACCGTCAATCAGCATATCTGACTGATGCAATGCTGCATTTTTAAATATATTTCCGAACTTATCGCGATATATAAATTTCAAAGAAATTCTCGCAACGTTCGGCGATAAGCCCACGATATAGAACTCAACATTTTCGTCAATGTTAAATCCGGATAAATCAGGCTGTCTTCCGAGACTTATTTCTTCAACTGCACTTTTAAGAATTGTATTTGTCCGAGCGCTGTCCGCATTCCCGTTATCAAACCCGAACACCGAAGAAAACAAATCAGTTTCTTCAGAATCATTACGCGACATTGCCCAGAACAAAATTGTCAAATCATCAAGATATGCGCGGTGATTTCTGTCCGATATTAAAACATTGAGTGCCTCAGTGTATTTCTTCATAGTCTTTTTGGTCACCGAGCTGTTATAGGACTGAGTTTTTCCGTAAGATTCCTCCGCACCGCTATTGTAGCACACCAATGACGCGCCTGTTGACTGCGCCCCAATAACACCTTTGATTTTATTATGCAGTCTCGCAATTTCACCTTTTTCGCCTGTAACCGCGCATGTTCCTTCGTTTTCACTATCATCGGGCTTTTGCGCGTTTTCAGCAGTTTTTCTATATATCTCACCATTCACATCGTGCAACATAATTTCCGGATGACCGTCAAGCGCAAAGCAAAAATAAGCCGCCGAATATTCCCTGCCCAGCCTTATCAACTGCTCGTTTTCAGTTTCCTCTCCGGGCTGCCATTTCTCCATAAAATTTCTATAAGCCGATACAATGCCGCTGCTCATTCCTTCGGTGTATTCCATATTTGTGCCAACAAAAGCGCTATGCGAATTTTTTGCCTTGTCCGTTGCGTCCTCTGAGAAAAAAGTTCCGCTTTTTTTGTCGTAGTTAAGTCCGAAAATATAAAGCGGTCGATGCTCTATAATATTGCCGTCTATTCCCGGCTTTTCAGTCCTTTCGGGCAAAACCATGTCCACCGGCAGACGCTTTGTCTTTCCCTTGCTGTCCGGTTCGCTTTCCTCGCGTATATCCACGATAGCGCTTATCGTACCGTTGGGGCGAAGCATGATCATATGACTTATTTTCTGCTTTGAAAATCCGTTCGGACAAACCTTGTTATTCTCTGCCAGAATATCATAATATTCATTAAGAGCCTTTATCAACATTTCATCATCTCCCTATATTTACTTACATCTATTATGCCGTCTATCATATGCGGACGATAAAATACCGCATCAGCATCATCAGAAAATTTTCTCACTTCCCAGTCATCATCTTTCGGGTGTCCTTCGTCACGGAACTTCATTCCGTAAAGCATAAAGCCCAAATCGGTATCACCCTTTAATTCCGGCGATATTTTCTCCGACGGAAACTCATCCACTAATTTAATTTCCCTGACCGCAAACTCGCGGCAGCCAAATACCGGCTGACGGAAACATTGACCTTTTTTAAGTCGTCTGAGCAATATATTATAATGTTTCTCCTCTGACTCGTCATCGTGCGTACTCTGTATACCCGTAAGCTCAAAATGAAATTCTATACCATAGCATACATCCCTCAATACCATCGCGCCGCGCTGATTGATTACCTCTTTAGTATAAATCTCCGCGCCGCCGCAGCCGCTTGCCATACATTTCTTTACAGCTGAGTAGCTGACCTTTTCCTTAACCTCGTTTCGCCTTATATTAATAAACGATATGGGGTTAAACACAACGATTTTATCAATCACATACCTTATAGCGGGTTTCCAGTAGATGCTTTTTATAAGCCCTTCCAACGCCCCGGGCGTGGGCACGTCGTAGCTCACACGCTCAACCTTCATTTCAGGGCGAGTGAACAACGCATAATCGCCGCTGACAATAATTTTAAATCCGTAGCTCATGTTTTTCCTCCTTTAAACAATTTTATAGTTATAAAATATAATTCTTTTGATTTGAAAAATCTAAACCGGTTTCATTATTGTAATAATCGGGATTTGACAATATGCACACACCGCATTCCAACTGCTCAACAACCCCTTCCTTTATCAATCTTTCAAGCTCATAAGTCTTTACTGATGCGCAATATTGCTGGAGTCGCCGTTTTACCGAAAGTTTCCCATATTTAAGTTCTTCGATCAGATTTCTGTTTTCATTATCCGGAATTACTACCGGAACGATCTGATTATCAATAAAACGAAAACGCTCGGAATAGGTTCTAAACGGTATTGCATCAGGTCTGAGGTTTTCACCCATTAGTGAAGTGATTGAGTTTTTTTCGATAACTTCATTCTTTAAAGCGAACAAGCGATTATAGTATTCCTTTACACACCTATCGCTGCTTATATCGTCAAATTCGGAAAACAGTGAACTCGTAATATTTGATTTGAGCTGTATCTCACCACTGCCTCCATCGGTTTCAAAGACAAAAACGTCACCGAAATCTCTTTTTCCTTCCCTGTTGCAGCGTCCGCCCGACTGAATAATATTATCAATACCGGCATTTTCACGGAATACTGTTTCAAAATCAAGGTCAACGCCTGCCTCAATAAGCGAGGTAGAAATGACGGTTATTTTAACGCCGCTTTGCATGTCCTTCTTTATTTCCCGAATTACAGCAGAGCGGTTCTTTGGTGTCATATAAGTCGATAAATGATATTTCTTACCCTCACATATATTGTACAGTTCTTTTGCCGTGCTACGTTTATTAACTATAATCAGCGTATTTCCATATCTCCGCGCAATGTCAGCCAGTTTTTCCGGAGATGTTTTCCCAATATATGTATAGCGGCATTTTTTAAAGATACGAAATAAACACTTATCATTGATCGCATCCGCAATTCTGCTTGAAGTCATATACTTTTTTGTAAAATTTCCGTAATCGGGCATTGTAGCCGACATAAGCATAACCGTGGAATTGAGATATTTTGTAATATATCCTATCGCTCTCAGACAAGGCTGAATATACCCAATCGGAAGCATATGAATTTCATCAAATATAATGACGCTGTCGGCGAGATTATGCATCTTTCTCAGCCGGCTGCCGCGGTAATGGTAAAGCGACTCAAAAAACTGAATGTTGGTGGTTACAATAAGCGGTGCATCCCAATTTTCACAGGCGTGTTTGAGCTTTTCCGATGTAAGCTCGTTTTCGCTGTCGTGTATTTCGAAATCATAATTGGAATGATGCTGCACAACGGGCAGTACCTGTCCGAAAATGTTTTCAAAAATCTCCGCAGTTTGTTCAATAATACTCACATAAGGTATAACATATATAATTCGTTTTTTCTTTTTTTCTGCCACCATTTTCAATGCGGCGCGTATGCTGCATAATGTTTTTCCGCTGCCGGTAGGCATATTAAGCGTATAAATATCAGCTTCAGTTTCAATGGCGTTATACACTTGTTCTTGAATAACGCTTCTTGCTTTTTGTAGCGGAGTTATGGCGCAAAAACTATTTATCCTTTTTGATACCATTTCATATGCTTGATGGAAATTCCCCGTAATACTCCTTTCCGTTTGAGGAAAGACAAACCGTTCCGTATCTATGAAATCCGCATCTGTAAGACAAGAAAACAAATATCTTGTAAAAAAAGAATAAAGCTCAATAATTTCCTCTTTTGTACGGCAGTCCTTCATCAACTTTTGAAAGTTGTCCTCCGGAAATTTAATATTTATTTCATTAGCATATGCCGAATAATCTCCCGTTTCGCGTTTTAAAACGGCATATAAGGTTGATGTGTCGGAATTATCCGCTGCACTTCCTCCATCGGGCAATCCCGTATGGTGTCCTGCTATACAATATTCTATCATATACGAATATGCCGCTTTGGACATCTTGTAAATTTCCTGAGCGCCACAGAGCGCATGACCAACCTTAATTGAATCACCTCGTATACGCCTTTGAAATTCCTTTGTATATTTTCCTATATCATGCATAAGACCGCACAATTCGGCACAATCCTTTAGACTGTCGATTGAATTATCTCTGCACAGCTTTGCCACTCCTGTTAAATGTCGGGCAAGAGATTGCTTTCGCCCGTCCTCCGAGGTATGTCCTATATATTCCATAAAATATTCCATAAAAATCTCCATTATATTCCGCGATTGTATTCCCTTTAACGCGCCATTGTCCAATTGCTGTATCATACATAATACTATTTTTATTGAACTTTTGAGCTATAGCGGCAAACTGCCCGCAACACCACAATGATTATCCCGAAAACTTCATATTCACAAAGTCGCATATTATTTTTACGCTGCCGTCAATTCCCAGAGAGGAGCTGTCAAGAGAAATATCATAATTTGAGACGTTGCCCCATTCCTGATTTGTATAGAAGTTATAATAGTTCTTCCTCTTCATATCGGTTATTTTCATAGTATCGAGAGCCTCCTTTTCTTTTTGCTTATATATCCGCATAACACGTTCAAGCTTAAATTCCTCTTTTGCGTGTATGAATACATTTACCGTATTCTCACGCTCTCTCAGAACATAATCAGAGCATCGTCCCACAACAACGCAGGACTTATCCTTAACCAATTCATAAATAACCTCAGATTGTATTCTGAATATAGAATCAGAATTTAATATATCTCCGTACCTATGAATAGTATTTCTGTCAGACTGCAAGCCCATAACCAATGAATATAAAAGACTGTTTGTAGGTCTTTCATCAATTCCGTCAAAAAGATTTTCCGACAGTCCGCTTTCCTTTGCCGCAATTGCAATAAGATTTTTGTCAAAAAATTCAATGCCGAGTGTGTCAGCAACCTTTTTGGCAATTTTTCTGCCGCCCGAGCCAAACTGCCGTCCGAAAGTTATAACAAAGTTTTTGTCAATAATGTTAGTGTTAATGTCGGTGTTAATGTTGTTTTTAGTGTCGGTTTTAGTGTCGGCTTTAGTGTTAGTGTCGGTTTTAGTGTTAGTGTCGGTTTTAGTGTTGGCTTTAATGTTGGTTTTGCTTGTCATTTCACTCTCCTCCTCACAATCTTATATAATTTTATCATATATTACCTCTGATTACAAAGTCTATTTATGAGATTAATTATACAAAATTAAAAAGCTATAATTGTGCAAACTCACTAAAATAAATTTAAAAATAAAAAATTAATTATATATTTATAGCACAATTATAATGCTTGACAATATTTTGGAAATAGATTATAATGTTAAAGTTGTATAAATCTTTGATATGCAATTCCTTACCCCTGTTTAGGGGGTCAATGTCCAGAAGGAGGTGACAAAAATGGCAGAGCATATAAACAAGTATGAGACGATTATGGTTTTAGACGCGTCTAAGACTGAAGAAGAAATATCCGCACTGCTTGAAAAGTTCAAGTCATTGATTGAGAAACACGGCGAAATCGAAAGCGTCGATGAATGGGGCAAGCGTAAGCTGGCTTATCCAATCAATTTCATGAACGAAGGTTACTATGTATTGGTTAACTTTAAATCAGGTCCTGATTTTCCAAAAGAGCTTGAACGTGTTTATGGTATCACAGACGGTGTTTTAAGAGATATCGTTGTAAAACGACAGGAGGATTAATTATGATTAATAAGGCAATCCTAATGGGAAGACTTACTCGTGATCCCGAGGTTAGACACACAAGCACGGGAAGAGCGGTTTGCAGTTTTTCAATCGCTGTTGACAACGGCTATGGCGAAAACAGACAAACCGATTTTATCAATTGCGTGGCGTGGCAAAATCAAGCCGAATTTTTAGGCAAGTATTTCACAAAGGGCATGATGATAATTGTTGTTGGTCGAATTTCGACCAGATCTTGGGAAGGTCAGGATGGAAGGAAGAATTACACAACCGAGGTTGTAGTTAATGAAATCAGCTTTGGAGAGAGCAAGAAGTCAAGAGAAATGAATCGCGGTACCTATCAAGCGGCGCCGCAGAATTATGCCTCTTCCTCTTATAACGCTCCTCAGCCGGCTGCGAACAACGCAAGTTCGTCAACGCAAATGCCGGACAACCTTGATGAGGATGAGTTCTTGCCCATGTCGGAAGTAGACGATGACCTTCCGTTTTAAAATTTAAAGTTAAGGAGAATTTGAAATGGCTGAAGAAAGAAGAAACGACAGACCGCGCGGCAGACGCCCGAAGAGAAAGGTTTGCTCATTCTGTGTTGATAAGGTTGACTACATCGACTATAAGGATGTGGCAAAGCTCAGAAGATACGTTACAGAGCGTGCAAAAATTCTTCCCAGAAGAATAAGCGGCTGCTGTGCAAAGCATCAAAGACAGTTGACTGTTGCTATTAAGAGAGCAAGACAGATAGCTTTGATGCCCTATACATCTGATTAATATTAATATGGCTCAGCTTTTTGAGCCATATTTTTTTAAAATTTTTATTAAAAACTATTGAAAATTTTGTAATATTCAGGTAAACTGTTACTATGTGTATTTCAATAAATTTAAGCAAGGAGAATTGAATATGAAGGTACTTGTTATTGGCGGCGGCGGCAGAGAACACGCTATTGTTTGGAAGCTGTCCCAAAGCGATAAGGTTGACAAAATTTACTGCGCTCCGGGTAACGGCGGCATATCTGAGCTTGCGGAGTGTGTTGACATCGGTGTTATGGAATTTGATAAGCTTACTGCGTTCGCAAAGGAAAACAGCATTGATTTAACTGTGGTTGCTCCCGATGATCCTCTTGCGGCAGGTGCGGTTGATGAATTTGAAGCCGCGGGTCTCAGAGCGTTTGGACCTAATAAATCCGCTGCGATTATCGAGGGCAGTAAAGCCTTCTCGAAAGACCTTATGAAAAAGTACAATATTCCCACAGCCAAATATCAAACATTTGACAAAAGCTCTGCAGCGATTGAATATATAAAAGAACAAAACAGCTTTCCTGTCGTTGTAAAGGCTGACGGACTCGCTTTGGGAAAGGGCGTAATCATAGCAAAATCCTTTGAGGAAGCCAAAAAAGCCGTTCATGTAATTATGGACGATAAGGTATTCGGAGCAGCGGGCGGGAAAGTCGTTATTGAAGAGTTTTTAACAGGACCTGAAATTTCCGTTCTTGCCTTCACAGACGGCAAAACTATGAAGCCTATGGTTTCGGCACAGGATCACAAGCGCGCATACGATAATGACGAGGGTCCCAACACAGGCGGTATGGGTACATTCTCGCCAAGCAGGATATACACCGATGAAGTGGCAAAGGAGTGTATGGATAACATATTCATTCCTACAATGAACGCGATGAACGCGGAAAACAGAACATTTAAAGGGGTTCTGTACTTCGGGCTTATGAAAACGGCTGACGGCGTTAAGGTAATTGAGTACAACTGCCGTTTCGGCGATCCCGAAACACAGGTTGTTCTGCCTCGCCTTAAAACCGATTTATATGAGATATTTAACGCTGTCATAGATGAAAGACTCGATGAGATAGATATAGAGTGGAGTGACAGCGCCTGCGTGTGCGTTGTTCTCGCGTCCGGCGGGTATCCGAAGTCATATCAAAAGGGTTATAAGATTGACGGCATAAAGAAAGCCGAAAGCTTAGGCGCAATCGTCTTTCATGCCGGAACCAAATTAGACGGAACGGATGTTCTTACAAACGGCGGGCGCGTCCTCGGAGTTACCGCTCTTGGCGAAGATCTTGACAGCGCGATAAAGAAAGCGTATGAATATGTCGATGTAGTGAAATTTAAAGACGAGCATTTCAGGCACGATATAGGAATTAAGAAATATTAATACTCTGATTAAAATAATTGTTTGGTAATGTAAAGGAGAAAAATCTATGAAAAAAAGAGATGACATTCACAAGGTTCTTATAATAGGCTCAGGTCCTATTATTATCGGTCAGGCATGCGAATTTGACTATTCGGGAACTCAGGCTTGTAAAGCTCTGCGTAAGCTGGGGTATGAAATTGTTTTGGTTAATTCAAATCCGGCTACTATTATGACGGATCCCGAAACAGCGGACGTAACATACATTGAACCGCTTAACGTCGAGAGACTGACTCAGATTATAGAGAAAGAACGTCCCGATGCACTTCTGCCCAACCTTGGCGGTCAGTCGGGTCTAAATCTTTGCTCCGAGCTTGCAAAGGCGGGCGTACTTGATAAGTACGGAGTTAAGGTTATAGGCGTACAGGTTGACGCTATTGACCGCGGCGAAGACAGAATAGCGTTCAAGAAAACAATGAAAAGCTTAGGCATAGAAATGGCAAGAAGCGAGGTTGCGTACTCTGTTGACGAAGCTCTGAAAATCGCTGATGAATTAGGCTATCCTGTCGTTCTTCGCCCCGGATATACAATGGGCGGCGCAGGCGGCGGTCTCGTATATAATACTGAGGAATTGAAGATTGTATGCGAACGAGGTTTGCAGGCAAGCCTCGTGGGACAGGTTCTTGTTGAGGAATCTGTTCTCGGCTGGGAGGAGCTTGAGCTTGAAGTCGTAAGAGACGCGAAGGGGAATATGATAACTGTATGCTTTATCGAAAACATCGACCCGCTGGGTGTGCATACCGGCGATTCATTCTGTTCTGCTCCTATGCTGACTATTCCCGAGGACGTACAGACTGAATTACAGCGTCAAGCATATAAAATCGTTGAGGCAATAGAGGTTATAGGCGGAACAAATGTTCAATTCGCAAGAAATCCCGAGGATGGCAGAATTATCGTAATAGAAATTAATCCGAGAACCTCCCGTTCCTCCGCTCTCGCTTCAAAGGCAACCGGTTTCCCTATCGCTTTGGTTTCGGCAATGCTCGCGGCGGGGCTCGATCTCAGCGATATTCCGTGCGGTAAATACGGAACCCTTGATAAGTATTATCCCGACGGCGACTATGTTGTAATAAAATTCGCGCGCTGGGCATTTGAAAAGTTCAAGGGCGCGGAGGATAAATTAGGTACGCAAATGCGCGCTGTCGGCGAGGTTATGAGCATAGGTAAGACATACAAGGAAGCGTTTCAGAAAGCAATACGCAGTCTTGAAATCGGAAGATACGGTCTTGGCGGCGCAAAGGATTTTGCCGATAAAACTAAGGATGAACTTATTAAATTGCTAAGCTCCCCCAGCAGTGAACGTCAGTTTATAATGTATGAAGCGTTACGAAAGGGCGCGGAGGTTGAAGAGCTATACCGGATAACAAAGATTAAGCATTACTTTATAGAGCAGATGAAGGAGCTTGTTGACGAGGAAGAACATCTCAAGACATATAAAGGCAATATTCCACCGATTGATGTTTTGGAAAATGCCAAAAAAGACGGCTTTTCCGATCGTTATTTAAGCGACCTCTTAGATGTTCCGGAGGAAGATATAAGAAAAACAAGGATAAGCGCAAACATTGTTGAAGCATGGGAAGGCGTACACGTAAGCGGAACAGAGGATGCCGCGTATTACTATTCCTCTTATAATATGAAGGACAAAAGTCCTGTTAATACCGATAAGCCTAAAATCATGATTTTAGGCGGCGGTCCTAACAGAATAGGTCAGGGTATTGAATTTGATTATTGCTGTGTTCATGCCGCAATGGCTCTTAAAAAGCTTGGCTTTGAAACAATTATTGTAAACTGTAATCCCGAAACTGTTTCCACTGACTACGACACATCCGATAAGCTGTACTTTGAACCGCTGACCCTTGAAGACGTTTTAAGTATACATGAAAAGGAAAAACCGGTTGGCGTAATAGCTCAATTCGGCGGACAAACACCGCTAAACCTTGCGGCAGAGCTCAAGAAAAACGGCGTAAATATTCTCGGAACCACTCCGGAAACCATTGATTTAGCGGAGGATAGAGATTTGTTCCGCGAAATGATGGACAAGCTTGAAATTCCTATGCCCCAATCCGGTATGGCGGTAAATATTGATGATGCCATAGCTATAGCCAATGAAATCGGCTATCCCGTAATGGTTCGTCCCTCATATGTGCTCGGCGGACGAGGTATGGAGGTTGTGCATGATGAAGAAAGCCTGCGTATTTATATGAACGCGGCTGTCGGCGTAACACCTGACAGACCCATACTCATAGACAGATTTTTAAATCACGCCACGGAGTGCGAGGCTGATGCGATAAGCGACGGCGAAAATGTATTCGTTCCGGCTGTTATGGAGCATATTGAACTCGCGGGAATTCATTCGGGCGACTCGGCTTGTATACTGCCATCGCTTCATATTCCGGAAAAGCATGTTGAAACAATAAAGGAATATACACGCAAGATTGCAAGGGAAATGAATGTTCGTGGTCTTATGAATATGCAGTACGCTATTGAGGACGATAAGGTTTATGTTTTAGAGGCAAATCCGAGAGCTTCAAGAACAGTACCGCTTGTTTCAAAGGTGTGCAACATTCGTATGGTACCTCTTGCAACGGAAATAATTACAGCCCCGCTGACAGGAAAAGCTTCTCCTATTTCCGAGCTTAAGGAAAAGAAGATACCTCACTACGGCGTTAAGGAAGCTGTTTTCCCGTTTAATATGTTCCAAGAGGTTGATCCTGTGCTCGGACCTGAAATGCGCTCAACAGGCGAGGTTCTGGGAATGGCTTCAAACTTTGGCGAAGCGTTTTGGAAATCGCAGGAGGCAACTCAGGTAATACTCCCATTATCGGGGAAGGTTTTGCTTAGCGTAAACGACAGAGACAAAGCTGAGCTTGTCGAAGTCGCAAAAGGATTTATCGACTGCGGGTTTGAAATCATCGCAACAACCGGCAGCTCTGAATTGTTGACTCAAAACGGCATTCACTCACGCACAGTCGCAAAGCTCAACGAGGGCAGACCAAATGTTCTTGATATAATTACAAACCGCGAGGTAAACATTGTTATCAACACTCCCAATGATAAAAAGGGAGCCGCGGATGACAGTTATATAAGAAAGGCTGTTATAAAAGCGCGTGTTCCGTATATGACAACTATGGCTGAGGCAAAGGCAAGCATCGCGGCAATAAAGGCGATGAAAGATACAAATACAGGAGTTAAATCGCTTCAGGAACTACACAGCGAAATTACAGAATAAAAATTTACGGAATAATATATAATTCGGGTTCTGTGATAACCACAGGACCCGAATTAATAAGTAATATTTTTAAACAATATTTTTAAGTAATATTTTGATGGAAATATCAAATATTAAGAACGACCCGCTCCCCGCGCCGCCCGCGACAGCTTACAAGCTCTGTTTCAAGCGTGACTGACGGAGCATTTCCGATTTAAATCTAACTTTGCAATTCCTCCCACTCTAAATAATATTGTTCCAGTCTTTCGTTTTGATTTTGAAGCTCCGCTGTTTTCTCACCCATAACAACGTAGTCGGAGAACACCTCCTCCTTTGTCATTTCAAGCTCCAAATCAGCAATTTTTTGTTCTGTTTCAGCTATCAGATTTTCAAGCTCTGTAATACGCAGCTTTCTTTTTGTTTCCTCACGCCGCTGCTCCTTTGTACGATATCCGCCGTTACTTTTAGGCACGGGCTTTACAGGCTTGACCTGTTTAATCTCAGCCGCCCTTTGCTTAAGCCACACCTTGCGCTGCTTATAATACTCAAAATTACCATCATATACCGTAAAACCGTCTCTTGTCATTTCAACGATTTTATTCGGAACCTTATTTAGCAAATATCTGTCATGTGATACGAATAATAATGTACCGTCATAATCATTCATTGCCTGCTCCAAAATTTCCTTGGACGGCAAATCCAAATGGTTGGTTGGCTCGTCAAATAATATTACATTTGATTTTTCAAGCATGATGATACAAAACGCAAGCTTCGCTCTTTCTCCGCCGCTTATAACCCTAACGGGCTTATAAACATCCTCTTTTGTAAGTCGTACATTGCCGAGAACCCGTCTGAGTTGAGCCTCGGGTATTCTCGGAAACCTATTCCGGAGCTCGTCAATGGCGGTATTATCCGGATTTAAATTCAAATTCTCCTGTTCATAGTAACTGACAGAAGTATTTTTGCCCCATGTTATACTACCGCATTTATAAGGGGTAAGCCCCAAAACCGTCTTTAGGAACGACGACTTTCCTACTCCGTTATCGCCGATTAACGCGATTTTATCTCCGCGCTTAATACTTAAATCAATATTTTCGCAGATAGTCTTTTGTTCATCACCAACTGTTATACTTAAATTTTCTACTGTCAAGACATCTTTATATGGCTCTCTTATTTTTTCAAATTTTAATTTTATGGGCTTAATATCAGCGTCGGGCTTTTCAATAAGCTCCATATTCTCAAGCGCCTTTACTCTGGACTTCGCGCTTGCCGAGGTTGATGCTCTGGCTATATTCTTTTCGACATAGGTTTGCATTTGAGCAATTTGCAACTGCTGTGCTTCATACTCCTTTTGCCGGAGTAATAATCGTTCCTCTTTTAAACCCACATATTTCGAATAATTTCCCTTATATGAATATAACCTGCCGCGTTCAATCTCGAACATATTTTGAACGGTTATATCAAGAAAATAACGATCATGACTCACAATAAGCAACGCGCCTTTATATGAGTTGGCAAGATAGTTTTCAAGCCAATCGAGGGTTTTAAAATCCAAATGATTAGTCGGCTCGTCAAGTATCAGCAGATTTGGTTCCTCCAATAGCAGCGCCGCTATAGCAAGTCTTGTTTTTTCACCGCCCGAGAGCGTGCTGATTTCGGTATCCAAATCCTTGTCAGAAAATCCCATGCCGTTTAAGACAGTCTTGATTTTAACATCAATATTATAACCGTCACGGCTTTCAAAATATGCTTGTTTTTTTGAATACTCCGACATCAGGCTTTTATATTCCCGCGAGTCATGAGCCGAAACAGAAAGCATTTTTTCTTCAAGCTCGCGCATATCATCCTCTATTTTCATCAGGTCTGAAAATACACTGCGCATCTCATTGATTATTGTTGAATTACGGTCAAGACCGCTGTTTTGTTTTAAGTAACCGATTGAAAGATTTGAGCTTTTATACAGCTCACCGTCATCATAATCAAGCTCTCCGTTTATAATACCCAAAAGAGTTGACTTTCCGGCACCGTTCACGCCAATAAGACCATAGCGGGTATTATCCTCTATGGTCATATTGATATTTTTTAATATTTGTTTTTCACCAAAGCTTTTATTTAACTCTGAAATCGATATTAACATTGCGTGGACTCGTATCCTGCCCTTATAAGTTCAATATTTTTTTCCGCAAGCCCCGCCTTGCTTGACGGTGTATGCTCATTAACACTGTTATATAAATTATCAACCGAAAACATGTCATTCTTTGCTCTTATATACGCGCCCGCCATAACCATGTTTCCAAGCTGGCTTAAACCATGTTCCTCAGCGATTTTCATTGCCGGTATATATATAACGTTAACATCCGTTCGCTCAACCTTTATATCTATCAGCGAGCTGTCAAGCACAATAAGTCCTCCCGGCTTTACTTTACCGGCAAACTTCTCAAGCGATGGCTTATTCATGGCAATCAGCGTATCGGGCGATTGAATAATCGGTGAGCCAATCTTGTTATCGGCAATAATGACACTGCAGTTACAGGTTCCTCCTCTCATCTCGGGACCGTATGACGGAAGCCAAGACAATTCCTTGCCTGTATCCATACCCATATAAGCCAAAATTTTACCCAAAAAGAGTACGCCCTGTCCTCCAAAACCGGCTATAATAATTTGTTCATACATTATCTTACACCTCCGGCTTCAGTTAAATCTTTATAGACTCCCAACGGAAATTCAGGCATCATTTCCGAACGTATTCTTTCCATTGCCTCAACAGGCGACATACCCCAATTTGTGGGACAGGTTGACAGTATTTCAACTAACGAAAATCCCTTACCTGCCATCTGGCAATCAAAGGCTTTTCTTATCGCCTTCTTTGCTTTCTTAATATTGGGTACACTGTCTACAGATACTCTCTCAACATAGCACGCGCCTTTAAGCGTTGAGACCATCTCGCACACATGAATGGGATAACCCTGATTTTCCACCTTGCGCCCAAAGGGAGTGGTTTGCGTCACTTGATTAATTAACGATGTCGGTGCCATCTGTCCTCCCGTCATACCGTATATAGTATTGTTTACAAATATAATTGATATATTCTCTGCGCGAGCGGCGGAATGAATGGTTTCCGCTGTACCTATAGCCGCCAAATCTCCATCACCCTGATATGTAAATACAAGATTATTCGGATGTACACGCTTTATTCCCGTTGCGACTGCCGGAGCCCTGCCGTGAGCAGCCTCCTGCATATCAAATTCAAAAAAGTTATACGCCGTAACACTGCATCCAACAGGACATACACCTACAGTGCTGCCCTCAAGTCCCATTTCATCAACAACCTCGGCAACCAGCCTCGTTATAACACCGTGTGTACAACCGGGACAGTACGAATTTACAACATCGCTGAGTGAATGGGGTCTGTCAAATATTTTTTCCATAGATTTCATCTCCTGACTACACATTTTTACTAAGACATTTCTCAATTTCGGAGACTATGGCATCCTCTTCCGGAACCATGCCTCCTGTTCTTCCATAGAAATAAACAGGCTTTTTACCGTTTACAGCAAGCCTTACATCCTCAACCATTTGACCCATGCTCATTTCAACGCTTAAGAAGCATTTCGCTGTATCGGCACGTCTTTCGAATATCTTTGACGGAAACGGCCACAAGGTAATAGGTCTTATCAACCCAACCTTTAAGCCCATGCTTCTTGCCTTTTCAACCGCCGACATAGCGACTCTCGCAATTGTTCCGTATGCCGCGATAATCAAGTCGGCATCTTCGGTATCTATTTCTTCATAAAGCGTTTCCGTTTCCTGAATTTTATCATATCTCTTTTGTCTTTCGATACACAAGTTTTCGAGCTCCTCGGGTGTTAAGTACAAGGAGTTAATAATGTTTTTCTTTCTTTTCATTCCGGTACCAACGGTTGCCCAAGGCTTTTCGGGCAGCTCGCTCAAATCGATAAAGTCCTTAAATTCAACAGGCTCCATCATCTGTCCTAACATCCCGTCTCCCATTATCATTGCGGGCATTCTGTATTCGTCAGCCTTATCAAATGCTCTTGATGTTAAATCAGCCAATTCCTGTACTGAAGCCGGCGCAAAAACCAGCAGATGATAGTCGCCGTGTCCGCCGCCCTTTGTGGCCTGGAAATAGTCTGACTGTGCCGGCTGAATACCACCGAGTCCGGGTCCTCCTCTCACAATGTTTACAACTAAGCACGGAAGATTTGCTCCCGCTATGTATGAAATTCCCTCTTGTTTAAGGCTTATACCGGGGCTTGATGATGATGTCATAACTCTCGCTCCGGCTCCCGCCGCACCGTATACCATATTTATCGCGGCAATTTCGCTTTCAGCCTGCAAAAATGTACCGCCGTTTTTCTGCATCTTTTTTGCCATATATGCGGCAAGCTCGGTTTGAGGTGTTATCGGATAGCCAAAGAAAAACCTGCAGCCGCATCTCATCGCGGCCTCGGCTAACGCTTCATTACCTTTCATTAATACTTTTGCCATTTTTATATCTCCTTATTTCATAATTGATATTACACAGTCAGGACAAACAGTCGCGCAAAAGGCGCAACCGATACACTTATCCATATCGGTAACCTTCGCGGGACGATAACCTTTATCGTTTAAAACTTCCATGTCCATAACAATTATTTTTCTTGGACAAACCGAACTGCAAAGCCCGCAGCCCTTACATCTATCCTGTCTTATACTTACCTTAGGCATATATTTCCCCTCTTTCCTTAAAAATCAATGTTCTTTATTAAATTTCGGTCCCACGAATAAATCCATAGGAAAAACCATATATTTTGTTTTCGGAATATTATCGGCAAATCCACTGTACACGCAGGTGCAAATTACCGGTAAATTAACTTGCGCGGAGAACTCCTCCGCTAACCTTTCTCCGCCCAAAATCACGTCGGCATCCGTATATTGCATTATGTGAGTATTATTCACAATACCGGTAAACCTTAGGCGCGATACCCTTTCTATATTACCGTAAATATCAAGAGCGCCTTCAACATCCTGCGTAAGCATTCGCCTCTCGTTTAATACAAAGAATAAATTATAATCCTCTTTTGAAAAGTATTCATAATATACCCCGAGAGGCGTCGCGCCATCCTCATCTCCGCCGACATCAAATATAATGTGCTTTGATTTGTCGTTAAAAGCTTTCAGTATATCAGGCGGAAGTGTCGGCGTTTCAATGTTTGAATTCGCGAATTCCGGAGCTATGACCTCAATTCCGTTTGTATTTAAAAAACTCTCCGCGTCCTTGGTTCTGTAATACGGATTAACTATATCAAAATCAATAATTACCGTATCGTACCCCATTTTCTTAAGCTTAAGCGCGTAATTTAGCGCAAACTCCGTTTTCCCGCTCCCAAAGTGACCGGTCACAACAGTAATTCTTCTTATATCGTCAAAAACATTCATGTTAACTCCTCCGGCTCCAAATCATTTCTCTGTACCGAAACAACTGTGAACTCGGTTTCAACATTTCTGAATAACAGTTTAATTATAAGAAATCCCACAGCAAGAAAAACAGCGGCAAACAACAAAGCAAAAATATCTCTTTTGGTCATCATAAATCCGACAACCGCGCCGGCAACCAACAAGACTGCGAGCAGACCATAGCCTATAAAGGCATATTTTATAACCTTTTTTGTATCTTCATACATAGTTACGGTATCACCTTTTTTTAAATCATGCTTGTTTTTAAGCTCAACGATTACCGCTTCCGCCGGACACCCCTTACAGCTTACGCAATTCCCGCCGCACGCGGACTCGCGGTCAACTCTTACCTTTGCCAAGCTGCTGTCGGCATATACAACATATCCCGTTTGTTCCATAAGTTCACCCCATAAAAATCAAGTGTTAAACGACTGCTTCAGCTTTTCCGCCTGAGCAAGCATTTCAGAAGCGGCTTTAATCGTGGTATCCGTAACCGCCACACCGCCGATAATTCTCGCAAGCTCGTCGCAGCGTTCCCGCTGGGTAAGCAGAGTGACATTTGTACTTGTCTTTGTTTCATCACTGCTTTTTTTGATAAGATAGTGAAAATCTCCCATTGACGCAATCTGCGCAAGATGAGTGATACACAGCACCTGCTTTTCTCTTGAGATTTTACAAATCTTTTCGGAAATTCTCTGCGCAGCGCGACCGCTTACCCCGGTATCAATCTCGTCAAATATAAGCGTATCCACAATATCGCCCTTTGATAAAATAGATTTTATCGCAAGCATAATTCTTGACATTTCACCGCCGGAAGCTATCTTGCTTAGCGGCTTTAAATTTTCACCGGGATTTGTTGAAATTAAAAATTCAATACTGTCGCATCCGTTTATGGTATAATCTGATTTTTCGATATTAACCTCAAAAAAAACACGGTTCATGTCAAGCTCGGCAAGCTCCCGCATAATCAATTCAGACAGCTCATCGCCCGCCTTTTTTCTTGTTTCTGTCAGCTTTTCGGCAGCTTGCTCCATTAGCTTTTTCGCATTTTCGGTTTCTATTTTCAGTTCCTCAAGCTTGCGATCCAAATTGTCAATAGCTTCAATTTCACGTTCGCATTTTTCTCCGTATGCTATAATATCGGCAACAGAGCCGCAGCTGTATTTACGTTTTAAATCAGAGATAAGGGCAAGACGCTCCTGAACAATATCAATCTCGCTCGGTTCAAATTCAACGCTGTCAATATAAGATTTCAGCTCACTTGTAACATCGTCAATATCGGCAAGTACTGATGAAACAGTCTCGTAATATTCCTTTAGCCTTTCATCGTATTCGGCGGCATCCTCAAGACCCTTGTTCGCCTCATACAGCAAATCATATGCTGAGCTTGTATCCTCATCGCCGTAAAGCACACTGTATGATTGGCATACGCCGGACATAATCTTTTCAACATTTGACAGAAACTCAAATCTCTTATTCAGTTCATCCTCTTCCTCCGGCTTTAATTCCGCGGAGCTTATTTCATTTTGCTGAAACCGCAAAAGTTCAAGCCTATGCTCCTTGTCAGCCTCGGCATTATTCAGTTCCTCGAATTTTTCAACAAGACTTGAATATTCCCTAAAGCTTTCAGCATAAGCCTGCCGTTCAATATCATTACCCGCATATTCATCCACAAAGCCCCTGTGCTTTGACGGGACAAGCAACGCTTGGTTGTCAAGCTGACCGTGTATTGTCAGCAAAACCTCACCTATCTCCCGAACAATCGCAAGCGGCATAATACGACCGTTTACGCGGCATGTACTTCTGCCGTCAGCCGTTATCTTACGGGTTAATATAATCGTATTATCCTCAAGCTCAATATCAAGCTCACTAAGCTTCCCGATAACCTTATCATTTACATCGAACACAGCTTGTGCAAAGGCATAATCGCTGCCGTTTCTGACTAAATCTCTGGCGGTTCTGCCGCCCAAAGCCATATTTATCGAATCAATCAATATAGATTTTCCGGCACCTGTCTCACCGGTTAACACATTAAATCCTTGTCCGAATTCAATAGTAATATCATCTATAATTGCAACATTTTTTATTTGAAGCTCAGTTAACATCATCAAGCCTCCCGCGTTTATAATAGTTTCTCAATCCGACAGCTTGTTCCTAAGCATATCAAAGAAATTTACGTTTTCAAGCTTAACAAGCAGAGTTGTATACTTTGATTTCTTAACTCTTATTTTCTCGGTATTATCTTTAAGCTTATAAATCATTTTTCCGTCCGCTCTGACTATCGCTTCGGTTCGGTAGGGCGGCTCATGTGTTATTTCCACAACGCTCTCTCCGGGAATGACCGTGCTTCTCGCCTTTAGCGTATGCGGACAAATCGGTGTGATTATCATTGCGTCAACCTCCGGATGCATAACAGCGCCTCCTGCCGACAACGAATAGGCGGTAGATCCTATGGCGGTTGATACAATAAGACCATCCGCGGAATACTGCCCCATGCTTGTACCGTTTACATAGGTTGAAGCGGTAATCATCTTGTACGCTTCGCCGGTTATAATCAAATCATTCAGCGCACGGTATCCGCCGATTACTTCATTCTGAGCCGAAACTATTTCGATATCAAGCATCATACACTCGTTAATTCCATAATTTCCGTCTATGACCGACTTTATCGGAGAATAGTCATTCTTTTCAACCTGCGTCAAAAAGCCCAGTGTTCCCATATTTATGCCGATAATCGGCAAGGAAAAACGCGCAGCGTCAACAGCGACTTCAATTATTGTTCCGTCGCCTCCTAAGGCAATCAAAAAATCAGCAGTCGAAAATAGTTCGCCGCGTTTTAAAAAAACCGTCTTTACACCCTCTTTTTCGCAAGCCTTGAGCAAATATTCCTTATGAATATCCTCAAGGTATATCTCACAGGGCAAATCCTTTAAGTATTTTATAAGATTTATTGATTCTGTATATCCCCTGTCCTTTAAAGCATTTGGGATAACGGCAATTTTTTTCATATTATCACCATTTTAAATTAATTTAGAGAATGTGAGAGCTCAACTGTTTTATCAATATCTATATCAGCGTTTTCACCCGCTTTGCTTATAAACATCAGATACTCAATATTCCCCTCGGGTCCCTTAATCGGCGAAAAGTCAAGTCCGATAACATTAAACCCAATTTCCTTTGTAAAATCGAAAACCTTTTCAATTACCTCTTTGTGAACGGCAGCGTCTCTGACAACACCCTTTTTGCCAACCTTTTCCCTTCCCGCTTCAAACTGCGGCTTAATCAGACACACAGCCGATCCTTCATTACTTAAAAGAGCGTAAGCGGGCGGAAGAATAAGCTTTAATGAAATAAACGATACATCAACCGAGAAAAAGTCAATCTCATCGGGTACTTCGTTATTTGTAACATATCTAAAGTTTGTACGTTCAAGGTTAACAACCCTTTCATCATTTCTAAGGCTCCACGCCAGCTGACCGTACCCCACATCTATTGAATACACGCGGCTTGCGCCGCACTTCAGCATACAATCCGTAAAACCGCCTGTTGACGCGCCAATATCCATACAAACCTTGTTATTTAAATCTATATTAAAAGACTTTATCGCTTTCTCAAGCTTTAATCCGCCGCGGCTGACATACTTTAATGAGCTGCCGCGTATTTCAACCGGCTCATCGCCCTTGACCTGCTCTCCGGGCTTCATAGCCTTCCGGTTATTAATATACACACAGCCCGCCATAATCAGCGACTGCGCCTTACTCCTTGTCTCGATATATCCTTTTTCAACTAAATAATTATCCAGTCTTATTTTGCCCATACAAATCTATCCCAAATATGAAATTATCCTATCCGCTATCTGTTTCGGTGTTAAACCGTACCTTTCCTCAAGCTCCGATACTCTGCCCTGAACAATAGGCTCATCGGGATAAGCGAACTTAACCGTATCGCGCTTGAGTAAAGATTCAAGCATCTGCCCAAATCCGCCGATTTCCACATTATTTTCAATCGTTACAACAGCATTTGCGCCGGCTGCCAAATCTTCTATTGCTTTGACATCAAACGGCTTAACGCACACCGCATCGACAAGCGATACCGTGTATCCCCTTTCCTCCAAAACGATTTTTGCTTCAGAAGCGTTTTTAAGCATAACGCCAACCGAAATTATAAGAACATCGGAAAAATTATGAGCATCTATTATTCTGGGTCTTAAACAATTTTCGGTATTCAGCTTTGGAATACAGCACCCCTTTATATCACTTCTTACGCACACAGAACCCCTCGGATACCTGATGGCACCGGGACCGTTCTGCTTATTTACCAAATAGTCAAGCATAGGTTCAAAATCCTCATCAATGGCGGGTGAGAGTATTATCATGTTCGGCATATGAGACAAATATGAAATGTCATAAACACCCTGATGCGTTTCGCCGTCACAGCCAACAGGTCCGGATCTGTCAACCGCGAAAACGGTATGAAGCTTCTGGAACGAAACGTCATGCAGTATCTGGTCGTATGCCCTCTGCAAAAATGTGGAATAAACCGCAAATATTGGTGTCATTCCGGCACGGGCAAGCCCCGCTGAAAATGTCACTGCATGCTGTTCGGCAATCCCAACGTCAAAAAATCTGTCGGGGAATTTTTTCGCAAAACCGTTAAGTCCCGTTCCGCTCGGCATTGCCGCGGTAACAGCCGCTATGTTTTTGTTTTGAGCGGCTAACTTACAAACAGTATCTCCGAATAGCTCAGACCAGCTTACAGCGTCAGTCGGCTTAAAAATCACGCCGGTCTTAACATCAAAGCTTCCGACTCCGTGAAATATACCGGGATTGATTTCTGCCGGTTTATACCCTTTGCCCTTCTTGGTGTATACATGTATAAACACAGGTTCATTTTTTAACTTCGCATGCTCAAACACGGTAATAAGCTCGTCAAAGTTATGACCGTCAACGGGACCCATATATGTAAATCCCATGCCCTCGAATACAACATTGCCCTCTATGACAATATTTTTCAAATCCGATTTAACCCTTGTTATGCCCTTTTTTGTCGGCGCTCCGACAACCGGTATATTATCAAGTGCGGTTTTAAAATCATCTTTAAATTTCAGATACTTATTTGCGTTTCTAAGCCGCTTCATCGCCTTTGAAAATCCACCGACGCTTTTTGAAATTGACATATCATTATCGTTGTAAACAATAATAAGATTTTTTGTGATATGCCCCGCGTGATTGAGAGCCTCATAAGCCATACCCCCGCTCATAGCGCCATCGCCTATGACCGCGATGCTCTTTGCGTCTATTCCTTTGAGTTCATTCGCGACTGCGATACCGACAGCGGCGGATATGGAAGTTGAACTGTGTCCCGTATTAAAAACATCACGCTCATCCTCGCTAAACTTCGGGAAACCGCTGAGACCGCCGTACTTTCTTAGAGTATTGAATTTATCCGCTCTGCCGGTCAAAATTTTGTGTGTATAGCTTTGATGCCCGACATCCCAAATTATCTTGTCGTTTTTGTCTATATCAAAAGTCCTGTGAAGCGCGATAGTAAGCTCAACAACACCGAGATTGGAAGCCAAATGACCGCCTGTCTTGGATACGCTTTCAACAATAAAGCTCCTGATTTCGGAGGCAAGCTTTTTTAACTGCTCAGTATTTAATTTTTTTAATTCATCATGGCTGATACGTTCGTTAAACAAAATGCCTTTCCCCTTTTCCCGCTTAAAGACAAAGTACAGATATAATTTTAAGCTTATAGTTTAAAGCTATAAATTTAAAGTTATATCCAATCCCACACTTTCCTACACTCCCGTCATAAACACAAACCGGTTTACAGGAATTTTTAATTCCTGTAAACCAAATTCGCGAATGAATATCTTTCTT
The DNA here is from genome assembly GCA_964442605.1 of uncultured Oscillospiraceae bacterium. GTDB lineage: Bacteria > Bacillota > Clostridia > Monoglobales > Monoglobaceae > Monoglobus. The sequence goes on from CAYTZR010000007.1 coordinate 27,863, forward strand.
ATAAGTTATTCAATAAATTATTCAATAACTTATTCTGACTTAAATAACTTACTCTGACTTACCATCCGTAACGGTCTATAACGGATTAACTCTGTGAATAAGATGCAAAACATTACCGTCAGGATCCTCAAAGTACATTGTGCCGATCCCCTTGGCGCTTACTGCCGCGTCAATCAAAACCTTAACACCGGCATTTTTCAGCTTTTCAACCATACCATCAAAATCGGAAACAGAAATCGCGATATGACGAATTCCGGTTGCCTTTAGCTCCTGCTTTTCGCCGACAATATCCGTCTTGCTGAATTCAATCATTCCGCCGTCATCGGCTTTCAGGAAGAATGTTCCCTTTCCGTTATCGTAAACAACCTTCCAGCCAAACATGTCCATGTACCAATCCTTGAGCGATGCAGTGTCCTGTGAAAAAATACAAATATGCTCAATTCCAACCATTTTTCATTACCTCCTAAATTTATTATTTATATCTTTTTTGCAGCTCAACAAATATATCATCCCATGTAAGACCTTGCTCTACAAGGACAACAGAAAGATGATACAACAAGTCCGCGGTTTCATACTGAACTTCTGATTTAACATAGTTCTTTGACGCGATAATCACCTCCGAGGCTTCCTCCCCAACCTTCTTCAGCATTTTGTCAATGCCCTTTTCAAACAGATAATTGGTATATGAGCCCTCTTTCGGATTTTTTACGCGGTCAACAATGACGTTGTAAACATCATATAAAATACCGGGCTTAGCGCTAAGTCCCGTAGGAATTTCTACAAGCTTTCCATCGACAACCTGCCTGAAAAAGCATGAATAATTGTTCGTGTGACAGGCGTTACCTGTTTGCTTAACCTTTAAGACAATTGCGTCCTTATCGCAGTCAACATACATAGAAACAACATCCTGACAGTTGCCGCTTGTCGCACCCTTCTCCCATAGCTCCTGCCGGCTTCTGCTGAAATATGTAGCGCGCCCGGTTTTAATAGTTTCTTTAATACTTTCCTCATTCATGTAAGCGAGCATCAAAATTTCGCCGCTTACAGAGTCTTGAGCGACTGCCGGAATTAATCCCTTTTCATCATATTTCAAATCCTTTAAAAATTCCATTTATTCTCTTCCTTTCAAAATTGCCTGTCTTAAGTCAATATCACCCGTATACAGAGCCTTTCCTATTATCGCACCCTCGACGCCGACTTTCTTAAGCGAGTCAATATCATTCAATGTTGCAATGCCGCCGGATGCAACCACATTCATGTTAACGGAATTTACCATCTCACGCATCGCTGCAAGATTGGTTCCTTTAAGCATCCCATCGGTTTCAATGTCCGTATAAATTATATTACGCACGCCTATATTTTCCATTTGCTTCGCGAATTCTACCGCGTTGGCGTCGCTTACATATTCCCAGCCGCTTATGGCGACTCTTCCGTCCTTCGCGTCAATCCCTACCGCAATTCTGTCGCCGTATCTATCTACGGCTTCTTTCACAAAATCAGGATTGTTAAGCGCGGAGGTCCCGAGTATTACTCTATAAACACCGGCTGACAGATAACTATCGATACACTCCATATTTCTTATGCCGCCGCCTACCTCAATTTTTGCCGATACAGACGCTGCAATATCGGAAATAAGCTCAAAATTGGGCATATTACCGTGCTTTGCACCGTCTAAGTCAACAATGTGTATGAATTCGCCGCCTAACATTTCCCATCTTTTTGCCGCCTCAACCGGATTTTTATCATAGGTTGTTTTCCGAGAATAGTCGCCTTTTACAAGTCTGACACATTCTCCGCCGATTATGTCAATTGCGGGGTAAATTGTCATTGTTCTATTTCACCTTTCAACTTCATGATAATATCAAAAACCTTATCGCGCTTCAGCTTCATGCTGACACGGTTTACAACCAGCCTTGCGCTGAGTTCGCAAACGTCCTCCAATACTTCAAGACCGTTTTCCTTAAGTGTCTTTCCGCTTTCAACTATGTCAACTATTACCTCGGAAAGCCCCACAAGGGGACCAAGCTCCACAGAACCGTTAAGCTTTATAATATCAACAGTGCGTCCTTTTATCTTATGAAAATACTCCCTTGCTATTTTGGGATACTTGCTTGCAACACGCATTATGTTACGATTGTCAAGCTTGTCTTTCATATATGCGGGACCGGCAACCGCCATTTTGCATCTGCCAAATCCTAAATCCAACACCTCATATAAATTTTTGTCGCTTTCAATCAGGGTATCCTTCCCGACAATTCCCATGTCAGCCGCGCCATACTCAACATATGTCGGCACATCGGATGCCTTTACCAAAATAAATTTCAGCTTGTTCTTTTCATCGGTAAAAATAAGCTTTCTTGACTTTTCTTTCAACGCGGCGACATCAAATCCGGCTTTCTCGAATATTTCTACCGAAAGCTCCGCAAGCCTGCCCTTTGCCAAGGCAACAGTAACGTATTCGCTGTTGCTTGAATTCCTTGTCTCATCACTTCTCTCATCATATATAGACGCCATAACCCTCTCAACACCGATAGCAATACCGGTCGCGGGAACATCGCGTCCAAACTTTGAAAGCAGCGTATCATAGCGTCCGCCGCTGCATACAGGGAAACCAACACCATATGTAAAGCCTCGGATTATTATCCCGGTATAGTAGTCTATATTCTGAACCATACCCAAATCAAACGAAACGTATTTATCAAGCGATTTATCCGTCAGAATTGAGTACACCTCTTTAAGGTTGACAAGGGCGTTCCTTGAACGCTCGTTCAAATCTTCGTCCATTATCGCCTGTTCAACAATATCAATGCCGCCGAGCATAGTGGAAAGATTGACAAACCTTTTTTTCATATCCTCACTTATATTAAGCTTATCAAGCACGGCTTGAACAGCAATAAAATCCTTATCATTGATATGCTCGCGTATCAGGCTGCTTTCTCTCTCAGAAAGACCTGCTTGTTCAACCAAGCCCTTAAAAAATTCAACCTGTCCCAAATCAATCTGAAAGCTTTTAATTCCGGATTTAATCAACGTTTCTATTGCAATTTGTATTATTTCCGCGTCAGCGCTCGGACTGCTGTCGCCAATCAGTTCAACTCCCACCTGAGTAAATTCTCTCTGGCGCGCCTGACTGAAATTTTCCTCATTCCTAAACGCGCTGCCCAGATACGATACGCGCAGCGGAAATCCGTTTTCCGGCGTTTTTGTTGCTGCCATACGGGCAACAGAGGTTGTCAAATCGGGTCTTAAAGCAAGCATTCTGCCGTTGGTGTCAAAAAACTTAAACATATGCTCCGCCTGTGTAGGCGTTGTAACATTGTATACATCAAAATATTCAAAGGTTGGAGTCTGAACCATTCGATAGCCGAATTGTTTAAATACCTCATGCGCTGTGTTCTCAATACGAAGTTTCAGCTCACACTCGTCGCACAATACATCCGCGAGACCGTCAGGAGTGTGGGTAATCCTTCCAAAATTCAAATCAATCACATCCATAAAAGTTTTTACAATAAAAATTTTTACAATAAAAGTTCTTAAAAAGATTTTAAAAAACTTTTATAATGGCTATTATACCACTCTTGTATGCAATAAGTCAATATATTTGTTATAATTTATTATCATTTTAAGTCGAATGAGCGCCTTGCAAAGCCATACGTTGGGAATAAAAAACAGGAATTGGATATAAACAAAAAGTATGCATCCATCCATGAATTACATCTTGCCCTTACAGGGCAGTCGCCTGCGCGCCTTACGTGTTCGCTAACGCTCACCTACCGAAGCTTGCATTGCCGCCAAAGTGGCGGCACACCGCCCGGGTTCGGCGGGCGGAACTGGGTCTGGCACGGTTAAAATAGTCCTTTAAGAAAGAAGTAACTGGAGTTAGGAACAAATAAAAATATAAGGCTATTCATTAATTACATCTTGCCCCTGCGGGGCAGTCGCCTGCGCGCCTCACGTGCTCACTCCGTTCGCCTACCGAAGCTTGCATTGCCGCTTAATAAGCGGCACCCCACCCGGGTTCGGCGGGCGGGAGTGACCGGAGCTGCGCAGCAGGTTCGTGCCTTATAAAGTAGTCCGTCTTATCAGATAAACGAGGTCACAAACCATTGACGTAGTGATGTATGCTGGGCTAGGCACGGTTAAGTAGTCCGTCAGGACAAAAAAACAGGAATTGGATATAAACAAAAAGTATGCATCCATCTATGAATTATATCTTGCCCCTGCGGGGCAGTCGCTCGCAAAACTTTTTTATCTACATTCTGAAGCGAACAAGAGCTTTCGTCCTACTTACTGATATATTAATTAACTTTAAGAATTCTTGGGATAATTGCCTTATATATCTGTTTCAGCTTTAAGCTGATCTTATCACACAATATACTTACCAATTTCCTTAATGTACCTCGATAAATAATCGCAATTAACACACTGCCTATTAAATTAACCGCTGCAAAAAGTAAGATCCAGCAAATTAAATTGTCAAATGAATAATGAATTTTTATGTATTCAAATATGTCATATCTAAAATAATCTCTTATTATTCTGTTTGTATGTATCATATAAATCAAAAGCGACAGACTTGACAAATAGTTAATAAAGCTATTATGAAAAACTTTCTGTCTCGCGATATTAAAGGCGGAAACGGCTATTAGCAAGAAGAACGGATTTGCAATATTACACCACCTTTGCATTTGATCATGTAAAAACGACAGATGAAAGCCAAGTACATTTGTAATAAGAGAAATTCCCAGCCACCCGATTATGCCAACCGCCAAAGCAACAAAGTTATTTCGCTTAGATGATGTAAAAACAGTTAAATAATTCTTGATATACGAGACTATAAAATAAATTCCTATGAAGCCCAATAAATCAGTATAATAGAACAGATTATTATTCATTACAAAGCCTATAACGCAATACAATACAATATAGGCTATGCATAAGCACAAATGTATTTCCTTATTAATAGATTTTATAACCAAGTTAAGCAAGGGATGTACCGCATAAAATAAAATATAACAGGTCACAAACCAACAGTTTCCGAAAGTCACGGGGAAAAACTGTTTAAGAATAAATTTTGTTTCGAGCTCATAACCGGATGCCAAAAAAACAACGAGCCACAGCACTGATATTGTGAAACAATCCCCTATTATCATAACTATCTTTTTGGTATTTACTTTTTTACTTTCCAGCAAAAACCATGATGTGCAAACAATAAAAATACAGTTTCCAATCTGACCGATATGCTTTAATAAAGATGCCGACAGTAGCTGCCAATTCCATGTTACGGAAAAAATATCTATTGCCCCCCTGTTGTGTTTTTCCATCAGACATTGAGTGAGAAATAGCAATCATAATTATTGCGATAACCTTTATTAATTCTATACTTGAATTACGCTTAGAATACCTGCTTAATATTTCTTTATTCATTTGTTTTTTATTCTCCCTCCGGCTTATAAATATTTCTGTAATTAATTATATTCTGAAAAGCAATAAAAGTCAATATAAAGCATAATATTTTTCTATTTTTTAATAAGTTGTATTTTTTATATTTTTTATAAATAATAATTGAAATCAGGATTAAAAAGTGATATAATATTTTTAAAGATAATTAATATTTGGGTGATAATCATGCTTTCAAAAAAAATAATATGGGAACTTAATATAATAGATTTGCTTTTAATTTTAATAATTGTCCTAAGTGTTGCCGCACTTATTTATAAATCCGCTTGGGACAATGATGATGAAGAATATAAAACGTATACAATAACATATGTATGTGAATACACACCAATTGAACTGCTTGACAAAATAAACGAAGGAGAACAATGCGTCAGCGGAAGCTCAGGCGATGAAATAGGCGAGCTTACGGAAATAAGCTGCGAACCGCTGACCACACAGTATTCCTCGTCGGATGCCGAGACTCAATCAAAGTCCGAAAGCAATGATGATGAGAACGATAACGAGAACGATAACGATAACGAGAACGAAAGCGATAATGAGAGCAATAATGAAACCAAAGCGACTCCATCACCGACTCCTTTGCCCACTCCTGAACCCACACATGCAAAAGCAATATTCACCACATCGGTTGAGGGTGCGCAAACAGAGCACGGCTTAAAAATAGACAGTAACGTATACCTGATCGGTCAGAGTATGCAGATCATTATCGGAAACACTATTTTTGACGTATACATCAGTGACATTTACTGACGCATTGGAGGATGAAAGTGAAAAACCAACTTCCGGATTTATACAGGAACAGTTTTCTTTGTGAAATAATATCATGGATAATGAACGTCTTAATACCGCGTATCAAGCATGACTTTCTGAACAGTAAAACACTGGCTGCAATAAGCTGGTTCGAGAAAAGAGTTCTTAATAATAAGTATCTTGAAATATTTTTTAATACGAAAAAGGTTGGCGAGGCTTGGTACGCCAGCGCCTTCTACAGATATACAACCTACGGCATACGGCATCTTGCGTTTTATATACCCAGAACCAAGGTAAAGTTCCATTCATTTTATTTGGGTCTTTTTTTGCTGGTCGTTCTTCTTTTTCCATACAGAATATGGGATAACTTTTTTATGGTTCCTTTATTTGCCTGTGTATCAATAACCTATATATGCCAAAACGCAACACAGAGAACCGGCGTTATTTATATATTTATAAATATTATTATATTTATGTTTATCGCGATAATGTCAATGTCTATTCCGATTGCCGCTTGCAAGTCCATTTCATATTTCCTTTTGGCGGTAGATCTGTTTTTTCTGATTTCATTTGCCATCAGAACCCAAGGTGATCTTGAAAATATGCTCATGTACACGTTTTTGGCAACCGTTATTTTGTGTGCGATAGGCTTTGTTCAGTCAAAAACGTCCAATGATTTCAATATCGCGGTTACAGGCGTATACGGCAATGCCGAAATGTTTTCGGAAATACTCATTTTGCTGTTTCCGTTTGCTTTTGTATACCCGATAACACTGCGTTCGAAGGTTCGTCGAGCGCTCTATTCCGTTCCGCTTATGGGAATAGTGTTTCTGGTAATTACGGCAACGCAGTCAAAGGCGGCGTTCATCGCGTTCTTTGTAGAACTGATTATAGTTATAGTGTTGATTGACAGACGATATATTCCGATAATTTTATTACTGGCGCCAACCTTCAGTGAAAGAGTTATAAGTAATATCGTTCTTATGTGGGAGAGAGAAAGCAGCGGCAGGAACTTTTTTCAGAATATAATAAGCGCTCTCAGAGGATTTTGGACAAACGGCTTCGGCGTAAGCACAGATAACTTCGTAAACCTATACAGTTCCGCAACGCAGCACTACGGTGAGACAAACGCGCTTATCAGCCTGCCTAATGTTCATATAAACCCCATATATTTTAATGTTGTGGTAAACTTCGGTGCAATAATTATGATTGGGTTTATGTATTATATATTGCGATTGGCGCACTCATCAATAACGTGTATGTTCCGCGCGACTCCGAGACAAAAAATTATTTTCGCAGCCGGTCTTGCGGCTCTGCTGGGAATATCGGTATCTTCTCTGTTCGAATCCAACCTGTTTGATCCGCGTGTGCTGATAATGTATTGGGCAATGCTTGGTATTCTGCGCTCCGGAAGAATTATAAGACTTGGAGTTTTGGACTGAATACAGTCAAATACGGTCAAATTTACATTTTTGTATTGACTTAATCCGACATTTCTATTATAATATTACTCATAGGCAAAGGGGGAAAGTAGATGAAAACCGAAAAATTATATATAAAAGCGCTGCAAAATATCAGCTTTAAAGCATTTGCCATTGTTGCCTATATAATATTGTTTGTTGTTCAGCGCCGTCCGCAGATGTCTATTGACGCTGTTGAGCTTCATAACGTGACTGAAAAATTCAGTCTTTCCGACATTGCTTTCGGAAACATATCAAAGTTTTTTGACTATTTTGCCGCCGAGGTAACAGCTTCTGTAACTGTTATAACCGTACTTGCGGTTATTGCTCTGCTGCTCGGCGTTATTTCTTTGGCATTATCCCTATTCGGATTTAAAAGGGTTCAGCTTGTAAATTTCTGCGTTTCGCTTGCCGGAACAATTATAAGCGCGGTGTTTGCTATAGTCCTTGCCGTTAATCTTTCAGCGTTAAACAAAGCTGAAGCAGGCGAAATTTTAGACTTTACCGCTTATTACTTTTCCGCATGGCTGCCCGTCATATTTTTCGCTATAGGAACCGTCTTTACTTATGCCTACGTTAAAATGCCGAATTACACTCTTTCCGAAGGCAGATTTTTTGTAACCTTAGGATGCGCCTTGAACCCGATTAATTTTGTTAAGACGTTTTCCGAGGACGATGATACCGAGGCTTTATTCCGCGCAAGAATACCTCTTAAAAAGAAGAAGTACGCAACTATGTCCGAGCCTGCCGCGATAAAAAACGCGATGAAAAATGCAAAGAAGAGTTCAAAAAGACATTCCAAATCAAATAAAAACAAAATCGATGAAAAAGCCGCACAAACCGAAAGCAAGCTTACACCGCTGCAATTGGCGTTGTCAAAGCGCGAACATGCCGAAAAAATCGCTAACGTTAACGCGGATGCTGAGAACCGAGCTTTGTTCTCAAAGAAGCAGAAAACTGTTTCGCGAACCAAACCGGTAATAAACAGATCGGATATGACAAATCCCGAGAAGAGCAAAAAACGCGGGAATTCATCAGGCGGCAATGCTCTGGAAATTGCGAAGCTTAAAGCGCGGCATGCTGAAGAAATCGCAAGCAAAAACAATCAAATTTTTAATTAAATACACTATATATGCAACGGGGCATTGTTTTGTCCCGTTTTTTATACAATTCTTACAATTATATAAAATTTTCTATATTTACTTGCTATTTATTCAAAAATCTGGTATTATAATTTGGTACTGTAATCTATTATTATATTAGATGGTATTATATTAGTGTGTATGCGTAATTTTTAAAAATCCACTCTCTAAAAGGGACGGTGAGTACATTATGACTTTTTTTGAACCGATGATTCAGGGACTGTATGCGACCTTTATTGTCGATAATAGGTGGACCCTGTTCGTGCGCGGTCTGGGGTACACATTGCTGATTTCATTATTTGCTGTCATCGTAGGTTTGCTGCTGGGAGCGCTTGCCGCATTCGGCAGACTTTCAAAATTCAAGCCGTTTAAATGGATCGCCGGTATATATATCGATGTTATACGCGGTACTCCTACAATGGTACAGGTTTTGATAATTTGCTATATTATATTCGCAAAGGTTAATATTTCCGCTTGGATTGTCGGCGTTATCGCTTTTGGAATTAACAGCGGCGCGTATATGGCGGAAATTGTCCGCGGCGGTATACTTTCGGTTAATAAAGGACAAACTGAGGCGGGACGTTCTTTGGGGCTTACACAGGCACAAACAATGCGCTACATAATCATGCCGCAGGCTATGAAAAATATTCTTCCCGCTCTTGCGAACGAATTTATTGTTTTGATTAAAGAAACCGCTGTTATAGGTATGGTCAACAACGTTGACCTGCTTGGAGCGGCAAAAAAAGTCCAAACCATGACATATGACTTTTTATGGCCTTTGCTCTCATGCGCGGCTATCTATTACGTAATTATCAAAATTCTCACAATCATATTATCGAGACTTGAGTTGTACCTCAGGAAAAGCGATGATAGAAGATAATTTGATTGTTAGGAGGAAAATTAAATGTCAATGATTGAAGTAAAAAACCTTAAGAAAAGCTTTGGCGAGCTTAACGTCCTGAAGGATATAAGCGAAAAAATCGACAAGGGCGAAAAGGTTGTAATCATCGGTCCCTCAGGAAGCGGAAAATCAACATTTCTGCGTTGTCTTAACCGTCTGGAGGAACCAACCGGCGGTCATATCTATGTTGACGGTGATGATATATGCGAGCCTAAAATCAACATTAACCACATTCGTGAAAAAATGGGTATGGTTTTCCAGCATTTTAATTTATTCCCGCACCTAAGTATAATTGACAATATAACTCTTGCGCCCATCAAGGTAAAGAAGCAATCGAAAGAAGCCGCCGAAAAGAAGGCTATGGAGCTTCTTGGCATAGTGGGATTACATGAAAAAAGGGACGATTATCCCGCTCAGCTTTCAGGAGGTCAGCAACAGAGAATAGCTATCGCAAGAGCCCTTGCGATGGATCCCGAGATAATGCTGTTTGATGAGCCGACATCGGCGCTTGACCCGGAAATGGTCGGCGAGGTTTTGTCTGTTATGAAAAACCTTGCGGACGCCGGTATGACAATGATTGTGGTAACACATGAAATGGGCTTTGCGCGAGAGATTGCTTCACGTGTCATGTTTATGGATGAAGGTATTATTTATGAACAAGGAACACCAAAGCAGTTATTTGATAATCCGCAAAACGAAAGAACCCAATCGTTCCTGAGCAAAATACTTTAACACCGAAAAAATAAATTAAATAAAAAATAAATATATATAACATAAAAGGAGAGATTTTAATGAACAAAACATTAAAAAAGGTAATCGCATTGGCAGCTTCCGCTGTATTATGCGTTGGCGTGCTTTCCGCGTGCGGAACAAGCAATACAGCAACCACCGATGCGGACAAGGCAGCCGAAACAACGGCTTCCGAAAAGCTTATTATGGGTACAAACGCAGCATTTCCGCCGTTTGAATATACAACAACAAACGGCTTGCTTGATGAGTTTGACGGCATTGATGTCGCGATAGCTCTTAAGATAGCTGAAAAAGCCGGCTTGGAGCTTGAAATCTCAGATATGGAGTTTGACGGACTTATAGCCGCGGTTACAACAGGTAAAGTGGATATGGCTGTTGCGGGCATGACTGTTACGGAGGAAAGACAGCAGAATGTTGATTTTTCAGATCCGTATTACGTAGCTGAGCAGGTAATTGTTGTTGCAAGCGATAACGAGGATATAACCTCCGCCGAGGATCTTAAGGACGGCAAAAAGGTTGGCGTAGTTCTTGGGTATACAGCTGATTCTATCGTAACCGACGACTTGGCAATCGATGAAGCGAATATAGTAAGAGCAAACAGAGGTATCGATATTGTTCAAGATGTTAAGAACGGTAAGCTTGACGCTGTTGTTATCGACTCTTACACAGGTAAGCAGCTTGCTGAAAAGAACGGACTTAAGGTTGTAGAAGACAGCGAAGCATTCGGCTCTGAAGAATACGCTATCGCGGTACAGAAGGGCAACACAGAGCTTCTCGACACGATTAACGCCACACTTGCCGAGATGAAAGCAAACGGTGAGATAGAGAAACTGGCACAAGAGTATGGTGATAATGAAGAAGCAGCAGCCGAAGATACAGAAGAAGCTGCTGACGAAGAAGCCGCTGATACGGATACAGCCGAAGAGAAAACGGCTGAATAAGAAACGGCTGAATAAGATTTAAAATGAAGTCAAAAAATCAGGCGGTATCCTCATTTTTGAGGTACCGCCCTTTTATTTACTTAATTATCTATCTTACTTATCTTACTTATTTTTTATATCCGAAATCATATTAATAAAATATTTATATACGGTTAAATCATCATTAAGTTCGGGGTGGAATGCGGTTACGAGCATATTTTTTTGCCTCGCTGCAACAACCTTCCCATCAACGCGTGATAAGACCTCAACACCATCGCCGACGATATTTATATACGGAGCTCTGATAAACGTCATGGGTATTTCCCCGAGGCTGCCAAACTCGCTTTCCGTATAAAAGCTTCCGAGCTGTCTGCCATACGCGTTCCTGATAGCGGTTATATCCATCAGTCCGAAATGAACTCTGCTGTCGTTCTCAATCTTTTTTGCCAAAAGTAAAAGTCCGGCACAGGTTCCGAAAACCGGCAACCCCTCCTCTATCATACTTTTAATCGGCTCATACAAATCAAGCTCGCGCAGCAGCTTTCCTATAACAGTACTCTCTCCGCCGGGAATAATCAACCCGTCCATATGTCGGTCAATGTCTTTAAGCTGTCTGATTTCAAAGCACTTGTGATTTAGTTCAATAATTTTTTGCTCATGTTCAATAAACGCCCCCTGAAGTGCCAAAACACCCAGAGTCATATTATTTACCTCTCTCCGCCATAAGCAGTTCTATTTCCTGCTCATTTATTCCAACCATTGCCTCGCCCAAATCCTCGGATAATTCGGCAATAAGCTTTGAATCAGTATAATTTGTTACAGCCTTTACAATTGCTGCCGCCCTCTTTTCGGGGTTTCCGGACTTGAAAATACCGCTCCCGACAAATACGCCCTCAGCGCCAAGCTGCATCATAAGAGAAGCATCAGCGGGCGTAGCAACACCGCCTGCCGCAAAATTTACAACAGGAAGCTTTCCGTTTTCATGAACATAAAGAACCAAATCATAAGGTACACGCAGCTCCTTTGCCGCATCGAACAGCTCGTCCTCGCTTACAGAGGTTAAGCGTCTTATCTCACTCTGCATCATGCGCATATGGCGAACAGCTTGTACAACATCTCCGGTTCCCGGCTCGCCTTTTGTTCTTATCATCGCGGCGCCCTCATTAATTCTCCTGAGCGCCTCGCCAAGATCCTTAGCGCCACATACAAACGGGACGCTGAACGCAGTTTTATCAATATGATACTTGTCGTCAGCCGGAGATAAAACCTCGCTCTCGTCTATATAGTCAATCTCAATTGCCTCTAAGATTTGTGCTTCCGCGAAGTGCCCGATACGGCATTTTGCCATAACAGGTATCGATACAGCATTCTGTATGCCTTTTATCATCTTAGGATCACTCATACGCGAAACACCGCCTGCGGCACGAATATCCGCCGGAATTCGCTCAAGCGCCATGACAGCGCAAGCGCCTGCCGCCTCCGCTATTTTTGCCTGCTCGGGAGTCGTTACATCCATAATTACTCCGCCCTTAAGCATTTGTGCAAGGTTTTTGTTAAGTTCAAATCTACTATTCTCCATAATATTGCCTCCTCATAGTAAGATAAATCCCCGCCCGAAAAGGGCGGGGCAAACTCCATAAGTAATATTCTACTATATGTGATACAAAATGTCAACTAAAATTTTTATTTTTTTAAAAATTATTCAGTTGTGAATAATGGTGTTGATAAATATCTTTCACCTGTATCCGGCAAAATCGCTACAATTGTCTTGCCTTTGTTCTCGGGGCGTTTAGCAATCTCTGTTGCAGCCCAAACAGCCGCGCCCGATGAAATACCGACAAGCACGCCCTCTGTCTTTCCGATTTTGTTTCCTGTTTTAAAGGCATCGTCATTATCAACCTTGATAATTTCATCATAAATTTCTGTATTCAGCGTGTCGGGCACAAATCCTGCGCCAATACCCTGAATTTTATGCGGTCCCGACTTACCCTCTGACAATACGGGAGATGTTAAAGGCTCCACAGCAACGACCTGTATCTTGTCGTTCTTAGATTTTAAGTATTCGCCCACACCCGTAATTGTACCGCCTGTACCTACTCCGGCTACGAGAATATCAACTGTTCCGTCTGTATCATCCCAAATTTCCGGACCGGTGGTTTCTCTGTGAATTTGAGGATTGGCGGGATTTGTAAACTGGCTTGGAATAAAGCTGTTGGGAATTTCTTCGGCAAGCTCCTGCGCCTTTGCAATCGCGCCTTTCATTCCCTTAGCGCCGTCTGTCAAAACAAGCTTCGCGCCGTATGCCTTGAGTAAGTTTCTTCTCTCAACACTCATTGTTTCCGGCATTGTCAAGATTATTTCATAACCCTTCGCGACAGCAACGGATGCCAAACCGATGCCGGTGTTGCCACTCGTAGGCTCAATAATAACAGCGCCCTCTTTAAGCACTCCCTTTTCCTCCGCGTCTTCAATCATTGCCTTTGCAATTCTGTCCTTGATGCTGCCGGCAGGGTTAAAGTACTCAAGCTTGCCTAAAATCTTAGCTTCAAGATTATTTTTCCTCTCATAATTTTTCAGCTCAAGCAAGGGTGTCTTTCCGACTAAGTCGGTAATTCTACTGTAAACATTCATTTATATCAACCTTTCTTATATAATTAATTTATAATTAAATCATAATAAATCAATTTTTTTGAGAGCCTGTTTTATATCTCCGATTTTATCACTCATAAACAAACCTCCGTAAACACGGTTTAGCCGTTAAACGCCTGATCAAGATCGCCGATTATATCGTCAATGCTCTCAGTACCGATTGAAAGTCTGATAGTGTTAGGCTTAATTCCCTGATCAAGAAGCTCTTTCTCATTAAGCTGTGAATGTGTTGTGCTTGCCGGATGTATTACCAAAGACTTAACATCCGCGACATTAGCAAGCAATGAGAATATTTGCAGTCTGTCTATGAAGTCCTGTGCTTCCTTTTGACCGCCCTTAATTTCAAATGTGAAAATCGAACCGCCTCCGTTCGGGAACAGCTTTCCGAACAGCTCGTGATCCGGATGGTCGGGCAATGACGGATGATTTACCTTTTCAACCAGCGGATGATTTGACAGGTACTCAAGTACCTTATTTGTGTTCTCAACGTGACGCTCAATTCTGAGAGACAGAGTTTCAAGACCCTGCAAGAGCAGGAATGCGCTTATCGGCGCTATTGTCGCGCCCGTATCGCGGAGCAGTATAGCACGTATTTTTGTCACAAATGCCGCCGCGCCGACTGCCTTGGTAAATGAAACACCGTGATAGCTTGGGTTAGGATCAACGAGTGAAGCAAATTTTCCGCTTGCTTCCCAATCAAACTTACCGCTGTCAACTATTACGCCGCCAAGCGTTGTGCCGTGTCCGCCGATGAATTTTGTCGCTGAATGAACCACAATATCAGCGCCGTGCTCAATAGGTCTAATCAAATACGGAGTACCGAATGTATTGTCAATAACCAGCGGAATTTTGTTTGCGTGAGCTATCTCCGCAACCGCGTCAATATCAACAACGTCACTGTTCGGATTTCCCAGTGTCTCAATAAATATCGCTTTTGTGTTGGGCTTAACCGCCGCCTTAACCTCCTCTAAGTTATGTATATCAACAAAGGTTGTGTCTATTCCGTACTGCGGCAGTGTATGCGCCAAAAGATTATATGTTCCGCCGTAAATCGTTTTCTGTGAAACGATATGGTCGCCTGCCTGAGCCAAATTCTCGATGGTATATGTAATAGCGGCAGCGCCCGACGCAACCGCCAGCGCGGCAACACCGCCCTCTAAGGCGGCAACTCTTTGCTCAAAAACATCCTGCGTTGAGTTTGTAAGTCTTCCGTAGATATTACCCGCATCCGCGAGACCGAAACGTGCGGCAGCATGAGCCGAATTCTTAAATACATATGATGTCGTCTGATAAATCGGAACCGCTCTCGCATCGCTTGCCGGATCAGGATTTTCCTGTCCTATATGAATTTGCTTGGTTTCAAAACCCCACTTTGAAGTATCTTTTATATTTGCCATAATTTTTATCCTCATTTCTTTAATATTGATTTAATAAATTTATTTTAGAAAGTTGCTCATCCAATCAGCATCTGCAGTCGCACATTCGTCCGTTTCTCCAATTCAAACGGAGCAGGCAGATGAAGTATTTTATATATTCTCCTCTCATGATTTTCCTCCTCTGTTTTTAACTCCACAATTCCTATCTGTTTACTATGTTAAGATGATAGCACAAGAAATTCTGTTTGTCAATAGTTTTTTTTGAATTTTTTATTAAAATGTGAAATCGTTTTTGAAAACCCGTAGGTTATATGTCATACAAGACTCTGCCAAGTATCCATGAGCTTAACCGCGCCATTCTGAATATCATCATTTGACAGCTCTCCGCACCCTAAGATAAACAGATTTAACGGTATTTCCGAATTTGGCTGCTCAAGAGCGTTTTTTATATATGAAAGCTTAACGCCGTTCTCATGAGCAATATCGATTAATGTTTCCTCCGAAAAATCAAGCTTGGGCTTAACTATAACGGTGGTACCGCATTCCGCGTTTAATATTTCAATTTTATCCCCGAATGAATGTTTTTTTAAAGTATCGATTAACAGACGCTGTTTGTTTCTGTATATTCTTCTCAAACGCTTGATATTTGAAAAATAGCTCGCGTTTCTTATTATCTCGCCTATAAACGCCTGTTCTATCGGCGATACGGAAGAATGATATGTATAGTATACCTTTTGCCACTTATTCAGCAAGCGCTCGGGAAGAACCGCGTATGATAAGTTAATCGACGGAGCCACTGTTCTTATAAAATCACCGATAAAAATCACATTTTTATCCCTTGTCATGGAAAACATCGGCTCCGATGGATTTTCATAAACAAAATCCATATCATACCCGTATTCAATAATATATCTCTTGCTTCCTGCCCAATCCAAAACCGTCCGCTTCTGGTCTTTAGTCATTTTATAATAAAGCGGATAATGATGAAACGGCATAAGAAACAGAATATCGGCATCAAAGCCTTGAAGTCCCTTACGCGTTATTCCATCCTCGCCGATATTAAGATATTCAATTTTTTGACTTCCGAGATTTATATACTGCGCCACTTTATTATACGCGGGATTTTCCATGCCGAAAACCAAGTCACATCCAAGTACCCTAAGCAATGAACTCAAGAGCTGTTCAACGCTTGCTCCCAATATAATTTGAATAGGATCGCATATTATTCCGTGTGTTTTATTAAGCATAGAGCAAATTTGCTTTCTTACATCATAGCTTCCGTTATAATCCGGATAGCCGAAACCGGCGTCGGTATAATACTTTACACACTGTCTGTAAACTTTTTTAAACGCGGTGGACATTGTGAGGTCAAGACCGTTTCTGCTGAAATTATAAACACATGGGACATTGCTCCTCCATGACCTTTCCGGCTCATTATTGTTTTTGTCTCTTATTTCGTTAACAAAATAACCCGAACGCTCATAGGACGAAGCATATCCATACTGAATTAACATATTGTACGCGTTTGTAATCGTGTTGACGGAAACATTATGCCAATCCGCCATCTGTCTCTGTGACGGCAGCTTGCTTCCGCTTTTAATTTCTCCATGATTGATTTTAAGCGCCAGCTGATTAAAAGCTTGAATATAAAGAGGCTCAGATGCGCTCTTATTAAAATTAATATAAACCATAGTGTATCTCCGTTCCAACCTATATGGTTTGATTACATGCTTCCATTGTAACACACTTTTTATACAAACACAATAAAATCATTTAATAAAATAATTTAATAAAATCAATTATTGTAACAAATTGTCAAATACTCCATAGTATAATATTGAAACGGCTGTTATGCCGTAAATATATTGATTTAGGAGGAAAAATATGAGTAATAAAAACAATTGCCGCTCAAGACATAACAATGATACCGCCTCTGAAAACGAACGCGGAAATGAAATCTGTTTTTGTCGCGGAGAGGAAGACGTAAACGCCGAAGGTATTGCTCAGGACACAGCAGCCGAAGCAATCGAAGCCGCCGAAAGACGGGAAGACGAGTTCTCCGAGCCCACATGCATAAGCGTTGATAAGGTCTATGATTCATGCAGAGAAAGAAACTGTGTTGTTGACGCAAGAGTATTTTTTAAGCAAAACGATCAGGAAATAATCGAGGACGCTATAAACGTTAAGCTCAAGAAAGCGGAAATAATCTGGGTTTATACGGATATTGAACCCGTTCTCTATAACTCAGGCTACTATTCAATAGACATAAAATACTTTATAGATGTAACAATCGAAGCATTTGCGGGTTTATGCGACCCGCAGGAGATACACGGTCTTGTAACGTATGACAAGCGCATTATTCTGTTTGGAAGCGAAGGTCAGACAAAGCAATTCACGTCCACCTTTGATCCGGGCGATGAGATTGAACATGTCAGAAAATCAAATAATCTGCCTAAGGTAACCGTGGAAACGGTTGACCCGATCGCGCTCAGCGCAAGGCTTGTTGACGATACATGCTGCTGTGAGTGTTCGAACACGTCAATACCAAAAAATATAAGCTCGTGCTATAACGATGACTTAGTTACGGATGACAACATAAAGAAGGTTCTGGTAAGCTTAGGTTTATTCACTGTTGTAAGAATAGAAAGAACCGTACAGCTTCTCGTTGACGCTATTGATTTTTGTATTCCCGAAAAGGTTTGCTCGATTTCCACAGAGCAGTCGCCCTGCGAATTATTCAACACAATAAGATTTCCTATTGATGAATTTTTCCCGCCTTCCGCGAGAAGCGATGGAAACAATGGCGAAAACGGTTCCTGCGGCTGCGGCTGCAAATAATGCCGAAACAGGCTCCTCGGGTGAGGAGCCTGTATTAATTTAACCTCTGTCATCACTGACGCTGTATCTTGACAAAATATGTTCGCGGAAGAAAAAGGTTATTGACCATATTCCGCCAAGCGCAGCCAAAACATATATTATTCGGGTTAAGATGCTCATATTGCCAAACAAAAACGCTATCAGGTCAAAACGGAATATTCCGACAAGACCCCAATTCAAACCGCCGACTATCGCCAAAATCAATGCAATTATATCCATATATACATAAACTCCTTTTTTAAATTTTTAAATATTATTACCGATTGAATGCAAAATATACATTTCCATAATTTGAATTCAAAATATACATTTCCATAATTCTTGAATTCAAAATATACATTTCCATAATTCCATAATTTGGTTTAAAAAATTCAAAGCTTGACTAAGCTTATAAAATGGATTATAATGTTAACATCAGTTCTTATTAAGGAGGAATGAGCATGGATAATACAGCGATATACAAGGTTGAATACGGACTTTATGTTCTGTCCGCAAGGGACGGGGAAAAGGACAACGGATGCATAATCAATACCGCTACCCAAATTACTTCACAATCACCGATTAAGTTTACAATTTCGGTGAACAAGACAAACGCGACACATGATATGATTAAAAAAACCAAGAGGTTTAACCTCTCAATTCTTACAACGGAAGCTCCGTTTAGCGTTTTTGAGCAATTCGGATTTAAGAGCGGCAGAGATACCGACAAGTTTGAAAACATCGATTACGTAAGCAGAGACGAAAACGGTATCCTGTATCTGACAAAGTACACAAACGCGTATCTGGCATTTAAGGTTATCGACATGATTGATTGCGACACTCACACGATATTTCTGGCGGAGCTTACCAACGCGAAGTCGCTTTCCGGCGCTGAAAGCTTAACCTACAGCTACTATCATAAAAACATAAAACCGCGCCCCGAAAAGCAGGTTGTAAGAGGCTGGAGATGCAGAATTTGCGGTTATATATATGAAGGCGAAAATCTGCCCGATGACTTTGTCTGTCCCATTTGCAAGCATGGCGCGGAGGATTTTGAAAAAATTATAGAATAAGCCAACGGCTCGATGCTTCATCATCGAGCCGTTTTGATATTATATTAATTTCCAAGAGGAACAATTTCATCTGTGCCGCTCCAGATAAACGCTTTGGCTGTACAGCCGTCCTCAAAATTCAGGTTAAATCCGCCGACTGTCAATGTATTCCCCGTTATATCGCTTACTGAAACCTCTTTCTGCTCCGCGTCCGCCAGTGTTCCGTCCTGATTATAAACCGCGGCTATGACCGTCACGGTTTCGTAATCGGGAATATAGTTCACATTTGCGCTTACCGCCGTTACCGTACCGTTTTCGGACAATGGCTCAACGGACGAGAACGGAAATCCTTTGACTTCTATTTCAAACACTTCCGAAACTCCGTTGTCGGAAATCGCCGTAATTGTCGCGCTGCCGTTTCCCGTCGCTATAATCTCCGCTGTGCGGCTGCCGCTGCCGTCAACGCTCATCCCTTTATCATTTACCATAACCACGCCTTCATTTGACGAGATAAACGATATAAGCGACGTTGTATTCGCCGGCAGAACGTTCACTCCTATCTGAACCGTTTTCCCCGGTCTCATCGTGACGTGTTTATCGGCGCTTGCCGTGATTGTCTCCGCCGGTATTTGATCGGCGGGTTTCTCCTCGGTAAATTTCAGGTTTTGAAGTGTAAACACAATTTCAATCTTTGTGGGATTTGTAATCGTAGTAAAGTTCAAAACATGGTTGCTTACCGAAACCTCTTTTACCGCGGAACCGTCCCAGCTGTTAATCGGGTCATTGGTATCAAGAATACCGCTCTCCTTTATGGCGGACTTGAAGCCGCTGTTGGTTATGGTAAGCGGCTCATCGTTCACCTTTATTGAGTCATAGCGTATTTCACAGCTGTCAAGAGGCGATGTCGCCGCGTTTCCGTTTGTAACATCATTATCCTTAATATAAATCGACGTTAAGTTATTCAGATACTTAATTCCCGCCGCCTTTGCCTTTGTTGACAAATCGGTCGCTGTGTCAAATGTCAATGTATATTGTCCGTCGCCGGAAACGGTTATGGGAACCCCTACCTCGTTTGACACGTAATTCGGGTCGTTATAATACACGTTCGCCGCAAGCTCCAGTGTTCTTTCGCCCGATGCCTCCGTGACGGTTACGGGAACGGTTTTTGTAAGACCGCTCGCTGCCATAACGGTAACATATGTTGTACCGGCGGACTTCGCGACTATCTTACCCTGCCTGTTTACAGACGCGACAGCGTCGTTTGATGTTGAATATATCAGAGTCTCGCCGTTATCCGAGGAGGCGTTCAGGTTTGTATATTTGCCTTTTATCAGGGTATAGCTGTCTTGCCCCGTTGTAATGCTTGTCGCGGGGTTTTCCGCAGCTCTCGGCAAAACTGTGACCTTTATTCTTTCCTCGGCGCTTCCGCTTTGAGAGAACGCCGTCACATACGTCGTACCGATTTTGTTGCCTTGAATTATCCCTCTGTATACAGTTGCAATCGAATCATCCTCCGACTTCCAAAGCACAACGTCATTTGTATTCGACGGTTCAACCGCTGCGCTCACCGTTGAGCTTTCTCCGTATTCAATCACAACATCGTCTGTACTCGGTGTAATCTTCGTAATTTCCGTTATCTCCGGATCCGATACTATATCGGACATATCATAGGACTTATTCTGTGTTGTGGCGGGTAAAAACATACCCCTCATCATAGCGTCCGTAATAGTCTTAAACAGCGGCGCGTTGGTTGATCTGTTCCAAACCGTATAGGTTCCCGTTTCATAAACGTTTGATGTATTGCAGCCCTGATCCCAAACGCAGGGAACGGTAAGAGCCACCTGACCGGCGCGGGTAGCGCACTCAAAATAATACGCTCTGCCAATATCGTTAAAGCCGCTCGGATTAGATGTATACTTCCTGTTTTTGGTTCCGTACTCCCCTAAAATTATGGGAACATTATTACCGAACTTTACATGCGACTCCTTCACAACCTTTACAAGCTCATTGGCGTTCGTCCATGAGTAGGTATCAAGATTGGTTGCTTTGTAAATATGCTGCGCGAACATCAGTCTGTTGCCGGTGTTATAGCTGTCCTCGGGAAGGGCAAAACCGTGTCCCGTACCTCTGTTGGCGTAATGTGAAACGGCGGCAAGCCATCTTTTTGTGTTATTCGAACCTGTAGAGCGGACAACATTCACAAAAATCTGGTTTAAGTTCATAATAACCGGCGTATCTAAATCTTGTACCGTATCTGAATTTTTATCTGATTCGTTCTCGTTCGCCGTAAGCTCGTTCGCGGATTCAAAAATCAAATGCTCGTCATAGTCCTTAAATTTTTCGGCAATATTTCTCCATACACATTCATACTTTTCATACACGCTGTCTATATCATCAAGCCCTACGCCGAGCCATCCGCCGGAGCTGACAACTCCGTCATGGTGTATATTTATTATTGTATACATATCGAGCTCTGTGCAATAATCCACAATATCCTGAACTCTGCTCATCCATGCGTCGTCTATTGCGTATCCGTTTTCATCATCGATCATATCGCCCCATGTGACGGGAACTCTGATAGTGTTAAAGCCCGCGTCATGAATTGCTTTTATCATCTCTTTAGTAGTGATTGCGCTCTGCCAAACCGTCTCCGACGGGTGCATCCCCGTATGGCCGTCCAAGGTATTGCCTAAGTTCCAGCCAACGCCCATTTCATAAACCGTGTCGGAGGCCGAAAGCGTCCTAAATTCCATCGGGTTTGAAGCTTCCGTACTGTCCGCAAACAACAGCTTTGACTTTGCCTTTTCAAGAGCGTTCCTTGCACTCTGATAAGCTGTGTCCGATGCCGAAGCGTTGTTATATACCGTTCTCGCTGTTTCAACAGCGGATTTAAAGGTATTAAAGGAGTCGGTCTGATACTTTGAATAATCCAGCGCGTCACAGTAATCTATGGATTTTTTAAGCCAATCCCCGGCGGTATAGTCTGTCTCCTCAGACTCCGGCGCGAGATAGTAATATCCCGTAAGCGTCGCCTCGTAGCCGTTCGGCTCCACAAAAGAAATATTTATACCGAACAAGGAGCCGTCGCTAAGCGATGCTTTCACATCAGCTACGGCGATATACGCGGTATATGTATCGCCATCCAATGCCGATCCTCCGATGGTGACAAGGTTGTCCTGCCAGCCGTCCCACTCGGCGTTAAACGGCTGGATTGTGAAAACAGCGGTATCGTCCGAAAATTCTCCGCTGATTGTATATGTTACCTTGATATAGTCGGCAGCCAAAAACTCAGCGTCCTGATTGGTCTGGATATAACCTTTATACTCCCCGTTACTATTATAACCAAACTGAGTCGTGCTGACAACACTCACAAGAGCGTCGGTTTCTTTCATTCCGTCCCATGGGTTCTCGGCAAGGGCGGGAACTGAAACAAGCGCCGTTGTTGACATAACAACAATAAATGTCAATACTATAGACAGTAATTTTAAATGTCTCATAAAATACCCCCAAAAAAAATATGTTTTATATATTATAACAATATTATGCAATGTTTACAAGATATTTTATTGTCACATAATACAAATAAATAGCTAAAAAATTCCGAGAAATACATTCTCAAAAAATTAATCATGACTCTTAATTTGAATTATTTACTACATAAAGTTAAAAGTAAAAGCAGATTATCAGATGTAAAAGTTGATAGAGGCAACGCTAAGCGGTATAATTATCTTGATGAAAGCAGTGGACGTTTTTTTGAAATATGTTGTATTTCTGACATGATTTTTTTAAATCGCTCGCAAAGCTTTTGCGACTTTGCCGCCGCTTCTTAAGCGGCACACCGCCCGGGTTCGGCGGGCGGAACCGGGTCTGGCACGGAAATAGTAAGCGGCTACGCTTAAAGTAAATGGATTTTGGAATAAAAGAAAGTACAAGCATATTCATTAGTTACATCTTGCCCTTACAGGGCAGTTGCCTGCGCGCCTTACGTGTTCGCTAACGCTCACCTACCGAAGCTTGCATTGCCGCTTCTTAAGCGGCTGCAATGTGCCAAAGCCTTTATCAAATATATTTTTAATGCTTTGCTACCTAATTTACGCTATAAATTTCTCAATAAGTCAATAATAATAAAAACTATATATAAAGGAGTCATTAATATGAAAACAAAAATTTTCGTGGGAAAATTACTTCCGGCGATTTTATCGCTGGCGATGCTTGTGTGCGCAATACCCCCCCCGATTAGCGTTTTTGCCGATAACACAGAAACAGAAACGAGCGTGGCTGATCCTGTTGTAGATGAGACAAATAAGACAATAACAATAACCGCCGATGTTGCCGCTCAGCTGAGAGCGACTGATAGTACGTGGGAAAGTAAGCATTCTAGCAGCAATGTGTTTGTAGCTGCCGGTGAGCAAACAGCTGAAATTGAAATGACTGCAACAACCTATTTTGGAGCGTTTTATTCATTTGATGCGTTAGATACAACCCAATACTTGCCGGAGGACGCAAAAATTACAAAAATAACGCTTGGTGTTTATCACTACGAAGACTTTAATGATAGACCATTCGTCGTGTTAAAAACCGGAAATCCAAACGATACTTCTAAGATAGACGATTGCTTTAGTGTTGTTTCCTCGGCTAAATCCAATGAAACTTCCACTGAAAATAGTACAAGAGTCGGCGGTTCAGACGGTGCGACGGAAATGGTAACAGAAACTATAGGAGAAAAAACATACCAAATTGAGCAAATAGATATTACAAAGTATTTTGACGAAAACGCTCGTAACTCTTATTTCTTGTATAATAAACTGACGACTGACAATCAAAAGCGAAAGCTCAGCGGAAAAGCGGTTATTACAATCACGTATTCAACGCCTGTGGCTTCAATAACCAAAGACGGCACAACAACCAAATATTATACATTTGATGAGGCGTATACTGCCGCCGCAAGCGGTGATACCATAGTTCTTCTTGACGATGTTGATCTTTCAGCAATTGCAGATTCAAGTAGCCATAGATATACTTTCGCGAAAAGTATTACCATTAAATCGGATACCGATAAAAAATATACAATAACTTCCAGTGGTGATTCGAGTGCCACAACAGCCGGCATTCTTTGTAATAAAGATGGTAGTACCATAACATTCGAAGACGTAATAATTTCATCAACCGGCGGAAGCGTAAACAATGCGGTCGGAACAGAGAAAGCAACTGTCAATATGAAGAACTGCGAGATAATCGGAAACGTTGTGTATAATAAGGCAAATAGTAAGCTTAATTTTGATAACACAACGGTTACGGGCAACGTTACGCACGCGAATGGTTATAGCAATAATACTTTAAATACAGAGGTAGGAACAGTAAGTCTCCTAAACGGCTCAAAAATCACCGGCACCTTGTCTATGTATAAAACCGATACCGTAACAGCCGACTCGACTGCCAAGATTGATACGCTGACTATAGACACCGCTGCCGGAGAGATAACGGAAGACGGTACTGTTGTAATCACAAAGTCAACGGATTCATCAGAAAATCTTTCGCCGGATCAGGTAGGAAAGGTTACAAATTCCGGTTACGGACTTTATACCGATAGCAGCGGAAATCTTGCCGTCAAATTAGAAAGCGGAGTTACATTCGGAGCGTACGCTACCGATTCCGGTTATTATTATCTCAGCGCAGAAGGTGATAAAAAAGGTGTAATCCGCTTCCTACAGGAGGTAACATTATCAAGTGATTTTAGTGGTAGTATAGAAAAAATCGGCTTTTACATAGTTGATTCCAATGGTGATATTCTAAAGCAAATCATCAGTGAGAATATAACCGCTGAGAATTTGAACGGTATCTACGCAGACTTGAATAACATACCGAAAGATGATCCCGATACATATTATATGAAAGCCTGTGTGGTACTCAAAAATTCCAATGATAATTCCATATATGTGTACGGTGAACGCTTTGGCGGCGAAGTAAATTGGGATCAACAGGTTAATTATCCTGACTCAGCTGCGTCAACCGCCTCGTATGAATAAATCATATGAATAACACGTATTAATAAACCGAATTCATTGCTTATGATTTCAACTGCCGCGCCGGCATAAAAGAGTGAAATTAATATACGCAATAAACAATTTTTGGAATATAAGACAATATTAAATATAAATTTTACAGAAACAGTTTCCCTTCCTTTAAATAGATTGTCGGAAATACCTCAAATATTCTGTAGTCCGACAGGTATTTCCGGCGGAATTTCTCCTTTTTGCACTCTGATAACGCCGGCGCGGATTATTGATATAGCATAAATTAAGCGGCAAAGCTTTTGAGCTTTGCCGCCGCTTCTTATGCAGCAGTATAGCTTTTGCGACTTTTCTGCCGCTTCTTAAGCGGCAATGCAAGCTTCGGTAGGTGAGCGCAGCGAACACGTGAGGCGCGCAGGCGACTGCCCCGCAGGGGCAAAATATT
>CAYTZR010000008.1:0-51044 GCA_964442605.1 uncultured Oscillospiraceae bacterium
GCGTAATAGATTTACTGTCCGACTGCGACGCTGTGTTTGTAAGCAAAATCGGCGAAGGAGCGGCGGCGTATCTTATAGCAAAAGGGTTTAGAGTATTTGAGGCTGCCGGTGAAATTAACGCGATACTTGGAAAGATTATTGAAGATAAAATATTTTAAAAAAGCGAGCGCTGTGAAGCCTTTAAAAATTGTTCCAAAATCTACGCCGCCCAAAACAAAAACGCCGCAACCACGGCGTTTTTAACGTATTTGGCGGAGATGGTGGGATTCGAACCCACGTGCCCGGTTTTACGGGCAACACGATTTCCAATCGTGCTCGTTATGGCCTCTTCGATACATCTCCATAAATAAAACGAATATTTACTTCTTCGGCTTTCAAGCCGACAACAGTCTTTATTATACCATATAATTTGAAAAATGCAAGCACTTTTTCCGATTTTTTTCTTTTTATTAAATACAAGTTGTTAAGTACAGGCTTGTAACTACAGTTATGCTGATAGACATTTTGTGAAAAAAACGTCCGCCGCTTCTTATGCGGCGGACATCTGCACTTAGGGTATATTACACTATTTTTTGTACAATATCCGAATTGAGTTTAATATACACAGGAACGCGACACCGGTATCGGCAAAAACCGCAAGCCACATATTTGAATATATTCCGGTAATGCCTAAAATCATTACTATAATTTTTACCGTCAGCGCAAATACCACATTCTCAATAGCTATCGCCGCAGTGCGTTTTGCTATTGAAACGGCCTTTGGTATGGAGGCGATGTCAGAGTTCATAAACACAACGTCTGCGGCTTCGATTGCCGCGTCCGCGCCGCTGCCCATAGCGGCTCCCACATCCGCTCCCGCAAGTACCGGCGCGTCATTAATACCGTCGCCTACAAACATGACGCTTCCGCACCTTTCGCGTATTTCTTTCAGCCTTTCCAGCTTATCGCCGGGCAAAAGCCTTGCATACGTCTCATCAATACCGGTTTCAAGCGCAACGCTTTCCGCCGCGCCCTGTAAATCTCCTGTGAGCATCGCGGTTTTAATGCCTCTGCGCTTTATGTCACCAATCGCCCGTACAGCGCCGTTTTTTATCGTGTCGGCGATTAATACGACTCCCGCGTACCTTCCGCCAATCGCCACCAAAACCTCGGTTCCGCCGCTTTGAGCGTTGTAATCGGAAATGTCCACGCCGTAATCGTTCATAAGCCTTATATTTCCGGCGAGGATTTCCGCTCCGTTAACGTTTGCCTTTATTCCCTTTCCGGAAATTTCCTCAATCGAGTCCGCCTTGTTTAATATTAAGCCGCGTATTTTCGCTTCATCAACTATGCTTTCGGCAATCGGATGAGTTGAAGCCATTTCCGATGCCGCGCAAAGGGCAAGAATTTCATTTTCGGTGTATCCGTTGGCACAGCTTACGCTTTTGACGGTAAATGTCCCTTTGGTTACCGTGCCTGTTTTATCCATTACAATCGCCTTAATATTCGCAAGCTGCTCAAGCGCGATTCCGCCCTTGAATAAAATCCCATACTTTGACGCCGTGCCGATACCGCAAAAATATGCCAACGGTACACTCAGCACCAGTGCACACGGACAGCTCATAACCAAAAAGCTAAGCGCGGTATATATCCACGGGTAAAATTCCTGACCGGTGGCAAGCGGTATAACTACCGCTGTAAACAATGCCGCCGCGACAACTATAGGAGTGTAAATTCTTGCGAAGCGAGTGATAAAGTTATCGATTTTGGGTTTGCCGGCAGCGGCGTTTTCCACTGACTCAAGAATTCTTGAAACCATTGAATTTTGCAGTGTACTTTCCGCCCTAATTCTTAAAGCGCCTGTTGTATTTACGCAGCCCGACATTATTTTGTTCCCCGGCTCCGCCTTAACAGGTACCGGCTCTCCGGTTATAGCGGAGGTGTCAATACGGCTTTTGCCGTCAATAACAACGCCGTCAAGCGGAATTCTGTCACCGGGACGAACCAAAATTATATCTCCCGCCCGCGCATCTTCCGCGCTGATAACTTTTACATCATCGCCTGTAACCAAATTTACTGTTTCGGGTCGTAAATCCACCGCCTGCATAATACGGCTTCTGCTCCTGTTGACCGCGACTTTCTCAAACAGCTCTCCTATTCTGAAAAACAGCATTACGCCGACAGCCTCTGTATACTCCTGTATCGCAAACGCGCCCAAGGTTGCCAGTGACATAAGAAAATTTTCATCAAATATTTTGCCCTTTGTTATATTCTTTGCCGCCGTTAATAAAACCTCGCCGCCAAGGCACAGATACGCCGCGACAAGCATTATTATACGTATGATACCAAAGCCGCCGCTTTTTACAATCAGCCCAAATATTATCGCGGCAGCGTATAAAACGGTTCCCGCAATCAGCGTAATAAGCTCCGTCTTGCTGTCCTCCTCATGCTCCGCTTTTGTTTTCTCCACCTTTAGGTTGAACTCATCCTCAACCGTTTTGGCTGTCTTTATTATATCGGGCAGCATTTCATCGGGGTTTTCGGCCGTAAGTCTCAGCTGCATAAGCGGAAACGACAGACTGACCTCCTTAACCCCGTCCATTTCGCTTATAAGCCTTTCTATTTTGGCTCCGCAATGCGGACAGTCCAGGTTTTCTATTATGTACTTTTTTGTTTTCATAGAACCGCCTCATTTCAATACAAGCTGGATAAATAAGCCGGATAAGCCGGATTTAAAAGCTTTGTCACATTACAATATTTATTCATATGAACAATTGTTCAAACGTTGTATTGATATAATAACATGTTATTATATGTTTGTCAATAGCTTTTTAATAAAAAAAATAAAAAGACGGCAGAATTTTTCTGACCGTCTTATAAGTGCAGCGGCACCGCCGCGTTTTCTATACTTGTTCATCTTTGATTTTGTGCTGTACATGGGACAGGGTTTTATTTATTATATCAGCGACATGCTCGTCGTCCAGAGAATAAAATATGTTTTTACCGTCCCTTCTGGCTTTAACCTGTCCCTCAAGTCTCAGCTGCTTAAGCTGATGCGAAATGGCTGACTGTGAAATTCCCAGTAGACCCGATATATCCGAAACACACATCTCGCGGAAGGACAGCGCGTATAAGATTTTTACCCTTGTTTCATCTCCTATTGCCTTAAAGAATGAGGCAACCTTTGCCGTCAGACCTTGGTCAAGTATTTCCTCAGTACTCTGATTATCTCCCACTTTTCTCACCTCTTAAAATTATTCCGTGTCCGCTTCTATGCCTGCAATACCGTAGTATATCGCCATAGCATTGTTGTAGGAAGCGCGCTTGTTTATATCTCCCTCATCGCTTGGGTATAAATCTCTTACCAGCAAATACAGCTCGCCGCTGTAACCTATTTTTTCCATAAATTCGGGATTTGAGCTTAAGTCATACTCCACGCAGAAGCACTCGGCATATATGTCGCCCATAAGGAAATCATAGTACGCCTTATCCACAACATAGATGTCGTTTGTTCCGGAATTAAGCTCACTCATAATCTTGGTTTCGACAGCCGTAGCATCCTCGCTCGCGTACTGACGGCTCGCGGCGGCGGATGTAGCGGAAACGTTTATGCTTCCGTCCTCGTTTACATCATTGGAATACTCCGCGAACGCGTTTTCTATGTTGGTAACAATCTCGTCCGAGGCTAAGCCTTCGGTATAAATACCTACTAATGCGTCATATTGAGGAGTTGTTGAAATTTCGTATACGGTTATTATTAAGACAAGAATAATCGCCACAGCGGAGATAACCCACCACTTTTTGTAATACCAAAAGTTAATAAGCCGCTCCTTGAGAGGCAGTTCCTTTGTCATTTGCTTAGCTTCTCTCGCTTGTCTGTCCATAAATTTCACCTCTTTTGAAGAAAAAGATTTTTATATGAAAAAGATTTTTATATGAATAAAAAGACTTTCATATAAAGAAAAAGACTTTTATACAATAAACAGTAGTATACCATACCGTTCTCTTTTTTTCAAGCAAAATTTATTATATTTTCTTTAAATCTCTGTTTTGTAAACAGACGCGAACAGGTCACAGCCGATTACCGACAGTCTAACAAAAATGCATAATACTCACCCAAGTTTGCCACTCCCAAGTTTGTCACTTTGTAATGAAAATGTAATATAAAAAATCAAGGAAAACCCTTGCTTTTTTTATGATTTTAATAGTTTTTTGTTCTTTTGGGCAATTTGTTTTTTACAAAAGCATTACAGCCGTTGATAAACGGAATAAAAAATGATATAATACCTTTACGTGATTTTTACGTGATTAAACTTAAAGGGGAGTGAAGGGTATGGCAGAGGCTGTTGTTAAGGAGCGTGCCGCGTCTTATTCATATACGGAGCAAGCACATATGGTAACATCTCCGGACTTAAACGGATACGGCAGACTTTTCGGCGGTAAGCTTATGGAATGGATAGATGTTGTTGCGGCGATTGCCGCGCGCAGACACAGCGGGCGCAATGTCACCACCGCGATGGTTGATACACTTTGTTTTCGCGGTCCCGCTTATCCGAACGACACTCTGGTTCTTGCGGGAAGAGTTACCCGCGTGTGGAACACGTCTATGGAGGTTTGCGTCCGCACAATGGTGGAGGACATGAACGGTATCAAGCGCACGATCAACAAGGCTTATCTTGTGCTTGTGGCGCTTGATGAAAACGAAAAGCCTACAAAGGTTCCGGCTCTTATCCTCGAAACCGATGAGGAGCGTATGGAGTGGGAGCTTGCCGAGAGGCGGCAGCAGCTACGCACTGAGCGTAGGCGCATTAATGCGGGATAACAATTTTAATCAGCGGGATAACGTGAAGGTGTATTTCATGTTACGCCGCGACAGAATGGAGATTTTTATGAAATTTACAAAAAGAACAATTATGATTTTAAGTATGGCGGTAATATTTACGCTCGCGTTAGCGGGTTGCGGAGGAACGCGGAGCGGCACGGAGTCTTCCGACTCGGACAGTTCGGTTTCCGGAGAGCTTACGGAAAGATACCCCGATTATATCAACTCGTTTATTGAAGATATGGGCGCGTTTATGGACGGGGATTTGGACAAAATTCTGACGGGAATATCCGGACTCGGCGCGGACAATTTTGCCGAATGGGATGAGCTTTATCAGAGCGGATATGAAAGTCTCAGTCACTGGTTCAGCGAGATAAACACGGCGGAAATGCTCTGTCCGGAGGAAAGCAAGGAAGCGCATGAGGCTCTTATTCAGACCGTCGGAACCATATACAAGATAATGGAGGGGCTGGAAACCAGAGTTCAGGCAGCCGAAAACGGAGATTATTCGCAGCTCCTTGAAAAGGAGTCGGAGTATAACGATGCGGCGGAAATCGCCCATGAAATGTGGAACCGAGCGGTAGAGGACGTGCAAAACACGCTGAAGTAGCGGCGCTTGGAATTTAAGCTATTTTAAACATATGGAGGAGATATTATGGCAATATTGGTATGCGGAGGAGCGGGTTATATAGGCAGTCACACGGTCGCGGAGCTTTTGGACAGAGGAGAGGACGTTGTTATAGCGGATAATCTTCAAAAGGGTCACAAAAAAGCTGTTCTCGGCGGAAAGCTTATGATAGGAGACCTGCGTGACGATGCTTTTACGGATAAGCTGTTTTCGAAAAATGAAATTGACGCGGTTATACAGTTTGCCGCGGATTCGCTGGTGGGCGAAAGCGTGGGAGACCCGCTTAAGTATTACAATAATAACGTTGTTTCGACTTTGTGTCTGCTGCGTAAAATGAATGAGTATGGCGTTCGCAATATTGTGTTTTCGTCAACTGCGGCGACGTATGGCGAGCCGCAGAACACACCGATTGTGGAAACCGATCCGACGGTTCCCACAAACCCCTACGGCGAAACAAAGCTTACGGTGGAAAAGGCGCTCAGATGGTGCTATGAGGCTTACGGAATTAGATATACGGCGCTGCGTTACTTTAATGCGGCGGGCGCTCATATAAGCGGAAAGATAGGCGAGGATCATACGCCCGAAACACACCTTATACCGATTATATTACAGGCCGCGCTTGGGCAGAGAGAATATATCACCATATTTGGCGATGATTACAATACAGAGGACGGAACCTGCGTTCGCGACTACGTTCATGTTACCGATTTGGCAAACGCTCATATATTAGCGCTTGAAAAGATGCGTGATGACGGTAAGTCGAATATTTATAATTTAGGTAACGGCAGCGGATTTTCGGTAAAAGAGGTTGTTGATATTGCCAAAAAGGTTACCGGCGTTGATATTAGTGTAAAGATGGGCAGCAGGCGTCCCGGGGATCCCGCTGTTTTGGTAGCGTCGTCCGAAAAGGCGAACAGAGAGCTTAATTGGACGCCTAAATACAACAGTCTTGAAACCATTATCGAAACCGCTTGGAATTGGCATAAGAACCATCCGGACGGCTACGGCGACGGCAAATAGGAGAGCGGCTTTTTACGGAGATTTAAGATAAAATGGAAGATTTTAAGATAAAGAGAATAAACGAGCTTGCAAAAAAGGCAAAGGCTCCCGGCGGTCTGACAGAGGCCGAGACAGAGGAGCGCGATACTCTGCGCAGAGAATATATAGACAGCATGAAAAAGAGTTTGCGTGCCCGGCTCGATAATATTGATGTGGAATACCCCGGAGGTAATGTAGTTCCGCTTAAAAGAAAAACAAAATAGTGTAAACAACAAAATGTGCGGATTTAAAAGCAAATCCGCACATTTTTATTGATTTCATAATCTTATTTATTTAAACTTATTTAAACTTATTTAAACTTATTTAAACTATTCAAAATTTATTCAGAATATTTATTCAGAACTTATTCAGAATTTGCCACTGAAGCGTCTTCTTCCGAAGAATTTGCTTCTGAAGTGTCTGTTTCGCCGTCTGCGGCTTCATTTTCCGCTTCCGTATCCGAGACGGAAACCTCCTCGGTCGGTGACGGAGTCGGCGGGTTTAAGCTGCTGATTACCTCACTGATAACGCTGCCGTCGGAGCTTGTCGTTGTTTTGGTTACAACAACCGAGCTGCCGTCATTCTGTACATCAAGGCTGACATTGGGCTTTGAGACAGAGGAACCGACAATTCTGACAGTCAGCAGACCGCCGCTCGTATCAATAAGAACCCTAATCGGGTAGTCGGTACTGTTCTTAAATATAAACTCAGGACCGCCCCATGACACCGTTGCGTCCATGCCCTCCGGCACATAAGTAACCTCCTTAGAGTGCGAGGTCCGCTCTACGACGTCAAGTCCCGCTCTGTATACCGCACAGTAAATAGTGGAAGAAACCTGGCATATGCCGCCGCCGTAATCCATTTCGCTTTCGGTTTTGCCATTCTTTACAACATAAACGGGAGCCTGCAAATATCCTCTTGCCGACGTTCTTTCACCTACAACACCGTTAAAGTCAAATTTTTCGCCGGGAAGCAGTTCTATTCCGCTGATTGTGCCGGATGCAACCCTTATATTGTTCGCCCTTGACGCGGAACTGGAGCTGTAATCTGTCGTATATGTACCGAGAGTATCCTCGTACAAAATACTCTGTAAAAATTCCTCGTCCACAGCCGGTTTAACTATCTGTACCGGAACGCTGTATTCCTCCTCGGGCCGGTTAATCGCGTTTTCTATATCTGATTTGTTTACAACGATCTGCGGCTTTGACGGAACCACGTATACCTTGTTGTTTTCATCCTTCGCGTAAGACGCATCAATCGCGGGCGCGGTAATGTAGTTATAAAACGCGTCAAGATCCAGAGGCTCCGCGTCCGTAATTTCTGGATTAAACGTAACATCGCCGAAATTAAAGGTGCAAATCTCGTCAACAACCTGCTTGACGGCATTCTCCATATTTACCTTTACGCCCTGTTGGGGTTTTGCGATTATTATATCGTTATTGTCGCCCAGTCTGAAAGTGTATCCCAGCGGTTCCGTTTCATAAGGCGAGCATAAGTCCTCTATGGCGCCGGTAAGAGCTTGCTCATCATACGTTATCGAAATATCGATTGTATTTTTTGTAAACAGGCTTTTTGTAAAGTATACAAGCTTGTTTAAAAATCCGGTTTCCTCTCTGCCCGCCGCGAACGCATCGCTTGCCATTTTTTCGGGCTCAAACGACATAGAAAGGTTTTCTATGCTTATTGTTGAAGCGGCATCCATGCAATAAAAGTTCATAGTCTTCCCTATGAGCTTATCGCCATCATACTCCTTGGTGAGAGATGCGCCGGCATCTGTTTGCGACATACCGCCAAGATTGATATTTTCCACATAGGTATTGGGCATAACGGAGTCATAGCTGTTTACATAAACAGAGTATACTATCGCAGCCAGCACGATAACCGCGGAAACGGAAACAATGACGGATTTAACCACCTTGCCGAGTTTTTTGTTTTTCTTTTTTGAGGCTGTCTTTGCTTTTTCTCTTTCGATTTTGTCCAAAACCTCCGTATTTTTATCGGATTTACTTATGTCAAATTCACTTATGTCATTTTTTTCCGAGCTTTCTTTGTAACTTTCTTCGGAACTTACTCCGGAACTTACTCCGGAGCTTTCTTCGGAGCTTTCCTCAGGATCCGGCATCTCGGAATTTTCATTCGCCTCCGAAATCACATCGGTTTTTCCCCCGGCTTTTTCCTCAGATTTTTCCTCGGACTCTCCGATGTTGTTATTGTTGTTATCGGCGTTTTTTTCGACTTTTACGGGAACCGAGTCTTCGCCGCTCTCCGAAGCCGAATTTTTCAAAATTTCCGGATTAACCGTATTTTCGGAGTTTTCGGCATTTTCCGTACCGCTGTTACGTTCCGGCAATCCGCCGGTTTTTTCTGTTTTCATTAATTCACCTTCTATTGGTTTTCTTTCATGAATATCTTTATCGATTTTCATAGTTTAATTCTATGGTTTAATTCTCTCATAAAATATGCCAAAAAGCAACAAATTTTTTAAATGTATTATAAATTTTATGTAATTTTAATAATCATTACTGTTGTTCGCTTAAAAAATTTGACACAAATTGTGTTGCGGTTCTGCCGGAGAACCCATTATATTGTATTTGCCATGTAAGAGCCTTGCTTCTTATTGTGTCGTCCATTTGTATATTGTTTCTCTCAAGCATATCCGACACAATTTTAAGATATTCGTTCTGTGTGGGCGTAAGGAAGCTCAGGTTTATGCCAAAGCGTTCCGCAAGCGATTTGCGCTCGGAAATCGCTTCGCTTCTGTGAATTTCATCGCCGCCGTCTCTGTCCGACCACGTCTCCTTTATAAGTCTGCGTCTGTTTGAGGTTGCGTAGATAAGTACATTGCTTCCGCGAGTTTCCTCCTGTCCGTCAAGCGCGACCTTTAAGAGCTTATAGCTCATGTCATTAGGCTCAAAGGATAAATCATCTATGAAAATAATATATTTAAGCACCTTGTTGTTTATGCTTGAGAATACATGGTTCAGGTCATTCAAATCGGCTTTTTTAAGCTCGATCAGTCTCAGCCCTCTGTCCTTAAACATATTCAGGCAAGCCTTCACACAGGAGGATTTGCCCGTTCCGCTGCTTCCCGTCAGCAGCACATCGTTGGCAGGTCTGCCTGATACAAAGCTTTCGGTATTCGCTATAAGAACCTTCTTTTGGTATTCAAGACCGGTCAGGTCATCAAATGATACGGGATCGGTGTTATATATGCCCCAAAGGCTGCCGTTTTCCCATTTAAGAGCGGCAAACGCGGAGGATTTGCC
This sequence comes from uncultured Oscillospiraceae bacterium, assembly GCA_964442605.1. GTDB lineage: Bacteria > Bacillota > Clostridia > Monoglobales > Monoglobaceae > Monoglobus. The sequence continues at coordinate 9,734 of CAYTZR010000008.1, forward strand.
CGTTCCGAAAATCTCGGCGTGAGCCAGTATAGCGCCCATAAGCGCCTCGCGTGAAGCGGAACTCATCATACTCTTAAGAGAGCGTGTGTAGCCGTTAAGACCGGTGTGCACAGGGGCGGTTGTGATTGAGGAAACGGGTACAAGATTATGCTTTGCGCACAAGGAATCCCAATCCACACATAGCAAATTTTCATATATAAATCTTATGTCCTGTCTTAAAAATGCGCGGATGTTTTCCGGATCGGGCAGACTGTCCTGCTCCAGCATAGTTCTTAAAATATATTCATCAATTATGTTTCCGTCCGTGAGTCTGCGCTCTGAAAACGAAATCAGCAGCCGTGCCGCTTTATAGTAGGAGGCTATAGATTCATCCTCCTTAAATTCAAGAAGTGAGCGGATAACCTCATCATTATTCAAATTTTCAAAAACAAACAGGTTCATGTTCATCATCCCTTATTTAATTATTCTCTATCAGCTCTATTGCTGATTTTGCGGTATTTCTTGCCGATTTTGCCGCGTTTTCCGCCGTCTTTGCTATGCTTTCGGTTATGGCGGCACGGTTTGCCATAATTTCATCTATAAAACGTGTCAGGGTTACGGGGTTTATATTATCCACCGGCACTGTATATCTTTGACCTATATAATCCATAATGGCTTTAATTTTCGGGTCGTATATTAGACCGATAACCGGCGTGTGTACAGTCGCGGCGTATATCAGCATATGAAGGCGCATTCCGATAACCATTTTCGCCCGTTTAGCCAGACCCAGTATTTCAGTCGGGGTCAGGTTTTCGGGAGCCATATAAGCGCAGCCCGGCAGGCTGTCTGAAATACGCTTTGTGATTTCCGTATCCTTCGGACACTGCATCGGCACAAAGACAGAGCGCAGGTTATACCTTTCGTTTATATATTCCGCTGCCCTCGCGATTGTGTTCTCAAATCCGCTTCCCGAGGTTTTCCACGGACGCACCGATATGCAAACAAAATCCGCGTCCGGTGTAAGTCCGGTTTTGATTAAAATACTATCCGTATTTTCATCCGTTGTGGGGCGCAGAGTGAACGCGGGATCCGCCGTAACCGTAATATTCGGGTTTGTGACACCGATTTTTTTCAGCTCGTCAACCGAGGAGCTTTCCCTGAGAGTTATCAAATCCGCTCTGTCCAAAGCGTCTTTGATTTTCCCGTAATTACGCTTGTTTTCTATCGGTCCTATACCGTTTGAGTACAGCATAACCTTGGTTCCGGTTTTCTGAGCCATTTTAATAATCAATAAATAATACGCGAGAGACTTATCGCTTGTCACATCCTGTATAAGGCTTCCGCCGCCGCTTATCAAAAGAGAGGTGCGCTTGAGGCGTTTGTATATTTTGGGAATATTAAATCGGTGTATTGAGTCAACTCCGTATACCGACTTTGTCTGAACAGGATTGTTTGACAGCGCCAGAATTTTTATATCCGGCTTAAGCTCCTTTAAGTTTCCCACTATTGCTTTCAGAATAGAATCATCGCCGCTGTTGTCAAAGCCGTAATACCCCGAAATCATCACATCTGAGCTCTTGCTTTTATGCGGGGCAAGAGGCGGCGGTAAAGAGTCTGTGTTTTCAAATTCGTCGGTCGTTACATCGTTTATTCCTTCGCTTTTGATTATGCTGACGTACATCTTCATGGCATCGTCCGCCATGGTTTCAATGGAGTAATACCTTTCAATTATCTGCTTTGAATAGCTGCCGATTGCTTCTCTTTCGGCATCACTCATTTTCATAAGCGTAACTATGTCGTCAAACAGCTTGTTTGGTTCAGTGGGAGCGCATCCGCGGCAGCAAAAATTGGTATCGATTGATACGCCGAGCTTATCCTCGCCGAATATTCCTATATACCCCTCGTTTCCGGCGATAATGCACGGCTTTTCGGCAGCCATTGCCTCAAGAGCGGCACGGCTTACGCCGACGAAAATTTCTCCGCTTGCCACAAGCTTGTTTATATCCGTCCTGCTCCCCGTATATTTTATAAGCTTTTTACCGAGCTTTGTGTTCACGTTTTCAGCCGCCGACTTCATGTTTTCAAAATCATTGCCGCCGCCGACTATGAGTATTTCAAGGTTGTCAATTTCCTCATCAAGCTTTTCCGCGACGGAAATCAACATGTGCGCCGCAAGGCTTCTGTCGGTATCCATTCGGCTTACATAAACTATTCGTCTTTTATCCGGCTTTAGGTCAAATTCGGCAGCCGCGTCGGAATAGTCAGTATGCTTAGAGAATTTTCCGGTGTCAATGCCGTTTATGGTAACCCTTATGTTTCCGGGCTTTATGCCGTAGTTGTCGATAAGATACTTTTTAATATCCTCGCTTACGGCTAATGAGCGATCGCCCCACTTGCTTATATACTTGTAAGGAAATCTCAGGCTGAAAACCCAGTGCGCCGTTGTGACAAACCTAAAGTTTACCGATTTTCTGATAAGGCTGAGTATAAAGCATGGAATTCTGGCGTGACCGTGAACAACGTCAAATTTTTCTTTTAATATTAAATTCTTCAAGGTTTTGTATGAGGTCATAACATCGCTCGGCTTTTTGGCGGACATCGGAACATAAATATGAGTAATACCCGCATCTATCAGCTCCTTTTCGTATGCTCCGCCCGAGGATGCCACATAAACGTCGATGCCTCTGCGCTTCAGCGCCTTTGACAGCTCAACTATGTGCGTTTCGGCACCGCCGATATCCAGCTTCATTGTTGCCATTAAGACTTTCATAACAATATCATAGCCTTTCTGAAATTAATTCACGAAATTAATTATTAATTCGCAATTAGTACGAAATTAATTCAAAATTAGTTTGTTCATCAAAGACTAATTTTATATCACTTTTTGTAAAAAAGCAAGTGTTTTTGACGCAATGTAACTATAACGTAATTTTACGCATAAAATTTTTAAAAATCATTAAAAATCAAAAAATTTTGCCGCACAGTCTTGTAATAGTAAAATAATTGTGATATAATCTATATACTGATGTGCCGAGCAGAATTTAGGTTTAGACAAAAAACAAAAAAGAATTTAGGTATGAAGAATTTAGGTATGAAGGGATTGTTATGAAGGGATTGTTATGAAGGGATTATTTAAAATTTTCTGCGCCGCGGTGATTTTCATTTGCGCTGCAGTGTTTAGCGCGGCTGTTTTCGCAGATGAGCCGATAGAGGTCTTTATGGACGGCGGAAGGCTCAGCTTTGATACAGAACCGCAAATTGTTGACTCAAGAGCAATGGTTCCCATGAGGACTATATTCGAGGCGTATGGTGCAGAGGTGCTCTGGGACGAGGGAACCGAAACGGTTACCGCCATGCTTGATGATATGACTGTCACTTTGCAAATCGGTAATAAGCAAATGATAAATAACGACAAAATTACGGATCTTGACGTTGCGCCCGTAATTTACGATGATCGAACTTTGGTTCCCGTAAGGGCGGTATCCGAAGCATTCGGCAGTAATATTGACTGGGATCCCGATGATAGGGTGGTTGTAATAACTTCGCCGGTTGAAAAGAACTCAACGATGGACGGAACGGTTATATCGGACGTGTTTCGATACGAAAGCTATGACGGTGAGTATAACGGTGTTTCGGTTTTCGATAACGAGAAAACCGATTATTTCGGAATGGAGCTGCTCCGCATAAATCCCGAAAAGGGAGAAGAATACGCGGCAATAGTCAGCGGAATGGCTGACGATTTGCCGAATACACGCGTTTTCTGCGGAATTGTACCCACGGCTGCGGAGTTTTATGCGCCGGTTCCGTACAAGACAAATTATCTTTCCGCTATTGCTCATATTTATAATAATTTAAGCGATAATGTTATTCCCGTAAACATCGAGAGAGTTATGATGGAAAACTCGGATAAATATCTGTATTTCAGGACCGATCATCATTGGACTCATCTTGGTTCATATTACGCTTACAGGGAATTCTGCGAGGCTTCGGGGAATATTCCCGTGGAGCTCAGCGATTTTGAAACAATGACGGTTGAGAATTACATGGGTTCATGGGGCGGAGTCGTCGCGAATACTCATGGATATGACATGCTCAGTCAAAGCAAAGACACGATAGAAATATACCTGCCGTATACCGAATATATCGGTAAAGCCTACAATGATATGAATATGACCGATTATATGTATGACATTCGGCTGATCGATCCGAGCTACGAGAGCTACACGATGTTTATTGAGGGCGACAACCCTCTTGTATATTTCCATACCGATAATCAAAACGGCAAGTCGATTTGTATTATAAAGGATTCTTACGGCAACGCGTTTTCAACGTGGGCTGTTAATAATTATGAGAATGTTTATATTCTTGACTACAGAATATTTAACGGTAACAGCGATAATTACAACAGCTTTTCCGTAGGGGAGTTCTACGAGCTTCACCCGTTTGACGACCTGTTGGTTCTGAGCTATCCGTATACGATAGCTGCCGACGATTTGCGCCATATGCTGGGTCAGATGTGGAGAAGCGATTATTAATAATCTATATAAAGGAGTTTGAGAAGTGTATTTAGCCTATTTAATTGCGGCATTGTTTATTTTAGTTTATGCCGCACTTCAAAAATTTGTTTGTCCGCCATCGTTTAAGCCGATTGCTGTGACGGCGCCGGTATCCGGAAAAAAGATAAAGTCTAAGCACAGAGCGAAAAATCCCGCTCCCGCGAGAGTTGTCAAAAAAGAGAGCGGAGAAGTTTCGGTGCGCGTATTTGTCGCTGTCGGCGCTGCCGCTCTGATTATAAGGATGGTTTTGGGATATTTTCTGCCGGCGTACCCAACCGATATGTCCTGCTGGATTGCGTGGGGAAATAAGGTTATGACGAGCGGTATGGGTCATTTTTATGCGCCTGATTATTTCTGTGATTATCCTCCCGGTTTTGTAACCGTTCTGGGATTTTTTGCGTGGATAAACAAAATTTTCGGTCTCAGCGGAGCGGCAACAGAGCTCTGCTTTAAGCTGCCCGGAATTTTTGCGGATGCCGCGCTTATGGCGGCAATATTCAAAATAGGCTCAAAGCATGTCGGCGGCAAGTCCGCACTGGTTTTGGGAATATTGTTTATGGTTAATCCGCTTTTTATCGTAAACTCCGCGTCGTGGGGACAGGTTGAGTCTGTTTTGGCGCTGTTCCTTGTGCTTGCTATGTATAATCTTTATAAAAAGAACTATTATTTGTCCGGTATCCTGTATGTGCTTGCGGTGCTTATAAAGCCCCAAGCTCTGATGGTGGGACCCGTGTTCCTGTTTGCTTTTTTAGCGACAAAAAATTGGAAAATGATTTTAAAAATGATAGTTATCGGTGTGATTTTGGTTTTATTGTTCTCCGTGCCTTATAACTACGATGCGTGGAGCAACGCGGATGCGGGCTTTTTCGCGAAGCTTGCGGCATCGCTGAACCCTGTGTGGATATTTAAAAAGTATATGAGCACGCTGGCATCATATCCGTATTTTTCCATCAACGCGTTCAATTTTTATGCTATGCTTAAGCTTAATTGGGTTTCTCTCGAAACAGCCGCCCTGTCTCAGACCGTACTTAGTGTACTTAACTATGCAATGATACTTATCGCGGTTGGCGGTGCGCTCTTGCTTTTTATAAAGATAAAGAGTCCAAGCGGAAAAATATTTATACCGTCCTTCTTTATTATCGCGTTTTTGTTCACCTTCGGTTTAAAGATGCATGAACGCTACATGATTACCCCTATCATATTTTTGATATTTGAGTACATACTTTCAAAGAACAGAAGAACTCTGTCAATATTTGCGCTTTTCAGCAGTGTTAATTTTATTAACGTGTTTTGCGTGCTTAGGTATATACTGATGTTTGATACCTCGGGACCGTCATACTCGGCTATGGCTGTTGCTTCGATCCTGGAGGTAATAACGTTTATAATTTCGATATTTGTAATTGTGCATGACTATGTTCTCTACCCTCAGGTCTCATGCCGCGAGGCGAATGACGTTGAGGGAAGCCGGTATCACGGACGTGCGGCTGTCAAGGCGTTTTTCATGAGATTTGGCGAACATGGTTCAAAGGAACAGCCTGTTAATACGCCTGCCGCAGCAGAGGTCATTCCGACTAAGCTGCGCGACGCTGAGCCTACACCGCTCGATATTTGGTGCTGTAAGATAAAATCCGCGTATTTCAGGTTTATTTCAAAAATCAATTCGTTTGCGAGCAGGGGGCTGGGCAGCGATCCGAAAAAACCGCTCAAAACGGAAAAGCTGGTTCGCGCGGACTTTATAATAATGGCGGCGATTATGGTTATATACGGCATTGTTGCGTACACAAATCTGGGAAGCCTTAAAAATCCGCAGACATTCTATAAGCCCGATGGTGCGAATGAGGAGGTTGTTATTGATTTTGGCTCTGTCCAAAACATAGATACGGTGACGTATTATCTGGGAATATGTGATGTCGGAGTGAAGCCCGGAATGGAGCTTTATTCTTCGAACGACGGTGTAAACTGGACGGATATGAACGCGAGCTTCAAATTTTCATCGGTATTTAAGTGGGAGGTTACAAAGCTCAGTACGCCTGTACAGGCAAGATATATTAAAGGCGTTACGGAATCTGCGGATTACCGCCTGTTTGAAGTCGCGTTCTGGGATGCGGACGGCAACCAAATTCCCATAGCCGCGGTCACGGGTGACGGAGATTGCGCGAATATAGCGGACGAGCAGGATATGGTTCAGTACAGATCATCCTATATGGTAGGAACGTATTTTGATGAGATTTATCATCCGCGTACAGCATATGAAAATCTGCACTTTATGCCTTACTACGAAACAACCCATCCGCCTCTCGGAAAGCTGCTTATCGCGGTTGGTATCGCGATTTTCGGCATGACGCCGTTCGGTTGGAGATTTATGGGCACTACCTTTGGGATACTGATGCTGCCTCTGCTTTATATACTGCTTAAAAAGCTGTTTGAAAGGACGAGGTATTCAGTACTCGGAACCCTCATCTTCGCCTTTGATTTTATGCACTTTTCGCTGACAAGACTGGGAACCATTGATTCTTATCCGGTTACATTCATAATCGCGATGTATCTGTTTATGTTCCTTTTCGGAAAGAGGGCGCTGGATTACGCGAAAAACGCCCCATCAAAGCTTAAAGAAAAAAAGACATATTTAAAGCTTTTGGGCTCTTTGGCGCTGTCCGGGTTGATGTTCGGCTTCGGCGCGGCATCAAAATGGATTTGTCTGTATGCCGGCGCAGGGCTTGCCGTTGAGTTTTTCCTGATATTAATAGGAATATATATGTATCTTCCCAAAAAGAAGAAAAAGATGTTCTGGGGATTTGCGATTAAAACCTGCATGTCATGTATTGTGCTGTTTATAGCGATACCCGGATTTATATATGTTATGTCATATCTTCCGATTTCGATGGTGGATGGTTATCCTGATGTTTGGCATACCATGCTGAATAATCAGACGTATATGTATAATTATCACAGCAATCTTGACGCAACGCACCCGTATTCGTCCAAATGGTACCAGTGGCCTATTGACTACAGACCGCTGTGGGCTTATTCAGCACCGGTAGAGACGGTGGGTCAGGAGAACATAGGATGTATTTCCATATTCGGAAACCCGCTTATATTCTGGTCAAGCATAGCCGCGTTCATATATACTGTGGTTATCGGAATAAAGAAAAGAGATAAAAAAGTGCTGTTCTTGGTTGTGGGTCTGCTTGCTCAGTTCCTTCCGTGGGTAATGGTAACAAGATGTGTATTTATATATCATTTCTTCGCAAGCACGCCGTTTCTTATAATTATGATAGTGTATACGCTGCGCGACTTGGAGGAACGTTTCGGCTGGTTCAAACATATTTCCCACGGCTTTGTGGTCTTGTGCGGACTGCTGTTCATCGGCTTTTATCCTGTTCTTTCGGGTATGACGATAACTAAGGACTACTCAAACACATGGCTCAAGTGGTTCAGCACGTGGGTGTTCCACAACAGAGGAAATTAAGTGAGAAAAAATTAAGTATTAAGTATAGGTATTATAGTATAGACATATATGGAGATTATAGATTATTAGGAGATTATAGATTATTATGAGAGAGATTGACGCGGGATTAATCACAGATGCGGTCAGCCGTATGTGCATTGAAGCGAACTGCTATTTGAATTCCGATATTAAAACGGCTCTGGAGAATGGATTGAAATCCGAAACCAATGAAATCGCAAGGGATGTTCTCGGTAATATTTTAAAGAATGCGGATATTGCCGAGGCAGAGGAGGTTCCCATATGTCAGGATACGGGCATGGCGGTATTCTTTATAAAGCTCGGTCAGGACGTTCACATAACCGGCGGTTCGTTTAACGAAGCGATAAACGAGGGTGTGAGACGCGGATATGAAAGCGGGTATCTGCGTAAGTCCGTGGTTGCGGATCCAATCAGACGCGGGAACACGGGGGATAACACCCCTGCGGTTATCCATACCGAGATTGTAAGCGGTGATAAAATCGAAATCACAATCGCGCCCAAGGGCTTTGGCAGTGAAAATATGAGCGCCGTTAAAATGCTCAAGCCCTCTGAGGGGCTTGAAGGAATAATTGATTTTGTGGTTGATACCGTGAAAGCTGCGGGAAGCAACCCTTGTCCTCCGATAGTGGTGGGCGTAGGTATAGGCGGCACCTTTGAAAAGTCCGCGATTTTGGCGAAGTCCGCTTTGCTCCGCGACGCAGACAGCCATAATCCCGATCCGTATTACGCTAAGCTTGAGGACACTCTTCTTGATAAGATAAATAAGCTGGATATAGGTCCGCAGGGCTTTGGCGGCAACACAACAGCTCTCGGCGTAAATGTTGAAACATATCCAACACATATAGCCGGAATGCCCTGTGCGGTAAATATAAGCTGTCATGTAACAAGACATTTGACAAAAATTATTTAAAAATTAAAAAAAACACTTGCAAATCGCTCCGGTTTGTTGTATAATATACAACAGTTTTTAACTTGCAGGTGTTTCTAATAGTGCAGGTGTTTTTAATAGTTTGATTGCTTAAGGCGCTCTTGGTCAAAATCGCGTTGCAATTTTGAAAGATGCCCCATCGGCAATCAGCGCCATAAAACCCTATAAATTGGGTATAAGTGAGCAGTGATGACGTTTTGATAAAGGCGTTGGTGACATTGCCGCCCGCGGCTTGGTGTGGCGGAGTATGGGCTCGGTAATTCGTTCAAAGGCGATGTCTTTATCAAAATTTTAGATTTGTCTACAGTCCGCGCAAGCTAAGCTTGCTATTGTATAGGAGAAGAGTATGAGTGATTTGTTGCGCAAAACATCAGGCACAGCGGAATATTACTTTTATTTTAGCCGGAGCTTTTATTTCAGCTTTGGTTATTTTTGCTGCGACAATATAGGCAATGCCCGTTTATGTTCTTGATTTTGAGACAACATAAAAACTTTGAACTTTATTCAAGGATGGGCTTTGCGGCTCGTCCTTTTTATTTTTAATTTTGGGGAGGAAATAAGAATGGTAGTAATCTTAAAACCGAAAACAACCGATGAGGATGTAGAAAAAGTAATTTCTTATATCAAGGATATGGGACTTGACGTTGTGATAAACAAGGGTGTTGACTGCACAGTTTTGGGCTTGCTGGGCGATACAAGCAGGATTGACCCGGACACGCTTATGCTGAACGTGCATGTTGACCGTGTAATGCGTATTGCGGAGCCTTTTAAGAAGGCGAGCCGCAACTTTCATCCCGATCCGACGGTGGTGAGGGTAGGCGATGCGGAAATCGGCAAGGAGGGCAGCTTTACCGTGATCGCGGGTCCGTGCAGTGTTGAAACCGAGGAGCAGATTATCCATGTGGCGGAAAGCGTAAAAAAGAGCGGAGCAAAGCTTTTGCGCGGCGGCGCTTTTAAGCCCAGAACCTCGCCTTATTCTTTCCAGGGACTTGAGCTTGAGGGGTTGCGTCTGCTCGGCGAGGCACGTGAAAAAACAGGTCTGCCCGTTGTTACCGAGATTATGTCGCCCAAAATGGTTGAGGTGTTTGACAGAGATGTTGACGTAATTCAAGTCGGTGCGAGAAACATGCAGAACTTTGATTTGTTAAAGGAGCTTGGCAAGACATCAAAGCCGATACTGCTAAAACGCGGACTCTCAGCGACTATTGAGGAATGGCTTATGTCTGCGGAGTATATTTTGGCTGCGGGAAACCCAAACATAATTTTGTGCGAGCGCGGAATAAGAACATTTGAAACCTACACAAGAAACACCTTGGATTTAAGCGCGGTTCCGGCTGTGAAGAAGCTGAGCCATCTGCCGGTAATTATCGATCCGTCACATTCGGCGGGCATGAGCTGGATGGTTGAGCCGTTATCCTTGGCGGCGATGGCGGTTGGCGCGGACGGACTTATAGTTGAGGTTCACAATTGTCCCGAAAAGGCATGGTGCGACGGTCCTCAGTCATTAAATGAGGCCCAGTTTGACGATTTAGTTAAAAAGCTCAGAGTTGTCGGAGCCGGATTGGATAAAAGCTTGTAATTAAAAATTTGTAATTAAAGCGGGAGATGTAAATGGATAGTGACTTTAGAATTGCGGTGATTGGTTTAGGTCTTATAGGCGGCTCCATGGCGTATGCCCTTAGGGGTTTCCGCAACGCCGCAATAGTAGGCTGTGATATAGATAAGGAAACTCGCGATCTCGCGCTGAAAAGCAGAGCTGTGGACGAGGTTTACGAGGACGTAGGCGCTGCTGTGGACGGCGCGGACGTGATTATATTCTGCACATATCCCGATATAATACAGAGTCTCATATCGGGGAATGCTTCGCGGTTTAAAAGCGGAGCCGTTATTTCGGACGTTTGCGGCGTTAAGGCTGCCGTTTCCGAGAATATTTGCGGTGTTTTGCCGGAAAACGTTGATTATGTGGGAGGTCATCCCATGGCGGGTCTGGAGGTTGACGGGTTCAAGAACGCATCACCGGAGATGTTTCGGAGCTGTGGTTATATTATAACTCCGACTAAAGTCTCAAACAGCGGCAGTGTTGAGCTGATTAAAGAAATTGCGGAGTATGTTGGCTCCGAGAGAATTGCTGTCGCGAGTCCCGAGGAGCACGACAAGGTAATCGCGTATACCAGCGACCTTATGCACGTTTCTGCCTCCGCGCTGTGTTTGTCTTATCCCGAAGAGATGAACAGGGCATACACGGCGGGTTCCTTCCGTGACTGTACCAGAGTAGCCAGAATAAACAGCGAGCTTTGGAGCGGGCTTTTGATTTCAAATAAAGAAAATGTTATAAGAGAAATTGACCGTTTGAGCGAGAGTCTTGAACGTATCAGAACTTGCATTGCGAATTCCGACCGTGAAAAGCTGCGTGGGCTGCTGGAACAGGTATGCGAAAATAAAATCACTATGCAAAAAAAGGAGCCGAAATAATATGGAAAAGCTTAGGGTAAACATTCCAAAAAGAGAATACGATATAATCATTGACAAGGATATACTTAAAAACACAGGGGAATACATAAATAAAGTGTTTAACGGCGAAAAGATAGCGGTTGTTACCGATTCAAACGTAGGACCTCTCTATGCCGATAAAGTATTGGGAAGCCTCGACGCGGCGGGATTTAAGACCTGCCTTATAACTGTGCCGGCGGGTGAGAAAAGCAAGTGCAGTGATTGTCTGTTAAGGCTGTATGACGAGATGCTGGCGTTCGGCTTGACACGTTCCGATTTGATTATTGCGCTGGGCGGCGGAGTAGTGGGGGACCTGACGGGATACGCGGCGGCAAGTCTGCTCCGCGGAATTCCGTATGTGCAAATTCCCACGACTCTTTTGGCGCAGGTGGATTCCAGCGTAGGCGGCAAGGTGGCAATCGACCTGCCGCAGGGCAAAAACCTTGTGGGAGCCTTTAATCAGCCGAAAGCGGTCATAATCGATACCGAGTGCCTCAAAACCTTGGAGCCTCGTGTGCTTAGCGATGGTATGGCTGAGGTTATTAAATATGGGGCAATAAAGGACAAAAATCTGTTTGAACTGCTTGAAGGTATAAAAAACACACAAGAATTGTTTGCAAAAATCGATAAAATAATATATAATTGTTGTGATATAAAAAGACAGGTTGTCGAGGAGGATGAGTTCGACAAGGGCGGACGGATGATTTTGAACTTCGGACACACATTCGGACATGCCATCGAGAAGCAGTATAACTATGAAACCTATACTCACGGCGAGGCTGTAGGGGTGGGTATGCGTATGGCGTGCGAGTACGGCGAGAGGCTGGGAATTACTCCGAAGGGAACCGCTGAACGAATGTTAAAAATCCTTGAAAGCTATAACCTGCCTACAGATATTGAGATTAGCAAGACTGAACTCAGCGAGGCAGTCGCTGTTGACAAAAAAGGCGAGGGCAGCAAGATTAACTTAATCCTTTTAAAAGAAATAGGAGATGTTTTAATCAGGAAATTTGAAAAGAGCGAGTTTTTAGAGATTTAAATATCGGCTGTAAAATGATTTAATTTGGGAGGCTGAAAAATGGAGGACATCAAGAGAATTCAACCTAATATGCTGAAAGGAACGGTTTCGGTTCCGCCGTCCAAAAGCGTTACTCACCGAGCGATAATTGCAGCGGCGCTGTCAGGGCAGGAGTGCATTGTTGAAAACGTGGTAATGTCAAACGACATAACCGCGACCGTCGGCTGTATGCGAGCTTTGGGGGCGAAGTGCCGTGTTAATACAAAGAGTATGACGATTGGTATTTCGGGGAAAAAGACGTATAAGGTTAAGAATATGATAACCTTGGATTGCGGGGAGAGCGGTTCAACACTGAGGTTTTTGATGCCTATCGCTTTAGGCAGAGGCGTACCCGTAAAGTTTGTGGGACACGGACGTTTGATGAAGCGCCCGCAAACCCCCTACTTTAATATTTTTAGGGAAAAGGGTATAAAGTACGAGGTTGGCGATGATTACATAATTTTGGACGGAAAGCTTACAAGCGGCAGCTATGGCTTAGCCGGAAATGTCAGCTCTCAGTTTATAACGGGGCTCCTTTTCGCGCTTCCGCTGATTGACGGAGACAGCGAGATTATTGTGTCGGGAGAGTTGGAGTCTAAGGGCTATGTTGACTTAACCATTGATATTCTTTCAAAATTCGGCGTTGAAATAGAAAATTACAAGTATAAGCTGTTCAAAATAAAGGGCGGTCAGAAATATCAAAGCTGCGGCGAATATAAGGTTGAGGCGGACTACTCCCAGGCTGCGTTCTTTCTGGTAGCGGACGCTATCGGCTGTAATGTGGAGTGCATGAATCTTAATCCCAAAAGCTTGCAGGGTGACCGTGCAATCATTGATATAATAAAGAATGCGGGAGCAAGAATAGTAAAGGGTCCCAACGGCGGAATTATGGCAAAGAAAACCGCTGTTATGCATCCGATAACCGTTGACGCGAGGGATATACCCGATTTGGTTCCGATTGTCTCGGTGCTGTGTTCGTTTTTAAACGGAGAAAGCAGGATAATAAACGCGGGCAGACTCCGCCTTAAAGAGAGCGACAGGCTGAAGTCCACATCAACCGAGCTCGCACGGCTGGGGGTTGATATTCGTGAGGAGCGCGATGGACTTGTTATAAACGGGCGTGATCTGCTGGAGAGCAACGTATGCTCCGCATGGAACGATCACAGAATAGCGATGGCAATCGCAATAGCGGCGTGCCGTTCCGAGGGAGAGGTTGCGATAACCGGAGCGGAACAGGCGGTAAAGAAATCCTATCCCGATTTCTTTAAGGTATATGACAGGTTGTCTGTATAGGACAACAATAAACGAGGAGGAGTACAGTGAACACTTGGGGTCACAATATAAAAATAAGCATTTTCGGCGAATCCCACGGGCATGGTATAGGAATAGTTATAGACGGTCTGCCCGGCGGGGTAAAGCTTGATATGGATAAAATTAAGCGCGAGATGGAAAGGCGTGCGCCGGGGCGCGGCAGCATTTCCACGGCACGCTCCGAGCCCGATAAAGTTGAAATCCTATCGGGGGTGGTTGACGATGTAACAACGGGTACTCCTATCGCCGGTATAATCAGGAATACCAACACAATTTCAAAGCACTACGAAAAGGATTTGCTCCGTCCCGGTCATGCGGACTATACCGGCTTTGTCAAGTATGGGGGAAATCATGACTACAGAGGAGGAGGGCATTTTTCCGGCAGGATAACCGCGCCGTTGGTTTTCGCGGGGGCTGTCGCAAAACAGATACTTGAGAAAAACAATATATATCTGGGCGCACATATCCTAAAAATAAGCGATGTGTCCGACAGCAGCTTTGACTATGCGGCGGTAACGGCAGAGGACTTGATGGCTGTGTCCGAAAAGGATTTTCCGGTTATTGACGACAAAAAAGGGAGTCTGATGCGGGAGCGTATTTTAGCCGCCAAGAACGATTTAAATTCTGTCGGCGGCGTTGTGGAATGCGCGGCTGTCGGTATGCCGGCAGGCAAGGGCGAGCCGTTTTTCGGTTCGGTAGAGAGTAGACTTTCTTCCATGCTGTATTCTGTGCCTGCCGTTAAAGCGGTAATGTTCGGCGCGGGTGCCGAGTTCGCTGATATGTTCGGAAGCGATGCCAATGACGAGCTGTACTGCGAGGACGGCGTTATAAAAACCTATACCAACAACAATGGCGGTATAAACGGCGGTATAACCAACGGAATGCCGGTTGTGTTCAGGGCTGTGATAAAACCCACTCCGTCAATCGCCCGAAAGCAGAGGACGGTCAATTTTGCCACAAAGGAGAACACGGAGATTGAAATTCGAGGCAGACATGATCCGTGTATCGTTCACAGAGGAGCAGTCGTTATCGAAAACGCGGCGGCGATAGCGTTGCTGGATATTTTATATGATAGATTTTAAGAGGGAAAGCGTATGGAAACGAATAATCAAAACCGAACAAAGCTTGATGAACTGAGAGAAGAAATCGACAAGATCGACAGACAGCTCTTGCCGTTATTTTTAGAGCGTATGGAATTATGCAGCGAGGTCGCGGATTACAAGAGAAGCGTCGGCAAAGCGGTACTTGATACCGAGCGTGAAAAGCAGGTTCTTAACAGTAAGATGGAGCTGCTTGACGATTTAGCAAGGCAAAACGAGGTGTATGAGTTTTTTACCGCGATTATGTCAATAAGCCGTGACAGACAAACAAAGGAGCTGAGCCGTGACAAGGGAAAGAAGCGTATTGAGGATATGCTGAAACCAAAGCCGCACATTGATGAGCCGAAGATTGTGTTCTACGGCGCGAACGGCTCCTATACCGAGATGGCGGCGAAGAAGTATTTCGGCGATGATATTGACCGCTTTAACGTTCAGTCCTTTGAGGATGCGTTTGTTTCGCTTGAAAGCGGAGCGGCGGATTATGCTGTTCTGCCTATTGAGAATTCAAACAGCGGCACCATTGTCGATGTAATGGATTTGCTGGAAAAGTACGGCTATTTTATAATAGGCGAGGTGGACGTTCCGATACGCCATTGTCTTATGGGCGTAAAGGGAACAAGGCTTTCGGATATAAAATACATATATTCGCATGAGCAGGGATTTTTACAGAGCCGTGAGTTTTTGAAAAATCTCGGTAATGACATAGAGTATAGGGAGTATTACAGTACCTCACGGAGCGCAAAAAAAGTGGCGGAGGACAACGATAAGTCTCAGGCGGCGATTGCCGGACGGCAGAATGCCGAGCTATACGGATTGGAAATATTAGCTGAAAACATTAACAACAGCGATAAGAACACCACAAGGTTTATCGTAGTGTCGGTCAACGCTGAGGTTGATGAGAGCTGTGACAAAGTCAGCGCGGCTTTTACACTCCCTAACGAGAGCGGAGAGCTGCACAGAATTCTTGCCTGCTTTGCCCGTGCTGATTTGAATTTGCTTAAGCTGGAATCCAGACCGCTTGATAACAAAAATTTTGAATATATGTTTTTTGTTGATTATACGGGAAATCTTATGGATGAAAAAGTGCGCCGTGTTACCGACAACGTCATTGAGGGAACAGGTGAGTTTAAGCTTTTGGGAAATTACAGACTGAAGGAATGATTGAATATGAATGTGTTGCTCATAGGTATGCCGGGCTGCGGAAAGTCGGCGTTCGGTAAGTCGGCTGCCGCCGGTCTTGATCTTGAATATGTGGATACGGACAGCGAAATAGAGAGCCGCGAGGGAACGATAAGCAAGATTTTTGAGGAAAAGGGCGAGAGCTATTTCCGCGCGCTTGAAACGCGGGTGCTGGCTGACTGCTTAAAGAAGGACAAATGCGTTATTTCAACCGGCGGCGGGATAGTCAATAATAGTGAGAATATAGAAAAAGCAAAAGAGGCGGGAGCTTACATAATTTTTATCGACCGTCCGCTTGAGCTTATATTAGGCGATATAGACACCTCCGCTCGTCCGCTGCTTAAAGACGGAGCCGACAGACTTAGGGAGCTTTATGATGAACGCTACGATAAATATCGCGCCGCCGCAAACGCGATGGTTATAAACGACGGCGCTTTCGGCGCGGCGCTGAATGATATTTTAAGAATAATCAGAAACGCGGTTTTATGAGAATATTTATGGATTAATCGAATATATTTTAAGGAGAATAACTATGAAAATTATGGTAGTAAACGGTCCAAATATCAACATGCTTGGTGTCAGAGAGCCTGATGTTTACGGGAACACCGGATATCAGGATCTTGAGAAAATGGTTGAGGACTACGCCGCAAATCGCGGGGCAGAGGCAATTGTGCTGCAAAGCAACAGCGAAGGTGAGATAATCGACTATATTCATCACGCTATGACAAGCTGTGACGCGATAGTTATTAATCCCGGAGCGTATACACATTACAGCTATGCTATTTTGGACGCGCTTAAAACGGCAAATCTTCCGGCGGTTGAGGTTCATATAAGCAATATACACAAGCGTGAGGAGTTCAGGCATAAGTCAGTCACCGCTGCGGGCTGCGTAGGGCAGATTTGCGGTCTGGGACTCAGAGGCTATTTGCTTGCGATAGATTACCTTATAAATGAGACGGAAGCAGAAGAAAAATCAGAAGAAAACTCAGAAGAAAACTCAAAAGAAAAATCAAAAGAAAAAGTAAAAAATGAGGTGAATACCGATGCTTAAATTAAACGTTATCGGCGATCCCATCGAGCATAGCAAATCCCCTGTTGTTCACGGCATGGTAATGGACGCACTGGGGATTTCCTGCGATTATGAAAAGATTTTGGTAAGAAAAGGCGAACTTAAAGAATATATTGAGAAGGCTTTGTCCGAAAATGTTTCGGGCTTTAATTTAACAATGCCTCACAAGGTTGATATAATCCCGTTTTTGGAGAAAATTGATAAGGATGCTGAGCTGTTCGGCGCTGTCAATACCGTTAAAATCAAGGACGGCAAGCTGTACGGCTACAACACGGATGCTCGGGGGTTTATTTTGTCACTTGAGCAAAACGGCTTTGATATAAGGAATAAAAGCATTGTTATATTGGGCGCCGGCGGAGTTGTTTCCACACTTGCTTTAAAGCTTGCCGGTTTGGGAGCGGCGAGAATGACGATTTTAAACAGAACTCAAAGTAAGGCGGAGGATATATGCCAAAGGATAAAGCGGCTTCAAAATGACGGCGTTGTTGAGCGCGGTGTTAAAGCCGTGTCCGGCGGTACAGAGAATATCTCCGCTTATATGCCGGAATGTGACCTTCTTATAAACGCAACACCGCTCGGTATGAGCGGTATGGATATGGATTACACGGATCTGTTGTTTTTGAATGCTTTGAGTACGGATGCTCTTGTTGCCGACCTGATATATAATCCGCCCAAGACAAAATTTTTGTCATGCGCGGAAAAACGCGGTAATAAAATCATGAACGGGCTCGGTATGCTTATCGGTCAGGCAATTCTCGCGGATGAAATTTACCTTGATAAAAAGCTTGATATTAGTGAGTTATTCACAAAATTAACGAGTAATGATTGTGTAATTTAAACAAATATTTTCTTAAATTTTGTGTATTTAAAGCGTAATAGTAAAATAATGCTTTGTTTATAAAAAATTTACATTTTATTTATTATATATTTACATTTTGGGAATATAACTATATGAAGTAAGTTAATGGAGTAAGTTAACGGGACGTACATTGGCATAATGAAACGGAAAAATTTGGTTTGGTATTTGTGCTGATTTTGTTTTCTGTTTCGGAAAGGATTTTCAAAAGGTTTTTTTTCGGAAGTTTTTTTTCGGAAGTTTTTTTTCGGAAGGATTTTTCGGAAGGGGTTTTTCGGAAAGAATTTTCAAAAAGGACTTTTTCGGAAATAGGACTTTTCAGAAATGGAATTTTTCGGAAATTGAGTTTTTCAGAAAGGGAATTTTATGGAAGCGATTATTGTATTTAACGCGGTGATTTCTATTATGTTTACACTGTGTTATGCTTATCAGTTTTTTTATCTGTTCGTCGGATTGCTAAAGGGAGAGCAAAGGTTTGAGGCAACGGAGACGCACAAGTTTGCGGCTGTTATATCCGCGAGGAATGAGCGTGATGTTATAGGAGAGCTGATTTCAAGCATAAAATCGCAGAATTATCCGAAGGATAAGCTTGATATATTTGTTATTGCCGATAACTGTACGGATGATACGGCACAGGTTGCAAGAGCGGCGGGCGCTATTGTGTATGAGCGTTTTAATAAGGAACAGGTCGGAAAGGGCTACGCTCTTGACTGGCTGTTCAAGATAATCGAAAAAGACCATAAGGATGCGGGCTACGAAGGTTTTATGATTTTCGATGCCGATAATATTTTGGATAAGAATTACGTCAGAGAGATGAATAAGGTGTTTGACAACGGATATGACTGTCTTACCAGTTACCGTAACTCAAAGAACTTTGACAGCAACTGGATTTCCGCGGGATATTCGCTGTGGTTTTTGAGAGAAGCAAGATACCTGAACAACTCCAGAATGCAGCTGGGAACTAGCTGCGCGATTTCCGGAACCGGATTTTTGGTAAGCGCTGAGGTAATAAAGAAGAACGGCGGATGGATACATCATCTGCTGACTGAGGACATAGAGTTTACCTGTGATTCTGTAAGTAAGGGAATAAAGATTGGTTACGCATCAAACGCGATTCTTTATGATGAGCAGCCGACAAAGCTCAGCCAGTCGTATACACAGAGGCTGCGTTGGGCAAAGGGCTTTTATCAGGTGTTTGCGAATTACGGCGCGAAGCTGTTTAAGGGAATATTCAAGGGAAACTTCTCGTGCTTTGATATGCTTATGACGGTTATGCCGGCGATGCTTTTGACTATCGTCAGCGTTTTGATGAACGCTGTCGCAATTCCGGTTGCTGTCGCGGCAAATGAACCTGAGGCATCCGCGTTAATTCACGCACTTATACAGACGCTGTGTAATTTCTACGGGTTGTTCTTTATATTGGGGGCTATGACGGTTATTACAGAGTGGAATCGTATACACTGCGCTAACTATAAAAAGGTATTGTATTTGTTCACTTTCCCGATATTCCAGTTCACCTACGTTCCGATTGCTTTGGTTGCATTATTCAAAAAGGTTGAATGGAAGCCGATAAAGCATAGCGTTGTCAGAACACTTGATGAGGTTCGGCATAATGAGGCGGTTTAAAACAGAATTTAATATAGAAGTTTCAAGAGAGGCAAATCGCCTCTCTTTTTAATATATTCCTGATATTACCGATAACAATAAAAAAGTTATAAGTACATATAAATTGACATCTGGTATCTTTTTTAAATTAGTCTGAATATTTATATATGTTATCTTTTGTTGTATAATATGCATAGGTAGTTTTTTAGGTTTCGGAATGATTTGGAATAATTTGAAATGATTTGAAATGATTTGAAATGATTTGGAATAATTTCGGAATAATTTGAAATAATTTGGAATGATTTCGGAATAGAATAGGACAATATTACCTTAAAAATAAATTTTTAGGAGAGATGGAAATGGGAAAGAAGCTGGGAAGAATTGGCTGTATGATATTGGCTCTGATGATGGTTTTTACAACATTCGCGGCATTAAACGTATCCGCCGCGGATGATGTTGAGGTGTGGAAGACGAGTTCCACGTTGACGGGCGGGACTACCGTACAGATTTTGCCGGGTATTAAAATTACACCTGCCGAAACATTTACAGCGAAAACGGGCGCTGCTACTGTTGACTCAATACAGTTTTCGAACTATGTTATTGCGTCAAATAATGGTGGTGTGACTGCCAATGGTATGGTGGGTTCAACATTTAAGATTGAGACTGAGAGAACGGGTACCATTGCTTTTGCCGCAAAGCTTGGAAGCGGTAAAAGTTTATTAGCAGTTAATGAAAACGATCTTTCAGCATATATTTTAAATGTCAAGAACACTGCCGATGATGCTGTTACCGCTTTTTATTCATTTGATATTGAGGCAGGACAGACATATTATTTCTGGGGCAGCGGAACAAAGCCTTATATATACGGTGCGACCTTTGAGGAAAAGATGATTGTTTCCGCGAATGCGGGAGATACCGTTACCGTTAAGGCTGAGGCAGGATCAAACGCGTTGCTGGGCAATGTCAGATTGGGCGATGACACCATCGCGATAACAAAAAACAGTGATATGACAGAGAGTACCTTCGTAATGCCCGATGGTGATGTTGATTTATATGTGGATTTTGTAAGCAACAATGTTGTTAAAGAGATTGAGTCGTTGTCGTTTGACTTGATAAAGGGATTAAACACATCCGAAGATTTGGTCTATGACGACTTGGAGCTGTTTGACACTATAAAGACTTCAATCGGCGATCCGGATGTTTCATGGACTTCATCGAATGAGGCTGTAATCAGCAGGAGCGGTGAGGTAAATCCGGCGACCGTTGATACTAAGGTTGAATTTACCGGTGTGTTCTCATATCAGGATTATCCGAATATTTACCTTTATAAGACATTCAATCTGACCGTACCCGCCGATAACGATGATGCCGGCGCGGTTGCGGACGCGAAGGCCGCTCTTACACTCGGCGATACCTCATCGGTTAAGAAAAACCTTGAGCTTCCCGTAAGCGGTAAAAGAAACACAACCATAACATGGGAGAGCAGCAATCCCGACATTGTTTCGGCAAGCGGAGCGGTTAATCCCTCCTACACATCAGATTTCACCGTTATACTCACCGCCACCATTTCAAGGGGAAGCGTGAGTGATACAAAGGAGTTTACTGTGTTCGTGCCGCAGGCTGTGGCAATTGAATTTGAAAGAGCCGCAATTTCGAACGGTGACGGTGATGTTGTGCTGACTCAGGGTGACGGCGACTATCTGAGCCATATAGTATATACGGATTCAATAAACAACAAGACCGGCAATGAGATAATAGTGGCATCCGTTTATGACGGCAACGGTCAGCTCTCGGGCGAGAAGACCTTTAATATTAAAGAATACAGCGAGAACCCCGACAGCTATAACGGTACAGAAACCATTATTTATATTGACAAGGACGTTCTGCCAGTCAATGCTGACAGCGTTATAAAAATCAGCGCCTATGAGGACGAAAGCAGAAGTGCGCAGTTTGGAAGCACATATACGTATTCGGCAACTGTTGCGTCTAATCCGACAGTATATGTGGCAGGAGACTCGACGGCATGCACGTATTCCGCGACAGGTTCAAACAATTCATTCCCCAGAACAGGCTGGGCTGCGGTTTTGCAAAATTATTTCAGCGGCGCTACGGTTAAGGATCTTGCGAAAAGCGGCAGAAGCTCGCTTAGTTTCTTATCGGAATCAGAGTATACAACCATAAAGAACAATATCAAGAGCGGCGATTACTTTATAATCCAGTTTGGACATAACGATTCAAAGACCGGTGACACTGTAAGATACACAGATCCAAACGGAGACAGATTTACCGATGGGTCATATAAACATAGTATTTATGTGAACTATATTCAGATTGCCCTTGACAAAGGAGCATATCCTATAATCACAACTTCAATCAGCAGACGCCAGACAAGCGACGCAAGTCTTGAAGCCTATGTAAACGCGGCAAAGGATCTTGGAAAAGAATTGGGACTTCCTGTTGTTGACCTGTATTCAAAGGTAAACGGATATATAAACGATGTTGGCGCGGAGCAAGCAAAGGACATATATAATTATGTTTATGCCAAAGACTCGAGATTTATCAATCTGACAGAGGGCGACTTTTCAAAGTCTCAGTATTATACAACAGGCTCAGAAGATAGTACGCATATCAATATTTACGGCGCTAAAATGATTTCGCAGTGGTTCTGTGATGAGCTTGAGCGTATAGGGCATCCGCTTATCGAAAAGCGCAACAGCTTTACCATGAGTCTGAGTGATATACCTTCATATGCGGATGCCGCGGCGGCGTCTTCGGAGGCAGAGGGAGATACGCATAAAATAACGGTTAATTATGACACATCCTTGGGAAGCGTTAATGTAATAACCGGAGATGTTGTGGTTTCGGGTTATGTTATAAACAGCGCGTCATATGAAAACGGGACGCTGACTGTTGATTATGATTCGGACGGAGCGGTAAGCAACGCCAAGCTGTATGTTGTGACATACAATGACAGCGCGGAGGATATGCTGGCAAATTCAGCGATATTTGACTTGTCGCAATCAGGCGTTGATACATTCGCATATGAAAAGCCCGAGGGAGGAGTTACAAAGCTGTTCATATGGAATGATGGAGTAAGCCTCACCCCGTTGAGCGGAGTATATACTTTAAATTAAATAAATAATTACGCACCTCGGTGAAAGCCGAGGTGCGTTTTTAGGTATAACAGCGGCGTTTGTGTTTTGTGTGAAGAATAATATCGACTATACTATATCCACCGCGTATTCGCGGAGCCATACGTTTATCATATACATATACGCCAGTATCTGAGGATAGTTCATCAGCTGACCGTACCACGGCTTTGAGAACATTCGCGCCTTGGTATCTATCAGCTCTCTTAGTTTTTCGGTTTTTACAATTTCCAGTATCGGCGAGTCCTTGTCATTTAAAATTTTTTCAACCTTCCGCTCCACATTTTTGGTGTATATAGGGTTGTGGCTCTTTGGATAAGGGCTCTTTTTTCGATAAATTATTTCATTGGGAAGAACGTCGGTAAACGCCTTGCGCAGCAGTCCCTTTTCTCTGCCGGCGTAGCCCTTCATATCCCATGGTATGTTGTAGGAATACTCCAAAATTCTCAGGTCGCAGAATGGTACACGCACCTCAAGACCGCTGTACATAGAGGAACGATCCTTCCGTGACAGCAGGGTTTGCATAAACCATTTTATGTTAAGCATGGTAATCTCTTTAATTCTGGCATCCGCGGGTGTTTCAAGTCCGGTTTTCGGGGCTTCGTTTACTGTGCTGATGTATCGCTGACGCACGTATTCCTCAGGATTGAATTTCAGGTAATCGTCACGTATAAGCCCCGCTTTGATTTTGGTGTTGCCACTCCATGGAAAATCGGCATTCGCGAGCATCTCCTCGTTTGTGAACCACGGATATCCGCCGAAAATCTCATCGGCACATTCGCCGGAAAGAGCTACGGTATGAGTTTTCTTGACCTCGCGGCAGAACAGGAGGAGCGATGATTCGACATCTGCCATTCCCGGCAAATCACGCGCGAGGGTGGAGGCGTACAGCGCGTCCCCTACGCTGTCGTTGTCCAGCACAACATTTTTATGTTCAGAACCGATAAAATCACTCATAAGTTTAATATAATAGTTATCGCCTGTCGGCTGGTAAAACGACTTTTTGAAGTATTTGTCATTGTCCGCATAGTCAACCGAGTATGTGGCAAGCCGTCCGCGTCCTGTCTCTCTGAATTCCTCGGCGGCGACATGCGATATTATGCTTGAGTCAAGTCCGCCTGACAGAAAGGTACAAAGCGGTACGTCTGACACAAGCTGCCGTTTTATCGAGTCGCGGATAAGAGCCTGCAGTGTGTAAATTGTATCGTTTAGGCTGTCCTTGTGTTCGCGCGCTGTTATGCGCCAATACTGCCATATTTTAAGTCCGCCGTTTTTCGAAAACGTACCGCAAAAGCCCGGCTTCAGCTCTTTGATTTGCTTAAACGCCGTGCTGCCCGGAGTCTTGCCGGGTCCTATCAGAAAAATTTCCGCAATTCCAAACCTATCTACCTTCGGTGTGACGGACGGGTGCTTTAAAATCGCTTTGATTTCGGAGCCGAATATAAAAACATTGTCCTCGTATGAATAAAATAATGGCTTTACCCCGCCGCCGTCACGGGCAAAGAACAGCTGCTCCGTATTCTTGTCATATATTACAAACGCGAATATACCGTTGAGCTTTTTTGCGCAGTCATATCCCCATTCAATGTATGATGTGAGAAGTACCTCGGTATCGGAATGTCCGCTGAATTCATAGCCTAAAGCCAAAAGCTCTTTTCGAATATCCTCTGTGTTATATACCTCACCGTTGTAGCATATGACGTATGTATTATTGTTTTTGGTCTTTATCATCGGCTGTCCGCCACCTACGGGGTCAACCACGGATAGTCGTCTGTGAGCCATGCATACCGAGCCTGAAATATATTCGCCCTTTTCGTCAGGACCGCGCCTGTTTAAGGTTTCTCCCATGTTGAACAGGATTTTCATATCGTTTTCATCCGCCGTTTTTTTGTAATTTACAAAGCCTGTAATACCGCACATTCAAATCACCTCAACCTATTATACGCAGATGAGCCGTATATGTTACGGTAACATTTTTGTAATGTAAAATTACGCGCTCCGACTTGACACCGCAGGCGTTTTCATTTATACTAAAAATATATATGTAATTGCGGTTATATGATGGCTATATTATTTGGAAGGAATGGTAAAGTTGGCAAAAGAGAAGAAATTGGTTGAAGAAATAACACCTATGAGCGAGGATTTTGCTCAATGGTATACGGATATTATAAAAAAGGCTGAGCTTTGCAGCTATTCCGGAGTAAGGGGCTGTATGGTAATACAGCCGTATGGATATGCTATTTGGGAGAATATACAGAAAATAATGGACAAAAAGTTTAAGGAAACGGGTGTTCAGAATGTTGCGATGCCTATGTTTATACCGGAGAGTCTGCTCCAGAAGGAAAAGGATCATGTTGAGGGCTTTGCGCCCGAGGTTGCGTGGGTAACTCAGGGCGGAAATGAAAAGCTGCCGGAGCGGCTTTGCGTCAGACCTACATCCGAAACTCTGTTCTGCGACCATTACGCCGATGTTGTACATTCATACAGGGATTTGCCAAAGCTGTACAATCAGTGGTGCAGCGTTGTGAGATGGGAAAAGACAACCAGACCGTTTTTGAGAAGCACCGAGTTTTTATGGCAGGAGGGACACACCGCTCACGCTACACAGCAGGAGGCTGAAGAGCGTACAAGAATGATGTTAAATCTCTACGCGGATGTGTGCGAAAACTACCTTGCCATACCGGTTATAAAGGGACAAAAAACCGATCGCGAAAAGTTTGCCGGCGCCACGGAAACCTTTACAATAGAAAGCATGATGCACGACGGAAAGGCCTTACAGTCGGGTACAAGTCATAACTTCGGAGACGGCTTTGCGAAAGCCTTTGGAATTCAATATTTGGATGAAAATAATGAACAGCAATATGTCCACCAGACCTCGTGGGGCGTCTCGACAAGAATAATCGGGGCGATTATAATGGTGCACGGCGATGACGCGGGATTAAAGCTGCCGCCGAAAATCGCTCCCGTGCAGGCTGTCATTATTCCGATTGCCATGCATAAGGAGGGTGTTATCGAAAAAGCGAGGGAACTGGAGGAACGTCTGTCGGGAAAATTCAGAATAAAGCTTGATGACAGCGACAAATCTCCCGGCTGGAAGTTCAGCGAATATGAAATGCGCGGCGTTCCGGTGCGCATTGAGTTGGGACCTAAGGATATAGAGAAAAATCAGGCGGTTTTGGTGAACAGAGTTGACAGAGAAAAGACATTCGTGTCTCTTGATAATATTGAGGAGGAGCTTGACGCGCTTCTTGTCAAAATTCAGGCTCAGATGTATGATGCCGCTCTTGAAAACAGGGAAGGCAAGACGAGCTGCGCCGATAACTATGAAACATTTAAGAAAATCATAGCGGAAAAGGGCGGCTTTGTTAAAGCGATGTGGTGCGGCGATGAGGAGTGTGAGCTTAAAATAAAAGAAGATACAACCGCCACGTCACGATGTATCCCCTTTGAACAGGAAAAAATAAGCGATGTATGCGTATGCTGCGGTAAGCCCGCGAAGCATATGGTATATTGGGGTAAGGCTTATTAATAAATATTTTAAACGGAGGTAATTCTATGATTGCAAATTATATCGATTCAGCCCTTGACCAGATTTCGCTGCTTAGAGTTGCCGATGCTGTTGATATTTTGATTGTCGCTGTTTTGGTTTATTTTTTATTAAAGTTTATCAGAGACAGTCATACGGTGCGCTTGCTCAAGGGTGTTATACTTATCATTATTGCTGTTCAGGTAGTGTATTTCTTTAATCTGCATGTAACATCGTATATAATAACTAAGTGTGCGCAAATCGGTGTAATCGCATTGGTTGTAATATTTCAGCCCGAGCTTCGCAGAGCGCTTGAGCAGGTTGGAAAGACCTCGCTTAACGGTTGGTTTTCGGGTGATAGCAGCAATGATAAAATGACATCGGAAATGATCGATCAGGTAGCCGCTGCAGCTCGTGAAATGTCGGAAACAAGAACCGGCGCTCTTATTGTTATTGAACGCGGTTCGGATATAAATTCTTTGGTAAGCGGTGGTGTTGTGCTTGACTCTATGGTTTCAGCTGAGCTGCTTAAAAATCTGTTTGTGCCGAACACTCCGCTGCATGACGGCGCGGTGGTTATCCGCGAAAACAGGATTACTCTCGCGGCTTGTGTTCTGCCGCTTTCAAAAAATCCGAATATAGCTACAGCTCTCGGAACAAGACACCGTTCGGGAATAGGGATTTCGGAAATGGCTGATGTTGTGGCTGTTATCGTGTCTGAGGAAACAGGCATAATATCCGTCGCTTATAAGGGAGAGCTTGAGCGTGACTTTGATGAAGAAACCGTTAAAGAAAGACTGAAAGAGCTGCTTGAAGTTAACTCGGAGTCCAAGGCTCCGGCTCCGCTTAGAAATATTCTGGAAAGAAGGAAGAGATGACCTTGAATAAAATTTTGTCAAATAATACTCTCCTTAAAGTCATTTCGGTTATAATTGCTATCGTGATGTGGGTATATATTGTAATTGTAATTGACGCGCCGACCGAAAAAACATTTAGGGATGTGACCATTGACACCCTGAATCAGCAGGTTTTTACCGACAGCGGATATTGTATTGAAAAGCTGTCGGTTTCCACAGCGTCGGTCAAAATTGAGGGCAGCCGAAGAGTTATTTCAAAATTTGACAGCAGCAATATAAAAGCGGTGCTTGACTTTTCCGGAGTCAGCACGGAAAAGCTGCTGAACGAGGGCGCGGTTACGGTGAACCTTAATGTGGAGTCCGAGTTCGGAGAGATTGTAAGCTACACACCGTCAACCGTTGACGTCTATATCGAAACCACAAAATACAAGGATATCAACGTTGACTATACAACCAGCGGCGACTTGCTAAGCGGTTATGAGCGCGGTGATGTCCGCCTGTCGAATGACAGTATCAGGATTTTCGGCGCGCAGCAGAATATTGACAACGTCGAGTACGCGTCTGTTAATATTGACTTGATAAACACAGATTATTCCGCGTATACAAAGGGTGAGCTTGATCAGGAATGTGCTGTAAAGCTTTATGACAGCTCCGGAAAGGAGCTCTCGGCAAAGGATAGCCGATGGATTTGGAATAATACGCCCACCATAGGCGTGAGCTTCCCGCTGTACAAGGTAAAGACCGTTCCTATTGTGGTGAATTCCGACAGCTCGCTTACGGGTATGTCCGTATCGTCTGAACCCAAAACGGTCAGTATATACGGCGATAATGAACTTGTTGACGAATGTGCAAGTATTTTAACCAAATCGGTTACAAGCTCTGATTTCGTCAATAATGATGAAATCAGTGTAATGCTTGTTATACCGGATTGGGCGAAAACCGTTGATAATGTGACGGAGGTTAAGGTCAGTGCGTATAATAATCAGTAATATAAAGGCTCCCATAGAACATAAATTTGAAGATGTATTGCTCGCCGCACAAGATATTGCGCGGCAGCATTGCGTTTATATAAGAAATCCGCGCATTTACAGACAGTCCGTTGACGCGCGGCGCAAAAGCGATGTGCATTATGTTTATTCGGTTTCTGCCGAAACCGATGACGGCACAAATATAAATGGGCTTAAAAATATTTCAGTTATGCCTGACGGAGAGGTGCGTGTAAAGAGGCTTAAAAAATTCAAAAAAAGGCCTGTTGTCGTGGGTATGGGACCTTGCGGACTGTTTGCCGCATATATTTTAGCTCTCCGCGGAAATCCGCCTATTGTAATCGAACGGGGCGGGCCTGTGGAGGAACGCGTAAAATCCGTTGAAAATTTTTGGAAAACCGGCAGACTTGACATAAACTCAAACGTCCAGTTCGGAGAGGGCGGCGCAGGTACATTTTCGGACGGCAAGCTCAATACCGGAATAAAAGATAAGCGGCAGAGGTTTATTTTAAAAACCTTTGCTGAGCTTGGAGCTCCCGAGGATATTTTATATAAGGCAAAGCCTCATATCGGAACCGATGAGCTGCGTACGGTTTTAATAAATATGCGCAGCAGGCTGATTGAGCTTGGGTGCGAGATAAGATATAATACATGCCTTACCGGTATTAAGACTTTTTGCGGAGCATTGAGCGAAATAGAGCTGAACAGCTCCGAGACATTGTCTTGTGACAGGTTGTTTTTGGGTATAGGGCACAGCAGCCGCGATACCTATGAAATGCTGTACGGCAGCGGTGTGTTAATGGAGCCGAAGCCGTTTGCGGCAGGGGTCAGAATAGAGCATAGGCAAAGCCAAATAAGCAGTGTGCAGTACGGACGAATGTGGGACAAGCTGCCGCCGGCGGATTATAAGCTGGTGTACAACGGAAAGGACAGAAGCTGCTATTCGTTTTGTATGTGTCCGGGCGGATTTGTTGTAAACGCATCTTCGGAGGAGGGAGGACTGGTTGTAAACGGTATGAGCAATCATATGCGTGACGGTGAAAACGCCAACAGCGCTCTGGTTGTCAGCGTGCGTCCGGAGGATTTTGAAAATAACAGCCCGCTTTCGGGTGTGGAATTCCAGCGCAGGTATGAGCGGACGGCGTTTGAACTGGGCGGCGGCGACTATACAGCTCCCGTTCAAATGGCACGGGATTTTGTCGCGGACAGAAAATCAGTCTGTCTCGGCAGCGTTTCGCCAAGCTATACCGGAAATGTAAAGCTTGCGAATTTAAATGAATGCCTGCCTGAGTTTATTTCAAATGGACTGCGCGAGGGACTTGAATACTTTGAGACAAAGATAAACGGTTATCTGAGCGGCGACGGAGTGATGACCGGAATTGAGACGAGAACGTCCGCACCGCTCAGAATTGTGCGCGGTGATGATTTTCAGGCAGCGGGAATTGAGGGCTTGTATCCGATAGGAGAGGGAGCCGGCTACGCGGGAGGAATTGTAAGCGCGGCTCTTGACGGAATAAAAGCTGTCTTGTCGCTCGTGTAGTATTCACAAATGTTAAAAAAGCGTTTAAAAATTAACGTTTAAAAATTAATTAGAAATGTTTGACAAAGCGAATATGTTATCGTATAATAATATGTAGATTATGTTTGACGGAGGATGGTTATGGGCAGATTATTCGGAACAGATGGTGTCAGGGGTGTTGCAAATAAGGAATTGACACCGGAGCTGGCATTTAAAATCGGAAAAGCGGGAGCTTATGTACTGACGGGACAGAGCGGTAAGCCTAAAATACTTGTGGGCAAAGATACACGTATATCGGGCGGATTATTGGAAAGTGCGCTGGTTGCCGGTATTTGCAGTGTCGGCGCCGAGGCGGTTATCGCGGGTGTTATTCCCACCCCCGCTATCGCACATTTGGTTAGAAGCGAGGGGTTTGATGCCGGAGTTATGATCTCCGCGTCACATAATCCGTTTGAGCATAACGGAATTAAGTATTTCAGCGGTTCCGGTTATAAGCTCAGTGATGAGATTGAGGAAAGAATAGAAGCTATAATTCTTGATAATGCAGAGGAAATAGAGTCTCCCATAGGTGAAAATATAGGTCATATAACCTATGACAAAACCCTTGTGGATAAGTATATTGAGTTTGCGAAGAGTACCTGTGATACCGATTTCAGCGGTATAAAAATCGCTATTGACTGTGCAAACGGCGCGTCGAGCGTGACCGCCGAAAGAACGCTCAAGGGCTTGGGAGCGGAGGTTTGTGTTATTCATAATACACCAAACGGCGTAAATATAAACGACAACTGCGGTTCAACTCACCTTGAAGGACTTATGGAATTTGTAAAGGAAACCGGAGCCGATATTGGCTTGGCGTTTGACGGAGATGCCGACAGGGTTCTGGCGGTTGATGAAAACGGTGAGGTAATAGACGGAGATAAGATTATGACCATAATCGGTCTTGACATGAAGCTGAACGGCAGGCTGGCGGACAATACCATCGTGGCCACCGTTATGAGCAATCTTGGCTTTTTTGTGATGGGAAGCGAGAACGGGCTTAATATCAAGCGTACAAAAGTCGGCGACCGATATGTTCTTGAGGAAATGCTTGCCCACCATCATTTGATAGGCGGTGAGCAGTCGGGTCATGTTATACTGCTTGAGCATAATACAACAGGTGATGGTTTGGTTACCGGCATACAGCTTGTGTCCGTTTTGAAGCACACCGGAAAAAAAGCATCGGTTTTGGCATCGAAAATGCAGGTATATCCTCAGGTTCTCATAAACGCTAAGGTTAAAAATGAGCTTAAAAATGAGGATAATTATATGAAGTTCCCGGAGATAAAAAATGCTATAGAGGAGCTCGAAAATGAATTCAAGGACAGCGGCAGAGTGCTTATACGTCCGTCCGGAACCGAGCCGCTTGTAAGAGTTATGATAGAGGGAAAGGACGAGGCTCTTATCGAAAAGAGAGCAAGGGAGCTTGCGGATCTGTTTGAGGAAAAGCTGAATTAATTTGCGCTAAGCTGAGACGAAAAGAGGAAGTTACTGATGAAATTAGGAATTGTAGGATTACCCAATGTTGGAAAGAGTACATTGTTTAACGCTATAACACAGGCGGGTGCGGAGTCCGCGAATTACCCGTTTTGTACAATTGAGCCAAACGTGGGAACAGTGCTTGTCCCGGACTCCAGAATTGACGCTCTCGCAAGGATGTATAATCCCGATAAAACCACCTACGCGGTTATTGAGTTCGTGGATATTGCGGGGCTTGTAAAGGGAGCCAGCAAGGGAGAAGGTCTCGGAAACAAGTTTTTGTCAAATATACGTGAGGTTGATGCGATTGTCCACGTGGTTAGGGCGTTTGAGGACAGCAATATTGTGCATGTGGACGGCAGCGTAGACCCTATCCGTGACATCGAAACCATTAATTATGAATTAATTATGTCGGATTTGGAAATACTTGACAGAAGAATAGATAAGATTATGAAGTCAATCAGGGGCGGAGAGAAAAAGTACTTGGCATATCAGGAATTTTACGAAAGATTAAAGGCCCATCTGGAAAGCGGTAAAACCGCCCGCTCTATGGATATGACTGATGACGAGCTTGATATGCTGGACGAGGTGTCTCTGCTTACGTTAAAGCCGGTCATATACGCGGCAAACGTCGCGGAGGATGATTATGCCGGCGAGGATAACAATGAGTTTGTTAACCAAATCAAGGAATATGCGGCTGCCGACAAGGCGGAGGTAATGGTTATTTCCGCAAAAATCGAGGAGGAAATCGCGGGTCTTGATAAGGACGAAAAGCAAATGTTTTTGGATGAACTCGGAACTTCGGAGTCCGGTCTTGATAAGCTTATAAAGGCAAGCTACAGTCTTCTCGGTCTGATAAGCTATCTGACAGCGGGAAAGCCTGAGGTTAGGGCATGGACAATAACAAAAGGCACAAAGGCTCCGCAGGCGGCGGGTAAAATTCATACGGACTTTGAGCGCGGCTTTATCAGAGCGGAGGTTGTACATTTCGATGATCTGATGAATTGCGGAAGCATGAACGCTGCGAAGGAAAAGGGGCTTGTTCGCTCCGAGGGAAAGGAATATGTAATGCAGGACGGCGATATTGTCCTGTTTAGATTTAATGTATAAATATGTAAAGGAGATGTAATTATGGATTTGTTAGAAAATGTAATGAACGCGGTAGGTTCCGCAGCGCAGAACGTGGTAAAAAAGTCCGGTGAGGTTGTGGGCTATTCCAAGCTGAAGTACACAATTTATGACGTGAAAAATTCTATAAAGGATTTGGAGGCAGAAATCGGAAAGGCAGTCTATAAGAGCTACAAGGACGAAACGCCCTTGAATGAGACGGTAAAGGAAAAGTGTGAGGAGATTGATAAGCTTTCCGAACAGCTTAAGGAGTATAACGAGCAGCTTGAAAATTTCAAGTCTGTAATCAAGTGTCCAAGCTGCGGCAAGAGCGTTAAGGATAGCTGCTCATACTGCCCGAGCTGCGGCACGAAGCTGGCGGAGGACAAAGAGGCGGAGTTTTGCTCCGGGTCTGATGGATATTGTACGCCTCCGAAATCAGAGCCTGTAGACGATGAACCTACAGATGAGACAACGGGTGCGTAAAAAATGCTGCTGATAATTTCGGAAGGCGACAATAACGCCGTGGAACTGTCAAGAACGCTTGACAACATCGGCGCCGATTACCTGTTTCACTTTTCACGGCTTTCGGAAGCCGGAGGCTTCGGTTCAGGGAGCGCGGTTGTCGGAAAGCTCAGCTACAAAAGCCTTGAGCGGATTATAAGAAAAAACGGCGTAGACGCCATTATAGATATAAAGCGCGTCCCGAAAAGCCGCGAGTCTCTGGTGGCTCTCAATGTTGCGAGTGATTTGGATATGCCGCTGATTAAGGTGATTGCGCCGACTGTTCCTTCTGATTTGTCCGTCAGCGCCGATCCGAACAAGGTTAGATGCAGTGTTGACTATTCCTACGAGAGCATAGCCGCAAAAATCAACAATACCGTAGGAAACGCGGTGTTTCTCGCAAATCCGGTAAATGTCCGCCCAATCGCGGATTTGGTGTTTGACAGAAACGCGCTGTACGCGCCTGTTCCCGCTGCGTCGGATTTTGATGTGGAGCTTGCGTTGGAATACGGTATTCCGTTGCTTAATGTCAGAGCGTATGATGACTTCAGCGGTCGTCAGGGAATAAGGCGTGTTCTTAGCGATGCGGAGGCAAGGATCGTTGTTACTGACAGCGTGTTTGATATTTCCGATAAGCTGGCGGCTGCATCCGATGTCGGGGCGGAGGTTATTTTTACGCAGACAAGCGGATATGATTACGAGAATATTTTTGATAATAACGATGCTCTGTGTGAGTTTTTGCGGGACAATGGGCTGTGCGGAGAGGAGCGGCATTATGAAAATAGCGATTGACGGTCCCGCCGGAGCGGGAAAGAGTACGATTTCCAAAGCTTTGGCAAAGAAGCTTGACTACATATATATTGATACCGGCGCTATGTACAGAAGCGTGGGTCTTGCCGCGCTGGAAGCGGGTATAAACCCGAGAAACGAGTCGGATGTCGCCAAAATCCTTGATAGTATTATTATAGATATTAAGAACGGCGAAAACGGTCCTGTTTTTTACTTAAACGGAAACGATGTTTCCGAAAAAATTCGCAGACCTCAGGTTTCGATGGCGGCATCCGATGTAGCGGTTATACCTGCCGTCAGACTAAAGCTTGTCGAGCAGCAGCGTAATCTTGCGGAAAAGGCTGATGTTGTTATGGACGGACGCGATATCGGCACATATGTATTGCCAAACGCAGAGCTTAAAATCTTTCTGACCGCTTCGGTCATGGAGCGTGCAAGGCGCAGATATAACGAGCTATGCGAAAAGGGAGAAAACGCCTCTCTCGATGCTGTCGCGGCGGAAATTGAGGCAAGGGATAAAAATGACAGTGAAAGGGCGTTTGCGCCGTTAAGACAGGCGGATGATGCTGTTTTGGTTGATACCACCGGACTTAGTATCAGTCAGGTGACAGAAAAAATTATGGGTCTTGTTGACGCTATTGTTGAGGAGAGAAAAAATGGCGCTGTATGATTTTGGCAGACACGTTGTAAGCGGTTTTTTTAAGCTCTTTTTCAGAGTTAAAGTAGTCGGGGCGGAAAATATTCCGGATAGGAATAAACGCTTCGTTATATGCGCTAACCATAAGAGCAATCTCGACCCGCCTTTGGTGGGGTTGGTCATGCCGTTTGAAATAGGTTAT
Organism: uncultured Oscillospiraceae bacterium; assembly: GCA_964442605.1. GTDB lineage: Bacteria > Bacillota > Clostridia > Monoglobales > Monoglobaceae > Monoglobus. The sequence goes on from CAYTZR010000008.1 coordinate 44,142, forward strand.
ATGGCTAAGGAGGAGCTGTTTAAAAACAAGCTTTTCGGAGCTCTTATAACAAAGCTGGGCGCTTTCCCGATAAAGCGGGGAAAGTCCGACTTCGGCGCACTTAGAACCGCCATAAACTTAGTCAGCGGCGGCAAGCACATCGTCATATTCCCCGAGGGCGGACGTTCGCATAGTGACCGTTTGCGCAGGGGTAAGATGGGCGCGGCGATGGTTGCTGTAAAATCGAGTGCCGATATTCTTCCGATAGGCATTGAGGGTACTTATAAGCCGTTTTCCAAGTTAACCGTTAAAATCGGCGAACCTATAGCTCTTGAGAAATACTTTGAAAAAAAGCCGACATCAAATGAATTGCAAGATATAACCGATAATATTTTGATGCCAAAGCTGTCCGAATTGTCGGGCGTATCGCTTTAGGAGGAAATATGGAAATAAAAGTTGCGGAGCATGCCGGGTTTTGCTTCGGCGTGGACAGAGCGGTGAAAATCGCGTACAGTTCCGTACCGGAGGACAAATCGTGTATGGTTTATACCTACGGGATGCTTATCCATAACAGGGACGTGACCGATAATCTTAAAAAGCAGGGGATTGCCGCGGCGAGCGGTATCGATGAAATAGAAGCAGGCTCGACTGTTATAATCAGGGCTCACGGTGTTCCGAAGTCGGATTTTGACGCGTTTGTCAAAAAGGGGATTAAGGTTATAGATGCTACCTGTCCTTTTGTAAAAAAAATCCACAGTATTGTGAGCTGTGAGTATTTTGAAAAAAACAGAACAATAGTTATTGTCGGAAATAAAAATCATCCTGAGGTCATAGGTATAAACGGCTGGTGTGATAATTCGGCATATGTGGTATCTGACGAGAACGATGTTGACGAAATTTTATCAAAATCGAGCGATATACCTATATCTGTCGTTGCCCAAACGACAATTCGCAGAAATTTATTTAAAAAAGTTGAAGAAATTTTAAAAAAACATTTTACAAATGCAAAATTTTTTGATACAATATGTAGTGCGACATCAATGCGTCAAAAGTCGGCGGCAAAGCTTGCTGGCAGAGTTGATCTGATGGTGGTTGTCGGCGGCGCGAACAGCTCTAATACAAAAAGGCTGTATGAGGTTTGCAGCGAGCTGCAGCCTAACACTCTGCTGATTGAGAATGCGGCGGAGCTTAAAACAAGCAAAATAAATCAATATATAAATATATTAAACAATAATAAAATGAAAGTCGGCATTACCGCCGGTGCGTCAACGCCCGAGTCGGTAATCAAGGAGGTCTGTTTAACCATGGCGGAAAATGAAATGAATTTTGCAGAGGCACTGGAGGAAACATTAAAGCCTTTGAAATCCGGAGAAGTTGTAAAGGGAGTTGTAATCGGTATCACTCCTACAGAGGTACAGGTGGATATCGGCAGTAAGTATGACGGTGTTATTCCGTTTGATGAGCTGACAAACGACACAGACGCAAACATCAATGATTTGGTGAAAATCGGTGAAGAGGTTGATGTTTATATAGTTCATGTCAGTGACAGAGATGGTGTTGTTACATTATCCAAAAAGAAAATTGACGCTGTAAAGGGATTGCAGGAGCTGCAAACGGCGTTTGAAAATAATGAGGTTCTTAACGGTCGTGTGGTTGAGCTCGTAAGAGGCGGAGTTGTTACGATTGCCAAGGGTATTCGCGTATTCATCCCCGCATCGGAGTGTGCGCTTAACTACCTTTCCGATTTAGGTGTTCTTTTAAACACAGAGCAGAAGTTCAAAATCATAAAGATGGACACAGACAGACGCGGAAGACAGAGAGTTGTCGGTTCCATCAAGAAGGTCGCGAAAGAAGAAGCGGACAAGGCTGCGGAAGCCTTCTGGGCATCCGCTGAGGAAGGTAAGAAGTATAAGGGTACCGTTAAGTCTCTGACATCCTTCGGCGCGTTTGTTGATTTGGGCGGTGTTGACGGTCTTATTCATATTTCCGAATTATCACCCGTTCGTATCGCACATCCGTCTGAGGTTGTTAAGGTCGGCGATGAGATTGAGGTTTACATCAAGGAGCTTGACAAGGAGAAGAACAGGATTTCGCTTGTAAAGGAGCTCAAGGAGCAAAAGGCCGCTGAGTTCTGGAAGAACGCGGAAATAGGCAAGAAGTATACCGGTATTGTTAAGTCGCTAACTCCGTTCGGCGCGTTTGTTGATTTGGGCGGTGTTGACGGTCTGGTTCATATTTCTGAGCTTTCTTGGAACAGAATAAAGCATCCGTCTGAAATCGTTTCGGTAGGACAGGAGCTTGAGGTTTATATTAAGGATCTTGATCCCGAAAAGGGCAAGGTTTCTCTTGGCTACAAGAAGGAAGAAGACAGTCCGTGGGTTAAGGCGGTAAAGGATCTCAAGGTCGGTGACAAGATTAAGGCAAAGGTTGTAAGAATTCTGCCGTTTGGCGCGTTTGCCGAGGTTGCTGAGTATGTTGACGGTCTTATTCATATTTCGCAGATCTCAAACGAGAGAATAAACAAGCCATCGGATGTTCTCTCAATCGGTGATGTTGTTGATTGCCAAATCGTTGAAATCAACAACAATACAAAGCAGATAGGTCTTTCTATGAAGGCGCTTATGAAGGATACCGCTCCTGCCGGAGAGTCTGAGGATAAGGAAGAAGCCCTTCCGAGTTCATATATTGAGGAAACAACATTTACCTTAGGTGATATTTTAGATTCGGCGGATGTTTCGAGCGAGACATCTGATGCGGCTGAAGAAGCTGTCGAGGAAACTGTCGAGGAAAAGGTTGAGGAAGCTGCCAAAGAACCGATTGAAGAAGCCGCTGAAGAAGCCGCTGAAGAAGCGGTCGAAGAAGCCGCTGAAGAAGCGGTCGAAGAAGCCGCTGAAGAAGCAGTCGAAGAAGCAGTTCAAGAAAAGGTTGAGGAAGCTGTCGAGGAAGCGCCTGCGGAAGCTGACGAAGCAAAATCGGAAGAAGCTGAGGCAAAAGACGAAGAAACAGCCGAGGAGCCTGAGGCATAGGTTTATAGCTTTGATTATTTTATGGGCGGACATGTGTCTGCCCATAATTTTTAAGCAAACAGAGTTTGGAGGATTATTGTAATGAGCGCAAATCCGATTAATGAATTTAATCAAAAAATAAAGGGTACAGATACTGCGGTTATCGGTATCGGTGTCAGCAATGTGCCGCTGATAAAATTTCTCGTTGAGAGGGGAGCCGGGGTGACGGCTCATGATAAGCGCACCAAGGAGCAGCTGGGCGATACTTATACCGAGCTTAAGGCTTTAGGGGTTAGATTTGTTTTGGGAGAACATTATCTTGATAAAATAGATGATGACGTTAAGATGATATTCAAGACTCCGGGGGTCAGATACGATGTTCCGGCAATTAAAGCCGCGGTGGCTAACGGCGCGGAGCTTTCGTCGGAAATGGAACTGTTTTTTGAGCTGTGTCCTGCCGAGATTATCGCGGTGACGGGCAGCGACGGCAAGACTACAACGACAAGCCTGATCAATGACATGCTGACACGTGCCGGCTATAAGTGTTATTTAGGCGGTAATATCGGCAGACCGTTGATATATGAGGCAGAGGATGTCAAGCCTGATGATAAGGTGATTGTTGAGCTTTCCAGCTTCCAGCTCCATACTATGAAAAGAAGTCCTCACATTTCGGTTGTAACCAATGTTACACCCAACCATCTGGACTGGCATACTGATTTTGATGAATATGTAGACGCAAAAAGAGCCGTGTTTGCCAATCAGAAAAAAGGCGACAGGGCGGTGTTTAACTATGACAATGATATTACACGGGCATTTTGTGCCGAAACCGAAAACGGCGTGTATTTCAGCCGTAAAAGCAAGCTGAGTGACGGTTATTGCTTACACGGCGACATGATTGCTCTGTTTAAGGACGGTAAGCCGGAAAGAGATATTTTGAACATAAATGACATTTATATCCCGGGCTGGCACAATGTTGAGAATTATATGGCGGCAATAGCGGCAGTGGACGGTATGGTATCCGATGATGTTATCAGAGCCACAGCTAAGAAGTTTGTTGGCGTGGCGCACAGAATTGAGTTTGTTCGTGAGCTTGACGGCGTGAAGTATTATAATGATTCAATAGCAAGCTCTCCCGCCAGAACCACAGCAGGTCTTAATTCGTTTGATAAAAAGGTTATACTGATTGCCGGAGGCTACGATAAAAAGATACCCTTCGATGATTTCGGACCGGTTGTTGTGGATAATGTAAAAAAGCTGGTTCTGTGCGGATTTACCGCCGATAAAATTGAAGCGGCGGTCAGAGCGGCGCGGAATTTTGATGAACAGGAGCTTCCGATATATAAGCTTGGTGATTTTAAAGCTGCGGTAACTAAGGCAAGGGATATAGCGGAAGCGGGGGATGTTGTAATTTTGTCACCAGCCTGCGCAAGCTTTGATTTATTCAAAAATTTTGAGGAACGCGGCAACACGTTTAAAGCGATAGTCAATGAATTTTAATTAAATTTTTGCCTCTGTACAGTTTCGTATGGTATAGAGGCAAATTTTTGTTAAAAATATTTAAAAACTTTTTTTTCAAAACCTATTGACAAATATTAACTGCGGTGCTATTATATTATCAGATTAGCACTCATACTAAGTGAGTGCTAACAAAATAGAAATGAGGAAAGGTGGTTTATATGGCATCCCTTGATGATAGGAAGAAATTAATACTTCGGGCAATCGTTGAGGATTATATTAATAATGCCGAACCGGTAGGTTCCAGGAGCATTGCCAAAAAGACCGGGTTAAATCTGAGCGCTGCGACGATACGTAACGAGATGTGTGACCTGGAGGAAATGGGAATGCTTATTCAACCCCACACCTCTGCCGGACGTATACCCTCCAATGCGGGATTTAGGTTTTATGTTGACAATTTAATGCATAGCTATAAAATGACGGCTTTGGAGATTGAAAGGCTGAAAAGCGCGATGCTTATCAGGTTCAGAGAGCTTGATAATATTTTAAAGAGTGTATCCGCTGCGTTTTCGTCAATAACGAGCATGCCTACCTTTGCCATGCGCCCCGTTAGCAGAATGGTCGGGGAGAAGAGTGTTAAGCTTGCCAATATTGACGGCAAAAACATCATGGTCATTGTTTCAAGTTCCTCAGGGATTATTAAAAACAAGCTGCTTCGTCTCAGGCGTACCGTCACAGATGAGGAGGTAGAAAAGCTAAACCGCGTTATAAGCGACAATGTTTCCGGACTTGATATGGGCGGATATGTCAGCCTTGACAATCTGCTCGGTGTTAAGGATGCCGTGGGCGAAAATCTTGAAATTTTGTCATCTATTTTGGAGCTTATACATGAAGCGGGCAAGGAGATAGACAGCAAGCAGCTGTTTGTCGAGGGAACTTCAAATATTTTAAGGTTTCCGGAATATAATAATGTTGAAAAGATTAAAAATATTTTGGAATTCTTCGATGATAAGAGCGTGCTGGGCGAGGCTATTGACTCTATGAACTTTGAGGCGGATGACGAGGAGGTCGGTATTTACATAGGCGATGAGCTGCGGCTGCCTCAGCTAAAGGAGAACAGCGTTATAGTGTCCCGCTACAGTGTCGGAGATGATTTGGTCGGTATCGTGGGGGTTGTCGGACCTCAGAGGATGGACTACGCCAAGGTTGTTTCGGGGATAAGATTTTTTTCTGACAGTCTGGGCAAATTGCTGAGCGACAGACTGAGAGGCGACAAGGCGGACGGCGACAAAGCGGACGGCAATAAAAAAGGAGATGGTTAGTTTTGAAATCCAAAGATAAAGATGAAATAAACACACAGGCGGAGGAAGAAAGCTGTACAGAACCGGAGGAAGAACAAGAGAAGGAGGAAATCGAGGAGGTTAACGCGGGGCCGGAGACTTCGGCTGAGGAAAAGCTTACCGCAATGCTGGAGGAGGCAAAGGATAAGTTTTTAAGAAAGGTTGCGGAATTTGACAACTTCAAAAAGCGCACCGCAAAGGAAAAGGCTGAAAATTTTGCCATGGGAGCCTGCGACGCGGTAGAAAAGCTGTTGCCTGTTTTGGATAATTTGGACAGAGCAATCAGCGCCGCCGAAACAAATGATGATAAAGAGGCATTGATTGAGGGAATTAAAATGGTGCGAAACCAGTTCGCAGACGCTCTTTCAGCGATCGGTGTCAGTGAGATAGAGGCGGTTGACAAGGAGTTTAATCCGGAAAAGCATAACGCGGTAATGATGGAGGACAGCGAAAAGCCGTCGGGAACGATAACCGAGGAATTTGCCAAAGGATATATTTACAATTCGGGCGGCGATGAGCGCGTAATTCGTCATTCAATGGTAAAGGTAGCGAATTAGATTGCGTTAATCATAGAAAAGACTGCAATCAGAAAAGACTGCAATCAGAAAAGGCTGCAATCAGAAAAGGCTGTAAATTAGATTATAATATAGGAGGAAAATAATATGAGTAAAATAATAGGAATTGATTTAGGAACAACAAATTCATGCGTAGCGGTAATGGAGGGCGGAGAGCCTACCGTTATCCCAAATCCGGAGGGAGCGAGAACCACGCCTTCCGTTGTTGCCTTCACAAAGGACGGAGAGCGTCTTGTGGGTCAGGTTGCTAAAAGGCAGGCAATTACAAACCCCGAAAAAACCATCAGCTCAATTAAGCGTGATATGGGTACCGACAGAAAGGTTGATATAGACGGCAAGAAGTATACACCGCAGGAAATTTCCGCGATGATTTTGCAAAAGCTTAAGAGTGATGCGGAGGCGTATTTGGGTGAAACAGTAACACAGGCTGTTATCACCGTTCCCGCTTACTTCAGCGATTCTCAGAGACAGGCGACAAAGGATGCCGGTAAAATCGCGGGTCTTGATGTAAAGAGAATTATAAATGAGCCTACAGCGGCTTCGCTTGCA
>CAYTZR010000009.1:0-50354 GCA_964442605.1 uncultured Oscillospiraceae bacterium
ACTTTCGCTCGCCAGACCCGAGCGCTACGCCAAACCTTGTTTACTGCCTTAATCCGTTTACTTTTTTCTTAAAGGACAACCGAAGCTTGCATTGCCGCTTAAGAAGCGGCACACCGCCCGGGCGCAGCAAAAGCTTTTGTCTACAAACTAAACGGGACGCGAATGCGTCCCGCCGATTATTTATCTCGCTAAGTAATTATAAATCATTATTGCCGCGTCCGCGCGTGTCAGCGGCTCCTGAGGCGCGAAGGTGTTATCGGGGTTGCCTCCGATAATTCCAAAGCCCTCGGCAAGAGCGACATATCCCTCCATACCGCTCGTAATCATGCCGCTGTCCGCGAAGCTCGTTACAAATATTCCGTTCATTTCCGCGATATTCTCATATCCTAAGGCGCGTATGATATACTTGGGTCCGTCCTCTCTTATGCACAGAGCGGTACTGTCCGCGTTCTCGTCACCTTTAACAATTCCGTTGTTTCCCGCATAGCTGTAGACTGCTTCGTATTCGAGAGGCTCGGGAAAGCTTCTTCCGCTTAGCGCCGCCACAAACACCAGCAATTCGCCTTGCGTTATCGCGTCATCGGGTCTGAACGCCGTTTCGCCTTCCGCCAATGATATAATGCCGTAATTCAGCAATGTCTCAATTTGGGCTTCGGCGTAATGACCGCTTATATCGCTTGCGGTTGTGTTTTTCACCTCATCGGTATACTCGACGCCGTTGTAGTTCACAAGCTTGCCCGTTATAGCCGAAACACGGCTCGGCTTATCGGTATTCAGCTCATATACCGGCACAGCGCTATAATTTATTCCGTCGGTTGAAGTTTTTTCATATTTCAGCTCTAAGTCCGACTGCGACATAAGACTCGCAAACGCCTCGTCCGCCGAAATCATGTTATCTGTCGGTTCAAACTCTGTATCCTCATCCCACGATTTATAGAACGATACGACATTGCCCGTTTGGTTGTCTATATCCACTTTCAAATAATTCGAACCGTAATCAAAGCCGTTTACACTTCTCTTAAACATGAAGCCGTAATTATAATAATATTTCCGTCCGGCGTCTATTGTGTCGGATGCCTCAAGCTCGAAATTTGAATTTATATATTCATCATACGAATACTTTTCGGCAAAGCTTTTCGCGGCGGTCAGCGCCTGTGCCTCGGTCAGCTTCGGAACATCGGATGTTTTTCTGTTATAGATCGAGCTGTTCAAGGACATAAGCTCGCCGCTCTGCGCGTCCAGCCTTATATAGGAGTCTGATACAATCGCGTCGCCGTCATACCCCGAATAACGCAAAGAAGCCGTATAATCATAGCTTCCGTCCTCTTTTTTGTCGTTTCGGCTGTAATCACAGCTTATATATCGGCTGCCGTCAAGACCCAGCTCCACGATGCTCTCCGCGATACCGCGAAGCTCGTCGATAGATAATAATCCGCCTATTTGGTCAATGCTCGCCAACTCAGCCTCAGAGAGGGAGGCTCCGCCCGCCGCCGCTCCCGCGACCGCAGAGCCGGCGGTTTCCGCCGTGGAATCCGCCGTGGAATTTTCCGAGTAAACCGAACTGTATTCAAACTGTTCTCCGGTCACCGCGTTAATCATTAAGTCCTCGTCTTCAGGCATATAAACAAGAACCGCTTTGCCCTCCGATTGAGTCACATATTCCGCCTTCATGGGCGATAGCTCGTTAAACTTGCTCCGCGCCCGCTCAGACGGTATAACATCATCAAGGGCAAGAATATCATCGCAATATGTCAACGATACATACGCCGAAAATACCTCTCCTGTTTCGGCGCTTATGGTTATATCCGCGCTGTCATCGCAGAACCTTAATCCGTTTATGTAACGATAAAGCCGAACTTGTATCAGTGTCGCGTACCCGCTGATTTCACCCGATACACTTTTTAATTCAAACTCATCCGACAAATCGGGGTTTATCATACGGAAAAACTCAACCGCTTTTTGTTCAAGCTCCTCCCTGCTGAACTTGGGAAGCTTCAACTCCCCGCTGTAAAATACGTCATCTGAATTATAATTCCTATAATTCGTCACATAGCCGTTTTGGTCAACGGTTACCAGCAAGGATTTATCATCATTGCTTTCAGACGGTGTGCTCCAGTTAAGGTCATAGCTTGAAACACCGTTATCACTCACATACACATCACTGCTGAATTCGGATAGCTCCGACGGAATATCAATTCTTGACTTCACAGTAAGTATCGCGTTTTGCAATCCATCGCTGTCCGCGGCGAAAGCCGGCACGGCAAATAGCGTCATAAGGACAGCCAAAACCAAACATAATAACTTTTTCATCTCTACTCCACCTTTTTTCTAATTTTTCCTAATTATTCCTAATTTTTTTGAAAAATTTTCCCTATACTTATCAGACGAAATACTTGCCGCTTTTGTTCCGATTTGCTCAAATAATCCTATGAAAATCTAATCTTATAAAAATCCGCGATATTTGCGAAAATCCTAAGATATTGCCTCTTTCAGGGCGTTGGCAAGCTGGGCTGGACATGATGTGCCGCGTCCGTTGCAGTCTATGTTCTTTAAAAGCTCTATGACTCTTGCCGGCTCCATTCCCTCAACCAGCGCGGAAATCCCTTTCAGGTTACCGTTGCAGCCTCCCAGAAACGAAACGTTTTTTACCCTGCCGTCCTCAATATCAAATTTGATTTGACGGGAGCAGGTTCCCTTTGTGTTATAAGTGTATGACATAAAAAATACCTCCTATATTTAAATTTCTATTTAAGTTTCTTATAGTTTCTTATATTAAATCTTTTTATATTGATTTTTTAAGCTAAACATTCCCCGAAACGCGCGACGCCTTGCTTGTGCCCGCATACTTGCCGCACTTGTCGCCCCAGACTGCCAAAACCTCGTTATCCGAAGAAATTACTCTGATTACCTCGCACATATTGGAGCAGCCGCCGCATTCAAAGCTTGTGGGCTTAAATTCAAGCTCCAGCTGTTCAAAGCCCTTAAAAGCGGGCTTCTTTATGCTGTTGTCCTCTATATACTCCTTTGCCAAAATCGCGCTGCCTATGGCTCCCATAACGTTATAGTATTTGGGAATTATGACCTTCGCTCCTACCTCGTCCTCAAAAGCCTTGCGTATTCCCACGTTCGCGGCAACACCGCCCTGGAAAATAAACGGCGGCTTAAGCGTTTTTGCTCTGCCCAGATTGTTTATGTAGTTCCTGACAAGAGCCGTGCAAAGCCCCTTTATGATCTCCGCCTTGGAAAAGCCGTACTGCTGCTTTGCAATCATATCCGACTCCGCGAACACCGTACAGCGTCCCGCAATCCGAACGTCCCTCTCAGCCGTGAGAGCCAGCTCTCCGAACTGCTCAATCGGCACTCCCAGCCGCTCCGCCTGATGGTCAAGGAAGGAGCCTGTTCCCGCCGCGCAAACCGTATTCATGGCAAAATCGGTTACCATGCCGTCCTGCAATATTATTATTTTCGAATCCTGACCGCCTATCTCGAATATTGTGGCAGCATCCGGATGAAAATGAAGCGTTGCCGTCGCATGAGCGGTAATCTCGTTTTTTATCACATCGGCTCCGACGAGAACCCCCGCGAGTTCTCTGCCGCTGCCCGTTGTGCCTATGCCGAGAACATCGTTATCATCGCACCCGAGAGCTTCCTTGAGCCTTTTCATCCCCTTTTTTACACTTTCAAGAGGTTGTCCGTTTGCTCGTATGTATTGATTAAAGCACACATTATATCGGTCATCCATAGCTATAACATTTGTGCTGACCGAGCCTATATCTATTCCTAAATAATACTTCACAATAATCTCCTTACTATTTTCTTCACGATAATCTCCTTACTATTTTTCGTCACGATAATTTCATTATTATTTTGTGCGATACTCGGGCGTTTTCAGCGTTATCTTTTTATTAAGCGTATCTTTAGCTCCGCGCAAGCTCGCTGCCGTGCGCTCAGTGCCGCCCTGCTTCGCAAAATGCTTGCTCCTTATCAAATCGGTGAAAGCCTCAAGTCTTGTCTTAACGTGGGCTTCTCCCATCTGCTCGTCCAAGGATAACGACATAATCGGTATGTCAAGCTCCTCGGAAACGGCGGGGAACTTCCCCAAATTGACAAGCTCCGGCAGACAGGCGAACGGCATTAGATGAACAACTCCGTCAAAGCCGCGTCTTGCGAAGTCATATACCCAGCCCATATTTTCCTTGTCGTGTCCTCCGCAGTTAATCGGCGCGACCTTATCCGAAAGGCGCAGCACCCTGTGCGATTTCGGAAACGGCAGCTTTTGCGGTATAATATTATGCTCCACCCAATCCGATATGTACTGGACGTTTTCAACCTCAACGCCGAGTGAGTTTAATATTTCCTCAACATTCTTATTGACGGTAGGCTCCATAACAACGTAAATCTCACCGATTATGCCGACTCTTATACGCTTGCTCTCCTCAACGGTTCTGCGCGGTATCGCGTCAAACATCTTGAGCGCTTTTTTGTAGGTCTTGTTCACCTGCGCCGTGGTTTCGCACTTTTCGAACATACCGACGATTTGCTTCCATGCGCGTGTGTAATCTCCATGATTTATCTCGTAGGCGCGCATAATCTTTAAACGCTTTTCAAGCTTATCCATCTTTTTTATAAGGTTATAGCAAAACGCGGCAATCCCAAGCAGCTTTATATTCGGAGTACCGTTCTTAACCAATATGATTTTTTGATAAAACGCCTTTAAATCCACAAACATATTATCAAAAACAACAACCTTGGTTTTATACCCCAATTCCTCCAAAACCTTTTGGTGTACGTCGGGGTACATTCCCGCGCGGCAGGGACCGTTTCCTCCCGATGACACAATAAGCTCGGCTCCCTTTTCCGCACATTCGATATAGGTACCCATCATTACCTTAAACGGAAAGCATATAAATTCCGGACTGTACTTAACGCCAAGCTCAACCGTCCTCTGTGAGGGCGGATCGGGCATAATCACCTCGTGTCCCAGCTTTTCCATAAGCTTTTTATATCCTGTCACACAGCCCATATGCGGAAACGCTGTCTTCATACTATCACCTCGTCAACCTTGCGGATTTTCCGCTTAATCATATCTGTAAACGCCTCGATACGTGTTTGCAGATGGCTTTCTCCGGTATGCTCGTCAATCCTCAGTGTCATGAACGGAACACCGGAGTCTGCAAAATCATGCTCAATCTCCTTGCCGACAACAGAGTCGGGTCCGCATCCGAACGCTGTTATATGTATCAGCCCCTGAACATGCATGTCCTTTATCATAACGCTTGCCGCATGATACAGCTTGTCCGGAAATGTCCAGTATATGGGACGTGTTTCCTCGCCGCGCCGCATGCGCAGAGCCTCCGGGTCAAGCATATCGAAAGTAATCACATTTACGTCAAGCGCGCGCAGCTTCTCTATTATATTCATGCTTATAAACGGGTCATACACGTTGTAGATATAGCCCAGCAGTCCGATTGTTGTCCTGCGCTCCGGCTGGGCGAAATCCGCCTCCGACGCTCCGTCAAACATGACGGCTGCCGCCTCGTCAAGCGTTAAGCCCTTTAAGCAAAGGGATCTGAATTTCTTAAAGTCCTCCGCAGCGCCGCCAAGCGCAAGCTTCATCCTATGCGATGAGATACCGAGCTTTTTCGCAACGGGCTTAAAGCACCTGAAATCCGCGGTATCCTCTCTCGCGCAGTCAATCTCGGCAACAAGCAGCCTTGCGTCCGGAATTGACTTTTCAACAAGCTCCGGAAGTCCTATGTACTTCGGGCAAAACCAATAACCCTTTTCAATTCGAACAAAGCGCGGACAAAATATATAATCCACTCCCTTTTCGATAAGATTAATAATATGCCCGTTATATATCTTAATCGGAAAGCATATTTCCGGAACAGTAACCGCTATACCCTTTTGAACCAAGCCTTTCGCGGATTTGTCGGATAATACAACCTCATATCCGAGCCTTTCAAACAGTGAACGCCACAAAGGATAGTAGTACTGGAACAGCAAAGCTCTCGGCATTCCTATCTTCAAAAAATCACTCCTTATTAACATACCATACAATTAAATTAATTCCGCCCAACACGAGCCGATACTTGCATTTTAATCCTTTTTTTAAGCTTTGTCAATAGCCGTGTTGTCAATTATCAGCGTTTTTAAACAAATCAAAAGACGGCAAGCATTTGCCTGCCGCCGTTTGTTTTATAATAATTTCAGAAATCAGTCAATATCCTGGTATGCTACAACAAGCAGGCTGTTAAGTCCGCTGTTAGCCTTGATAAATACCTTATCTTCATCCTGAATTTCATACGATTCGCCAACTACCAGCTCATCGTCAATGCCGTCATAGACATAAAGCTCTATATCCGTTGTTGGATACGCTCTGTAGTAACGACTGTTGGTCAAATCTGATGTTGCCGTCATAAAGTAATCGTATGAATTAAGCACCTGTCCGTATATTGTACGGATTTTATCCGATGTAGCAATAGTGTAAATCGGAGATACCGTGCTTGCCTTGCCGTCAACAATCTCAAAGTAGTTGTCGCCGCTGAGCAGCTTTGTATTAAAGAGAACTCTGTATGAGATGATGTAGCTCTGCGCGTTTGTGATGTACTGGATTACATCGCCAACCTCAAGATCCTTAGCGTCCTTCTTATCTCTTTCGAGATCGCCGCCTACCAAATCGGCAACAGCCGTTATAGCGTCAACCTGTGTGCAGTCATCATCAATCTTCAGAGAAACCTCAGAGCCCTTAGAATAACCGGTAAGCTCTGTTACTGCCTCCTGCTTGTCGGAATCCCAAGCCTGTGCAGCCGGCTTTGACATTACAAGTACTCCCGCTGTCTCAGAAATAGAGGTCGGATTTGCGTCCTTGATTACGATAGCCTTCGCAACGCCGTTTACTATATCATATACATCAACCGAATATGACGAATCGGTCAAATCAGCCTTTGTCTGGATAGAATAATCCTCGTCATGCTCACGATCCGCGAACGGTACTCTGAATATGATTGTATTGTCGGTAACCGCGCAGTTGCCCTCCTGGAGCAGGTTGTAGTTATATGACGACGTACCGCTGTAGTACTTGCCGAAGCCGTCTACTGTAGGAACATTGCTGCCTGTTGTATAGTCAACCGGCATATAGAGCTTTCTTATCTCACCGGTTGTGTTTGTCTCGTATGTTACGAGCATAGGACTGTCAAAAGCGCCGGAATCGATTATCTGCTTAGGTGTCTTTGAGTTGTCGTCTCCGTCATAATTTGACCATACCTTTGAAGCGGATCTGTATGTCGATATATTACCGCTCATATCCATTATCTTAACATCAAAGCGTGTATCAAACGCCGTCTCATCACCGCCGAAGGCTATCAGATAGCCGTAGTTTCCGTTCGAACCGGAGATAGAGTTGGTGCCGATAATTCTGCCGTTATAGGTGAGCTGGAAGTCGCTGTCCATACCCGCGTTTATCGTTATAGTTGACGGGAAGTCGGTAGACAGATAGTAGTCCGTTCCCTCTATTGTGTAAACGTTATATACGCCTGTGGAATACGTCTCTGTATAAGCTGTGGAAACGTAGCCCGAAACAACATCTCTCGATACATACGCAGTGATGTACTTTGTTCCCGCTTCCTCGCTTATTGTATAAGTAATAGCATCGTTCTTAACCAAATCCTCAGGCTCGATCTTCTCGCCGTTTAAGGTAATCCTAACGTGGCTTGACGGGTCAAGCACAAGCTCAGGAAGCTTTGAGGTCATATTGTTCTGGAAAGAAATCTTGTATGTTGTCTTTGAGTATTTGTCAAACAAGCCGTCGCTCTGCTTCTGTATAATAACAGCCGAAGCCTTTGAAGCGCTGTCATGAGCGATAACCTTTACCGTGCCCTGAGTGAGTCTCGCATCGCCTGCCGCCTCGTCAACAAGGTTTACATCCGTAAGCTTTGACGGAGCCGGTACGCCGTTATACGAAACAGTCGCGTTGCTCAGATTAATGGTTCTCTCTCTGCCGCTTGCCTCAGTGTAAACAAGCTCGTCTCTCGTGAGGGTTGTAATATCCTTCGCGTCCAGCTCATATACGGTGTTTGAGTCGTCTCTCGGCTCGCAGTAAGCGATATAGTTTCTTCTGTAGCCCGATACGTTCTCCATAAAGTAGAAGTCTACCTGATAGCCGACATACTGCTCCATATCGATAGCATCAGCGAACTGATACGTTACATCGCCGAGATACTTGTTGCTCTCGTCGGAATAGTCCGCATATACGCCTGTAAACGTAACCTCGTTCTCAAGGTCAACGGGCGAGCCATCTATGTATGAATAGTATGTTCCTGTAACAGTACCTGTCGCGGAAATCATCTTATAGGTTTCCGAAAGCAAGGTCTTTGTCTGGCTCATAACGAGGTTATAAGTACCATCAGAATTATAGGTCAGCGATTCCATGAGATAAGCTTCCATCGCGTTTCTGACAAGTCTTGACATTTCAAGAGCGGTCATGGAATTTGTGTAGCTTAAGTTTACGCCGTTATAGATACCCGCTTTGAGAGCAAAGGTCGTGTAGCCTGTGGGGAAGCCGCCTTCCGATTCTGCCGCCTTGGCATAGCCCAGTGCGCACATAATCATCTTAGAAGCCTCGTTTACCAAAATCGGATCGTTGGGTCTGAATTCCGAATTTCCGTCTCCCTGCAGAATTCCTACCTCTGTCAGATAGCAGATTGCGGGATAAGCCGCGATTGTCTCATCAACATCGATATACGGAGTCTGACCGTATCTCGGATAGCCGGCTGTGTTTGCCTTTATCATTTTAGCCACTACCGTCGCGAAGTCAGCTCTTGTTACCTGATCCTTCTGCCAATAACCGTCGCTAAGCAGCTCGAAAAGACCGAGTGCATAGTCGAATTTGTAGTCGTCCGCATACTGTACATCGTCATTCGGGAGCGATGCCAGCTCGGAAGCGGCTGCCGAGCCGACAACAGCGTCGGCAGCCTCTGTATTTGTTGTTTCTTCTGCCACAGCCAAATCGGCTGTGTCGTCCGCGATTGCTTCATCGGCAAACGTCACTATAGAGCACATACTCAAAATCATAGCGGCTGCCAATAAAATAGATACTGCTTTTCTTAAATTACTCATTAACAGTTCCCTCCATTTCTATTAGTCCATATATTACTTTTGCTGCCTGTGCACGCTCTGCCGTTCCCTTCGGGTCAAGCAGATTGTCACCTACACCATTAATTATTTCTGCGCTGTACATCTTCTCGATTGCTTCAACAGCATAATCGCTAATGCTTGCCTGATCGTCAAACGCCGCGTATTCAATAGTCGCCGGAATTTCCGTTCCGAACGCTGTCATGGTTCTGTATGCCATAACCATCATATCCTCGCGGGTTATGTTGTCGTTTATGCCGAATGTACCGTCATCATAGCCGTTGACAACTCCGAGGGAAACAGCCTTGCCTATAGCCTCCGTGTACCACTCGCCGCTCGCGACATCCGCGAACTGAACATCAGCAGGTATCGTCTGCGCACCGAACGCACGCATAAGCATGGTTGTGTATTCCGCTCTTGTAACATTGTTGTTAGGCGAGAATTGTCTGTCGCCCGTGCCGTTGATGATACCCATCTCAGCGAGCGAGTTTATAGGCTCAACTGCCCAGTCAACGCCGCCAAGGTCGTCAAAGTACTTAGCCTGCGCGGGAACAGCCGTTGCTGCGGGAGCAGCTGTCGGTGTTGTTCCGCCGATTATCGTGCCGCCCGTGGAGCCGCCCGTTGAGCCGCCCGTTGAGCCGCCGGTCGAACCGCCTGTAGAGCCGCCGTTCGAACCGCCGCCGCTCGGCGTTGTCGGTGAAGCGGGAGTCGGGTTAAGCGTTGCCGTACCGTCTCCTGCGTATATCTTTATACTCTTGACATTTACCCAAGAGTAACCGTCGTTACGCGACTTGAGCTCGACTTTACCGATATTGAAGGGCTCATCAAGATCCT
Source organism: uncultured Oscillospiraceae bacterium (assembly GCA_964442605.1). GTDB lineage: Bacteria > Bacillota > Clostridia > Monoglobales > Monoglobaceae > Monoglobus. The sequence goes on from CAYTZR010000009.1 coordinate 9,967, forward strand.
CGTTGAACGCTCCGAGTCCGTAAACAAGCTCACCATCCGCGTATAGCGAAACGTTATCGCTTACGGGATCAACAACTATTCTGTAGGTTACGTACTGAGCCGATCCCTTTTCATAGAACCACATTCCGTGCAGAGTTTTGTCTGTATCCGTGATGTGTGAGAAGAGCGCGTCGCCGTAATTTGTCCTGAAGCGGTACTTCGAAAGAGCATATCCTGTTGACCTTACGCCGTCCGTTGTGGTAAGCGGGAAAGCGTATTTATCGGAAACAAGATCAGATTCCTTAAGTGATACCTCTTTTGTCGGCACCGAGCCGTCAAAGCCCAAAGCCGAAACCGTGCTTCCTATATTATATGTTCCCAGGTTTACCGTCTTATCGTTGATAAACTGCAACGTCGGCTCGGAATACGTGCCGTCGTATCTGCTGGTTGTTACCTCTGTTTTATTTCCGTTATCGTCAGTTTCAGTGTATGTTACCGGATAAACGTAGTCATAAGGCTTGTCGGCTGCGTTAAAGTATACCGCGAATGCCGTATCCCAGAGCAGCGAGGTTGTGGAATCCATATCCTCATTTGGTATTGAGTCCTTAGAGAAGTTAATCTGCCATGTGTTATGCTCATCCTCGCCGGCTGTTGTACCTGTCACTCCGGAGTTGTTGTAGAGCTGTCCGTTAAGAGCGTCAGTCTGCTTCTGGTACAAAATCTTTAAGGTAACCTCATAGGTAAACTTCTCATCCTGCGTAACGGGCATCTTGAGGTTTGTATTTACACCGTGCGAGTTTGTCTCGTCAATCATCTGGAGCGCGTACTCCCCGGTATCCGGGTCAAGCTGCATTGTTACGTTTCCACCGAGCGTATACATAAACTGATCGCTCATAAAGCTGGATCTCTCTTCCGCTGTCATCGACGGGAAGTCGAAATCATAAAGCACTCCGGACGGAGTCGCGGTTATAACCTCCGAGGCTGTTCTGCCGTTGGTGTTAACCGCCACAACAACAAAGTAATACTCTACGTTGTTTTCAAGTCCCGTTATGATTTGCTTCTTATCTCTTATATCAATACCTGTCAGAGAGTGAGCGTAGCGGGTATAATCCTGTCCGTAATTAACCGTGTCATAGTAAATCTCGTAGCTCTCATCTGTCGCAACGTCGCCGGTCCAAACAAGCTTAACCTGGTTATAATACGGCAATACGCTCGTTACCTGAGGTACGGACGGCAAAACATCGCTTCCGGCAGGTCTTGCTGTCGTGCTGAACCTCATTGTGGCGGGGTCTTCGGTGACGGTTACGTTTCCGAATTCATCCGTCGTGGTTATTCTGTAGGCATACGTTGTGTCATCGTCAAGGTCAACAAGAGTGATAGCGTGATATGTGTGCATATTCGCGGGAGCATCTGTGTAGTCAACAGGCTCGCTCGCTATATATTTAACATTGCCGCTTTCGTCAACCGGACCGTATTCGATAACACAGGTCGCTCTGTAATCCGTGTTCCAGAATACCTGAGCTGTTCCGTATCCTATGTTGTTTGTCTTAAAGTTCTCAGCATATACATCCGCGCTGTCAAGCTCCAGAGTCTCATCATCAGCCATATAGTTGATGTATTCCTCCAAATATGTATATCCCGTCTCGGGATCCACGGTGTTCGCCAGATATTCCGTTGTGCTCCAGCCTCTGTATTCCTTATACCAGTTCGGAATACCGTCGCCCATTGTATCCCAAGTAATGGATTTTGAGGTATATTCCTGGTCATAGTCATCGAAGCTGTCTAAGTTGCCTGTGATATAAGCCTCGTAGTATTCTTCGTAATTCTTATACTTTGAAGTATAAGGATAATGCTTGTTTCTGTATTCGTTCATGAATTCGGAAACCGACTGATAGCCTTCCTCGTCCGCGTGTCTCGCGTCTCTCTCTATCATCCAGTCTGTCGGGAACAAATCAGCTACCGTTCTGCCGACAGCGACATATTCCTTATCCGCGCTTATCAGAGTAAATCTCGTACCGTCATAATTGGGATCGGTTGATGTTATTGTCGCGCCGGTCACATTGTCATACAGCTTGTAGACAAGCTCCTGTCCGGGAGAACCGCAATACTCGCCCCACCAGTCGCCTATTTCAAAGTTCGTCAGATATGAAGAATCATACTTTGATGAAGCGGTCGGGTTCGTGTTCTTGTTCACATCCGTGTAATTATCCCAATATACCGGCTTGGTCTCGCCGGCTGTAGATGTAGCGCCCTTTAAGGTAGGACCTACGCCCTGCTTAATATTCCATGTACGTGAGGTCTTGTAGTTGCGAGGCTCTGTGTAGGTATAGCCGCCGATAGCTGTATCATCGGGTATCAACGAGCTGTATGCAGTGTAGTCGCGTCCGGAAATACGCTTCTCGAGCGCATTAAAGAACGGTATTACCTCAGCCTCCGAAAGGGTTGCTTGTGAGGTTCTGCCAAGGCTCATCTCCTTCAATATCATCGTGTCGTACAAATCACGAGACGGCTTTGTCGCTCCCATACCGTTGTCACTCGCGGCGTACTCAGCAATGGTGTTTGTGCTGTTTTCATCCTTAACCTCGAGCACCTGTCCGCGAGGAGCAGGGAACATGTAAGGCATATACGTAAGCGAAGCCGCAGGAGACGTCTTGCCGTTATTGCTGTATGATCTTGAATCGGCGTTCCACTCGTCAAGCGTTACGTTGCTCAAGTCAATAGTTCCGGACTCTCCGAAGTTAAGGAAGTACTGGAGTTTATAATCAGAGCTTTCCGTAAGTGTCTTAACCACAGAAGACGTCTTTGAGGTAGACTCCTTGCCGTTTGTATAGTTATTGTTAAAGTAAACCATTATGCCGCCGCTGTATATACGTCCGCGAGCCGTTCTGTACGGTGTTCCGTTTGACTGGTTCGGACCGCTGCGGGCATAATTGTCATGAACGTTAATCATTTCGTTCTTATCCTGCCACTCGTAGTTCATAACGTCAAAGCCGTTACCGCAGTTATACAGTATATTATTGTAAGCGTCAACCCAGATTGCGTCAACTATACGCGGGGAACGCTGCGTGCTGTCGCCGATGAAGTTCTTGGCAAAGGTAACCTTTGACGAACCCTCGTTGATAGCGCCTACATACGCGTGACCGCCCTTCTCGTGGGAGGAGTTAGCCGACAAATTCTTGCCGAACATAATATTTGACATCGTGATGTACTCGCCCGAAAGACGGAAGTCCATATCAATAGCCCACTGCAGCGAACAATGGTCAACAACCAGGTTTTTCGCGTTTGTAATACTCATCGGGTCTGATTGGTTAAAATCGCCGTCAGGGAGAACGTCGCCGCATCTGATTTTAATGTTTCTTATTATAACATCGTGCGCGCTGCCCACATCAAATCCGTAGCCCTTTAGGGTAATTCCGGGATACGGAGCCGTCTGACCGGCAACCGTTATATTTGAGCCTTTCTCGCCCTTCGCGGCGATTGTTCTGCCAAGAGGCTCCAGGTCTATAACACCGCCGACGTCAAACACGATTGTTCTCGCGCCCGACATGCTCTCAACACCGTACTGGAGAGAACCGGGGCCTGTGGCTGCGAGAGTGGTAACATGGTAAACCTTGCCTCCGCGGCCGCCCTGTGAGTACGAGCCGTAGCCCTCAACGGACGGGAATGCCCTGAGTCCGTCTTCGGCAATGATTGTCAGAACAAAATCCTTAACGGCGGTTTTGCCGTTTACCGTAGCGGTAACCGTCAATGTAACGGTCTTGTTTCCCTCCGCGTCAGTCGGTCTTGTAACCGTCGCGGTATATCCGCCTTGGTTGGTTATTGTCTCGTCGCCGTTGCCGTCGTCGTCGCCGTCATTGTCATATACATAGTCGCCCGACTTAATGGAAACAACACTGTCGTCTGAAGATGTCCACGAAAGTGTTCCGTAGGTTCCCTTGTCCTCAAGATAGAACGAGCTTTGACGAATATTCTCTAAATCGATACCGCTGATAAATACGGTATTCGCGTCATATATAGCCTTCTGCTCATCGGTTACGGGGTCAAGCTCCTTAATTCCGACTGAAAGATTTTTTGTTTCCTTAACTCCGTTATATGTAAGAGTCGCCGTTATAATAACCTCTTGAGTTTCGGAGCCTGTAAACGCGGGTCTTGTAACAGTAACCTTACCCGTTGTGTTATCAATGCTCAAAATACTTTCGTTCGATGATGTGTATGTAATGGTTGAACCGAAGGTACCGGTAACCGGCAACACAAAGTCGCTCGTGAGGCTTCCGGACACCAACGTATTTCCGTCCGCGTCCACGGATGGAATTTCCAGCAAGTTTTTGTCCGCCTCAACTACCTGTTGATCATTCTCTATCACTTCACGAACCGCTACATTAAGATCCTTTGTCGCCGTGGCAAGTCCCTTTGATAAGGTAGCCGAGAGAACAGCGCTCACCGTTACAGCGCCGGTGAATGCCGGTCTGTTTACGGTAACGTGTCCGTTCGCGTCAACACTGATCATGTCCGGTCTTGAAGACGTCCATGATATTGTCGAACCATACGCGCCAACAACCGGAAGGTCAAAATCATCCGTTATGTCCGTCGCGCTTGTTCCATCGGGAATAGCAAGCGACTGCGCGTCAGCCGCAACGTCCAGTGCGTCCTGCTCAGCGCTGTTGTTGTCGGTTATGGTTAAATTCTTGACATAGAAATCACCTATAGTCTTAACATCATTCTGGATTGTAAAACCGATACCCTGAATGATGTTGGTGTCGTTGAGCACACCCTTGGCGAGACCTTGGTCAGCCACATTATAGAGCTCCTCGCCGGCGTCATCTGTCATAGTGAAGCTATACAGACCTGTCTCGGTGTTAATCTCAAATCTCATGGTGTACCAAGTATTTGTCTTCCATACGGGAGACTTTACGTAAGTCTCATTCTTTTTTAAACCATCACCTGTGTCTGACCACACTACAACGCCCGTAGGATTTGTTAACGAGGGGTTATCGTCTGAAGCGCCCGAATCCCAAAGGTAGGCTCTGCCCAGATAGGGGAAACCATCCGTTGCTATCGCATTGTCCAAATCCGCAGTCTGACCGTAGAAGAACAGACCGGCGCGTGTAGCGCTGTCCGAATATACATCGGCTGTTAAGATGATGTTTCCGCTTACTCCGCTGCCGTAGCCCATATCATAAATCGCGTATACCGCCTCGTCTCCGGATGATTCAAAACCGTTTTCCGCGCCGTTACGAACCTTATCCAGCTTCAGCGCGTTTACGCCCGAGGCGTCTTGAACGGAAACGGTGGAGTTAAGAGTTCCAACCTTCGCTGAAACCGTCTTAAATGTCCAACCGGGGATTTCGGTTGTTCCCGCAGCATAGCCGCTGAAATCCATCTTGTAAACATCCTCGGTGGCAACCTGAACCTCTCCATCGTCGTATGAGAAAAATCCGTCAATGTCGGCTGCGTAATATCCGGAGGTTTCGGTATCCTCATCGCCGGCATAGATTTCCGCTCTCATTTCGTCTGTAAGCTCAACATAATCACCGTTTTCATCAATGACAAAATTAAGCTCGTTTTCGTCTGTCGCGTCAGCTTCTTCTGTTGTTTGCTCATCGTTCGTCTGAACCTGGGCTGCCGATGCATTATCGTTTGACTCGGCGGCAAACGTACACATAGGAACAGCCTGCAGAACAAACAGCATAGCAACAAGCAACGCAAGAATGGCTTTCAGCTTTTTTCTTACCATGTTAATTCCCCCTAAATTTTGTATATTGTTTAATATTTATTTAAGTTTAACGCCGCGCCAAAATATCCGACACAGCTAGTTACTATACATTATAATGCCTTTTTTGGTAAAAGTCAATGAAAACGGCAATTAAACACAAATTTATTAGAAGTACTACAGTTATTTTGCTTAAAATTTCCGCAAAATTATTCATATTTACTCAAATTTTTACTGTGTGTTAAAAAAATGATAACTAATCGCAAACATATTTTAAATAATTTCAAGTTTTAAATAATTTCAAGCCGTTAATTAAAAGTCTTGACAAATTTTTTTATTCTGATATAGTGTTTTGTGATGCTTAGGTTACATCTTTTTAATTTATCGGAGGTGCATTTTTTTATGAACAAACGTGAAACCGCGATCGGCTTATTTAACAACGGTTTTAACTGCGCACAGTCCGTTTTGGGCGCATACGCGGACGAGCTTGGGCTTGATTTTTCCGCCGCGATGCGTCTTTCCTCATCGTTCGGTGGTGGAATGGGACGAATGCGCGAGGTATGCGGCGCTGTGTCGGGAATGCTGATGGTACTCGGTCTGAAATACGGATACTCGGATCCAAAGGCTTTTGCCGAAAAATCAGAACACTATTCAAGAGTTCAAAAATATGCCGGCGCTTTTAAAGAAAAATACGGCTCTATCATATGCCGCGAGCTTTTGGGCTTAGACCTGAAAGACGGTGAATTTGACGCGCCCGACCCCGAAAAACGCTCACGAGCATATTACCAAAAGCGTCCGTGCGCCGAGCTTGTCGGCTATGCCGCCGAGTTACTCGAGTCGCTCGAACCTTTGCCCGAAGCCGACGTTTGAGTGATATATGCATATAAAAATCCCCCGGCTGTGCCGAGGGATTTAATTAATTTCTTTTATTCAGCTTCCGCGTTTGGTTCTTCGGACGCAGCGACTTCTTCTGTCTCATCGTCCGAGGCTTCGGACGGGGACGGAACATCGGCATCCTCCGTACTTTCGGCGTCAAGCTCAGCTTCAAGCTCCTCTTCCTCCGGTACGTCAGCGTCAACCGCTTCGATTTCGGATATTTCCTCCGTCTCGTCACTCGTCAGCGACGCTGTGGGCGTAACAGTAAATCCCGCAATGTATACATCGCCTCCGGAGAACGTATCGCCGGATTTTTCAAGACCGAACATAACAACCAGCTGATGAGCGGAAACGGTAAACGTGTATACAGACTGGTTCATAGGACCGCTTACTATATTATACGCGTCCGTTCTGTTGCCGACGCCAAGTGTCCTTTTGTCGTTCGTACAGTTTACATAAACGCTTATGGTCGCGTCATACGCGGGCTTGAATATGATATATCTGCTGCCCATCTTCAAATCTATCGAATTGTTGTGTTCTTCTCCGTTAATCGTAGATGTCTTTTTGTTGTTCGCGACAGTCAGAGCCTTCTCCGCGTAAACGCGGTTTTCATCCAAATATGACTTTGCGTCGATACCTTTTGTTCCATTTTCGGTCCAGTCATCCGCTATAAACGTGTATGCCTCGGTTATTTCAGCCAAATTAGCGGGCGTATCCATTGACTCAACCATGCTGAATACAGTGGTTATCGTAACATCGCTTGCCGGCATATAGAAGGTGTTATCACTCGCGAGGGCAACCGCATTGCCGCTTGCGTCAACAACGCTGATGCTTCCAACCTGATAGAACTCATCGGGTGTTGCTGTTATCTTAATCTGCTCGCCGGTGTACGCGTTAAGCGTAACATCGCTCGATACCGACAGCTTTATGTTATCATAGTACAGCGTACCCGAAGCGGTTCTCATGAACTTAATCTGAGCCAAAATCGGATCTCTGTCATCGGTAAACGATGCCGTTGTTGTTATGACGGTCGGTATGGTAGATATGTTGTTCGGATTGTATGCTCCGTCTGTTCCATGCTCATAGAACGCAACGGTTACCGGATTGTTTGTACCCAACTCGCCCGAAATGACAACTCTGTACCACTTGCTGTTCTCAATCGCGCTCGTACCTATCTGTGTAGCCGTGCCCGAAACTGACGTTAAGCCCGCGTCACCGCCCGATGTCGTGTAGTAAACCTTGCTGCCGACATCCATCATGTGGAAGAATGAATTTGTATTTCCGGATGCCAAAGCCTGACCGCTTGACTCGCTGTAATCATGAGCGGCGTTGTCCAGATAGGTTCTGAAGCTTCTGCCCGAACCGCTTGCCTGGTAATAGTCATATGACAGAACGAACTCGCCCTCCGTAGCCGGTGTGTCAAGAACATACTGTACAGCCTTGTCGGTAAGCTTCATCTTAGCCGATGAGTTGCCTCCAATGTCAGTTGCGTCCTCCGTAACCGTGCTTCCGACAGTACCATCGCTCGATACTATCCACTTTCCGCCGTTTTTGTCAGCCATCAGGAAGTTATCGGAGCTGTCTATAACATAGCTTGAGCTTGACGCTGCAAGCTTCGCCGTATCTTCATCTGCAGCCGCCACAACTCCGGTTCTCTCGATAGAAACGGTTCCGTTGTCCGTCTTAAGCGCCGTCGCTGTGTATTCAGCCGCCGTCGCGCTGACAAAGTCCGCGCTTATTGTTATATCGGACTGCGGCATAACAAATGTATAGGTGTTCTCCGCGGTCTTCGCAACGGTAACAGACTTGTCAGCCGTCACTCTCGCTGTTTGATATCCGCTCGCGGGAACTGTTGTAACCGTAATCTTCTCGCCCATCTTTGCTTTTGCGGCTGACGCGCTCAAGGTTCCGTTTGATGACGCCTCTGTCTTAATATCATACTGAATATTCGGGTCAATCGTCGGTTCAGGCGTCGGCGATGCCGTCGGTGTGGGCGCGGGCGTAGGTGTTACGCTCGGATCGTACTCAACCCAGATACCGTAAAGATTTATACCATCCGACGATGAGAACGAAATCTTAGCCGCTCCGCCGGTATAGTCAATCGTGCATGTCGGAGTTTCACCAACCACGCAGTTCTGCTCTCCGATTTTCGTACCGTCCGCGTAAACGGTATACTTTCTGTCAGCGCTGCCCGAACCGCCGGCGTTGACCGCGTCAATCTTAATCGTGCAGGCTCCTATAACATTAAAGCTTACCGTTGCCTTTTTTACCTTACAAACCTTTGAATATTTAAAGCCTGTACCCTCGAACGTCTTTGAACTGTCAGTAACATCCGAAGCCGCGCTTATGGTCAAGCCCTCAATCTCGGTATTGGCGGGGAACGTTCCTCCCAGCGCCGAAACAGCGTCTGTTTCAAAATAATACGTCGGCACTACAGGCGTAGGCGAAGGTGTAACCTCCGGCGTAGGCGTTGCGTTCGGGTCCGGAGTAGCTGTCGGAACAGCCGTAGGAGTAGGCTCTAAGAAACGTGCGTCAATCACAATTGTTCCGTTCTCCACGTCTGCGGGAAGAACAAATGAATACACGCCGCCATCCTCTGTTACCTCAAGGTTCCTTGATTTTGAATCATCTGTTGATGTATATATAATGCTTCTTATGCCGCTTACTTCATAGCCGTCAGGCGCGATTATATTGAGGACAACCGTCTCGCCGGGGATTGCCGACGGGGGATAAGCCTCAACTGTACCGTTGAGATATGAACCTGTGGTGGTTGTCGGGAATGTTATCTCCTGAGCTGCATACGCGGCATCAACAGTCCAGCCTGCGTATATGGTTGTATCTTTCTTTATCGGTGTAGCAGCAAAGTTAAACTTTGTCGAGCCGCCGTTTGATGTGTACCAGCCGTTAAAGGTATAATTCGCGCGCTCCGGTACAAAGCTCGGCTCAGTCGCAACATCGTTATTTTCAACAACTTCTGTAAGTTCTGTGTCCTCGGGAACTGTTCCGCCGTTTAACTCAAAGGTAACAACGGACGAGCCTTCCTGATACCAACCCGCGTACAGCGATACGCTCTGCGTCACTGTTCTTGTGTCTAAATCCCATTTATAGCCTGCGATAAGCTGATTTGCGGCTGCCTGTGAAGTATACCAGCCGTCAAATAAATATCCGTCGCGCTCAGGTGTGGGAGCGTTTCCGCCGATTACACTGTTTTTGGTAACGGATATGGACTTAGCGGAAGCGCTTGTTCCAAATGTACCGCCGTTGGGATAGAAGCTTACTGTATAGCCCGTTGTGCCGCCGGAGCTTGAACCGCCGCCGGAAACAACACCGCTGCCGCTGCCGCCGAGGTATCCCAAGCCGACTGTATCTGTGCTGACATCGCTTGTGTTCGGATTGGCATTGCTGGAATCCGCTGCCTCTGCATCCGTAATACCGTCAAGAATTTTTACAACCTCTGCGCGTGTTATGGACGCGGCAGGCGCGAAAGATCCGTCTTCATAACCGTTAATAACACCCGCACCGACAAGCGCGGTAATTGATGTCTTTGCCCATTCGGAAATGCTGTCGGTATCCGTAAAGCTGAGTAAGCCTTCGGTATTAATCTTGTACGCACGCTGGAACATTGTTGCTGCTTCCTCACGTGTTACAGCGTTTTCCGGTCTAAACGTGTCGTCCTCATATCCGCCGATAACGCCCTGCGCTACACATTTCCTTAAATCCTCATAATACCAATCGTCAGCCGATACATCGGCAAAACTGATGTCAGCCAACGCCGTATACTCTTTAGCTGTGGAGATTATCTTCGCAAGCTCAGCCCTTGTAATATCTTCATCGGGCAGGAACGTGCCGTCCTCGTAACCGTTTACAACTCCGGCATTGCTCCACTTCTCGATTACGCTTTCAGCCCAGTGACCGCTTATGTCGTTGAAACCGGCGGCTGAAACCGTTGTAATACCGAAAGTGGTTAAAATCATCGCTAACGCGAGCAACAATGCCATTGATTTCTTTAACCTTCTCATTACAATTCCCCCTAAATTTATTAAATCAAAATTTTTAACATATCAACATCTGTATCCGACCCAAAAGACGCATATAACGTCAGTACAGATAAATTCATTATACAACAAATTATAATATTAGTCAATCAACACCAAATAAAGAGGCAATTATTCCTTAGTTTTTAATAATTATTTGCTATTTACCTGCCGTTACTTAACTAAAATCAATTTAAATCGCCGTTCATTTTCTTTATGCGGTCATCGTAAAACTTTCTTTTGTATCTGTCTACATAAGCATCCTCGACATTTATATTAATATCCGGTACGCTGTTTTCTTCCTTTTGCTGAATAAACTGCAAAAACCTCGGACCCAAAATTCCGTTTGTGACAAAATATTCTTTAGTCTTTTGATTTGATACCACAACGAACATTATCGATGTCAGCTGCGACCAAGTCATAACAAAATGCTTGTTCTCGATTACAGACATCCTCGGAGTGGACACCCCGCATCTTTCTCCAAATGCCTTTTGGGATAATTTAAGCAACTCTCTGATCTTCGGTAAATGTTCAGCCAGCTCCACACACATCTCACGCTTTTCTTTCTCGGTCAAATTTACCATAAAATGTCCTCCCTTAATAATTATGTCGGTATCCGAAGGACTGAGCCTTGGATATTTTTCTGCGAGATTGTTTAAATTTTATCATAATTTGAAATACTTGTCAATAAATAACATGATATTAGTCTGTATAACGCCGAAAAAAGCGCGTAAAGCCCGTGGAAAATCGCGGAAAGCCCGTGGGAAATTGCAAAAGGATAGAAAGGATTGCGAAAAGATTGCGAAGGGATTGGAAAGGATCAAAAAAGCAGACTGCCGTGTTGACAGTCTGCCTTGTGTTTTTAATATTACTGCTCAATAACCAGCAATCTTACATTCTCGTCATAGAGATACGCAAATACCTTTGTGGGATCTGAACCGCTGTTGCTCGCGAGCTCAACCAATCCGTCTATTGCGCTGACTCCATCGGATGTAGCGTCGATTACTTCGGTTGTTCTGCCGCTGGTGTCATATATCAGTATCGTAGCGTTCTTAAATCTTGAGGCTGAAATAGTATACTGCTCCAGACCCTCATAGCTGTCATCCGCGTCAAGCAGTTCGGGAATGATAACCATACCCTCATCGGAATTTGAAACGTAAACGCTTCCGTAAACCAGAACCGTACCGTAGGAGCTTGTGCTTGAGCTCTTGTCTATATAGCCCTTAGCTGTCGGATACAGCTTATACTTGCTGTCAAAGGTGAGATAACCGTAGCTGTCCTCGCCAACCCTGTAAATATCACCGATCTGAACATCGCCCATAGTGGTTGAGGAAGATGCGGATACCGTTTCTCTGTCGTAAGTTCCGTTCGAACCGCTTCTTGAAACCTTATATCCGCTTACATCATACAGATAATCGCCGTCAACAAGCGTTCTTCCGGGTGTCTCGCTTACAACGCAGATAGGTGATGTGTCGTCTACCTGCGAACCGCCCGTTGTGTTATAAATTACCACTACCTTTGCGCTGTTCGCGGTTGATACGTCAAACGCCTCTATGTTATATGATTTGTTAGAGGTAAAGTAGCTTGTACCGGTTCTTACACTGAACGAATCATCATCCGATCTGTATTCATCCGAAGGTACAACAAACACGATAGTACCGCTGCTTACCGTAACATTTATATCCTTAGAGGTGTTGCGGAGCTGGCTTCCCGAATAGGTCAGCTTAGCGTTGTCGCTTCCGTGATCAAGCGTTGAAAGATTAAACAGCTTGTCTGAAGCGATTGTCTGACCGCTTGATACATAGGAATCATATGTTACTGTGTAAAGCGAGCTTATATAGTTACCGCTTGTCGTATACTTCACAACCTGCTGAACGTCCGTCGCCGAGGTGCTGCCTGAATTCTGATACGCTGCGCCTTCAGCCAGCGCGTTTATGAAATCGCTCGCCGATGAAATAGTGGTTCCGTTTACGGTTGTCGACTTTCTGATAGCATAGTCGGTTCTTGTTCCGCTCTGAGATAATATTCTGACGCGGAAGGTATCCAGCGAATTTGAAGCAAATGCGCTGCTTCCCGTATCATACGCCAGCACGTAACCGTATGTCATGCTTGCTGCGGCATCCGAGCTGTTTTTGTTATAAGCAAATATGTTGCCGTTTATATCAAGCGCATATGTACCGCTGTCCGAAACACCGGGTTCCTCGAGCGTCGCATCGTTTCCGATTTCTGCTGCCGTAGACATCCACGGTGCAGCCGCAGAGAACTTATAGGCCTTTCCTCCGATGGTTACCTGCTCTCCTGTGATTGTGTCGGTTATTGTGCCGGATGCCTTGTCCTCAACTACAACGGCTCTTTCATATGTTTCACCGCCGTTATAAGCGTAGTTGCTTACCGCGTAGCACACAACATCACCTGTAGAAATCGAGCTGAAGTCTACCTCGGCGCCGTTCTTGTCAACTATATCGAGATTTTGCTTGTCGGCATCAATTGTGAGCTTCCTGTCGGAATCTCTTGTTATTGTATCGGATATCGAACGATCGCTGCTCGTCTTACTTGATACATAGTAGAGCTTGTAATCCCAAATGCTTACTATATCAAATCTTCCGTCATTATCGGAGTCAAGCAGTGTAACGGTACCGACCGTCGGCAGCATACTTGTGTTGAACGCGCTTGAAGCCGCGTTCGGGCCGTAAAGCTTGCCGTTATAGATAACAATATTGTCCGAAGTCAAATTAGCGTTCGTTTCTCTGCTGTTTTCATCAGGATAGTATTTGATTACCGTATTTGTGCTGTCGTACTCCTCTATCATATCGGATGACAGCTCAAGAGTTGTGTTATCCTTTATTTCATAGCTGAACAAGGTACGAACCGTCTCGCTTGAGGATGTTTTGGGATAGAAAAAGTCTATCTGATATCCGAGCTTGTCCTTAAACGCGGACGCATCGCTTACTGTGTATGTATGTACCTCGTAATCCGTTGAATCAGGCTCGATTGCGCGAATTTGAATTTGATTTTCACGCAGTGTTACATCGGGACTTTCAAGGCTGGTCAAATCATTCGCGGAAATATAACCCGTGTTCTTTACATAGCCAAGATAGTCGGCGAGCAGTGTCTTTGTCGTGAGTATTCCGTTCTCAACAAGCGAAACATCCAGCGAATCATAGAGCATCTGAGCAATACAAGCACGGCTTGCCGCTTTTTCCGCTGAGCCTAAGTTCTGAGCGTTTTGGGTAATACCAAGCGTTCTTCCCTGAGACAAATACTCCGAATACCACGGCTCAACATTAACCGATACTTCCTTGCCGTAGCCCAAAGCGCACACAATCATCTTAACAGCTTCTTCGTAAGCAACCTCATCGTTCGGTCTGAAAGTGCCGTCTTCGTACCCGTTTATAATACCGCTGCTGTATGCCGTGTTAATATTGGGATAAGCCCATGACACGTCCGTATCGTCGTCTGACAGATCGGTAAAAGGCAGAGCCGCGGCTGAGGTTGAACCGATACTCGCCTGTCCCATTGACCTCATGAGCATTGCCGTAAATTCAGCGCGCGTAACGTTATTATCAGGCTTAAATGTGCCGTCCTCATAACCGGTGATTATTCCCAACTGATTCAAAGCCGAAACAGCCTCTTCATACGAAACGGTGTCCGGTACATCCGGAAAAGCCGCGAAAACCGAAACAGAAGTCGCGACCATCAGCAATGTAAGAACCAAACAAATAATCTTTTTTGTGTTTCTCATATTATACCCTCCAAAATATATATTTTTAATTATTTCCCGTATAAAAGCCTATTCAGAAGTCTTAAGGCTTCAAAAAATACTGTATAAACACAGTAAATACCACACAAGTACAATAAGCGCCCGCACAGACACAGTATTAATTTTAGCACAATTCATCAAAAAAGTCAATAGCTTATAAAAGTTTATCCACTGATAATTTATCATAATTTGTTAGATAATTTATCATAATTTATTAATTTATTATATTTTAATATGTTTTAATGATATATTACTGTATATTACTGCTGCTTTCTCTCCGTCCTGATAAACGTGTCCGGCTCAAGCTCAAAGTCGGTTTTTATATACACAACGCTCTGCGGATGGTTAGCGACCTCAATCTCGTTGCCGTCCTCATCGGTCATATACTCTATTGTCTGGGTACAGAAATCACCGTAAGGACGCAAAAATTCGACAACCGTACCCTTAAAAAATCTGTTCTTCTGGATTACTCTTGCCATTTTTTTGCTTTTATCGTAGCCTGTGACAACACCGACCATATCATAATTTCTGATATAGGAGCTGCTTTCGTAATGCTGCTCCGTGCCGCCCGGACGGCCGAAATAAAACCCCGTTGTGTAGTCCCTGTGACTCACCTTTTTTACCTCGTCCAAAAGCTTTTTGTCAAACACATAGTCCTCCGGACTTGAATTAAAGAAATTATCTATCGCCTGTCTGTACGCCTTAACTACGGTGGCTACATAAAACTCGGATTTTACACGTCCTTCTATCTTAAAGCTGGTCAATCCGGAATCTACCAGCTTGTCAATGTGCTCGAGCATACACAAATCCTTGGAATTATATATAAACGTCCCTCTTTCGTTTTCGAATACAGGCATATATTCGCCGGGACGCTGCTCCTCCATGAGAAAATACTTCCATCTGCACGGATGAGCACATTCGCCGCGGTTTCCGTCACGTCCCGCCATGTAGTTGCTGAGCAGGCATCTGCCCGAATACGAGATGCACATAGCTCCGTGTACAAAGGCTTCAAGCTCAAGCTCCGCCGGCGTTTTCTCACGTATTTCCTTTATTTCCGCGAGGGACATTTCACGCGCAAGAATAACGCGCTTGGCTCCCATATTATACCACGTCTCCGCGCTTTTCCAATTTACATTGTTCGCCTGAGTGCTGACATGAATGTCCAATTCGGGCGCAATTTCCCGCGTTATCGCGAACACACCCAAATCCGACAGAATAACCGCGTCAATTCCGGTATCCTTTACCTCCCTCAAAAAATCGCCGTACCCGTTTATGTCGGCATTATGAGGAATGATATTCGCGGTCAAATACACCTTCGCGCCGTGTTCATGAGCAAAAGCCGCGCCTTCGGCTATTTCCTCTACGGTGAAGTTGTCCGCCGCCGCTCTCAGCGAGAATTCCTCGCCGCCTATATATACGGCATCAGCGCCATAGATTATCGCCGTTTTCAGCTTTTCCAAGCTTCCCGCCGGCGCAAGCAGCTCCGGCTTTTTTATGCCGCTCGGTTTAATCCCTGATTTAGTCATTACATCGCAGCTCCTCTCATCGCGGCTATCTTATTGTAATAAAAGGGCACATAAACCATGCGCCCTTTTTAATTTCAGTTTTAATTTCAATACGCTACCCCAAGATAATCACATACACCATGCGTTATGCTCTCGGCATAAAGCTGCTGATAAGCGCCGCTCTCAAGCTTTGCCGCGTCATCCGCCGTATCTATAAATCCGGTTTCAACCAGAATAGCGGGCATGTTCGTGTTCTTAATTACTGAAAATCCGGCTTCCTTAACACCTCTGTTTGCGAGTCCTACCGAGCCTATGATGTACTTATGAACAGCCGTCGCCAGCTTTTTGCCCTCCGTGCTGCTGTAATAGCAGTAGGTTTCCGTTCCCGTACCGCCTCCGGCATTGCAATGGATAGATACAAACACATCCGCCCCTATGCTGTTGGCAAGATTATATCTGTAAGCGAGACTGGCGCTCGTAGATGACGGGTCGCAGTTATCATATATTGAATTACGCGTCATAACAACGTTAAATCCGCGCTGCTCCAGCAAAGGCTTGACCTTTTCGGCTATGTACCAGGTTACATCCTGTTCTCTCAACCCATTTCCCGTTGCTCCGGTATCAACACCGCTATAGTTATGTCCCGGGTCAATCACTACCGTATATCCGTTGCCGGATGCACTGTTTGACACAACCGGTACGGTTGTAGGTATCGCCGTAGGCACAGCCGTCGGTACAGCCGTTGGTACAGCCGTGGGAGCTATGGTAGGTGCTTCCGTCGGAACCGCGGTCGGAACCGCAGTCGGAACCTCTGTGGGTACAGCCGTCGGTACAGCCGTGGGAACCGGTGTCGCGCTGAATATATCATCGCTGTCGCTCACATCCACCGATACCATAGGCTCTGCAGTGGGATACGCCGCGTTATTGGACAAATCCGCAGCGTCGCTTGAAACCGCCGTATCGTCAACCTCTCCGCCGTTTATAAAGCTCAATGAATTATAGACCATCTGAGCCACAAACGCTCTGTTGGCATCCTTGCCTACAGTCTTTGTCGTTTCCTTGAGAAGACCGTATTTTTCCGCTACAGCTATGTATCCCGAATACCAATACGGACCCACACTCATAAGGCTCTCATCGCCCGCGCCCGACGAGCAAACAACCATCTTTACAACCTGCTCGTATGTAACGGGGTCAGCCGGCGCGAACGTTCCGTCAAGCATACCGTTTATATAACCCCTGTCGTAGCAAAACGATATATAATCGTTTGCCCAATAATCAGCCGAAACGTCCGAAAAAGGTGTTTCGGATGCCTGATAATAGCCCTCGCTGTAGCCTGTCGCTCTTGACAGGAAAGCACAGAATTCAGCGCGTGTAGTCTGCGCCTCCGGGGCAAAGTTGCCATCCTCTCTTCCCTGAATAATGCCGAGATTGCTGAGCTTATCAACCGCCGTATAATAAGAAGCGGTAATCGGCACATCGGCAAACTCTCTTGCCGTTACGCATGACATAGGCAAGACAAAAGTCAACAATGACAGAATAATTACTATCTTAGTCAATGTCTTGTGATTTTTCATAAAAATCTCCATTCCGCAAAAACTCCAATCCGCCAAAATTATCGGCAACGTATTTTTGTTTTTTGATCGCCGCACGATGAAAATTAAATTTTATCGCGCTACGAGACTTGTTATGAAGTATATCACATTACCGCCGAAAAATCAAGTGAAATCAACATTTTTTCACAATTTGTTAATTGCTGATTTACAAAAAATACATAAAAATTTCTGTATTTTGATGCCCGATTTTTTTAATTTTATGATGCCAAAATCAATATTTTGTGTTTTAATTTTTAATAATTCTATATCTTGGGTATCACAAACTGTAATTTAAAAATAATATTTCTGTAACACTTCTGTAACATTTATTTTTGCGAAAGTTTTGATTTTGTGCAAAATGCACAATAAAAATCCAAACCGCAATATGCAAAACACAATAACAAAACATATTTTTGCTTTGATAAAAAAATATCAAAAAAATACTTGAATAATTTTCTGATTTAAGGTAAAATAATATTGACTCAGGTAATACTTGGAAAAGCAGCGCATCTACAGAGTTTAAAAAACAGAGTTTAAAAATTAAAAATTAATAAAAATAAAAATAATAAAATATATAAATATAGGAGGTACTTTTATTATGTCAGTAAAAGTTGCTATTAATGGTTTTGGACGTATCGGACGTCTTGCTTTCAGACAAATGTTCGGTGCGGAAGGATACGATGTTGTTGCTATCAACGACTTAACGAGTCCTAAGATGCTCGCTCATCTTTTAAAGTATGATTCTTCACAGGGTAAGTATGCTCTGGCTGATAAGGTTACGGCAGGCGAAGATTCGATCACTGTTGACGGTCAGGAAATCAAGATTTATGCTTTCCCGGACGCAAACAATTGCCCTTGGGGTGATTTGGATGTTGACGTTGTTCTTGAGTGCTCGGGCTTCTATACCTCAAAGGCTAAGGCTCAGGCTCACATCAACGCGGGCGCAAAGAAGGTTGTTATCTCCGCTCCCGCCGGCAATGATTTGCCAACCGTTGTTTACAATGTAAATCACGAAACTTTAAAGCCCGAAGATACAATTATTTCCGCAGCTTCTTGCACAACAAACTGCTTGGCTCCCATGGCTGACGCTCTTAACAAGTACGCGGCTATTCAGACGGGTATTATGTGTACAATCCATGCTTACACCGGCGACCAGATGACTCTTGACGGTCCTCAGAGAAAGGGCGACCTGAGAAGATCCAGAGCTGCCGCTGTTAATATTGTTCCTAACTCAACAGGCGCCGCGAAGGCTATCGGTCTTGTTATTCCGGAGCTTAACGGCAAGCTTATCGGCTCCGCTCAGAGAGTTCCGACACCTACGGGTTCAACAACAATTCTTACTGCCGTTGTTAAGGGTGCGGATGTTACTGTTGACGGCATCAACGCCGCTATGAAGGCTGCTTCAAACGAGTCATTCGGCTACAACACGGATGAAATAGTTTCCTCTGACATCGTTGGTATGAGATACGGTTCATTGTTTGATTCAACCCAGACGATGGTTGCCGAAGTCGGCGATGATTTGTATGAGGTTCAGGTTGTTTCATGGTATGATAACGAGAATTCTTACACAAGCCAGATGGTTAGAACAATCAAATATTTTGCCGAACTTGGCTAAAATAAAAAGAAAATAAGAAGAAAAGTTTTCTCAATCTTGCCGACTTTTCAAACGCCGGTATGATTAATAATATATTTAAAAGCCGAATTGCGGAACACAATTCGGCTTTATTTATTTTACTTTATTATTTTACTTTATCACGCCTGTAATCAGGTCAATCAAATTGAACTTTACAATCAGCGCCGCGAACACTATCGAAACCATAGAGAGCAGCTTTATAAGAATGTTAACCGACGGACCGGATGTATCCTTGAACGGATCGCCGACCGTATCGCCTACAACAGCAGCCTTGTGGTTTTCACTGCCTTTGCCGCCGAAATTTCCCGCTTCAATATACTTTTTGGCATTATCCCATGAACCGCCGGAGTTTGCCATCATGATAGCTATAGCGAAGCCCGAAACCAGAGCGCCTGCCAGCATGCCGACAACGCCGTTTACACCGAGCACAAGACCGACAACAATAGGAGCCAGAATACCGAGCGCTGCCGGAACAATCATCTCTTTAAGCGATGAACGTGTGCATATGTCAACGCATGTCGCATAATCGGCCTCTGCCTTGCCTTCCATAAGTCCCTTGATTTCCTTGAACTGGCGTCTTACCTCAACAACTATCTTCTGAGCCGCGCGTCCTACGGCCTGCATTGTGAACGCGCTGAACAGGAACGGCAGCATAGCGCCTACAAACAATCCGATAAGAACCGGAGGATTTGTCAGTGAGAGCTGAAGCTCTCCGCCGAGCGCTTCAATCTTGTCGGTATATGATACGATAAGCGCGAGAGCTGTGAGAGCTGCGCTTCCTATAGCAAAGCCCTTACCTGTTGCGGCTGTTGTGTTGCCCAGAGAGTCAAGAGCATCCGTGCGATTTCTAACCTCTTCATCAAGACCTGCCATCTCTGCGATACCGCCGGCGTTATCCGCAACCGGTCCGTATGCGTCTGTAGCAAGGGTGATACCCAGTGTAGCAAGCATACCTACGGCTGAGATACCTACGCCGTAAAGACCCATCGCGAAGCTGTCCAAATCTCCGGATGATAAGAAGCCTCCGCCGCCCGCTGTAAAGAAGCTTACCAAAATCGAGATACCTACGATAATAACGGGAACAGCGGTTGAATTCATACCAAGCGCAATACCGTCGATAATAATTGTCGCGCTTCCTGTCTGTGACGAAGACGAGAGCTTCTGTGTGGGCTTATAGGAATCGGAGGTATAATACTCCGTGAAAAATCCGATAAGCACGCCCGCGATAAGACCTGAAATAACAGCCCAGAATACACCCTTGTTATCCGGCAGAAGTGTAAATATAAGCACAGCTGCGGAAATAGCGGAAAGTATAGCCGCTACATATGTACCGCGTCTTAATGAGCCAAGCAGATTTTTTTGCGTCGCTCCCTCTTTTGTTGACACAAAGAACGAGCCTATGATAGAAGCAATTATACCGATAGCGGCAATGAGCATAGGAACTACTATGCCCTCAAAACCCAGACCTGCGGCTGTTGCCAGCGCACCGGTTGAAATGATGGAACCAACGTATGACTCATAGAGGTCAGCGCCCATACCGGCAACATCACCGACATTATCTCCTACGTTATCCGCGATAACAGCCGGGTTGCGCGGATCGTCTTCGGGAATACCCGCCTCAACCTTACCTACGAGGTCAGCGCCCACATCGGCAGCTTTTGTAAAGATACCGCCGCCTACACGGGCAAACAATGCCATTGAGCTTGCACCCATACCGAATGTCAGCATCGCAGCCATTATATCGTTGGCATCATTTAAAATCGCCTTCAAAATCAGGAACCAGATGCTTATATCCAAAAGGCCCAAACCAACAACAGTAAGACCCATAACAGTACCGCTCGAGAACGCTATCTTAAGACCTCTGTTAAGGCTTTCCTTAGCTCCGTTAGCGGTTCTTGAATTTGCATATGTCGCAATCTTCATGCCGACAAATCCCGAAAGACCGGAGAAAAATCC
Organism: uncultured Oscillospiraceae bacterium; assembly: GCA_964442605.1. Lineage (GTDB taxonomy): Bacteria > Bacillota > Clostridia > Monoglobales > Monoglobaceae > Monoglobus. The sequence continues at coordinate 31,012 of CAYTZR010000009.1, forward strand.
GCCTGACAGGAACGCGAAGGGCACAAACCATGTAAGCAAATCACAGGCTGCCATAATGCAAATGATTATAATCATTACGACAAAGAATATACCCACTGTCTTATACTGTCTTTTAAGATACGCCATAGCGCCTTTTCTAACCTTTGCGGCGATATTCGCCATTTCCTTTGTTCCCTCGGGCTGCTTTTTAACCCAGAAGAACTTATACACCGCGAACGCAAGTCCGATTAACGCGGCCGCCAATGACACCCACGGTGCAACGCTTACAATACTCATTGTAAGACCTCCCCTTTGTATATAAATTTTTATTTTTTCTTCATGTAAGAAATTTTTAATAAATATTTTAACAATATGTTTTAATACATTCTCTTAATACATATTCACATAATCCCAAATCTCAAAACGCAATCCCAAAACGCAGTCAATAAACAATAAAATAATATTTAATATTTAATATTTGATAAAAATTTGACAATGTTATTAAGCTAATTATTCCCTTATTTGTCTATTATATCTAATAACACCCGTATTCGTCAAGTAATTTTTCCTATTGTAACACAATTGTAGTATCCGGATGTTATCCGAGCAGGCTTACAAAGCAAAAAAGAACCGCACATTAAATATGCAGTCCTTTTTAGAATATGAAGTCCTTTTTAAGTTTGAGTTCATCAAGCCTTATTCGGCAGCTGCGCTTTCCTGCTGAGCCGAAAGCTCTTCGCCTGATTGCTGAACGCCGTCCATAATGCCCTTAACGGAAATGTTATCAAGGTTTGACTTATTTTCCTTAATCGTTGCTTGTGACTCCCAGTAGCCCTGAAGCTCATAGTAGCCCGCCAGCCTCATTATTACATGATAGCCGTAGTCAGACTTTACCGGTTCCGATATTTCGCCAATTCCCAGAGCGAATGCCGCGTCTTCAAACTCCTCAACCATTTCGCCTGCCGTAAAGGTGTATCCGGCGGTTGTTTCGCCTGTATCCTCGTTGTACTGCTCCATAAGCTCATCAAAATCCGTACCGCTCTTTGCCAAATCAGCTACAGTCTGCGCGGTCGCGAGAGCCGTCGCGTCATCAACAACAGTCACTTCTTCGCCTTCTTCCGCGGCGGATGCCGCATCAGCCTCATCCGTAACCATAATCAGGACGTGCTTAACGGTGGCCTTGTCCTCCTGAATGTAATCGGACAAGTCAACTCCCTCGGGTATATAGCTGTCGAGATTTTCCTCAACCTCATACATAGTCGTCTGAGCCTGTAAAACTCTTTTGTACATTCTTGCGTACTCGTTTACGGAGGAAATACCCATGCTCTTCGCTCTTAAATTAAATCCGTCCTCGCCGAACTGCTCAACGTAACCGTCAACAGTTGATTCAACCTGAGCATCTTCATCATCTGTCCAAGGATCATTCAAAAGCTCGGTTGCTTTCTGAGCGGCAATCAGCTCATCTATCGCGGTATTGTACGCGTTTTCCTTAATTATCTCGGAAAGCGGCGTTCCGTCCACATCCTGTTCCCAGTCAAAGTCCGTCAGGTCGCCGTCCGCGTCTTCACCCTCGATGTTGTAGTACTGCTCAAAAGCTTCAGCATAGATATAGTATCCCAAATCTTCATCTGTAATCTTTTCGCCGTTTACAGTTGCAATAGTCTTGCCCTCAGCCTTGCCGTACTTGGGCTGATTTGAAACATAGTTCATAATAAGAACCACTACCAATGCCGCAACCACAACGCATCCTACAATAATACCGATCAAAGCTCCAATGGGAAGGCTTACACTCTTTGAGGGCTTCTTTTCGAATATCTGCTCAGCAACCGCGTCAGCCGCTGTCTGCACCGCAGTTTCCGCCCCCGATTCTTCAGACGCTTCAGCCGTTGCCTCAACCGATTCTTCAGACGCTTCGGCTGTTGCCTCAACCGATTCTTCCGCTGCGTCGGCTGTTGTCTCAGCCGCATCTTTCACTTTGTCAGCCGCTTTCTTTGCGGCTTCATCAATTTCTTCTTTAATTTCGGAAGCAGCATCAGCGATTTTCGCGCTGACATCTTCCTTTACTTTTTGAACCTTTTCATCGTCCAAAAACTCGTTCTTGTCCATTGTTTTCTCTCCTTACACACATTTATTCTGAAAGTTTAATTTTATTCTAAATCAGTACCTAAATTAGTACAACATTTGCATTATACTATATAAATATGATTTTTTCCATAGCTGTAGCAAAAAATTATTGGAATGTTTACAAAAATTTAATGTTTTAGCCGTTTACCAGCAATTCCATTATCTCTTTCAGCTCTTTTAAATATTCCTTTGCGTACAAATCGGATTTTTTCGGGCTTAGCTTTATAGAAAGCTTTGGGTTTGACGGCGTAATTATCGACACCTGAGACGGACGTTTATCTATCAGCCTGATACATGGTCCCATATCGGGAACATTCTCCGGGTCAAACTTAATTATTATACGCTCGCTGCCGCCTATCATCTCGGCGATGCCGTAGCTTTCGGCATAAGCCTTGATAAGAGATACCTGCATAAGATTGTCGGTTTCGGGCGGCACGGTTCCGTATCTGTCCTCAATCTCGTCGTATGCGTCAAGCAAATCTTCGCTGCTGTTTATTGCCGCTATTCTCTTATATGCGGCAAGTCTTTGACTGTGGTTTCCGATATATTTTTCCGAAATATACGCGGTTACCGGCAGATCAATCTGTGTTTCGGTTTCGTGCTTCACCTCACGCCCGCTGATTTCAGCCTTTGCCTCCTCCAGCAAGCGGCAGTACATTTCATAACCAACCGCCTCCATATGACCGTGCTGCTGCGCCCCGATGAGATTGCCCGTACCCCTGATTTCCAAGTCGCGCATCGCGATTTTAAATCCGCTGCCAAACTCGGTAAACTCCTTGATTGCCAGCAATCTTTTTTCCGCTTCCGGAGTCAGCACCTTATTTTTACGGTAGGTCAAATATGCATAGGCAAGTCTGTTTGAGCGTCCGACTCTGCCCCGAAGCTGATACAGCTGCGCAAGTCCCAAACGATCCGAATTTTCGACGATTATTGTGTTAACATTGGCGATATCGAGCCCCGTTTCTATTATGGTTGTGCATACAAGCACATCAACATCTCCGTTTTGCATATCCATCATAATCTGCTCCAGCTCGTTTTCATGCATTCTGCCGTGAGCCACGGCTATTCTTGCCCCGGGTACAAGCTCCGCAATGCGGTTTGCGATTTTGAATATTCCGTCAATTTTATTGAAAAGATAATACACCTGTCCGCCTCTGCCAAGCTCTTTGTTTATTGCCTCCGCAACCACATCCTCGTCATACTCAAGTACATACGTGGAAATCGGGAACCTTTCCGCCGGAGGCTCACTGATAATGCTCATATCCCTTATACCTGTCAGCGACATATGCAGAGTTCTGGGGATGGGCGTTGCCGTCAGCGTCAGCACATCTACCTCCTTGCGGATTTCTTTTATTTTTTCTTTATGGGCAACGCCGAAACGCTGTTCCTCATCTATCACAAGCAAGCCCAGCTTGTTAAACCTAACCTGCTTACCTAAAAGCTTGTGAGTCCCGATGACAATGTCAATTTCACCGGTAGACAGCCCCTTTACAATCCGTTTTTCCTCAAGCGGGGTACAAAATCTTGACAGCATTGCCACATTTATCGGATAGTCCTTCATTCTTTGCTTAAATGTATTAAAGTGTTGGTTTGCCAATATGGTAGTCGGCACAAGGTACGCAACCTGATATCCTGCCGTCACCGCTTTAAACGCGCCTCTTATAGCAACCTCTGTCTTGCCGTAGCCGACATCGCCGCACAAAAGTCTGTCCATAGGATAGGGCTTTTCCATATCCGCTTTCATCTCGTTTATGCTGCGGAGCTGATCGTCTGTTTCCTCATACGGAAATCTTGCCTCAAAATCCGACTGCCATTCGCCGTCCTTCGGGAAAGCGATGCCGGGGGACTGCTCGCGCTTGGCGTAAAGCTCTATTAGCTCCTTTGCCATATCTGCCGCCGCGGCCTTAACCCGCTGCTTGGTTCGGTTCCATTCGCCCCCGCCGAGCTTGTTCATCTTTATTCTCGCGCCGTCTCTCGCTATGTGCTTGTATATCATGTCCATCTGGTCGGTAGGGACGTACAAGAAGTCGTCACCCTTAAACCTGATTTTCAAATAATCCTTGCGCGCTCCCTCGACAGACAACTGCTCTATTCCCATATACTGACCTATTCCGTAGTTTCTGTGTACTATGTAGTCACCCACGTTAAGATCTGTAAAGCTGTCAATCTTTTCGCCTTTTATCTTGCCGTAGCGTCTTTTTCTTTTTTTCTCGCCTCCGAATATCTCCTTATCGCATATAACAACGGTTCGTATCACAGGCAATTCAAAGCCGTGGGCTATACTGCCGGGACAAATCGTAATCCCTCCGTTTGGAGGGAGCTTGTTTAATTTTTCGGAATAACCGCAGGATAAGCCCTCGTTTTCCATCCTGTCAAGTAAATTTTTAGCTCGTGCCTCGGAGCCGCCCAGCAAAATCACCCTGTATGCGTTCGCTTTGTAATAATTCAGGCTTTCAAACAGGAATTCCATTTTACCTCTAAATCCCGCCAAAGACTTTGAACCGATAGAGTAGGTGTGTTTCGGACGATACTCATCGGAATATCCGGAAATACCGCTAAGACCTATAAACCTGTGCTTTGTAAGCCGCTTTACCGCCTTTTTAAGAGGCAGCGAGTACGCGAGCCGCGCATCCGGAATTATACCGCGCTCCGCCAAGTCGGTCAAATCCTCCGAAAACCTCATCTGTTCCTTTTCGTTTGATTCGCTTATACGGCTCGGATCACACCAGAATACCACCGTATCCTCGGGAAGATAATCCATAACAGTCGGAATTTCCTTGTAAATATAGGGTATATATTTATCAATTGACGGAAACGATATTCCCTGCTTCAAGCGCTCAATGTCTCTCCTTACAATTGATGCCGCCTTATCGGACACAAGATCGACTAAATCCTCAAGCTTTTTCACAAGCGCCGCTCTTTCCGTTTCACTCAGCACCGACTCTCCGGCCGGCGTTATGCGCGCAGAGCCGCACATCTCAATTGTTCTTTGGCTGTTCTTATCAAAAGCTCTTATCGAATCAATCTCGGTATCAAAGAACTCTATTCTTATTGGATAGTCGCTATAGAACGGAAAATAATCGAGTATACCGCCGCGGCGGCTGAACTGCCCCGCCCCTTCAACCATATCCTCGCGCTTGTAGCCAAGGGCGGCAAGCCTGTCGCAAAGCTCGTCAGGCTCTATGTCGTCTCCCGCCTTCAACGTTGAAACATTTTCACAGTATTTTTTGTACGGCACAGTCGGGCTTGTAAGCGCCGAATATGTTGTAACCAAATACGTATTATCGCGACTTTCGCATAATTTATCCAAAACCTCAAGCCGCTGCTTTTGAATTTCATGGCTCTTTACGTCCACATCATAAAAAAGTAAATCGGAATTTCCGAACAGCAGAACCTCGCCGCCGGTAAAAAAGCGCAGGTCATCGGCAATTTCGATGGCGGCGGTCTCGCTTTCAGCAACCATCAAAACCGGCGCTCCGAACTTCTCGGACACACAAAAAGCAAGGTGTGCCCTCAAAGAGTCTGACACACCATTTACATTGATCGGCGTAATATTATTCTTAATACCGCCCGCAATCTCTTCAAAGTCCGCAAGCTCATCCATTATCCGGTAAAATCCGTTTTTATTCATAAGACACCCGCTTTTATCCATAAGACACCCGCTAGACACCCGCTTTTATCCACAAGACACCCGCTTTTATCCATTGACTTCATTATCCGTTATACTTTTGTATCGCCCGGCTCACATCACCCTTTATTATTTCCTCGACGGCTTTTACCGCTCTTATCGCCGTTTCGGTCAAGATTTCAGTCTCCGCCTCGGAAAATTTTCCCAAGACAAAATTACAGATTTCCTCGTGGCTGTCGCCCTTTGCGGCTCCTATTCCTATTTTGACACGAGGAAAGTTGTCGGAGCCGAGACAGAGTATTATGCTTTTAAGCCCGTTATGTCCGCCGGCGCTGCCGGAAGCCCTGGTTCTCAGCTTTCCCAGTTCCATTGTCTTATCATCGGAAACAACGATTATGTTCTCATCGGGTATATCGTAGTAATCGGCAATCGGCGCTACTGCCTCACCGCTTAAATTCATAAAGGTTGTGGGCTTCACCGCTATAACCTTCTCGCCGCAGACAAAGCCCGTTCCGATCTCCGCTTTAAATTTGCTTGCCTTAAACCTTATATCGTTTTTGGAGCAAAACGCGTCTACCACATCATACCCTATATTGTGTCTTGTATTCACATATTTACTGCCGGGATTGCCCAAGCCGACTACCATATACATTATATTTACCTCAAATCGGTTTTATGATTTTGAATTTTCCTGCTTCTCCTTATTTTTTCTCTTCACAGTCCACTGCTCCTTAACCACCTGCTTTGAGCGGGCGATTGCCAGCGACTCAGGCGGAACCTCGTCCGTAATTGTCGAACCTGCCGCGGTATACGCGCCGTGTCTTACCACTACGGGCGATACAAGGTTGGTGTTACAGCCTATAAAGCAATCATCCTCAATAACCGTGCGGTGCTTATTCTCGCCGTCATAATTCACAACAACCGTACCGCAGCCGAAGTTTACCCTCTTACCAACATCAGCATCACCTATGTATGTCAAATGAGCAACCTTTGTGCTGTCATCAACAGTCGAGTTCTTAATCTCAACAAAATCGCCTATTTTAACATCGGAGCCGATTTTGGTGCCCGGTCTTAAATAAGCGAACGGCCCCACATTGGTGTTTGAACCGACCTCACTGTCGATGCCCACTGTTTTAAGCACGTTGGTATTGTCGCCGATTTTGCAGTTCTTGAGCGTTGTATCGGATCCGATAATACAGTTTTCGCCTATTACGGTATTTCCCTCCAAAACCGTTCCCGGATAAAGCACCGTATCTCTGCCCACACTAACATTGGCTGTAATCTGAACCTTATCGGGATCAACTATGGTAACGCCGCTTAGCATAAGCTCCACCGCCTTGCGGCGGTTTAAAATCTTGCCCACCTGTGAAAGCTGCAGCTTATCATTTACTCCCAAAATCTGCTCCAGCTCGGTAATATACGCACCGACCTTTTCTCCGTCGCTAAGCATTATTTCCACAACATCGGTTATGTAATACTCGCCCTGAGCGTTGCTGTTGGTAATTCTTGAAAGCGCGTTCCGCAGCTTTTGTATGTCAAAGAAGTACATACCGGAGTTAATTTCCTTAATCTCCTGTTCATCCTCATCGGCATCCTTCTGCTCTACAATCTTAACTATTTCACCGTTTTCCCTAACTATTCTGCCATATCCGTATGGATCGTCAATGTACGCGGTAATAACGGTTGCCGCCCTCTTTTTCTTGTCATGATCCGCTCTTACTTTCTTTAAGGTCTCGGCCTCGATAAGCGGCGCGTCACCGTACAGCACCATAACCGTACCTTCAACGTCCTTAAGACTCTCTATTCCCTGCATAACCGCGTGACCGGTTCCCAGCTGCTCATACTGATACGCATACGTCACGCTATCACCCAAGTATTCCTTGACATCCTCCGCCTTATGTCCGATAACAACTATATTTTCATCGCTGCCCGCCTCTGTCGCCGTGTCGGTAACCCATTCAACCAGAGCCTTTCCCGCCGCCTGCTGCAAAGGCTTGGCAATATTTGATTTCATTCTCTTTCCTTCGCCCGCCGCAAGAATAATACTGTACAAACTCATTTTTCTTCCTCCAAATAAAAAATCATGGTTATTTTTAGAATGTTTTAAGTATACCACAAGCTGCGCATTTTTACAATACCTGTATTTTATACTAAGTTTACGTGAGATTGAGAGCAAATATTTATGTATTTTTCACTTTTTCATATAAAATAAAGTATTTAAAATTTCAAAATATATGTATTATTTCCGCTCATTGGGAAACAATTTAATCGAGGTGATAAAATGAGCAATAAAAACAATAATGACAAAAACAGACAAAACGGCGAAAACTACGATCGCAGAATAATCACGGATCCGCCCGCCGCGAATGAAAAGCAAAGACCCGAGCAAGCTGTTTCCGCAAAGAGAAAGGGATTATACATAATCCTTTTACTGGGGATTACGGCTATAGGAATTTATGCTATACTGAGCGCGGTTATACCGAAAACAACAAAAAACGCGAATGAAACCTACACAGGCAGTGCATACGCCACTCCGTTGCCTAACCAAGCCGCCGTCCCCGCGAACGCGGCAATAAACCCGATTGAAGCCGAAAAGACGGCGGACCCTTCTCCTGCGCCGACAGCGGAAGAAGCCGCCGATACCGTTGATGAGGCTACCCCGGGTACGGTTTTGGCGCAGGCGCCTGTTTCGGGGAAAATAATTAAGGATTTTTCGGATTCAGAGCTTATATATTCCGAAACAATGATGGACTGGCGGACGCACAGCGGTGTTGACATAGCGGCAAGCCCCGACACAATCGTAACCGCTATCAAGGACGGAACACTGAAAAAAGCTTACGAGGACAGCCTTCTTGGCACAACCGTCATAATTCACCACGATGACGATGGAACGGACAGCGTGTATTCCAACCTTAAGGATGTAACGAACGTGCCCATAGGCTCTGATATAAAAACAGGCGATGTTTTGGGCAAGGTGGGCGGCACCGCCGTGTCTGAAATAAACGACGAATCGCACCTGCACTTTGAGATAAGACTGGACGACGTATATCTTGACCCAAAGGAATTTGTGAAATTCGAAGAGGTTGACTATGTTCAGCCTGAGGAGCTCTCTTCTGCCGCGCCGACATCGGACAGCGCCGAAACCATTTCCGAAGCCGCTCCGTCGTACTCCCCTGACCCATATACAGACGGCGAGGATATAGAAACCATGATTATAGATTAACGCATAGCCCGGCATCCACCGGCGATAGCTATGATTAGCGGGACTAAATCCTTTATCTTAAACAATATATCAAAAAAATCCTCTGAAAAACACTTTATTTTTTCAGAGGATTTCTTTTTTTCATTCCTTGGATTGATTTCTTTATTTTGGATTTCTTTATTTTTCATTCCTTTGCGGCATCGCTCAGTTCCTTAGTCAGAGCGGAAACACCGTCGATTTTATCCTGAACCGTTTCGCCGGCGGCTATGATTCTGACTATAGCGCTGCCCACTATCAAGCCATCGCAGTACTTTTTGAGGTTCCTTATATGCTCCGGCTTTGATATGCCGAAGCCGATACACTTTGGTATGTCCGAATATTTATTCAGCATATCGAACATCTTGTCAAAGTCTGTCGAAAACCCTTCCCTTACTCCGGTCACTCCCATGGACGACACGCAGTACAAAAAACCGCAAGCTCTCTCGCAAATTCTTTTTGAACGCTCCTCCGATGAGGTGGGAGCAATCATTGAAATCTGGTACACACCGTATTTTTGGGTATAATCGTATATCTCGTCGCTTTCCTCGAAAGGCAAATCGGGTATTATCACTCCGTCAACTCCCGCTTTTTTACAGCCGTTGAAAAACTCATCAATTCCATAGCTGAGCAGAGAATTGAAATACATTAAAAAAACCAGCGGAACCTGCGTACTCTTGCGCAGTTCCGACACTGCCTCAAATATTATGTCAAGATTAATTTCATTTTTTAGAGCTCTTATGTTCGCCTCCTGAATAACGGGTCCCTCCGCCATCGGGTCGGAGAACGGTATTCCCATCTCAATCAAATCCGCTCCGCTTTTTTCCATTTCAAGCACCAGCGACTTGGAGACCTCAACATTCGGGTCGCCGAACGTCAAAAACGTTACAAGCGCCTTTTTGCCGCGCGCCCGCAGATTTTCAAACATACTGTCAATTCTATTTTTCATTGATTTCCACCCCCATATATCTCGCGACGGAATATACGTCCTTGTCGCCTCTGCCGGAAAGGTTAATTACAACAATATCATCCTTGCTCATGGTCGGCACGATCTTAAGCGCCTGAGCAACGGCATGAGAGCTTTCTATCGCCGGGATAATTCCCTCGGTCTTTGTCAGATAGCAGAAAGCGTCGATCGCCTCCTTATCGGTTATCGCGTAATATTCGGCTCTGCCGCTGTCCCTGAGCGCGGCATGCTCCGGTCCTATACCGGGGTAATCAAGACCGGCGGAAATTGAATAAACGGGCATAATGCCGCCGTTTTTATCCTGCAAAAATATCGACTTCATTCCGTGCAGAACGCCAACCGTCCCCTTTGTAAGAGTTGCGGCATGTCTCTCCGTGTCAACACCGTCGCCTGCCGCTTCAGCGCCGATAAGCCTTACGGACTTATCATTAATAAAGTCATAGAACGCGCCCATCGCATTGCTGCCGCCGCCTACACAGGCTATTACGGCGTTGGGGAGTCTGCCTTCCTTCTCAAACAGCTGCGCTTTAATTTCCCTGCCGATTACGCTCTGGAAATCCCTTACTATCGTTGGATAAGGATGAGGTCCCATCGTTGAACCCAGCAGGTACATTGTGTCATTTGCGCGCGCTGCCCATACGCGCATCGCCTCATTGCAGGCATCCTTTAATGTGCCCGTACCGGAGGATACGGGAGTTACCGTTGCGCCCAGCAAATTCATTCGGAAAACGTTAAGCTCCTGACGCCTCGTGTCCTCCTCACCCATGAACACCTCGCACTCCATTCCGAACAGCGCGGCAGCGGTTGCCGCCGCGACACCGTGCTGACCGGCTCCCGTCTCGGCTATAACCTTTTTCTTTCCCATGCGCTTTGCGAGGAGCGCTTGACCAAGTACATTGTTAATTTTATGAGCGCCGGTATGGTTTAAATCCTCACGTTTTATATATACCTTTGCGCCGCCCAAATCCTTTGTCATGTTCTCCGCATAATACAGGAGCGAGGGGCGGTTTGCGTATTCATTTAAGTAAAACTCCAGCTCTTTTATAAATTCAGGGTCGCTTTTCGCCTCGTTATACGCTGCTTCAAGCTCGTTTAAGGCGTTCATCAGCGTCTCGGGAGCGTATTGTCCGCCGTAAATACCAAATCTGCCCTTAGATTTATTTTCCATTTGCATCTACCTCTTTTTTGATTTTGCATCTACATCTTTTTTAATTTCTGACCAAATCCACTATTTTAATTATCTTACCCCTGTCCTTTTGCTTATCCGTTTCCACACTGCTGCTTAAATCAACACAATACGGCTTTACTGTTTCAATTGCCGTTTTTATATTTTCAAATCCGAGACCGCCCGCCAGTATAATGCGCTCTCCTCCTATACCGCGGAGCAGGTCAAGGTCAATAGACTTCCCCTGACCGCCGTAGCCCTCTACATACGCATCAAGCACCAGCCTGTCCGCCAGAGAATACCTTTTTAGCTCCTCTCTGTCAAAATCCCCGCGCACACGCACCGCCTTCCAAACCTCGCTGAGGCGCGGACACAGCTCCTTTACCCTGCCGATCACGGCATTGTCCTCATCGCCGTGGAGCTGCACTATGTCAAGCGGCACATTTTCGGCAATATCGGCAATTTCCTCGGGCGGGACATTTACAAACACTCCCACCGTCTTTATATCACCGCAAAGCCGTGCCTTTAAAGCCGCCGCCTTGTCCATATCCACATAACGGTGACTTTTGGGATAGAATATAAAGCCTATATAATCGGGCTTCGCAATATTAACCGCGTCTATATCCTCGGGTCTGAACAGGCCGCAGATTTTTATTTTTGTGTTCAACTGTATCAATCCGTTCTTTATCAATCATTCGGTATGGCAATCCGTTTTTATGGCAATCCGTTTTTTATATCAATCCGTTTCTGAGGTCCGATACCGCGCCCGATATATTCTCGCGGCGCATAAACAGTTCACCGATAAGAACCGCGTCGATGCCAAGCGACTCCATATATGAAAGCGCCTTGCTGTCCCTTATTCCGCTTTCCGAAACCACAACCTTTTCATCTCTGTTTTCCAAAAGCCCGAGCAGCCTCTCCGTAGTGCCCAAATCCTCCTCAAATGTCTTAAGATTACGATTGTTTATGCCGACAATCGGAGCGCCCAAGCTCATTACACGCTTAAGCTCCTCGGCATCATGCGTTTCCACAAGATACCGGAGTCCGAGACTGTCGGCAATCCTCATATACTCCGCCATTGTCTTGTCGTCAAGAATAGCGGCTATCAAGAGTATCGCGTCAGCGCCCAGCTTATATGCCTCATATATCTGATATTCATCTATCACAAAGTCCTTCCTGAGCAGCGGTATATCCGACAGCTTTCTTATATCACTGACAAATTCGGGCTTGCCCAAGAAGAAATCTGTTTCGGTAAGCACCGACATAGCTTGAACATCAGATTTTAAATATTCTTTCGCCACGGCGATATGGTCAAGATCGGGACGGATAAGCCCCTTAGAGGGTGAAGCTTTTTTCACCTCGGCAATAATGGAGATTTTTTTGTAATCCTTAAGCGCGTTATAAAAGCTTATTACCCTACGTGAGCCAAAGGAATGTTCTACGTCTTCACGCAGTGTTTTGTAGCTTATTTTCTGCTTTTGGTTTTCAAGATATATTTTCTTTTTGGTTACGATTTTTTCAAGTATATCCATACGATTTCTCCGTTATTTAAAGCTGTTGGTAAGTTCCTTAAGCTGCTCCAGCTTTTCCTTAGCCCTGCCGCTGTCAATAGCCTCCTCCGCAAGGCGAACGCCCTCCTTAATATCCGAGGCTATGCCCGCAGCGTATATTGACGCGCCCGCATTCAGAACAACTATATCGCGGCACGGACCTTTTTTGCCGTCCAATATATCAAGAGTGATTTTTATATTCTCGTTTACATCTCCGCCCTTTATATCGCTCTCTGATGCCGGTTTAAGCCCAACGTCCTCGGGTGACAGTACGTAATCCAGAATTTCACCGTTCTTGATTTCGGAAACCTTTGTCTTTCCTATATTCGAAAGCTCATCCATGCCGTTTTCGCATCCCGAAACCGACATACCCGAAACAACGCCCATTTTCATCATAACCTCTGCCATAGTGCGTGTCAGATCGGGATCAAAAACACCCACAACCTGGTGCTTTGCGTTTGACGGATTTGAAAGAGGTCCCAATATATTGAACAGGGTTCTTATCTTAAGCTCGCCCCTTACGCCCGATACGGTCTTCATACACGGGTTCATCGTTCTGGCAAACATAAAGCCGATGCCTATCTTTTCCACACATTCCTTAACCTGATCCGGCTTTATCATGACATTTACACCAAGCCCCTCCAGCACATCGATGCTGCCGCATTTGCTGGAGATAGCACGATTGCCGTGCTTTGCCATCTTTACACCCGCTCCGGCAGCGACAAACGCCGCCGTTGTGGAAATGTTAAAGGTATTGGTTCCGTCGCCGCCGGTGCCTACCGCGTCAACGTAGTCATCAACCTCGGGCCTTATGCCAATCGCCTTAGCGTTCATCATTGCCGCGCTTCCGCTTATCTCATCAATAGTTTCGCCTTTCATTCTAAGCGCGATCAAATAGGCGCTGATCTGAACCGGAGTCGCTCCCCCATCCAGAATTGCGTCCATTGCTTCCTTTGCTTCTTCAAAAGTCAGATTTTCTCCCTCGACAAGCTTTTTAATAAATTTTACCAACATAATATCACTCCTATATATTTAAAAAATTTTCAAGCAGCTTCATTCCGCACGGCGTAAGCACAGATTCCGGGTGGAACTGCAAACCGTAAAGCGGATATACCTTGTGTTCCATCGCCATTATCGAGCCGTCGCTCGTTTTGGCGGTGATTTTCATACAGTCGGGCAAACTTTGTTCATCGGTCACCAACGAATGGTACCTGCCGACCTCGATTTCATCATCCTTTATTCCTTTAAAAATCGGCGATGTCCTGTCTAAAATATTAGCCATATCGGACTTGCCATGCATCAGCAGAGGCGCGTGAACCGTTTTGCCTCCCATTGCCTCTCCTATCGACTGATGCCCCAAACAAACCCCCAATATGGGAACGCTTGTGTAAAGCCTTTGTATAAGCTCGATACAAATTCCCGCATCCTTAGGATATTTCGGACCGGGGGATATTATAATATGCTCCGGCTTCTTTTTTTCGATTTCGTCCACGGTTATTTTGTCGTTGCGGTATACCTCTATATCGCTGTCTATTGTTCCTATAAATTGATAGAGATTATAGGTGAAGGAATCATAATTATCTATTATCAAATTCATTATAAATCACCCGCCCTTTCTATCGCTTTTATCATTGCCATAGCCTTATTCACAGACTCCATATACTCGGTTTCGGGAACAGAATCGTACACGATGCCTCCGCCCGACTGTACATAAGCCTTGTTGTCCTTAAATAAAGCGGTTCTTATGGTTATACATGAGTCCAGACTGCCGCTGAAACCGATATAGCCGATAGCGCCGCCGTAGAAGCCGCGCTTTCGGTTTTCAAGCTCATCGATTATCTCCATGGCTCTTACCTTTGGCGCACCTGACAAAGTTCCCGCAGGCAGTACACTCTTAAGCGCGTCAAACGGCGTTTTGTCCTTTCTGAGCTTTCCTTGTACGTCAGATGTCATGTGCATAATGTGTGAAAACCGCTGTATATATTTCATGCGTGTCACCTTTACACTGCCGAACTCTGAAACCTTTCCCACATCATTCCTGCCAAGATCCACAAGCATTATATGCTCGGCATTCTCTTTCGGATCCGCAATCAGGTCAAGCTCGTTTTGCTTATCCTCCTCCGGGGTTTTGCCTCTGGGTCTGCTGCCGGCTATAGGACTGTTGCTAACCATCCCGTCCTCCACTCTTACAAGCATCTCAGGTGACGCTCCCGCTATCTGATAGTCGTCAAACTTTAAATAATACATATACGGCGATGGATTTATAACGCGGATTGCGCGATAAGCGTTAAACGGATCGCTGTGGTTTTCTATCTCAAACCTTTGAGACAGAACCACTTGGAATATATCGCCGTTCTTTATATATTCCTTCGCCTTCTCCACGTTTTCACAGAACTGCTCCTTTGTAAAGTTGCTCTTCGGCTTCGATGCGCCTCTGAACCCGCTCTTCGGTTTTTCCTTAATTGTAAGGGGAGCGTTCAGCTCACTTCTTATTTCCATAAGGCGTTCAACCGCTCTGTCATATCTGAAACGCAGATTGTCCCCCGGATGAATGTTTACCATAAGTATAAGCGACTTAGCCTTGTTGTCAAACGCGATAATTTCATCTGTAAACATAAAGTGCATATCGGGTCGGTTCAAATCGTCCTCGGGAATGTTTGGCAGGTTTTCGGTAAGCCTTACCACATCGTATGCAAAGCACCCTACCGCTCCGCCGCAAAAATCCGGCAAGCCTTCTATTATCGGTGACTTATACTTGTCTGAATATTCGCTCAGGATATTGATTGGGTTGCCCGTCCTTTTTGTTACAACACCGTTGTAATCGGTGATTTTCACATTCTTGCCATAGCTTTTAAAAATCATAAACGGGTTTCTGCCGATGAACGAGTAACGATTAGTCAATTCATTGCCCTCCACCGACTCAAGCAAAAAGCAGTAATCATCGGATTCAAGCTTTCGGAATGCGGAAATAGGCGTATCCATATCCGCAAAAATAGATAATGTCACAGGTATCAAATTGTAGCCCTGTTCGGCATATTGCTCTACCTGCTCAAAGGTTGGATAAAACATAAAAAAAGCCTCCTCATAATTCCCGGACTAAGAGTAGACAAAGAAGTATTCATATCCAAATAAGCGCATGAACGCATAAGCGCGTAAAACGCGTGTGATTATTTGGGCGCTATTTCAGCCCGCTCATCTAATCTGAAAATACCTAATCTCGTCTAATCTAAAATAAATTGCTTCTAAAATATAATCGCTTCTAAAATATAATCGAATATAATCGCTTCTGTATTATATAATATATTTTCTGTTTTGTCAACACATAATTTTATTAAATTATTTAAGTCTTGTTTTGGGTTCAACATAATGATATAATATGAGTGGCGTTAATTATTTTACCGTGCCGCGCTCGCGCTCCGCAAACACGATTTCGTATATGACGAGGTGAATTATTATGGGACATCCTATAAAGCATTTCCTGACTATAGTACGTCACAGACATATGGTAATATATCATTGCTTTAAAACCGGAATATTTTGGCAGGGACTGAAACATGATTTATCAAAATTCAGTCCCACTGAATTCAGTGAAGGCTCCAGGTTCTTTTTGGGCAATAAAAGCCCCAACGAGGCAGAACGCAGAGAACGCGGATATTCCAACGCATGGATGCATCATAAGGGCAGAAATAAACACCATTTTGAATACTGGACGGATTACAGCTTCAAAACAAAAATGCTTGAGCCTGTTAAAATGCCGCTCAAATACGTTAAGGAGATGTTCTGCGACAGGGTTGCGGCGGGCAAAATATATAACGGAAGAAACTACACAAACGACAATCCCATCGAGTATTTTATGCAGAGCAGGGCTAAAAGCGCAATGCACCCGGATACCGCAAGACTGCTCGAAAGCTGGCTGCGTATGATACAAACCGACGGAGAAGAAAAAACCTTCTCCCATATAAAACGATTTAAGAACGAAAATTATTAAAACCAAAGCAAGGCTGTACCGCGGATAAACGGTACAGCCAATTAATTAAAATTCCTCATCCCGGGGAGCCTCTTCCAATACTTCACGATATTTTTGAAGTATCTGTTCATTAAGCGCCATTCTGGTTTCCGAATTAATCGGATGAGCTATGTCTTTATATTCGCCGTCGGGCGTTCTTCTGCTTGGCATAGCCGTGAACAGTCTGCCTTCCTGTCCCTCGATGACCTTTATATCGTGAACCACGAACGCGTCATCAAAGGTTACGGAAACAACAGCCTTCATTTTCCCGTCAGTATTGATTTTTCTGATTCTGATGTCAGTAACTCGCATGACTTTCTCCTTCCTTTCTCGAAATTTTTCCGCATATATAAACATTACTTTTCCAAAATACTCATTTACTCTTAAATTTTTATATATATTCTTGAAAAAATCGCAAACATATAGTATACTGAATATATATTAAAACGAAAGAGGGTAAGCCCAAAAATGAACATTTTTTCTTTTTCCGAGGTACCAAAGAACGCGTATATACACATGATAGGCATTGGCGGAATAAGTATGAGCGGCATTGCGGAAATGCTGCTGAACTTTGGATATAAGGTGTCCGGCAGCGACACAAAATCCTCGGATTTAACCGATAGGCTGGAACAAAACGGTGCGGAAATTTTCATCGGTCAAAAGGCCGAAAATATTAAGAGTCCTGATGTTGTATGTTACACTGCGGCAATATCGGATGACAATCCGGAACTTGCTGCTGCAAGGAAGCTCGGCGTTCCCGTTATCGAAAGAGCGGTAATGCTGGGAGCTCTGCTTGAGCTTTACAAATACCCGATCGCTGTTGCCGGTACGCACGGCAAAACCACAACATCATCAATGCTGTCACTGGTGCTCCTGGCTGCGAAGAAAGATCCTACTGTACTCATAGGCGGTGAGCTAAGCCAAATCGGCGGAAATTACCGAATAGGCGGCTCCGAATATCTGCCGTTTGAGGCCTGCGAATATGTAGAAAGTTTTTTGCACTTCAAACCGTTTGTGTCTATAATCACAAACATTGAAGAGGATCACCTTGATTATTTTAAAGACCTTAATCATATTATATCATCTTTTGTAAAATTTACAAGCCTTACCAACCAAAATGGTTGCAATATTGTATGTATTGACGAAAAAAGCACCCAATCTATTGTGCATAATGTTGAAAAAAACGTATTGACATATGCACTCAATAACCGGGACGCGGATTACACCGCCCAAAACATAACCGTGCGCACCGGAGGCTGCCCAAGTTTTGACATATATAACAGAGAACGTTTTATTACTCACGTTGATTTAAACGTGGCGGGAAGTCATAACATTTGTAATTCTGTGGGCGTTGCCGCTGCCTGCGATTTCCTGAAAATAGAGCCGGAATATATAAGGCAGGGGCTTGAGGAGTTCAGAGGCGCAAAGCGTCGGTTTGACAAGCTTGGCAAAACAAAGACGGGCGTGGACGTGGTTGACGATTACGCTCACCATCCCACCGAGATAAAAACAACCTTGGAAACCGCCAAGAAAATGGGATATAACAACGTTTGGGTGGTATTCCAGCCCCACACCTACACAAGAACCGCAGCGTTTTTAAACGACTTTGCTTCGGCGCTGAGCATCGCGGACAGAGTTATGATCACCGATATATACCCCGCTCGTGAGAAGTATGATGGAACGATACATTCCTGTGACCTTGCGATACTAATTCCAAACGCCGTGTATATGAACGACATGAGCGCGATTGAGCGTTATCTTCTTAAAAATACGGTTCCGGGTGACCTTATAATTACAATGGGCGCCGGAAATATATGCAGCTTAGGATACTCTTTGACAAACAAAAAATAAGGATATACAATATGAACAAAAAACTGTTTTCGGACGGAATAAAAGAGCTGGGCATAGCGGCGGACAAAGCGCAAATCGATATGCTGTCGGAATATTCGCGCCTGCTCAAGGAGTGGAATGAAAATATAAATCTTACTGCCATCACCGATGACGACGGTATTACAATTAAGCATTTTTTGGATTCGGTGATGCTTTTAAAGTATATAGATATAGACGCGGGACAGACCGTCATAGACGTAGGTACCGGAGCGGGTTTTCCCGGATTGCCGCTGAAAATCATGCGGCACGATATAGATCTGACGCTCTTAGACTCGCTGAACAAACGCATAAATTTTTTAAACTGCGTAAATGATACTATAGGACTTAAGGGTACGCTTTGCATACACGGACGCGCGGAGGAGCTGGCGAGAGATAACAGGTATCGTGAAAGATTTGATTTGGCAGTGTCGCGGGCAGTCGCCAATATGACCGTACTTTCCGAATACTGCCTGCCCTATGTGCGTATAGGCGGACGATTTGTCGCTCTTAAGGGTAAAGATGCCGACGATGAGATAGCGGAGGCAAAGCCTATTATAGGCGCCCTCGGCGGAAGGGTTGCGGAGATTATCAAGGCTCCGCTGCCCGGCAGCGATATAGTCCGCACTTTGGCAGTGATAGAAAAGGTTAAGCCTACGCCCAAGGCTTTTCCCCGCACCGCCAAAAAAATTAAACAAAGCCAAAAAAATCAAAAAAAGTATTGACAACGGCGGACAATATATGGTATTATATTAAAGCTGTTTACGGTCCGGTAGTTCAGTTGGTTAGAATGCCAGCCTGTCACGCTGGAGGTCGTGGG